>JBFLWE010000006.1:0-97447 GCA_040758375.1 Pseudomonadota bacterium
CGTGGTGGTGGAGAACAACATCATCTACGGCAACGGCCAGAACGGCATCAACATGGACGGCGTGCAGGACTCCACCTTCCAGAACAACCTGGTGTACGGCAACGCCCGCCATGCGCTGCGCGACTACAAGATCGACGCGGCGGCCGGCGCGGCGCGGCTGCGCATCGTGAACAACACCTTCGTCGCCACCGGCGGCTGGGCCATCAAGCTCAGCGAAGACGCCGGCGGCCACGTGATCTTCAACAACATCCTGGCCGGCTCGTCGGGCAGCCTGAGCGTGGGCACCACCAGCGGCCTGGTGTCGAACGACAACGTGTTCACCGCATCGCTGTCGGTGGACAACGAAGCCAGCACCATCGCGCTGGCCACCTGGCGCAGCCTCACCGGACAGGACGCGGCCAGCAAGTCCAGCACCACCGGCGCGCTGTTCACCAACGCCGCCGGCGCCGACTACACGCTGACCGCCGCCTCCCCCGCGCGCAACGTGGGCGTGGCCGAGCTGTCCGGCGTGCGGGCGCCCGCGGCCGACCTGCTGGGCACCGCGCGCCCGCAAGGCGGGGCGATCGACGCCGGGGCGGTCGAGGCGCGGTAAGCCCGGTCCTGCACGGCGCCCGGGCCGCACGGCCGCGCACAATGCGGCCCATGGCGACCCTGCTTGCCACTGTTGTCGAAGCCTCGCACCGCGTCGCCGACACCCGCAGCCGGCTGGCCAAGCGCGAGGCCATCGCCGCCTGCCTGCGCGGCGCAGACGGCGACGAGGTGGAGATCGCCGTCGCCTTCCTCTCCGGCGAGACGCGCCAGGGCCGCATCGGCCTGGGATATGCCACGCTGGCGGCGCAACGCGGCGCCCCGGCGACGCAGCCCAGCCTCGGCCTGCGCGAGGTGGATGCCGCGCTCGACCACATCGCGGACCTGCGCGGCAAGGGCTCGGGCGCGGCGCGCGCAGAAGCGCTGCACAGGCTGTTCGGCCGGGCCACTGCCGCGGAGCAGCACTTCCTGCTGCGCCTGCTCGTCGGCGAGCTGCGCCAGGGGGCACTGGAGGGCGTGATGGTCGAGGCCGTGGCTGCGGCGGCCGGGCTGCCGGTGGGCGCGGTGCGGCGCGCGGCCATGTTCGCCGGCCGCCTGGGCACGGTGGCGCGCGTGGCGATGACCGAGGGTGCGGATGGCCTCGCCCGCTTCGGGCTCGCGCTGCAGCGGCCGGTGCAGCCGATGCTCGCCCAGCCGGCCGACGACATCGCCTCCGCGCTCGCCCAGCTGGGCACCGCGGCGCTGGAATGGAAGGTCGACGGCGCGCGCGTGCAGGTGCACAAGACCGGCGACGCGGTGGCCGTCTACACGCGCAACCTCCACGACGTGACCGCCTCGGTGCCGGAGATCGTGGAGGCGCTGCAGGCGCTGCCGGCGCGCGAGCTCGTCCTCGACGGCGAGGCGATCGCGCTGGCCGAAGGCGGCGCGCCGCTGCCCTTCCAGGTGACCATGCGCCGCTTCGGCCGCAAGCTCGACGTGGAGCGCATGCGCGCCGAGCTGCCGCTGGCGGTGTACTTCTTCGACTGCCTGCAGCACGACGGCCAGCCGCTGCTCGACCGCCCGGCCAGCGAGCGCTTCGACGTGCTGGCGCAGGCCGTGCCGCCGGCGCTGGAGATCCCGCGGCTGGTCACCGCCGAAGTGGCGGCGGCCGAAGCGTTCTATGCCGACGCGCTGGCACGCGGGCACGAAGGCGTGATGGCCAAGGCGCTCGATGCACCCTATGAGGCCGGCAGCCGCGGCGCGGGCTGGCTCAAGATCAAGCGCGCGCACACGCTGGACCTGGTGGTGCTGGCCGCCGAATGGGGCCATGGCCGCCGCAGCGGCCGGCTGTCCAACCTGCACCTGGGCGCACGCGATCCCGCAGGCGGCTGGGTGATGCTGGGCAAGACCTTCAAGGGCATGACCGACGCGCTGCTCGAATGGCAGACCCGCGAGCTGCTCGCGCGCGAGCGCGGTCGCGAGGGGCACATCGTGCATGTGCGCCCCGAGCTGGTGGTCGAGATCGCCTTCAACGACCTGCAGGCCAGCCCGCAATACCCCGGTGGCCTCGCGCTGCGCTTCGCCCGCGTGAAGGGCTACCGGCCCGACAAGCGACCGGACGAGGCCGACACCATCGACACCGTGCGCGGCTTGTACGCGGCGCAGCTGGCGCGCGGCGGCATGGCGGGCTGACCGGCCGAAGCGCACCCCGTCATGCGCGCTGCATGCGCCTGCTCAGCGCCGACCCGCGCTCGAGCAGGAACTGCCGCAGCAGCGCCGGGTAGTCCGCATGCGCGGCGGCGGCCACCGACGGGCGCGCGGCCAGTGCCTGCCGCCAGGCCGCCACCGCGTGCAGCCCCTCGAACAAGCCGAAGTCGGCGATGCGGTCGAAGGTGTCGAAGTAGCGGAACACCGGGCCGAACACGGCATCGACCATGCCGAAGCGCTCGCCGGCGAAGAACGGGCCCTGGACCACGCCCTCCAGTTGTTCGAACCGGGCGCGCAGCTGCGCCTGCCGCTGCGCAAGCGCCGGTTCGTCGGGCGCGGTGTAGAAGGCCCCGATGGTGTTGAGCACGCTGGAGCCGAACTCCATCCACGCCCGGTGCTGCGCGCGTTGCAGCGCATCCTGCGGATGCAGCCGCGGCGCCAGGGTGTCTTCGAGGTACTCGCAGATCACCGCTGACTCGAAGATCGCCGTGTCGCCGACCAGCAGCACCGGCGTCCTGCCCAGCGGAGAGACCTGCGTGAACCACGGCGGCTTGTGGGCGAGGTCCACGTCGCGTCGCTCGAAGGGAGCGCCCTTCTCGTGCAACACGATCGCCGCGCGCTGCACATAGGGGCACAGGCGGTGCGACACCAGCACCAGCGGTTGTGCCGTCATGCCCGCTGCTCCCCGCCCGGCACGCCGAAGCTGCTGCGCCGCAGCGCGCCGTGGCCGTCGCCGATCAGCCACAGCGCGACCGAGGCCACGGTCAGGAACACCGGGTACTCCCAGCCGCCGCCGGGGCTGGTGTGCAGCCAGCCGTTGGGCAGGTGCACCCAGGCGGCGGCCAGCATGATGGGCACCAGCGCCAGCGCCACCTGGCGCGCATAGACGCCCAGCAGCAGCGCCACGCCGCCCAGCAGCTCGGCGGTGAACACCGGGTAGGCCAGCCAGCCGGCAAAGCCGATGCTCGCGAAATACTGCGCGGTGCCGGCCAGCGAGAAGACGAACAGCTTCAGCAGCGCATGCGCGGTCCACATGAGACCCAGGCTGATGCGCAGCAGCGTGGTGCCCAGCTCGGCCGGGCGGGTGGGTGACGAGGCCATCGAGATCTCCGGAAAGTGATGCGAGGTGCCGACTCTAGAATTGCGCCCATGCAAGGAAAATACGCGCGGAAGAAAGAGCTCATTGCGTCCGTGCAATACCAGCCCAGCCCCGCAGACCTGCAGATGCTGCTGGCGCTCACGCGCTTCGGCACACTGGCGGCCGCAGGTGAGCGGCTGGGGGTGGACGCGTCCACCGTCTTCCGCAGCCTGCAACGCATCGAGCGGGGCACAGGCCGGCGGCTGTTCGATCGCGGCCGCGGCGGCTACGTGGCCACCGAACTCGCGCGCTCGCTCGCCGAGCAGGCCGAACGGCTGGAGTCGGCACTCGAAGGCGCACGCGCCGTGCTGGCGTCGGGCCACGAGCATGTGGCCGGCACCGTGCGCATCACCACCACCGACACCGTGCTGCCCGGCCTGGTGGCGCCGGCGCTGCAAGCCCTGAGCCGCCAGCACCCGCTGCTGGCCTATGAGCTGCACACCGGCAATGAGCTCGCCAGCATCACCCGGCGCGACGCCGACATCGCGGTGCGTGCCACCAAGCGCCCGCCGCCGCATCTGGTGGGCAAGCCCGTCGGCGCGGTCAAGGTGGCGCTCTATGCCGGGCGCAAGTCGGGCATCCGCAACCTCGACGACGTGATGCAGGGCCGGTGCGACTGGATCGCGCCCGACGATGCGCTGCCGGATCATCCTTCGGTGCTGTGGCGCAAGCGGCAGTTGCCCAAGGTGCAGCCGCGCTACCGCGTCAACAGCATCCTGTCGGTGCTCGAACTCACCGCGCTCGGCATGGGCGTGGGCATCGTGCCGCTGTTCCTGGCCGAGGCACGCAAGGACCTGGTGCGCCTGAGCGAGCCGATCGAGGACTGCGAGACCGACCTGTGGCTGCTGACCCACCCGGAGATGCGGCACCTGCGCCGCGTGTCGGCGGTGTATGCCCATCTGGCTGCCACGCTGTCCTTGTCCTGAGGCGCGCCGACGCCGCGCCGAGGCCCAACGCGCGCTCGCGAGCTGTCGCTCGCCGTTGATCCCTGAACTCATACGAGCCGGAAAACAATGACTTGGCTGAGAACCACCTGCCGAACATGAATCCATGCACCAACCAATATTGACGTTTCGGGGATCTCCGCCATTCACCGTTGAACTTTCTGCAGACCTGCGTCACCTCACTGTCTTGCGTCAATAGGCTTTGAGGGGTGCCTATGAGGAACACATGCGCACGGAATCAGCGCCACTCGATGACGTCAGAGACAAGGTGGTTTTCCACGGGAACGTCGGGAGAGGGAGCGGCTGGCGAGGCGGGTGCGGGGCCGTAGCTGACACGAGGAGCGCGGACCGAGAATTAAGCGCGGCCCCCTCTGTCTTGCTTGGACGGAGACCATGTGGCGCCTGCGTTCGCTAAGGCGCTCGTTTAGAGCCGACAGAAGGAACTCATGATCCAAAAAGATCGACCCGGTCATTCCCGCCGTTCCAGATCGTCCCATGCATGAAGGTATCTCGCTCTTGCGGCGTAGTTAAAGCAAACTGGGCGTAATGCGTGTGCGCCATTTGGTGGAGCTGCTCCCGCCATGCACGTCTCATATCATCTGAGTCCAGTCGGCTTCCTGTTAGGGCCTCCGTGTCGAAAAGCGAAGACAGCTCTCGCGGGACAGCGCTCTCGCTACGCAGGCGTGAACCGGCGCTGGACGAGCAGATTTCGACGATGACCCCTGTCATATCGTTCTTCAGCACTTCCCGTAGAACGGCGATTCGATTTCCGGTCGCGAAGCGGCTTTCTTTCAGCTTGACGTTGTAATAGGGTTGGAAATACCTAATTAGAGCTGCCTCAGAAAGGGCAACCTGGGAGCGGCGAGACATCTTCGTGCTTGTCATCCGATGCATGTGGGCAAGCTCTTCATCGGCCGTCGAGCGAGGGTCTAATCGCAAGTCGCCCCCAGTACTTAAGAACGCCTTCTGATGTTCAAACCGGTAGAGTAGAAGTAGGACCTCATTGCTCGGATGAAGTGCATTGACGTCAGCCAGTATCCTTTGTAGCGTGGAATGATCTAGCAAGCGCTCCAGCGCGGAGCGCTTCTTTGAGCGACCAATTCCTTGGCCAACATAGAGAACGTGCAAGTCCCGCTCTTCATGCGTTAGCGAAGAGGCGGCCTCCGCAACCAAGCGATGCGCCGCGATGGGGATCTGAACTTCCCCCTTTACCAATACGATGTGTGTCCCGCTTTCCGCAACACCGAAATTGTCGAACGGCACTTGGTCGCGAAAGCAGTCTGGGACTGACCACGTAAAGTCAACGTGTGCCCATCCTGATCGCCGCGCGACGATGAACCTTCCTCGTAGCACGGGCCCTTCAAAGGAGACCCCGGTCGGGTCGACAAGGATTCGCGTTCGGGTGGTCACAAGATAGATGTTGCAACCTTCAATCTGCCTTTTGAATTGCGGATTGCGCTTGGCGAGGTAAAGATCTGCGGGTGTCAAAACAGCGGGCAGACTAGAGTAGAGATGTATGGCGCCCTCTGCTGAGAACAGTCTGTTGCTTGTCGCAGGCTCTCTGTTTGCACCGATAGGAAGTTCCCAGCTCCCTTTGGCTTGAGCTTGAGTCACTGTCTATCCCCGATTGTCAGCAACCATAAGCGACATTATGCGAGGGGCAGTAGGCCACCGAGGAGGTAAGCCTGGGGCCTGCGACGGGATTAGAAGGCTCTCGGGAGGGGCGCAGGCTCCCCATCGACCGGCACACGGGGAATCGCCGCATTCGCGCCCCCTACCGTCAAGTGCGAGGCGACCGCCGCGGAAAAGAAGCTCCACGGCGCGGCCAAGAACTCGTCGGTCAAGAAGTGCGTGAAGGATGCGGTGGGCGAAGCAGGCTGAGTTGGGCGGCCAAGTGCCGGCTCTATGGCCCTCGTGAGGCGCAGCGTTCGTCCACAACACATGCGCGCTGCGTGCGCCGCTCCACCGGCGAAGCCAACTCGGACTACACCGCCTCGGCCTGTACTTCCTGTTCGTCGGCAACAGCGGGCAGTTCCACGACCCCTGCCACGTCGAGCCCTTCCCGCGAAACGCGGCCGCGCGAGTGCAAACTCCGCAACGAGATGTTCCCCGGGCACTTCGCCATCTCTCAGTGCTGTCGTCTTAAGGTTCCCGGGGCAAATTGCCCACCACGCCTCGGACGAGCGCCTGGGCGCGGATGTAGTGCCTCCACGCTCGGTTGACGTCATCAAGATGCATGTCCGCGATGTCCTGTTCTATGTGCCGCTCACTCTTGACGGGCGTGTCGCTTCGGCCCGAGTCCAGTTGCCGGCGCAACAGCCAGCTTGGCTGGAAGGCCAGGAGCCGTCGTTCGTTAACGAAGCCGATCTTGGCTAGCGCCAGTTCCTCCGGCGTGAAACCGTTGCGCTCCACCGCTTCCAGTTCCTCTTCAAGTGCGCGCTGGACCCGCGCTATGTCTTGGGCGGCAAACGTCACCGAGGCGCGCCACCACGAACTGGCGCTGAACGGGTTCCAGTCGAGTTGGGACCATGCCCCGTAGCTCAGCGCGTCCCGCTCGCGCAGCCGGCGCCAGAGGCGCCCGCTACCCGGCTGCCCAAAGATCCTGTTTCCCAACGACAGCGCCAACGCGTCACGGGAGCTCTCACGCAGCGGCAGAAAGGCGGCCCAGCCTAGAACGGCCACATCCGTGCCTTGCATCGGCGAGACCAGTGCCGCGGGTGGCGGTGGCTTGCGCTCGTCATCAACCAACGTCGGTGCCACGTCACTTCGTCTGACCGCCAGCAGGGGCAAAAGGTGTCGCTCCAGGCTTTTGGCCACAGAAGCGGTATCCATGTCACCAACCACAGCGAGGCGTAGCCCCCGCAGTGGACGCAAAGCGTCGCGCACCCGCTCGACGTCGGGGAGGCGCACGTCCCGCAGCGATGCCAGCTCCTCCTCCAGAGTCGGAACGTAGCGGACGTCAGTGTTGAGGTGTGTATTGCCGTGGCGCGACAGCAGCTCGTCGAGGCGCACCGAGGGGTCCTGCATGGCGCGCTCGACCCGCCCACTCCATTGGCGCTTCTGGCGTGCCAGCGCCGCCTCATCCAACGGACCACTACCGAGCAACTGACGGACACGCTCCATAGCCTCGTCAAAATGTGCACGGGTGGTCTGCAGGTCGATGAACAACTCCTGGCGAAAGAAGCCGACCGACAGACTGGTTTCGATCTTGTCGAGCCCGAACTGGAAGGCTTCTGGGCCGCCGGGGGCCGTGTCGAAGGCGCCGAGCATCGCCGCCATCAGCCCGGCGGACCGCGTCTGCACCTGCGATGAGGCCGCCCCCAGTACCGGGATGGCCAACCGGGCATGGATCGCTTGACCGCGCAGCCTGTGCCTGGCGACGGACAAGGTCACGCGCCCGCGGACGAGTTCGAGCGCCTGGAAGTCCAGTCCATTGGCAAGCGCGTCGGAAGCTACCTTCGGCGCCTCATTAGTGCCTTGCAGGCCAGCCAGCAGAGGTTCCAGCGAAAAGGCAGCGGGCGATGGCGCGGCGGAGGACAGCGCTGTGGGCTGCAGCGTCACGAACAGAGGAGGACGGGCCGTCAGCCAGCGCGACGCCACCCGGTGCAATTCCGCCGCGTCCAGCGACCGCATCCTTTGGTAGTCGGCAAAGTGGAGCCGCCAGTCGCCCCGGCCAACCGCCTCCGACAGATCCTCGGCGAGCCGCTCTGGGTCGTTGTAGCGGCGGCGCCACTCGGCCATCCAGCCGTGGCGGGCGCGCTCGACCTGTTCGGCGGGCATCATTTCGAGTTCAGAGAGGGCGGACTGGAGCGCTTGTTGCGCTGCGGCCAGAGTTGCGCCAGGCGCTGGCTGCAGAGCGAAGAGCAAGGCTCCCTCGTTTGACAACACGCGAGCCTGGCCCAGGACTCTGCTGGCGACGCCGTTCCCTACAAGCCGGTGGTGTAGAGGCCCCGATGGTTCACGCGTCAAGGCAAAGACGAGCAGCTTGGCGGCAGGGGCATCGGCATGCCGGGCCGATGGCCCCGGCGCCGCTGCCACGAGCAACGGACCGACTCCCGCACGCTCTATCGCAACCGACAGCGTGCTTTCGCTTGTAGCGCTAGGCGTGCTGGTACCGGCTGGGACTGGTTTTGGGACTGGGGTGCGCGGCGGCGAGGTGCGCTTGCCGAAGGCCTGTTCGATCTCACGGAGGGTCCGAGTCGGGTCGATTGCGCCTGCGACGATCAGTGTTGCGTTGTCCGGCCGGTAGTACTGAGCACGGATCGCGGTGAGGCGATGCGCGTCGAGCCGCTCGATCTCTGCAGCGCGACCGATCGGCGGACGGCCGTAGCCCTGGGGGCCATACAGCGCGGCGTTCGCAGCGTTGGATGCGACCGTCAACGCGGCGCTTTGGCTGACCTGCGTCTCGTTCCTGATGGCGGCCCACTCGGCCGCCAGCTGACCAGGCTCGATAGTGCCGTCTTCGAAGGCATCGGCCAGCCAATTCAGGTACCAGCGCTGAGTGGCGGTGTCGGCTGCGAAGCTGGCGAAGAAGGTGGTCCGGTCGTACGTGGTTGTCGCGTTCGCGCGGATGCCTCGTTGCGCGATCTCGCCGCGCGACGGCTGCCGCCCTGGGCGCGTGCGAAACATCAGGTGCTCCAGCAGGTGCATTGCACCGCTCTCGCCCGGGCTGTCGCTCGCCGCACCGGTATGCAGCGTGAGGTGTACCGTGGTGATCAGCCGTGTCGCGTCGGGGACCAGCAGCACTTGCAGCCCGTTCTCCAGACTGTACTCGGCCACGCCTTCAAGCACTCGGACGAGCCGGGCCTGCGACCCCGGTGCGGCCCGCGGCGCCGGAATGACTGCGCCGTTCACCGCCTCCGCGCCAAGGGCGTTCGTGGCGAGGGCAAGGGAGAGAAGGACGGCGGCACCGAGACCCGGGAGTGCGGGAGTGCCGTGGGCCGGGGCCGGCACGGGCCGGATCGGAGCAGTGCTCATGGGCATTGCGAACAGACGGTTGTCAGGGGAACGCGCACTTCGTCCGCAACGATCTCTTCGATGAGCGCCGCGGTCGCCTTGCGCAGATCAGGCAGGTTGGTGTGGCGGCCTTCAAGACGCGCATAGCACTCGTCCTTGAGCCGCTCTCGATCGAGCCGCATGCGAGGAGCCGTCCAACGGGCCCGCACGGCTCGGCGCCGGGCAGCGGTTTCGGCGTCGGACGCCGGCAGCGGCGCCCCATGATGCCGCGCCACCCTGGTCATCGTGTCTTCCAGCTCCTGCAGCGAGCGCTCTTCGGGCATTGCCTGGCTGTGCCACGGCGCTCCTTCGAAGATGGGGAGGGCCTGCCGTCGCAGGGGCTGCAGCCAGCGATCGATCTCCTGCGCGGCAGCACGGCCGGAGGCACCGTCCAGCAGAGCGCGTGCCTCGCCGCATGACAGCCCGACAAGCTGGAGCAAGGTGGCCCGCAGGCCGTCGACATAGGCATGCATGACCTGCTCGCACGCGTGTGAACGCCACGCCCTTGCCGGTTCACCCTGCCCCGCGGTGAAGCGGAATGCGCAGGCCACGCCATTGACCGTGTCGATGATGTCTCGGAACTCCTCGCCGCTGGGGTGGTTGCCGGAGGCGACCCAGTAGCGGGCGAGCGAGGGCACCGAGGCGGTCGCACCGAAGTCGACCAGGCGCCCGTCCAGTGCTGCGTTGGAGGAACTCACGCCGCCATGGGGCAGGCACAGGAGGTAGCTGCTTGCCAATTGCCTCGACCAGCGCCGGAACGATTCGGTCAGCTGTGCCTGCAGCGCCTCAACTCCCCCGCCGCTTGCCTCGGCGAGCGCACGAATCGTCTCACGCACGCGGTGAGCGTCGGCCATGCCTGGCAGCGCCTCTGCACCGCGGTACATCGGCGCGCGCTCCAGGTGCGCCGGTCGCAGGAAGGCACGGCGCACCAGCAGGCAGCGGCGCTCGGGTTTCGGCCCGTGCTCCGTGTTCCAGACCTGCACGGCGCCGGTCGTCAAGATCGCAAGCGTGCGCACTGTGCCATGGGGCAGCTCGCGATGCAGGATCTCACCGAGCAGTGATTCACGAACGCATTCCTCCAGGTAGGCGCCGCCCGAGGCATGACCCTCGTCCACGCCGAGGCCCACCAAAGGCGTGCGCCCGACGCCTTTGACGTAGTACGGCCCGACCAGCACCGCGCGGCCGCTGCCGCCGTTGGTGCCGATGTTGCCGCCGCCATACCGGTCGGCGACGCCGCGCCGGTCGGGTGCGCCACCGTCCCTGGCGATCTCGTAAGCGCAGGCATCGAGCAGGTGGGCGGCATAGGCGGATGCGTCCCCGCCCAGTTCGACCCACGCCGGGTCGAGGCGCGCCTCGTCGGTGTTCAGCCAGAGTAGTTCGGCCCGGCGCAGGCGCTTCAGGGGCACCGGCACGTGGCCCGTCGAGACGCCGAGGGCGGACGAAGCCAAGGCGGGATGTCGGTTGGGATCGAGCAGGATCATGCTTGGTGGGCGGCAGAGTCTCGGTCGAGGCGGTCCAGAGCCGCGATGCCGGCGCCACGCAGCATTCGCCGCTGTCCTGCGTGGCGCCGTGCCACGCGGAGCGCCAGCTCCGCTTCGACACTTGCATCCTCGGCCGCGCCCGCGCACAAGGCCGCCATGACGTCGCCTTCGGAGAAGCAGGCCGGACTCAGTGCCATGGGCCCCTGGCGGGCAAGGCGTTCCAGCCCGTCGGGCGTGAGCAGCCCATAGGCCAGGAAGGCATGCAAGGTGTCGTCCGGGCCCGGCACTTCAACAAAGTTGCCCAACCGCAGCGGCATCAAAAGCGCTGCTAGCAGGTCGGACGGTGCCCATCGCGCAAAGACCTGGTTGCCGGTTGCCAACAACAGCCAGTCGCCGAGTCGCTGCGCTTCCGAGAGCAGTGCAATGGCCTCGGCGCGCAGTTGTCGCCCTGCATCACGGCCGAGGAACGATGGCTGCGAGCAGGCTCGCCGGGCGGCGCGTAGTTGAGGCACCCGCACTTGCTTGGCCGTGCGCCGGCGGTTCCGCACGCGGGCATAGGCGATCTCTTCGGCCCGGGCGGCGATAGCGGGCTGCACGCAGCGCAAGACGTGGCGCAGACCGACATGGCGGGCGTGGAAGTGTGCTACCCAGGCCGATCCCTGCGCCGCCGCCTGCGTTTCGGTCACTTCGGCACCTGCCAGCACTGCCGCCTCACCGGCATCGTCCAGCCATTTCCACAGCAGCGACCCGGCCGGCCTGCCATAGTCGTCGAAGAAGACATCCGCCCGCCCGTGCTCGACCGCCGTGCGGATCTCGGCGACATGCCATCCGGCACTGCGCCGCAAGGGCGGACCTTGCTCGATCATCTGAGGCAGGAGAAGACCCACCAACTGCCGCAAGCGCGCCTGCGGGCTGGGGGCGATGCCCAACACACCGTGGAGGTCGCCGAGGGTGTAGACAGTCATGGGCTTGTAGTCAGAGCGTGGAGATCGCGCGCAGCAGCTGGATATGGGCCTGCCAGGCCGACAGCTGGACGAGCTGGTCGTCGGCACGAGCCGACTCGAGTGTCGACAGCGCTAGCAGCCAATCGCGCCGGCTCAGCGCACCTTCCTGCCACTGCGATCGTGCGACAGCCTCTGCCCGCTCCGCGTCGTGCACCAGCTGGCGCTGCGTGGCCAAATGGCCGGAGAGCTCGCGGCGCTGGGCCGCGAGTGATTCGATCTCGGCGGCTGCCGTCACCAGCGTGTCGCGAAGGTTCGCGGTGGCCGCTTCAAGATCAGTGCGGGCTGCCTGCCGGCGCAGCTCGATGCGGCTCCACTCGAACAGGGGAAGGCTGAGCGTGGACACCAGCGTGGCCAGCGGCCGCGTGATCCAGTCGGCCGTGCCGCCTGTGCCGCGTTGCAAACCAGCGGAGAACACGAGCCGCGGGTACCTTCCTGCATCGGCCGCACCGACACGCAGGAGTGCCGCATCCACCCCTGTTCTGGCTCTGAAGACATCTGGCCGCCGTTCGAGCGTCTCGGCAGGCGAGCCGATCCGAGTCAGGGCGGGTAGCTCAGCCGCGGGGAGCGCCGCAACGCGCACCTCCACAGGCTGGCTACTCCCAAGGAGTGCCCGCAGGTCCTGGCCGCGCACGGCCAGCTGCCTGCGCACCGTAGCCAGCCGCGCGCGCAGCACCGCCTCGCGGCTGACGGCGGCTTCCAGCTCGGTGGCCACCACCGCTCCTTCCTGCAAGCGCGCCGCCGAGATGGCCACCAGTTGCTGCTCGCACTGCAACTGGCGCAGCAAGTGCGCCTCCGCGGCCCGCAGGCCTCCGATGGTCCAGTAGTGGCCGAGCAGGTCGGCCTTCAACAGCCGCTTCGCTGCCTCGAAGTCGGCCGCGGCGCCGGCAGCGTCGGCACGCGCGGCAGCGCTGTGGTCGTCGAGCCGGTTCCAAAGGTCGGCCTCGTAGCTGACCTTGGTGAACAGCGATGCCCGGGAGCCACACAGTCCTGCCCCGCGCGGCCAGCCCTTGCAGCCTTCTGTGCCCAGGGAGCCGGCCGGCCCCTCGTCGAGCGAAGCGTCCCGCGCGTTCTCCTGGGCACGCCTCCAGCGCAGTCGCGCCAACACGAGGGCCGGGCTGTCGGCTTCGGCCGCGGCCCATAGGGCAGCCGCCTCGTCGTTCATGGGCACCAGCTGTGCGACGGGTGCCAGGTCGTCCGTGGACGGGGAAAGGTGGGCAGGCGGCGACGGCGGTGCAGCGGTCTCGTTTGCCAGGAAGGTCCAGGTGCGCGCAATGGTGGGCACGGCCGGAGGTGCGGTCGGTGTCGCGGCACAGCCAGCCAGCAGGGCCAGCATGGCCGCGCCAAAGGCGGTCGCGAACCGCGGGAAGTGAATGTGGAAGTGGTTCATTCGCGTGACAGGGCGTCGACCGGGCTGAGAGCCGCGGCGCGCTTGGCGGGCCAAGTCCCGGCAAGTACGCCGACGAGCGCGGACACGGCGAAGGCGGCCAGCAGCGCGAGGAGGTCGACTTCGAACCGCAACCGGGACTGGGCTGCATTCGCGATCCAGGCGGCAGCGGTACACAGCACGAGCCCAACGGCGCCGCCACCCCCGCACAGCAACATTGCCTCGACGAGGAACTGACGCTTGATGTCGGATTGCCGTGCGCCGATGGCCATGCGAATGCCGATCTCGCGAGTGCGCTCGGTCACCGACACCAGCATGATGTTCATGATCCCCACGCCGCCCACCAGCAGCGCGATGGCGGCCACGGCGCCAAGAACCAGTGCCAGCACCGCCATGACCGCGCGCAGCGCCTCCACATCAGAGGCGGCGTTCCAGGTCTCGAAGTCCTCCGCACCGTGCAAGGACTTCAGGCGCTCGATAACGCGGTGGCGCCCGGCGTCGGCCTGATCCGGACGCGTCATGACCACGGTGAACTCACGCGTCTCGAAGCGGGTGTCCAGCCTGGAGGCGAAGGTGGCGTGGGGAATCAGCAGCTCGCCGATCGGCTCGCGCCCGAAGTTGCTGCCCGAGGCCGGCTCGAAGAGGCCGATCACCGTGAAAGGCAGCAGCGCGGGGGCCGGAAGAGTCACACCGCCGGTGCTGCCGGCAGTCGCCTTGTTCTCGGCGGCCGGAT
This sequence comes from Pseudomonadota bacterium, assembly GCA_040758375.1. GTDB lineage: Bacteria > Pseudomonadota > Gammaproteobacteria > Burkholderiales > Burkholderiaceae_C > CAMLIZ01. The sequence goes on from JBFLWE010000006.1 coordinate 13,894, forward strand.
CGGCCTGGCCGGTGTCAGCCGCCAGGAAGACCGTGCGGCCAATGACCTGCTCGCCGTCGCGGAAGAGGGCTTCGCGCACCTTGTTATCGATCAGCATGGCCTGGGTCCCGTCCGCCAGTTCGGGAGCCGAGAATCCGCGACCCTCGACCAGGCGCAGCCGGTTGACGCGCATCGTGCTTTCCTGGGCGCCGTGCACCTTTACCTTGGCATCCCTTGCACCCTGCCGCGCCGCCATTTCGCCGCGCATCTCGATTTGGATCGTCTCGACACCCTCAAGTCCCCGCACAGCGTCGAGGTCCGATGCGCTGAAGGGCAGAGGCTGCCGGCCCGGCTCGAGGCGGGGGTTGCCCATCCACACCTTGACGTGTCCTCCAAACAGCACGCCGAGTTCGTTATCGATCGCCCGCTGCACGGCACTGCTGAGTGTGACTACCGCCACCACCGCAGTGATGCCGATACTTACCCCGGCCAGGGACAACACCGAGCGAAGCTTGTGGCCGAGGATCGCCTGCAAGGCTGAACGCAGCGCTTCGTGGCCTCGCCCGAGGGCTTGAAGCATTTGCGGGCGGTTACCAGCCGCGCCCGTGCCACTCTGTACGAGGGGCGGCACAGACGGCTCCCCGGCCTCTCGCACGTCGCTCCGTCTGTCGGCGACGACGCGGCCGTCGGAGATCTCGATGACCCGCTGCGCCTTTGCAGCCAAGCCTCGAGCGTCGTGGGTGACGACGATGAGCGTGTGCCCCTGTCGGTGCAGCGACGTCAGGATCTCCAAGGTGTCTGCCCCCGACTGGGAGTCAAGGGCGCCCGTCGGCTCGTCGGCAAGCAGTACCTGCCCGCCGTTCATCAGCGCGCGGGCGATCGATACGCGCTGCTGCTGCCCGCCCGACAGCTCGGCCGGCTTGTGGTGAAGCCGGTCCGCGAGGCCGAGCCTGCCCAGCAGGGATTGAGCGCGCCGTGCGCGCTCGCCGGGTGCCGCGCCAGCGTACACAGCCGGTAGCGCCACATTCTCCAGCGCATCATGGTGCGACAACAGGTTGTACCGCTGGAAGATAAAGCCGAAGGTCTCGCGCCGCAGCTCTGCTAGTTCGTCAGCGCTGAGCTCGCTTGTATCAACGCCGTCCAGCAAGTAGCGACCGGCACTCGGCCGGTCGAGGCAGCCGAGAATGTTCATCAGCGTGCTTTTGCCCGAACCTGACGCGCCCACGATGGCGACAAACTCGCCGCGCTCGATCGTAAGTTCGACCTCTTCAAGAGCCTTCACCTCCTGAGAGCCGACCTGGTAGCGGCGCGAGACGCCGCGCAGTTCGATGAGCGGCATGGTCATCGCCGATCCACCGCTGAGGAGGAGCCGCCGGCAGGCGCTTGCGTGGCCTTTGCCCCATCAGCCGGTGAAAGCAGAACGCGTTCGCCCGGTTTCAGGCCCTCGAGCACCTCGGTGCGCGAGGCATCCTGGAGGCCGATGCGGATGCGCCGGCGGACGATGCCGCCCTGTTCCGTCCAGGTGAACACATCGTAGCGGCCATCATCGTGGCGGTTACCGAGTGCGATGGACGGGATGGTGAGCGTTCCAGAGGCTGCGCCGGTCTCGATGCGCACGTGCGCGGTCATATGGGGAAGCAGCACGCGGCCGGGGTTCTGCACCTCGAAGAGCACGTTGTAAAACGAGGCGTTGCCGCTCTTCTCGGGCACCGGCTGGATAACGCGCACCCGCCCCCGCAGAGGCTTGGCCAGTCCGGAGAGCGTGGTGAATGTGGCGTCCTGCCCCGCCTTCACCTTTAGCACGTCGGCCTCGGCGACCTTTGTCTTCACTGTCATCCGGTCGATGTCCGCCAGCGTCAGCAACACCGGCGTGGCCTGTGAGGCATTGACCGTCTGGCCTTGCGCCACCGCGATGTTGACCACAACGCCGCCGATAGGTGCGGTGATCGAGGTTCGCGACAGCGCAAGGCGCTTCTTTGCAAGCTCCGCGGTGAGCCGGTCGAGCGTGGCGAGCTGTCCCTTGTGCTCGGCACCCAGCCGGTGGAGCTCTGCCTCGGCGCTCTCGACTGCCGACTGCGACGCGCCGCCGGCCTGGAGCAGCCGCCGCGCGCGTCCCGCTTCGGCTTCTGCCCGCCGGTGCAGGGCCATCGTGGCGTCCATCGCAGCGCGCTGCTCGGTAACCGCCGCTTCGGCGACGCGCACGTCGGTGCGTGCAGTGTCGGGATCGATGCTGACGAGAAGTTGCCCGGCAAGCACCGTCTGCCCCAGCTCGACATGGATGGCCGTGACCTGGCCGCTCACCTGTGCGCCCACGTCGACCTGGGTACCGGGCGTAAGCACGCCGGCGGCTTGCACCACCTGGGTGATGCTGCCGACACTGGCTTCGGCGGTGTCTGGCGGCGCGGCGGTGGCTGCGTCGCCCATTGCATGCAGAGAGGCGATCGACACGATCGCCACGAGGGCAATCCAGAACAGCCGACGAGGCCGCAGCCACGCCAGAGCGCGTGATCGGAAAGAGGTCGTCATCATGCGATGGAGAGTTTTGCGCTCGTCGATGCGCCGTCTTCTTGGGGTGCCAGAGTGCCTCGCTCTAGCCGGAGCACGCGGTGCGCATCGCGGATCGTGGCGGGCCGGTGGGCCACGACGATCCGCGTTAGCGCCATGGCGGACAGCTCGTGAGTCACAAAACGTTCGGATGCTAGGTCGAGGTGGCTGGTGGCCTCGTCGAGGACGAGTATCTGTGGCTGTCGGTAGATGGCGCGGGCCAGAATGAGGCGTTGCCGCTGCCCTCCAGAGAGCCCGCTGCCGAGGTCGCCCACCTCGGTCTCGAAGCGCATGGGTAGCTGCATCACGTCATCGAGAATGCCGGCGCGACGGGCGGCGTCTTCGATGCGCCGCAGATCAGGTACCGCCTCGAAGAAGCAAATGTTCTGGGACACGGTGCCCGACAGCAGGATGTCGTCCTGCATTACCGCGGCAACCTCACGTCGATATAGCGCTATGCCATGCGCTTCAATCGGCCGGCCGCGGAATAGCACCGCCCCCCGCGTCGGCGGCATCAGGCCAAGCAGCACCTTGAGCAGTGTCGACTTCCCCGCCCCGCTGGTGCCTACGATGGCGAGCATCTCGCCGGGTGTCACCCGTAGGTGAACACCTCGCAGTATCCAAGGTTCGGTGTCGGAATACCGGAACCACACGTCGCGCAGCTCGAGGACAGGCGCGCCCCGTTCGCATGGGTTTGCTTCCAGCGGCGGGGGGGGCGCTGCGACTGTCTCCAGCGACTCCGCGGGTTCGTCTGCGATGTCGGCCAGCCGCTCAAAATGCAGGCTCAGCATCCTGAAGTCGCCGACGTGGTCGATGAAGCGACTCATCCGAGCAGTGAACTGCACCTTGTAGGCCACGAAGGCCACCAGCATTCCGACCGTCAGCGAAGGTGATGGCGAGAGCACCAGGGTGGCGCCGAAGTAGTAGACCGCGACGGTCTCGAGTCCGAAGACCAGCGCGCTCGCGGCCGCGAGCGCGCTCGATAGAGTGGCCACACGCGTACGGCGCTCGCGCACCTCGGCGGCAAGCGCCATCCAGCGCGTTGTTCGCTCGCGTTCGCCGGTGAACAGCTTCAGCGGCGTGATTGCGCGGAGCGTCTCCACCAGGTGCGCACTTTCCCTCCCGCTGAACGCAAAGCCTTCTTCCGAGGCCTGGCGCAGGACGCGATAGGTTGCCATTCGGAGCGCGGCGTAAGCCAACACGGCCAGCAACACCACGCCGGCCAGCACCGGGGCGTAGTGAAGCATGATCCCGAGCGCGGCCAGGGCCAGCACGGCATCAAGGACTGCCTCGAGGGCCGAGTGGGTGAGGGTGCGGCGGATGTCCTCGGTCGCATTGAACCGGCTCATCACATCGCCCAGGTGCCGGTGCGCGAAGAATCGAACGGGAAGCCGGACCAGATGCTCGAAGATGCGCCGCTTCCACTCGAACGACAGCGTCTCTCCGAAACGCACTGCGAGGGTCCCACGCATCCAGGCAAGCGCAAACTGCAGTATGAAGAACGCAGCAAATACCATTGCCAGTGTGTCGAGCAACGCAAGCTGGTGGTGGGCGATCACGCGGTCCACCACCCACTGACCAAGCATCGGAGCGGTCAGCGCGGTTGCCTCCAGGGCGAGCGACACAAGCGTCAGCAGCGCGACCGACTGCCTGAAGCGGGGGATGGCCGCGACGTAGCGGCGCAGCGTCAGGCTCGACGGGGTGCGCGACAGCGAGGGCTTGCCATCAGGCCATAGTTCAAGCGCATAGCCGGTGAAGCTGCGCTGCAGCTCTTGATGCGGAACGACACGCCGGCCCACAGCGGGGTCCAGCAGCACGAAGCCGTGTCGGGCGATTCGCTGCAGCACGACGAAATGCCGATGCTCCCAGTGGAGGATGCAGGGCAGGCGCAGCGATGCCAGGTCGGTGCTCGCGACTTCCACCGCCTGCGCACCAAGCCCAAGCTGGCGCGCGTCCTGTACCAGGCGGGCGAAGGAGCTGCCTCGACTTGCAGAAGGCAACTGCCGGCGCAAGTCCCGCAAGGTGAAGTGCCGGCCATGCGCGGAAGCGACCATGGCCAGAGAGGCCAGGCCGCACTCGCCCGATTCCGCCTGGCGCACAAGCCGCATGCGCCTCACCGGGGCGGCTCCGTCGCGGTGCCCGCTAGGCTTGCTGTCGGACTCACGGGGGCCGTGGCGGGCAGTACTTCGTCCAGGCAGAAATGAAAGCCGGGGCGCCGGTGTACCAGGCGGTCGAGCAGCAGGGCCACACCGGCCGTGCCGTCCACGTAGGTGCCGGACACCGTGCCACCAAGCCGTGCAGGCATGCCGGCCCCGCGCTCCACCGCCACCCGGAAGTGCCGCAGTGCCCCGGCCGTTCGCCAGGCCAGGTCGACGCCGGCCTGTATCCCGAGCAGCTCGGCGGCATCAAGCAGGCAATCTGCCAAGCCAGCCAGCCCAGGCCCTACACCCGCGCACACGGTGTAGCGCTGGGCAACGGTCGGCAAAGCGTCGTGCACGAAGCGCGCCAGCGATGCGTCGCCCGTGACTCGGTACAGGCGCAGGGCTGCATGGACCATGCCCGCTGTGCCGACCTCCATGTAGGGGTAGAGGATGCCCGCCTCTCGGTCAGCGGCCACCTTGGGGAACCCGATGGAAGCTCCGATCGTCTTGGAGAACTGCAGGTCGTGGCGCAGCGCATCGCGCGCGGTCTGCAAGCACTCGGCGTCGCCCAGCGCGCAGTGAGCATAGACGAGAAACTTGGCAATGCCTGCCGCGCCGCCGTGCAGGCCGATACGTAGCGCCGGGTCCTTGTCATCGGGACAGGAGGGCCAATGGGCGGTGTCGCCGACCCGGACTGCGTCTTCCAGCAGCACGGTGCATATGCGCGCTGCACGGCGCTGCGCTTCCTCGTCCCCGGTGCGCAGCCAGAGCTTCAGCGATGCCAGGCCTATTCCCGCCAGGCCGTAGCCCAGCGAGTAGTCGGCGTAGAGCAGCCGGTGCTCGTCGCATCTGGCCAGGAGGTCGCGTGCCGCCTCCCAGTGCTCGGCCTCCAAGCAGGCCCATGCGCCTCCGGCGAGCCCGTTCAGTAACCCTGGGGTTTCGGCGCCGAAGCGCATCGACTGGTAGACGTGCCGGGCCACGTCGGCGCCGGTCGACATGCCTAGCCGGCACAGCGCGTACGCGATGCCTGACAAGCCGTGGTCGAAGGCGAGGAGGCTGTCTTCATGCCCCGGGTCCAGCGCGAAAGGCCGCGCGGGATCGTCAAGGCGTACTTGGCTTTGCAAGAAGGCCGCGGTGTCGCCCAGCAGTGCGTCGAGGGCCTCCCGTTCGTCGGGTTGAGGAGCTTGCGGCATCACGTGGGCCGCCGCACCGCCGCTGTTGCGCAGCAGCGCGAGGGCATCCTCCAGGGCCTCCTCGTGGCCTTCGAGGAGTCGCCGCGCAGCCGCCGAGTAGTCAGGATCAAGGCCGAAGTCGCTTTCCAGCGAACCGAGGACGAGGTCGGCGAGGCGGTCGACAAGCGGCAGGTTGCATGCGCTCGGACATAGCATGGCCAGCATCACCGCCCCGGCGCCTACCACGTCGTCGCGCATCTCGGCAACACCGCGGTGCAGCCGCTCCGAGAAGGCGTAGCCCGGTGTGAACGCGTTGTGGCCCTTGTCGAAACCGGTCCGGAACGCAGTCTCGAAATCGATCAGGCGGCACCGACCGCTCGCCGGCTCAATGATGATGTTATTGGTGGAGACATCGCCGTACACGATGCCTCGGGCATGCAGCGCCCGGACCTTCTCGATGAGGTCCACGGCCACCTCGTGTGCTAGGCGAAACCACGTCCCCAGTTCCTCGGCGCTCGACTGTGAATGCAGCGTGGCACCCTGGCTGACGATCAGCTGTCGCAGGCTGCGCCCCGGCTCATGGCTGCAGACCAGGAAGGAGTGGTGCCACTCCTGAAAGAAGTCGATCGCGCGCGGCCCGATGTCCAGGCCCTCCAGAGACTGCAGGATCTCGTACTCGCGGCGCAGCCGGAGTACCGCGTCCTGCCCGTGGATGTCGGGGTCGGTGTGCGGCCGCGCTTCGCGCAAGACCACCTGGTCGCCGGTGCGACAGTCCTTGGCCAGGTAGACACCGCCGATGTTGCTCTGCTTCAAAGCACCCAGCATCTGATAGCGGCCGTTCAGCAGCACGGGCTCCGCGGCGCTATCCGTCTCCCGGACAGCGGCACCGGCAGCGTACGACCCGTCATCGGCGGCAGGGTCGACGGAGCCGGAGCGAATCTCCGTGGGAGCTTTGGCGCCGTCACCATCGAACGCCGGCAACGCCGCGAAGGGGGGCACGACGAAGTTCGGCAGCCTGCGGTCCTCGACGAAGCGGTAGCTCTCGTCGAGCACAAGGCTCTTGCGCTCCAGGAAGACGTTCACCTCGCTGAAGTTCTGGAAACCGCCGTAGCGGTAGAACAGCACCGGCGAGTCCTTGTAGGGACTGTCCGAGAGGATGTACGGACCGCGCAACTCGCGGCAGGCGCCGTGCAGGTCCTCGAGCAGCTCGCTGAACGATTCGTCCGAGCGCGGGTAGATGGTGATGAACTTGCCGCCCGTCTGCCGGCCGACGTTTTTCGACAGCAGCCTCAGATGCCGCGTGACGTCGCTGGCGAATTTGAACTCTGCCCGGTGGGCGGGGGCGATTCCGCTGACGACCTCGAGCGCACGGGCAGCGTCCTCCAATGTGGACGAGAGGTGGATCTTCCAGCCCTGCGTCCTCCGGTTGGGTATCGGTCCGACCGCCTGTGTCCACACGGGGCCGGTGTGTAGCCTCCAACGCCTCGGCAGACGAGGCTGCACGAGCGACGAGTAGTCGGTTCCGGGCCTATATGCCGTTTCCGGCTGGTGGAAGAGCTGGTCGGAGTAGGACATGGGCAGGGACGACGATCCATCATCGTGAGAGGTGGGACACGGCCAGGAAGGCCTTGGGCCAGCCGGGCAAGCGATGCCTCCTTAAAAAGGCCATTGGCGGCGCCACCAATGGCCTCACTTCGGATTACCGGCAGCCGGAGCTGGCGGTGCTCCATTCACTGCTGCCTACGCCACCGCAGCTGAAGCTGCCCGTGCTCCAGTCCATCGGAGACGTCTCCATCCCGAAGGCCTGGCCCCCGCGGATCTCGTCCAGCTGTTGCAGGGCGAGCACTTTGACCTTTTGGGTTTGTTGCAAAACTTCAGTATTCACACTAACTCCTCTAACGGTTGGAATACGATGGAACGCAGGCTCCATCGGTTGGCTCGCCTGAGCCAACTCGGTCGCGACCGCTGATTTGGGATCAGCTGTCCAAAGGCGTGGGGAGGGCGAGAAGACGGACTTCGCCAGAGGAGGCGAGGCGCTCAGCATTGGCGCGCGAAGCGATGCATGCAAGGGGTGTCAGGTGCTGCAATGCAGCAGGGAACCGCCGTCGTGCGGTGTATCGATTCATGTTGTTATCTCTCCCGAAGTAGTAATACTACCTTTGGCAGATGGACCGTATACCCCTATTTGTAGGGGGTAAAGGTTTGGTGGGATCTGTCAGCCCGCCGGGCGCGTGAACGGCCTTGTCAAAGCCGTGGGCGGTGACGTCGTCAAAGACCAGTTGCGTCAGGGGCAAGAGCCACGCACGCAAACCGCCCGCGGGCGTTGAACCGTCTGTTCCCTAATGCTCGTGCTGGCGGTGGCGCTGGCCGGCATCGCACCAAGCGGTTCATCCGCACCGCCGGGATTTGATGGCGGTCAAGGTCAGGTGAGGGCCTGACGTGGTGCTGGTCGACCGGGACCGCTTCAAACAATTGAACGATCGGTTCGGGCGCGAGCTCGGCAACGACGTGTTGACCACCTCTGCCGTGCATTGCTGGCAGCGGCTTCGTCCCAATGACGTCATTCATCGCCTGGGGGGAGACGAGCTTCTGATCATCCTCTCAGGGAGACGCGAATTGTTGGCCGGGGGGTCATCGAGCGACTTCGGCCCCGGCTGGCGCATGCAGCAGCGCGCCCGATCACCATTGCCGCTGGTCTGGCACAGGCGGTCGCAGGCGATAGTTCGACTTCCTTGTTCGGTTGCCCGGACGAACGGTTGTGCGATGCGAAGACGCGGGGCGTAGGTGCAGCGGGACGCAAAGTCGACGCGCCCTCTCGGCTGGTCGAGCCATGTCAGTGCACGTTGGAACGACTGCTGGCCAGGAGGCCCGGTGCTGTTTAAGCCGCCAGCCGGTGCTCGTAGTACGGCCGCTCGCGGTCATCGAGGATCGCGTCCTGCGCGTCGAGGTTGGACGGGTCGGGTTGCAGCCAGGCGTCGACGTTCTCCGGCTTGATCGGCACGATGCAGCGGTCGTGCCCTGCAGCAGCGACCTCCTCCGGCGGGTCATCCGTGATCGCCGCAAAGGACACCGGAGCGGCCGGCGCCGGCATCGTCACAACCTCCGTCGGCGGCTCGAGCTCGACTGGCAACAACACGGCCGGAACCGTCTCCGGTCGGATCTCGGCTCGAAGATGCTCCCTGCGCCACTTGAACAGCATGTTGGCATTGATGCCGTGGCGCAGCGCGATCGCCGACACGGACGCTCCTGGCTCCAGGCTTTGCCGTACCAGGTCTTCCTTGAACGCGCGGTCGTGTTGTCGCCGGCCAGCCTTCCCAGGCTCTTGCTCACTCTTCATGGTGTGCACCATCTCCTGCTAGCGCACACCTCCAAGCGGGTCCACGCTTCGGGTCAGATGCTTCCGACGGTGATCGCGTCAGGCAAGAACGGCCTTCGTCGGACTATTACCTCCCAGCTTCGCTCAACGCCTTGCCAATCTGGCCGGGATCGCTGTACGAGCAGATTAGTCCTGTGGCGTCACGATAGGGTGGCGCACGGGGGCGGAATGTCTGATCCTCACTCGTGCAACAGATCTCAGGGCGTCCCGAGGTCGCGAAGCCTAACGACCGCTTAGTGACACTCAGCGCGAGCTAGACATGATGGTCGTCGCCCAGCAGCCGGTGGCCGGTCTCCGGTCACCGTAGGTTGCATGCCAAGGCATGCCGAGCTACATGCTGGACTTGCGTCTGCAGCAAGCAAAGGAGACCGGCCATGGACGAGATTAGCAAGATTCACGTGGGCCTGGACGTCCACAAGGACAGCATCGCCATCGGCGTAGCCGAGCCTGGGCGAGGGCCCGGGCGGCTGGTCACGAAGATCACGCATCACGTGCCCAAGCTGCTGCTGCAGTTGTCCAAGCTTGGTCGCCCCGAGCAGTTGCACATCGTCTACGAAGCAGGCCCGACCGGTTTTGGCCTGGCCCGTGCCCTGCACGCCCGAGGCTACAGCTGCGAAGTGATCGCGCCATCGAAGACACCGCGCAAACCCGGCAACCGAGTCAAGACCGACGCACGCGATTGCATCGCGCTGGCCCAGTACTCGCGCAGCGCAGACTTGCGCCCGGTGTGGATTCCCGACGCCGGGGACGAAGCAATCCGCGATCTCAGCCGCGCCCGCGAAGACGCGGTCAACGCGCGGTCCCAGGCGCGCCTGCAGCTCAAGAGCTTCCTGCTGCGCCACGACGTGCGCTACTCGGGCAAGACGTCCTGGGGGACGGCGCACTATCGCTGGTTGGCGCAGCTGAAGTTCGACGCCACGCCGGCCCAAATTGCGTTTACCGAGTACTACCTGGCGGTTCAGGCTGCCGACCAGCGCGTTCAGCGCATGACCCAGGCGTTGGAGGAGACGGCCAAGCAGTGGCGCTTCGCCGATGTCGTGGCAGCGCTGCAAGCGTTGCGCGGCGTGGCGTTGACCACGGCGGTCGGCCTGGTGGCCGAACTCGGCGACTTCGGCCGCTTTGAGCACCCGCGCCAGCTCATGAGCTTTCTCGGGCTGGTGCCTTCGGAGTACTCCAGCGGCGAGCGAACTTGTCGCGGCAGCATCACCAAGGCCGGCAATACGCATGTTCGACGCCTGTTGACCGAAGCCGCCTGGCAATACCGGTTCCCCGCGCGCATCAGCCGCGCCGCACAAATCCGTCAGGAGGGCTTGTCCACGGAGGTTCGAAGCATCGCCTGGAAGGCGCAAATGCGCCTGAGCCGACGCTTTGCCGCGCTGAACAAGCGCGGACTGCAGGTCAACAAGATCTGCATCGCCATCGCCCGCGAGCTCGCCGGCTTCATCTGGGCGATTGGTCGAAGAGCGCAGCACGAGATAGCCACGAAGCCTCACTCCTGAGCGCCTGCGCCATGAACCGAGATCGATCCGGCGATGCGACCCCGGCCCCGACCGGGTAACCCTCGATGCGCCTACACCGGCTGTCGCAAGGCAGATCCGCGAATCTAGAGTGAGGCAGGCCCACGACGAATTCATGAAATGCCGGTAACCAACCCGCGGATACGAGTCTGATTCATCGTCGCTTGCGCGCTCGGGTCGCATCGCCCGATCAATCTCGGTCACACCATCTACACCGCCCATGAACTGACGCCCTATTGACAGCGACGACCATACGAGGCGCAATGGCGCGACTGACCGCAAACGCTGCAAAGCCGCCTCAAGAGGGCTAAACCGGGTGGTGCTGCCGCCTGGCTGCCGACTCTTCCAGTCAGCAGTTCTCGCCCCCGACGCGACAGCGAGGCGATACCGAGAGGGCCGCGGTGCAGGCGGGCCCGTCTGTCGTCCTGCGGAAGTTCTAACTTGAATGGCGGAAATTCAAAGTTGAACGGCGTTCGACAGCGCGCCGACGCCGCGCCGAGGCCCAACGCGCGCTCGCGAGCCTAGGGTTTACCCCAGTCGGATTTGACTTGCCGCAACCCTTGTTCTGGTTCTACGATTTACTTACCGGTCGGTCAATGAATTCTTGACCGCAGGAGTTGACGCATGCGCCATCCCGTGTCCCTCGATCCCATCGAACGCGCCAGCCAGGACGAACTGCAGGCCCTGCAGCTGCAGCGGCTGCAATGGAGCCTGCAGCACGCCTACGACCACGTGCCGCACTACAAGCGCGCCTTCGACGCGCAGGGCGTTCACCCGTCGGACTGCAGGTCGCTGGCCGACCTGGCCAAGTTTCCGTTCACGACCAAGAAGGACCTGCGCGACAACTACCCGTTCGGCATGTTTGCGGTGCCGCGCCAGCGGGTGGTGCGCATCCACGCGTCGTCGGGCACCACCGGCAAGCCCACGGTGGTGGGCTACACGCAGAACGACATCGACACCTGGGCCGGCCTGGTGGCGCGCTCGATCCGCGCCTCGGGCGGCAAGCCGGGCGACATCGTGCACGTGGCCTACGGCTACGGCCTGTTCACCGGCGGGCTGGGCGCGCACTACGGCGCCGAGAAGCTGGGCTGCACCGTGATCCCCATGTCGGGCGGCCAGACCGAGAAGCAGGTGCAGCTGATCAACGACTTCCGGCCCGACATCATCATGGTCACGCCCAGCTACATGCAGGTGATCATCGAGGAGTTCCGCCGCCAGGGGCTGGACCCGCGCGAGAGCTCGCTGCGCATCGGCATCTTCGGCGCCGAGCCGTGGACCGAGGCGATGCGCAAGGAGATCGAGGCCGGTGCGGGCATCGACGCGGTGGACATCTACGGCCTCAGCGAGGTGATGGGCCCGGGCGTGGCCAACGAATGCGTGGAGACCAAGGACGGCCCCACGATCTGGGAAGACCACTTCTACCCCGAGATCATCGATCCCGAGACCGGCGAGGTGCTGCCCGATGGCAGCGAGGGCGAGCTGGTGTTCACCTCGCTCACGAAGGAAGCGCTGCCGATCATCCGCTACCGCACGCGCGACTTGACGCGCCTGCTGCCGCCCACCGCGCGCAGCATGCGCCGCATGGGCAAGATCGTCGGCCGCAGCGACGACATGCTGATCATCCGCGGCGTGAACCTCTTTCCCACGCAGGTGGAAGAGATCGTGCTGCAGCACGGGGCCTTGAGCGGCCAGTACCAGCTGGTGGTCACGCGCGAAGGCCCGCTCGACGAGCTGGAGGTGCGCTGCGAGGTGCTGCCCCAGCATGCCGACGGCAACCGTGACGAGATGGCGCGCGCGGTGCAGCACCGCATCAAGACCCTGATCGGCGTGAGCGCGAAGGTCAGCGTGGGCCTGCCCGACTCGATCGAGCGCACGCTGGTCGGCAAGGCCCGACGTGTGATCGACAAGAGGCCGAAATGACCGGCAAAGAATCAGACCGCGAAGGACGCGAAGACAAGCAAGGACGCCAAGCCGAAGACATGGTATTGCCTTTGCGTTCTTGGTCCTCTTTGCGTTCTTCGCGGTAAGCCTCCTTCGAAGGAACCGATATGTACACCCAAGCCATGGACGTGGGCCCCAAGGACGAAGCCATGCCCGTCCAATCGCTGCAGGAGCACCAGCTGCAACAGCGCTTCGACGAGCGCATCGACGCCGGCGACTTCATCGAAGCCAAGGACTGGATGCCCGATCACTACCGCAAGACGCTGCTGCGCCAGATCAGCCAGCACGCGCACAGCGAGATCGTGGGCATGCTGCCCGAGGGCAACTGGATCAGCCGCGCGCCCACGCTCAAGCGCAAGGCCATCCTGCTGGCGAAGATCCAGGACGAGGGCGGCCACGGCCTGTACCTCTACGCCGCGGCCGAGACGCTGGGCAGCTCGCGCGACCAGATGCTGCAGGCGCTGCACGCCGGCAAGGCCAAGTACAGCTCGATCTTCAACTACCCCACGCTGACCTGGGCCGACGTGGGCGTGATCGGCTGGCTGGTCGACGGCGCGGCCATCATGAACCAGGTGCCGATCTGCCGCTGCTCGTATGCGCCCTATGCACGCGCGATGGTGCGCATCTGCAAGGAAGAGAGCTTCCACCAGCGCCAGGGCTACGACGCGCTGCTGACGATGATGCGCGACGGCACCGACGCGCAGCGCGCGATGGTGCAGGACGCGGTGAACCGCTGGTGGTGGCCCAGCCTGATGATGTTCGGACCGCCCGACAGCGAGTCGGTGCACTCGGCGCAGAGCATGCGCTGGGGCATCAAGCGCGTGAGCAACGACGACCTGCGCCAGAAGTTCGTGGACGCCACGGTGCCGCAGGCCAGGCTGCTCGGCGTGACCTTGCCCGATCCCGAGCTCAAGTGGAACGAGGAACGCCAGCACCACGACTTCGGCCCGATCGACTGGGCAGAGTTCTGGCGCGTGGTCAACGGCCACGGCCCCTGCAACCGCGAGCGCCTGGCCGCCCGTGTGAAGGCCTGGGAAGACGGCGAATGGGTACGCGAAGCCGCGCTGGCCCATGCGCGCAAGCAGCAAGCCAAGACGATGAAGGAAGCCGCATGAGCGAGCAGCAGACGCCCCGGAATGAATGGCCTTTGTGGGAGGTGTTCGTGCGCAGCAAGGCCGGCCTGGACCACAAGCACTGCGGCAGCCTGCACGCGGCCGACGCTCAGATGGCGATCAAGCTGGCGCGCGAGGTCTACACCCGCCGCATGGAAGGCACCAGCGTGTGGGTGGTGCGCTCCGACCAGGTCGTGGCCTCCGACCCGGGCGACAAGGACATGTTCTTCGACCCGATGGAAGACAAGGTGTATCGGCACCCCACCTTCTACAAGCTGCCGACCGAAGTCGACCACATGTAGGGCCTTGCGAATGACCAAGAGCATCACCATCGGCAAGGACCACGAGACGCAGTACGTGCTGCGCCTGGCCGACACCTGCCTGATCCTCGCGCAACGCCTGGGCGAGTGGACCGGCCATGCGCCGGTGCTCGAAGAAGACATCGCGCTGGCCAACATGTCGCTCGACCTGATCGGCCAGGCACGCGCGCTGCTCACCCATGCGGCCCGGCTCGACGGCCGCGGGCACGACGAGGACCAGCTCGCCTTCCTGCGCGACGAGCGCGACTTCGTGAACCCGACGCTGGTCGAGTTGCCGCGCGGCGACTTCGCCTTCACCGTGCTGCGCAACCTGGCGGTGTCCACCTTCCTGAAGCTCATGTGGGAGCGCCTGGCCGATTCCAACGATGAAGAGCTAGCCGCCATCGCCGGCAAGGCGGTGAAGGAGGCGCGCTATCACCAGCAGCATGCGGCCGACTGGGCCGTGCGCCTGGGCGACGGCACCGACGAGTCGGCGCGCCGCATGCGCGCCGCGATCGACCTGCTGTGGCCCTACACCAAGGAGCTGTTCGTCGACGATGCGGTGGACGAGGCCGCATCACAGGCCGGGCTGGGGCCGAAATGCAGCGCGCTGCGCGAGGCGTGGTGGGCCGAGATGACCGAGGTGCTGTCCGAAGCGCAGCTCCCGCTGCCGGCCGAGACGCCGTTCGTCACCGAAGGCAAGCGCGGCCGCCACAGCGAGCACATGGGCTACCTGCTGGCCGAGATGCAGTACCTGCAGCGCGCCTACCCGGGAGGCGCCTGGTGAGCGTGGCGCAGGCCGCCACCCCGGCACGCACCGAGCACGCCTGGCGCGTGTTGCAGGAGGTGCTCGACCCCGAGGTGCCCGCGCTCTCGGTAGTGGACCTCGGCATCGTGCGCGAGGTGGTCGACCATGGCGATGCGCTCGAAGTGGTGCTCACGCCCACCTACAGCGGCTGCCCGGCCACCGAGGCCATCGAGGCCAGCGTGCGCCACGCCGTCGAAGCGGCCGGGCTGGGGCCCGTGCGCACCAGCCTGCGTCGCGCGCCCGCCTGGACCACCGACTGGATCAGTGCCGAGGGCAAGCGCAAGCTGCGCGAGTACGGCATCGCGCCGCCGGGGGCCGTGCAGCCCGGCGAGGGCACGCCGATGCGCGTGGTGCGGCGGCAGGCCGAGCCGGTGGCCTGCCCGCGCTGCGGCAGCCCGGACACCGAGCGCCTGTCGGCCTTTGGCGCCACCGCCTGCAAGGCGCTGTACCGCTGCGTGAGCTGCCGCGAGCCCTTCGAGCACTTCAAACCCATATGACCAGCCTGCATTTCCACCCGCTGCGCGTGCACGACATCCAGCCGGACACCGACGAAGCCTTCATCGTCAGCTTCGAGGTGCCCGCGCAGCTGAAGGACACGTTCCGCTTCACGCAGGGCCAGTACCTCACGCTGCGCGCGCAGGCCGACGGACAGGACCTGCGGCGCTCGTACTCCATCTGCGCCGGCGTGGACGATCCCCACCTGCGCGTGGGCGTGCGCTGCGTGCCGGGCGGTGTGTTCTCGCAGTGGGTGGCGCGCAAGCTCAGGCCCGGCGACACGCTGGAGGTGATGCCGCCGCAAGGCCGCTTCTTCGTGCCCGTGGACCCCGCGGCCGAACGCCACTACCTGGCCATCGCCGGCGGCAGCGGCATCACGCCCATCCTCTCGATCATGAAGACGGTGCTGGCGCGCGAGCCCCGGAGCCGCTTCACGCTGATCTACAGCAACCGCCGGCCCTCGACCACGATGTTCAAGGAAGAGATCGAGGACCTGAAGAACCGCTACCTCACGCGCCTGGCGCTGCACCACGTGTTCACGCAGGAGCATGTGGAGGCGCCGCTGTATGCGGGCCGGCTCAACCGCGCCAAGCTCGGCCAGTTCTTCGCCACGCTGATCGACCCTGCGAGCATCGACCATGCCTTCGTCTGCGGCCCCTACCAGATGAACGACGAGATGGAGGCCGCATTGCGCGAAGCCGGCGTGCCGGCAGACCGCATCCACATCGAGCGCTTCGGCGCGCCGCTGCCGCCGGCCGAGGCGATGAAGCACGAAGTGCGGCCCGAAGATGCCGACAACGCGCGCGTGGAGGTCATCCGCGACGGCTTCAGGCGCGAGATCGTGTTCCGCAAGCACGACCCCAGCATCCTCGACGCCGCCGCGGCGGCGGGCATGGATGTGCCGTATTCCTGCAAGTCGGGCGTGTGCTCCACCTGCCGGGCCAAGGTGCTGGAAGGCCGGGTGCGCATGGACCGCAACTTCGCGCTCGACAAGGCCGAGGTGGAGGCGGGCTTCGTGCTCACCTGCCAGTCGCATCCGCTGACCGAGCGTGTCGTGGTGAGCTTCGACGAACGCTGATGGCGCGTACCCGATCGGCCACCTACGACCAGCAACGCGACGAGATGCTCGCCCGCGCGGCGGAGCTGTTCGCCGCCACCGGCTACGCGGGCACCTCGATGAACGAGGTGGCGCGCGCCTGCGGTGTCACCAAGCCGGCGCTGTACCACTACTTCCGCGACAAGGACGCGCTGCTCGCCGCCATTGCGCAGAACCACGTCGACCATCTCGAAGAGATCGTCCTGGAGGTGCAGGCGCTGGGCCTGCCGCCGACGGCACACCTGCGCGAGCTGATCCTGCGCTTCGTGCGCGACTATGCCCACTCGCAGCACGAGCATCGCGTGCTCACGCAGGACGTGAAGTTCCTGCCCACGCGCGAGCGCCAGCGCGTGCTCGACGGCGAGCGGCGCGTGGTCGCGGCCTTTGCCGATGCCATTGCCGCGGTGCGTCCCGAGGTGGAGAAGGCCAGTCTGGACAAGCCGCTGACCATGCTGCTGTTCGGCATGATGAACTGGCTGTTCACCTGGCTGCGACCCGACGGCCCCCTCACGCATGAAGCCATGAGCGAGGTGGTGGCCGACCTGTTCTTCGGCGGGCTGCCGGCGGTGCGCGCCGGCGTGCACTCGCCGCCCGCAGCCCGGCGTGCGCGTGCCGTGGCCGCGGGTTCCCGCCGCGCAACCCCCATTTCCACCACAGAAGGAGACAACCCGTGAAGACCACGCTCTCTCGACTTGCCGCTGCCGCGCTGCTGGCCCTTGGGGCCTCTGCGGCACTGGCCGACATCAACGTCGGCGTCACCCTTTCGGCCACCGGACCGGCGGCCTCGCTCGGCATCCCCGAGAAGAACACCATCAGCCTGCTGCCGCAGAAGATCGGCAACGAGAAGGTCAACTACATCGTGCTCGACGACGCGTCGGACACCACCACCGCGGTGGCCAACACGCGCAAGTTCATCACCGAGCACAAGGTCGACCTGGTGATGGGCTCCACCGTCACGCCCAACTCGCTGGCGATGATCGACGCAGTGGCCGAAGCCCAGGTGCCGATGATCTCGCTGGCCGCCAGTGCCCGCATCGTCGAGCCGGTGGACGCCAAGCGCAAGTGGGTGTTCAAGACGCCGCAGAACGACATCATGATGGCGCTGGCCATCGCCTCGCACATGGCCGATGCGGGCGTGAAGACGGTGGGCTTCATCGGCTTTGCCGACGCCTACGGCGAAGGCTGGTACGGCGAGTTCAACAAGATCGCCAGCACCAAGGGCCTGACCATCGTGGCCAACGAGCGCTACAACCGTACCGACACCTCGGTCACCAGCCAGGTGCTGAAGATCATGGCGGCCAAGCCCGATGCGGTGCTGGTCGCCGGCTCGGGCACGCCGGCCGCGCTGCCGCAGAAGACGCTCAAGGAACGCGGCTACGCCGGCAAGTACTACCAGACCCACGGCGTGGCCAACAACGACTTCCTGCGCGTGGGCGGCAAGGACGTCGAAGGCACCTACCTGCCCGCGGGTCCCGTGCTGGTGGCCACGCAGCTGCCGGCCTCGCACCCGGCGCGCAAGAGCGCGCTCGACTACATCGCCAAGTACGAGGCGGCGTACGGCAAGGGCAGCGTGTCCACCTTCGGCGCGCATGCCTGGGACGCGGGCCTGCTGTTCCAGGCCGCAGCCACCAATGCGCTGAAGAAGGCCAAGCCCGGCACCCAGGACTTCCGCAACGCGCTGCGCGATGCGCTGGAGAACATCAAGGAGCTGCCGGCGGCCCACGGCGTGTTCAACACCTCGCCGCAGGACCACCTGGGCCTGGACAAGCGCGGGCGCGTGATGGTGAAGATCGAGAACGGGACTTGGAAGTACGAGCAGTGATTTGAGCCCCCGGCCGCCTGGCGGCCGCCCCAGGGCCTTCAGAGGGCCCCTTTCATGGCCCATGGGGCTGCGATCCGCGACCGGGAAACCCGGATCGCGGATCGGGCGCTAAATGAGATTGCCCCCTGGCCGCTGCGCGGCCTGTCCCGGGGGGACAGGTTTGATGTGGAGTGTGTGTCATGTCTTCTTTGCAGCTTCAGAGTTTCATTGGCGGGCGCTGGGTCGGGCGGCAGCCGGGACAGCAGCTGGTCAGTGCCGTCAACGGGCAGCCGGTGGCGGTGACGCATGCCGATGCCATCGACTTCGGCGAGGCGGTGCAGTTTGCGCGTCGTGAGGGTGTCGATGGGCTGCTGAAGCTGGATTTCCAGCAGCGGGCAGCGAGGCTGAAGGCGCTGGCTGCGTTCCTCAACGAGCGCAAGGAGCAGCTGTACGCGCTGTCGCACCACACGGGCGCCACGCGATCGGACAGCTGGATCGACATCGAGGGCGGCACGGGCACCTTGTACGCGTATGCGAGTGTCGGCGCCAACGAGCTGCCTTCGGGCAACCTCATCCACGAGGGGCCGGCGGTGCCGCTGGGCAAGCAGAACAGGTTCGCCGGCACGCACATCCTGGTGCCGCGCGGCGGGCTGGCGCTGCACATCAATGCGTTCAACTTCCCGGTGTGGGGCATGCTGGAGAAGTTCGCGCCCAGCTTCCTGGCCGGCATGCCGTGCATCGTGAAGCCGGCCACCGCCACCTCCTTCCTTACCGAGGCGGCGGTGCGGCTGATGAACGAATCGGGCCTGTTGCCGCCCGGTGCATTGCAGCTGGTGATCGGCGGCACCGGCGACCTGATGGACCGGCTCGACGGGGCGGACATCGTCACCTTCACCGGCTCGGCCGACACCGCGGCCAAGCTGCGCGTGCATCCCAACCTGGTGCGCCACTCGGTGCCCTTCAACGCCGAGGCCGACTCGCTGAACTGCGCGATCCTGGGGCCGGACGTCACGCCGGACGATCCGGAGTTCGAGCTGTTCGTCAAGGAGGTGGTGCGCGAGATGACGGTGAAGGCGGGGCAGAAGTGCACCGCGATCCGGCGCACGCTGGTGCCGCGCGAGCGGCTCGACGCCGTGGCGCAGGCGCTCAAGGCGCGGCTGGCCAAGGTGACGGTGGGCGATCCGTCGCTCGATGGCGTGCGCATGGGCGCGCTGGCCTCGCGCAGCCAGCAGGCCGACGTGGGCGAACGCGTGGCGCAGCTGCTGCAGGGCAACCAGCTCTTGTTCGGCGAGCGCGACGGTTTCAAGCCGGTGGGCGAGGGCGTGCGCGAGGGCGCGTTCTTCTCGCCCACGCTGCTGCTGTGCGAGAACCCGCAGGCCAACGACGCGGTGCACGACGTCGAGGCCTTCGGCCCGGTGAGCACGCTGATGCCGTATGGCGATCTCGACGACGCGCTGCAACTGGCCGCGCGCGGCCGCGGCAGCCTGGTGGCCACGCTGGTCACGCACGATCCAGCGGTGGCCGCGCGCGCCGTGCCGCGCATGGCGGCCTGGCACGGCCGGCTGCACGTGCTCGACCGCGAGGCCGCCGCCGAGTCCACCGGCCACGGCTCGCCCTTGCCGGCGTTGAAGCATGGCGGCCCGGGTCGCGCCGGCGGCGGCGAGGAGCTGGGCGGCCTGCGCGCGGTCAAGCACTACCTGCAACGCGCCGCGGTGCAAGGCTCGCCCACGATGCTCACGGCCATCACCGGCGAGTACGTGCGCGGCGGCGCCGTGCGCGAGTCGGAGCTGCATCCGTTCCGCCGCCATTTCGAAGATCTGCAGATCGGCGACTCGCTGCTGACCTACCGGCGCACGGTGAGCGAGGCCGACATCGTGAACTTCGGCGGCGTGTCGGGCGACTACTTCTACATGCACTTCGACGAGATCGCCGCCAAAGACACCCAGTTCGGCAAGCGCATCGCGCACGGCTACTTCGTGCTGTCGGCTGCGGCCGGCCTGTTCGTCTCGCCGGGCCCCGGCCCGGTGCTGGCCAACTACGGCCTGGACACGCTGCGCTTCGTCAAGCCGGTGGGCATCGGCGACACCATCCAGGCGCGGCTGACCGCCAAGCGCAAGATCGACAAGCCGGCCAAGAAGGACCAGGCGCCGCAGGGCGTGGTGGCCTGGGACGTGCAGGTGACCAACCAGCATGGCGAGCTGGTGGCCAGCTACGACATCCTGACGCTGGTGGCGAAGCGGGCGAGCGCCTGAGCGACGCCGGCGTCTCGCGAAGAATCAGACCGCGAAGGACGCGAAGAAGAGGAACGGCGCCAAGGAATGAAGAACCTTCTTCTTGGCGTGCTTCGCACCCTTTGCGTTCTTCGCGGTAAGCCTCTTCCGCCAGCAACCCTCGTCGCTCACGCGCGACGGCGCTGACGCACAGCTTCCGCCAGCTGCTGCAGCACCGGTTCGGTCTGCGCCCAGCCGATGCAGGCGTCGGTGATCGAGACGCCGCCCTTCAGCGGCACGCCGGGCTTCAAGTCCTGGCGGCCCTCTTCGAGGTGGCTCTCGATCATCACGCCGATGATGCGTCGCTCGCCGCCGGCGATCTGGCGCGACAGGTCGGCAGCCACTTCGATCTGCCTCGTGTGCTGCTTGCTCGAGTTGGCATGCGAGCAATCGACCATCACCTGCTCGCGCAGGCCGGCCTTGCGCAGCACCGCGCAGGCGGCCTCAATGCTGGCGGCATCGAAGTTGGGGCCCTTGCTGCCGCCGCGCAGGATCACGTGGGCGTCGTCGTTGCCGCGCGTCTCGAAGATCGCGGCCTGGCCCATCTTGGTCATGCCCATGAAGGCATGGCTGGCGCGCGCGGCCACCAGCGCGTCGGCCGCGATCTGCACGCCGCCGTCGGTGCCGTTCTTGAAGCCGATGGGGCAGGACAGGCCCGAGGCGAGCTGGCGGTGGCTCTGGCTTTCGGTGGTGCGCGCGCCGATCGCGCCCCAGGCGATCAGGTCGGCGATGTACTGCGGGCTCAGCAGGTCCAGGAACTCGGTGCCGGTGGGCAGGCCCAGCTCGGTGATCTCCAGCAGCAGCTGGCGCGCGCGGCGCAGGCCCTCGTTGATGCGGAAGCTGCCGTCCAGCTGCGGGTCGTTGATGTAGCCCTTCCAGCCGACAGTGGTGCGCGGCTTCTCGAAATAGACACGCATCACGACCAGCAGCTCGCCGCGCAACGCGTCGGCCGCGCGCTTGAGCAGCCGCGCGTACTCCAGCGCTTCATCATGGTCGTGGATGGAGCAGGGCCCCACCACCGCCACCAGCCGGTCGTCGCCGCCGTGCAGCACCGAGGCGATGTCGGCCCGGCAGCGCTCGACCAGCGCTTGCGCGCTGGCGGGCACCGGCAGATCGTCTTGCAGCAGTGCGGGCGAGATCAGGGGCCGCACCGCGCTGATGCGCACGTCGTCGATGCGCGTGGTGTCCTGGGTTGCGTCGGCCACACCCGCTTCGCGGTCGTGCCGTGGGTCGTCGATACGGGTCATGTCAGTGGCGCCCGGCGGTCCGAAGGTGCTGGCCCGCTCCCATGGGGAGCGGCGAACGAAGTGCGCGTTGGGGCTGTTTCATTTCAATGGCGGCTGTCTTCCGGCGGCGTGTCCGGAGTTTCGTCGTCTTCCGAGGGGCGGGTCGGCACGCGGTAGCTTTCGCTGGCCCAGGCGCCGAGGTCGAGACTGCGGCAGCGCTCGCTGCAAAAAGGCCGCCAGCGGTTGTCGGGCGAGAAGGGGGCCGGCGTGCCGCAATGGGGGCATGGCACCAGCTTTGCCGGGCGATTGCTCATCGCGGCCTCTCAACCTCTCAGGCGCACAGCGTCAGCTCGAAGCTGCAGTCGTGGTTGACCGGCTTGAGGCGCCCTTCGGCATCGGCCTTCATGAAGCGCACCGACACCATCAGGCGGTGGCCGCTGATCTCGGGCACCAGGCCTTCCTCGCCGTTGGTCTTCAGGCGCAGCAGCAGGTATTGCTTGCTCTGCGGCAGGCTCTGCTGGTATTGCCCGCCGGGTGCCACGGCGCGTTGCGGCACGCCGGCATCGCGCAGCAGCCCCAGCAGCACGTTCAGGCCCTCGGCCAGCGGCGTGAGCGTGGCGATCCACTGCAACAGGTCGGCCCGGCGGCGCGCGGCCGGCAACTGCTGCCAGGCATAGTAGGCCGGCAGGTCGAACTCGCAGGTGCCGCCGGGGATGCTGATGCGGCTGCGCACGCTCATCAGCCACTCGTTGGCGGTGAGCGCCTGGCCCGCCTTGCCCTGCAGTGCATTGAGGCCGTTGAAGGCATGGTCGATGCGTCCCACGACCTCGTCCAGCGCTGCTTCCGAGATCGCCGGGTTGCCGCGGTAGGCGTTGTACTGGGCCTTGTGGCGCTCCAGCTCCTTCAGCAGGTCGGACTTGAGATCCGCCCGCGAGGCCACGTCCATGATCTCGAAGATCGTGGCGAGCGCGAAATGGTGGTCCACCGGCGTCTCGCGCGCGATGAGCTGGCCCAGCCTGTCGAACAGGTGCTCCAGGCGCAGCATCGTGCGGATGCTTTCGTTGAACGGGTATTCGTAGCGGACCACGGCGGCGTCTCTCGTCAAGCTCCCGCTGCAAGAGAGGCGGAGGCGGTGCCAATTGTTCCACAGGCACCAGGCCGTGGTCCTCGGCAGCGGCTAGGCGGGGGGCGGCAACCAATAGGCCCAGAGGGCCGCCACCTCGGCTTGCAGCTGCACCAGCGTGAGCCCTTCGTTGTGGATCACCGCATCGGCGATCGCCCGGCGCTGCGCACGCGAGGCCTGCTGCGACAGCACGCGGCGCACCGCCTCTTCGTTCCAGCCGGACCGCTGCATCACACGTTGCACTTGAGTGCTTTGCTCACAATCGACCACCAGCACGCGGTCGACGCGCTGGCGCCAGTGCGTGGATTCGGCCAGCAGCGGCACGTCGAACACCAGCGGGTGCTGCGCTGCGGCCCGCGCACGGCGATCGGCTTCTGCGCCGATCAGCGGATGCAGGATGCCTTCGAGCCGTTTGCGCTGGGCTGCGTCGGCAAACACGAGGCTGCGCATCCGTTCGCGGTCGAGCGCGCCATCAGCGCCCACGATGGCTTCTCCGAACGCCTGCGCCAGCGCCGACAGCGCCCGCCCGCCGGGGGCGGTGAGCTCGCGTGCGATGGCGTCGGTGTCGACCAGCACCGCGCCCAGCTGCACCAGCGCGGCTGCCACCGTGCTCTTGCCGCTGCCGATACCGCCGGTGAGCCCGATGCGCGGCGGGCGCGTGGATTTCATCTCAGTGGCTCCACCGCGGGTCGCGCGGCCCGCGAAGCATGAAACCGCCGAAGCCAGACGGCGCCCCCCTTCCAAGGGGGCGCGCCGGCAGGCGCTCGGGGGGGGTCACTTCAAGCCCAGCCCAGCCATGCGAGCACGCGCCGCTCGCCGAGCAGCATCACGGCGATCCCCGCGCCTGCCAGGAAGGGACCGAAGGGCACGTAGCGACCCTCGCGCAGCGACTGGTTCATCTTCATCGCGATGCCCACCACCGCGCCGATCACCGAGGCGACGAGCAGCACGGGCACGATCATCTGCCAGCCCAGCCATGCGCCCAGCGCGCCCATCAGCTTGAAGTCGCCGAAGCCCATGCCCTCCTTGCCGGTGGTGAGCTTGAACAGCCAGTACACCGACCACAGCGAGAGATACCCCGCGGCCGCGCCCCACACCGAGGCCGGCAGCGACAGCGGCGTCCAGCCGAGTGCGCTGGCGATCAGACCAGCCCACAGCAGCGGCAGCGTCAGCACGTCGGGCAGCACCGTGGTGTCCCAGTCGATCGCCGCCAGCGCGAGCAACACCGCCACCACCGCGCACCACAGCAGCGCCACCGGCTGCGGGCCGAAGCGCCAGGCCACGGCGGCAAACAGCAGGCCGGTCAGCAGCTCGATCAGCGGATAGCGGGCGGAGATGCGGGTGCCGCAGGCCGAACACCGGCCCTTCAGGCGCAGCCAGCCCAGCAGCGGGATGTTTTCATGCCAGCGGATCTGGTGGCCGCAGGCCGGGCAACGCGAGCGCGGGCGCGCGATGCCCAGCACCGGCAACTGGCCTGCCGCCTTTTCCAGCGAATCGGCGGTCTGCTGCAAAAGCGCCGGCGCGCCCGCTTCGCGATGCGCGCCGAAAACGCGCTGCCAGGAGTCGTGGTCAGCCAGCTGCTGGGCGACATCGCGCCACCACTGACGCTCGAGCATCAGCGGCAGGCGGAAGATCACCACGTTGAGGAAGCTGCCGATGCAAAGGCCCAGCAGGGCCAGCGCGGGGATGGAGAACCAGACCTCGCTTGGTGGCATGCGCTCAGACCACCTGGCCGAGCTTGAAGATCGGCAGGTACATCGACACGACGATGCCCCCGATCAGCACGCCCAAGATCACGATGATGAACGGCTCCATCAGGCTGGAAAGCGCCTTCACCATCTCGTCCACCTCGTCCTCGTAGAACTCGGCGGCCTTGCCCAGCATGTGGTCCAGCGAGCCCGATTCTTCGCCGATGGCCGCCATCTGCAGCACCATGGTGGGGAACACCCCCGTGGTTTGCATCGCGGTGGTCAGGCCGGTGCCGGTGGACACGTCCTTCTGGATCTGCTCGGTGGCCATCATGTAGACCTGGTTGCCCGAGGCGCCGCCCACCGAGTCGAGCGCTTCGACCAGCGGCACGCCGGCGGCGAACATCGTCGACAGCGTGCGCGTCCAGCGCGCGATGGCCGACTTGTTGATCAGCTCGCCGAACACCGGGATCTTCAGCAGCAGCCGGTCCATGGTCTTTTGCATCTTCTCCGAGCGTTTCCAGCTCTGCAGGAAGAAGAAGCCGCCGCCGATCAGGATGCCGAAGATCAGCCACCAGTAGGCGACGAAGAACTCCGACATCGCGATCACCGCCAGTGTCGGCGCCGGCAAGTCGGCGCCGAAGGACTTGAACACATCCTTGAAGGCCGGGATCACGAAGATCATGATCACCGCCAGCACGATGAAGGCCACGATCAGCACCGCGATTGGGTAGGTGAGGGCAGACTTGATCTTGTTCTTCAGCGCCATCGTCTTTTCCTGGTACAGCGCCAGCCGGTCCAGCAACTGCTCTAGGATGCCGCCCGCCTCGCCGGCTTCCACCAGGTTGCAGTACAGCGCGTCGAAGTGCATCGGGTGCTTGCGGAAGGCCGCCGACAGACTGGTGCCGGTCTCCACGTCGGACCGGATGTCGTTCAGCAGGCGCGTCAGCTTGGGGTTGGTGCTGCCCCGCGCCACGATGTCGAAGGCCTGCAGCAGCGGCACGCCCGCCTTCATCATCGTGGAAAGCTGGCGCGTGAAGACCGCGATGTCCTTTTGCTTGATCGAACGGCCGCCGGAGAGCTTGCGCTTCTTGACCTTGGTGACCAGGATGCCCTGGCGCCGCAGGCTGGCGCCGACCGCGGCCTCGCCGCCGGAACGCAACTCGCCGCGCAGGATCTTACCTGTTCGATCCTTGCCTTCCCACTCAAAAATGAACTCTTTGGTGCCTCTCGCGGCTGCTGCAGTTGCCATATCGCCCTCCGGGGCAAGCCTTCCCTAGACGTCACTCGTTGGTACAGGTGATCACTTCTTCCAGCGAAGTGACCCCCGCGCGCACCTTCACCAGCCCTGACTGGCGCAGGTCACGCACCCCTTCTTTCTGCGCCTGCTCGGCGATGTCCATCGCCGAGCCTTCGGCCAGGATGATGCGCTGGATCGCTTCGGTGACCGGCATCACCTGGTACAGGCCGACACGGCCCTTGTAGCCGTTGTTGCAGGCGCTGCAGCCCACCGGCCGATAGGGCTTCCAGCTGCCGTCGAGCTCTTCGTCCTTGAAGCCCGCCTTCTTCAGGGCTTCGCGCGGGAAGTCGGCCGGCGCCTTGCAGTTCTCGCACAGTCGGCGCGCCAGGCGCTGGGCGGTGATCAGCAGCACGCTGGAGGCGATGTTGAACGGCGCCACCCCCATGTTGAGCAGGCGGGTCAAGGTGCTGGGTGCGTCGTTGGTGTGCAGCGTCGACATCACCATGTGGCCCGTCTGGGCCGCCTTGATCGCGATGTCGGCGGTCTCCAGGTCACGGATCTCGCCCACCATGATCACGTCCGGGTCCTGGCGCAGGAAGGCCTTCAGCGCTGCGGCGAAGGTCAGCCCCGCCTTGTCGTTCACGTTGACCTGGTTGATGCCCGGCAGGTTGATTTCCGCCGGGTCTTCGACAGTGGAGATGTTCACGCCCGGCTGGTTCAGGATGTTCAGGCAGGTGTACAGCGAAACCGTCTTGCCCGAGCCGGTGGGGCCGGTCACCAGCACCATGCCGTAGGGACGCTGGATCGCGTGGAGCAGCCGTTCCTTCTCGATCTTCTCGTAGCCCAGCGCCTCGATGCCCAGCTTGGCACTCGAGGGATCCAGGATACGGATCACGATCTTTTCGCCGAACAGCGTGGGCAAGGTGCTGACGCGGAAGTCGATCGCCTTCGCGCCGAACTTCAGCTTCATGCGGCCGTCCTGCGGCACGCGCTTTTCGGAGATGTCGAGCCGGCTGATCACCTTGATGCGCGAGGCCAGCTTGTCCTTGATGGCGATCGGCGGCTGCGTCACCTCGCGCAACTCGCCGTCCACGCGGAAGCGCACCCGGTAGTGGTATTCGTAAGGCTCGAAGTGCAGGTCGGAGGCGCGCATGTTGATCGCATCCACCAGCATCTTCTGCAGGAAGCGCACCACCGGCGCGTCCTCCACGTCGGCCGCCACCTCCGAGGCGTCCTGCGCGCTCGGGTCCTCTTCGGTGATGTCGAACTCGAAGTCGCCGCTGGTCAGCGCTTCAAGCGACTCCGCAGCGCTGGCGGTTTGCGACTCCAGCAGCTTCGAAAGCTTGTCGTGCTCGACGATCACCCACTCGGGCGTGAGCTGGGTCGCGAACTTGATGCGCTCGACCGCTTCCTGGTCGGTGGGGTCGGCGCCGCCGATGAAGAGCCGGCTGCCGCGCTTGCCCAGCACCAGCACCTGGTACTGGGCCGCCAGCTTGGTGTCGATGATGTCGCGCGGCAGCTTTTGCTGGTCGACCGCATTCAGGTCCAGCAGCGGCACCGCCAGCGCGCTGGCCAGCGTGTGCGCCAGTTCCGACGACGAGATTGCGCCGGCCCCGATGACGGCCGACACGAAGTTCGAGCGCTTTTCCTTCGCACTCTTGACCAGGTCCTCGGCGGCTTTGGTGTTGAGCTTCCCGGCGTGCACCAGCACCCGGGCAACGCCCGAGAGGGAAGATGAGGGTGCTTCTGCCAGGGAATCCACAACGGCGGTCAGTTCACAATGTAAAAAACCGGCCCATGATCGCCGATTCGAGCACGGACTGTAAACCGGGCTCTCCACGGGGGGGCCGTGCCCGACACAGCCGGTTACCCGAGGCGCGGCGAAGCTGCGGACTTGTTGGCACCCTGTCGCTGCCGGGAGCCGAGAACGAAGGTGAGGGGACGGGAAAGAGAGTGGTCGGGGTGAGAGGATTCGAACCTCCGGCCTCTACGTCCCGAACGTAGCGCTCTACCAGGCTAAGCTACACCCCGAAGCCGGCGGGCCTTGCACCCGCCATCTCTTTCCGTCAGGTCGTCGCGGCCGTCAAGAAGACCGGTCGACCGACTGAACACATAAGTGTAGCAGAGCTTCGCGGTGCATTGACGGGGGCAAGGCCTTCAGGCACTCGCGCGCCTTCTGCGCTTCGGCGCGGGCGGCGTCTCGCGTGGCCACCAGCGCGCCGGTGCGCCGCACGATGGCCAGGATCTCGGACAGCCGGGCTTCCTCGCCATGCTCGATGGCATGCCGGATGAGCTGACGCTCGGCAGGCTCGCCTTTCGTCATGGCCACCAGCAGCGGCAGCGTGGGCTTGCCTTCGCGCAGGTCGTCGCCCACGTTCTTGCCCAGCGCATGTGTGTCGCCTTCGTAATCGAGCAGGTCGTCCACCAGCTGGAAGGCTGTGCCCAGCGAGCGGCCGTAGTCGGCGCAGGCTTCCTCGACGTGAGTCGGCGCATCCGCCAGCACTGCGCCGAGACGGGCGCTGGCTTCGAACAGCTTGGCTGTCTTGTAGCGGATCACACGCAGATAGTCGTCGACCGAAATGTCCGGGTCGTGCATGTTCATCAGCTGCAGCACTTCACCCTCGGCGATGACGTTCGTTGCGTCCGCCAACACGTCGAGCACCCGCATGCGGTTGATCGACACCATCATCTGGAACGCACGCGAATAGAGGAAGTCACCGACCAGCACGCTGGCGGCGTTGCCGAACATCGCATTGGCCGTCTGCCGGCCGCGGCGCAGCGACGACTCGTCGACCACGTCGTCGTGCAGCAGCGTCGCGGTATGGATGAACTCGACGATCGCGGCCAGGGCGTGGCGTTCCGGTCCGGCGAAGCCGAGCGCGCCGGCGAACAGCAAGACCAACCGGGGACGAATGCGCTTGCCGCCCGCGCTGATGATGTAGTGGGCAATCTGGTTGACCAGCGCCACGTCGGAGCGCAGGCGTTCCTGGATCACGCGGTCCACCGCCAGCATCTCGTCGGCCATGAAATCGCGGCCGGCAGACGTTGCCGGGTGGAGCTGGGGCACTGCGGAAGACACGCTGGTGGGGTTCCTAAAGGGTCGCCGATTATAGAAATGCGGCCCCTGTGGAATAGGGTCCACCGGCCGAGCAGGCTCCCGGCGCGCCGGCGTGCTAGAATATCCGGCTCTGCGCCTTATGGGGCGTCCGGGGTCACGCCTCGGACCGGCAGAGCAGTTACACGAAA
Organism: Pseudomonadota bacterium; assembly: GCA_040758375.1. Lineage (GTDB taxonomy): Bacteria > Pseudomonadota > Gammaproteobacteria > Burkholderiales > Burkholderiaceae_C > CAMLIZ01. Next base: position 42,968 of record JBFLWE010000006.1, read on the forward strand.
GGGCTCATATGTACGCGGTCATAAAAACCGGTGGCAAGCAATACAAGGTTGCTGCCGGCGAAAAGATCAAGGTAGAACAGATTGCTGCGGACGTTGGCCAAGAGATCGTGATCGACCAGGTGCTGGCCGTCGTGGACGGGCAGGACTTCAAGATCGGGGCTCCCTTGGTTGCCGGCGCCAGCGTCAAAGCCACCGTGGTGGCACATGGCAAGCACGACAAGGTGCGCATCTTCAAGCTGCGTCGTCGCAAGCACTACAAGAAGTCGCAGGGTCATCGCCAGACCTACACCGAGCTGCAGATCAGCGCGGTGAACGTCTGAGCCGCCAGCGCCCGTATTCCAGGAGTTAATCCACCATGGCACAGAAAAAAGGCGGCGGTTCCACCCGGAACGGCCGCGACTCGCAACCCAAGATGCTTGGCGTCAAGGTGTTCGGCGGCCAGATCATCACGGCCGGCTCGATCATCGTGCGCCAGCGCGGCACCAAGTTCCACCCGGGCACCAATGTCGGCATCGGCCGCGACCACTCGCTGTTCGCGCTGGTCGATGGGCAGGTGTCGTTCGCGACCAAGGGCCCGCTGAACCGGCAGACCGTGAGCGTCACCCCGGTCTGAAGCAGCTGCTTCTTGCCCAAGAAGCCCCGGCCCGCGCGCCGGGGTTTTTCGTTTAGAGCCTCCCTTACCATCGCGAGACCATGAAGTTCGTAGACGAAGCCACCATCGACGTGGCCGCCGGCAACGGCGGGGCGGGCTGCGTGAGCTTCCGCCGCGAGAAGTTCATTCCGTTCGGCGGCCCCAACGGCGGTGATGGCGGGCGCGGAGGCAGCATCTACGCCGAGGCCGACCCCAACCTCAACACGCTGATCGACTACCGCTATGCGCGCCGGCACGAAGCGCGCAACGGCGAACCGGGGCGCGGCTCCGACCAGTTCGGCGCCGCCGGTGACGACATCGTGCTGCGCATGCCGGTGGGCACCATCATCACCGATCTCGAAAAGGACGAGGTGATCGCCGAGCTGCTGGTGCCCGGCGAAAAGGTGCTGATCGCCAAGGGCGGGGATGGCGGCTTCGGCAACCTGCATTTCAAGAGCAGCACCAACCGGGCGCCGCGGCAGAAGACACCCGGCTGGCCGGGCGAACAGAAGAAGCTGAAGCTCGAGCTGCGCGTGCTGGCCGACGTGGGACTGCTGGGCATGCCCAACGCAGGCAAGTCCACGCTCATCTCGGCGGTGTCCAACGCGCGGCCGAAGATCGCCGACTATCCCTTCACCACGCTGCATCCGCAGCTTGGCGTGGTGCGCGTCGGGCCGGAGCAGAGCTTCGTGATCGCCGACCTGCCGGGGCTGATCGAAGGGGCGGCCGAAGGTGCGGGCCTGGGCCACCTGTTCCTGCGGCATCTGCAGCGCACGCGGCTGTTGCTGCATGTGGTGGACATGGCGCCGTTCGACGACAGCGTCGATCCGGTCGCGCAGGCCAAGGCGATCGTCGAGGAGTTGAAGAAGTACGACGAAGGCTTGTACGAGAAGCCGCGCTGGCTGGTGCTCAACAAGCTCGACATGGTGCCGGCCGAAGAACGCGAAAAACGCGTCAAGGACTTCATCAAGCGCTTCAAGTGGAAGGGTCCTGTGTTCCAGATTTCCGCGCTCTCGCGCGAGGGCCTGGAGCCCTTGGTGCGCGCGATCTGGGAGCATGTGGCCTCGTACCAGAAGATCGAACACGTGCCCGACCCGCGCTTCGACGCACCTGCCGAAGGAGCCTCGAATGGCTGAGGTGCTGAACAGCGCACGCCGCATCGTCGTGAAGGTCGGCTCCAGCCTGGTCACCAACGAGGGCCGGGGCGTGGACGCCGAAGCGATCGGCAACTGGTGCCGCCAACTGGCTGGCCTGGCGAGCCAAGGCCGCGAGGTGGTGATGGTGTCCAGCGGCGCCATCGCCGAAGGCATGAAGCGCCTGGGTTGGCGCAGCAGGCCCAAGGAGCTGCACGAGCTGCAGGCGGCTGCGGCCGTGGGGCAGATGGGCCTGGCCCAGATGTACGAGAGCAAGCTGCGCGAGCAGGGTCTGGCGAGCGCCCAGGTGCTGCTGACGCACGCCGACCTGGCCGACCGCGAACGCTACCTCAACGCCCGCTCGACGCTGTTGACGCTGCTGTCGTTGAAGGTGGTGCCGGTGATCAACGAGAACGACACCGTCGTCAACGACGAGATCAAGTTCGGCGACAACGACACGCTGGGGGCGCTGGTCGCCAATCTGGTGGAAGCGGATGCCCTGGTCATCCTGACCGACCAGAAGGGCTTGTACTCAGCCGATCCGCGCAAGCACCCGGATGCCCGCTTCATCCACGAGGCCGTGGCCGGCGCGCCGGAGCTCGAACAGATGGCCGGCGGCGCGGGCTCCAGCATCGGCAAGGGCGGCATGATCACCAAGATCCTCGCGGCCAAGCGGGCCGCCGGCAGCGGCGCGAGCACCGTCATCGCCTGGGGCCGCGAGCCCGATGTGCTGCTGCGCCTGGCCTCGGGCGAGGCCATCGGCACGGCGCTGGTGGCCGCCACCCAGAAACTGGCCGCACGCAAGCAGTGGATGGCCGACCATCTGCAATTGCGCGGCAGCGTGGTGGTGGACGACGGGGCGGTGCAGAAGCTGCGTGGCGAAGGCAAGAGCCTGCTGCCGATCGGCATGGTCGAGGTGCAGGGCGAATTCCACCGCGGCGACGTGATCGCGGTGCGCAACGCCACGGGCCTGGAGGTGGCGCGTGGGCTGGCCAACTACTCCAGCGCGGAGGCGCGCCTCATCATTCGCCAGCCCTCGAGCGAGATCGGGCGCCTGCTGGGTTATGTGGCCGAGCCCGAGATGATCCATCGCGACAACCTCGTGCTCGCATAGCCGGGCACGGTTCGTCGTTCGGGCCATGGCCCGGCGCTTCATTCGGCCGGTGGCTTGCTGCCCGCGGCCTCTTCGATCCGGCCTTCGGTGCCCTCGCGCCGCTGCGGCCGCATGCCCGATCGCAGGTAGCGGTTGTGATGGTTCACGCGCGGCAGGTAGCGCGCCAACTCGGTCAGCGCCATCTGGTAGACATTGCGCTTGAACTCGATCACCACGTCCAGCGGCACCCAGTAGTCGTTCCAGCGCCAGGCGTCGAACTCGGGGTGGTCGGTCGCGCGCAGGTTCATGTCGCTGTCGCGGCCCACCAGCTTGAGCAGAAACCAGATCTGCTTCTGGCCCTTGTAGTGGCCGCGCGCATCGCGGCGTATGAAGTGTTCCGGAACTTCGTAGCGCAACCAGTCGCGGGTGCGTGCGATGATCTTCACATGCTCCGGCTTGAGGCCAATTTCCTCGTGGAGCTCGCGGAACATGGCCTGCTCGGGCGTTTCACCATGTTTGATGCCGCCTTGCGGAAATTGCCAGGAATGGGTGCGCAGCCGCTTCCCCCAAAACACCTGGTTCCGCGAATTGAGCAGGATGATGCCGACGTTCGGCCTGAAGCCTTCACGGTCGAGCATAATCGGACCCCAATTTTTGAACTGAAACCATTATTGCACCGGTGTGACGGGGGGCCTCAACAGCGATTTCCCTGCCCCGTTCGCGGGTGCGCCGCCCCACTGATGAAAGCCAGCCAGTTCTTCATTTCCACGCTGAAAGAGGCGCCCGCCGACGCCGAGATCGTCAGCCACAAGCTGATGATGCGTGCGGGCATGATCAAGCGCCTGGGCGCGGGGATCTACACCTACATGCCGATGGGCCTGCGGGTCATCCGCAAGGTGGAGCACATCATCCGCGAGGAGATGAACCGCGCCGGTGCGATCGAGCTGCTGATGCCGGTGGTGCAGCCGGCCGAGCTGTGGCAGGAGACTGGCCGCTGGGACAAGATGGGCCCCGAGCTGCTGCGCGTGAAAGACCGGCACGAGCGCGACTTCATCATCCAGCCCACCAGCGAGGAGGTGATCACCGACGTGGCGCGGCAGGAGTTGCGCAGCTACCGCCAGCTGCCCAAGAACTTCTATCACATCCAGACCAAGTTCCGCGACGAGCGCCGCCCCCGCTTCGGCGTGATGCGCGGCCGCGAGTTCACGATGAAGGACGCGTACTCCTTCGACCGCGACGAGGCGGCCGCCGGCAAGAGCTACGACGCGATGTACCAGGCCTACTGCGCGATCTTCGACCGCATGGGCTTGCAGTACCGCGCGGTGGCGGCCGACACCGGCGCCATCGGCGGCGACCGCTCGCACGAGTTCCAGGTGATCGCCGACACCGGCGAGGATGCGATCGTCTACTGTCCTTCCAGCGACTACGCCGCCAACATCGAGCTGGCGGAGGCCGTGTCGCTGATCGCCGCGCGCGCGACTGCTCAGCAGCCGCTGACCAAGACGCCCACGCCGAACAAGAGCACCTGCGAAGACGTGGCCGCGCTGCTCGGGCTGCCGCTGGAGCGCACCGTGAAGTCGCTGGTGCTGGCCACCGACGAGAAGAACGACGCCGGCGAGGTCGTGAAAACCGTCATCTGGCTGCTGCTGGTGCGTGGCGATCACGATCTCAACGAGGTGAAAACGGGCAAATTGCACGGTCTGAAGGCCGGCTTCCGCTTCGCGACCGTGGCCGAAATCGAGGACCATTTCGGCTGCAAGCCCGGCTACCTGGGCCCCATCGGCACGCGCAAGCCGGTGAAGGTCGTGGCAGATCGCACGGTGGCCAACATGAGCGACTTCGTCTGTGGGGCCAACGAGGAACATTTCCATTTCACCGGTGTCAACTGGGGCCGCGACCTGCCCGAGCCCGACGAGGTGGCCGACATCCGCAACGTGGTGGCCGGCGATCCCTCGCCCGACGGCAAGGGGGTTCTCGCGATCCAGCGCGGCATCGAGGTGGGCCATGTGTTCTTCCTCGGCACCAAGTACAGCAAGGACATGAACGCCACCTACCTCGACGAGAACGGCAAGCCCCAGCTGATGCAGATGGGCTGCTACGGCATCGGGGTCACGCGCATCCTGGGCGCCGCGATCGAGCAGAACCATGACGAGCGCGGCATCATCTGGCCGACCCCGATCGCGCCGTTCGCGCTGGTGATCTGCCCGATCGGCTACGACCGCAATGCGGACGTGAAGGCCACTGCCGACCGCCTGCACGACGAGTTTGCGGCGCGCGGCATCGATGTGATGCTCGATGACCGCGGCGAGCGTCCCGGGGCGATGTTCGCCGACTGGGAGCTGATCGGCGTGCCGCACCGGGTGGTGATTTCCGACCGGGGCTTGAAGGACGGAAAGCTCGAATACCAGGGCCGGCGCGATGCGCAGGCCACTGCCGTGGGAGTGAACGAGATCGTGGACTTCGTAGGGAGCCGTTTGTCGGCATGAAGCCGTGGGATGAAGTCGAATCGGCGGGCCTGTCGCGCCGCCGCCTGCTTGGCGCTGCGGCGGGTGTGCCGCTGCTGGGCTTGGCCGTGCCCGCCCATGCGGGCGGGCAGGTCGAGGAGCCGCTGGCCGACGCGGTGCGCACCGCGCTGGCGGCGGCCGTCAGCGTGGACGGTGCGCCGCCCAAGCCGGTGTTCGAGCACCTGGAGCACCGCCTGACCTACCTGCGCTGGCTGGGTTCGATGAGCGAGAAGCTCAAGCGCTGGGCGCAGGAAGCGCGCGCGCGCATCGAGTTTCTCGAAACCGTGTGGTACGAAAGCAAGCGCGCGGGCCTGGAGCCGGCGCTGGTGCTGGGCCTCATCCACGTGGAAAGCGGCTTCCGCAAGTACGCGATCAGCTCGGCCGGGGCGCGCGGCTACATGCAGGTGATGCCGTTCTGGTCGCGCCTGATCGGCGATGGCGATGCTTCGAAGCTGTTCCACACGCAGACCAACCTGCGCTTTGGCTGCGTGATCCTGCGCCACTACCTCGACATGGAAAAGGGCAACCTCTTCCTGGCGCTGGGCCGCTACAACGGCAGCCGCGGCCGGGCGCCGTATCCGACGGCCGTGCTCGGCCACCGTACGCGCTACCTGGCTTGAGCGGCCGCTAGCGCAGGCCTTCCCACGACTGGGGCCGGGCGGCCTCGAAGCCCAGCAGCTGCAGCGCCCGCTCGACCGTGTCGTCCACCAGCTCGTCTATCGTGGTCGGCTTGTTGTAGAACGCCGGCAGCGGCGGGAACACGATGCCGCCCATCTCGGTGACGGCCGTCATGTTGCGCAGGTGGGCCAGGTTGAGCGGCGTTTCGCGCACCATCAGCAGCAGACGCCGCCGCTCCTTCAGCACCACGTCGGCGGCGCGCGTGAGCAGGTTGTCCGACAGACCCTGGGCAATGGCCGCGAGGCTGCGCATCGAACAGGGCGCGACCACCATCGCATCGGTGGCAAAGCTGCCGCTGGCGATGCACGCGCCGATGTCGCCCGGCGCATGGCTGGCGTCGGCCAGGGCCTCCAGCGCCGCCCGGTCCAGGCCCAGCTCATGGTGCGCGTTCAGCACGCCGGCCGGCGTGGCGACCAGGTGGGTCCGGGCGCCCAGCGCGCGCAGCCGCTTCAGCAGCCGCACGCCGTACACCGCACCGGAGGCGCCGGTGATGCCGACGATCACCCGCCGTGCCGGCGCGGCGGCGATCATGCCGGCTCGCCGCCCAGCACCTGTTGCAACTCGCCTGCCTGGTACATCTCCATCATGATGTCGGAGCCGCCGACGAACTCGCCGTTGACGTAGAGCTGCGGGATGGTCGGCCAGTTGGCGTAGTCCTTGACGCCCTGGCGGATCTCCTCGTCCTCCAGCACGTTGACCGTCTTCAGGTCGTTGACGCCGCAGGCCTTGAGAATCTGGACCGCGCGGCCGGAGAAGCCGCACATCGGGAACTGGGCCGTGCCTTTCATGAAAAGCACCACCCGGTGGTTCTTGACGATGTCGTCGATGCGTTGCTGAACGTCGCTCATGATGATGGGGCCCGCGAGGGCTCGATGAAACTGCGGATGCGCGAGTTATACGGCATTCCGCGCGCCCGCCACCCGGCGGTGCGTCAAGTCCCTGGGCGGTCGCTGCGAACCGTGGGGCAACCTCAGAACGAGTACGACAGCCCCAGCTGCAGCACCGGCGTGAGCCGCAGTTCGCGCAGCGTGTCGTCCAGGCTGGCGCTGCCGGCCGTGGAACGGCCCACCCGCAAGCCCGATCCGGCCGCCGGCACGGCCATCAACCCCAGGTCGGCCGTGAAGCCCCAGCCGCCTTTGAGGGACAGGCCGGTGTAGCCGACACCGAGATACGGCAGCGCCTGGCTGGGGTCGCTGCCGGCCTCGCTGGCCGGCCGGAGGCCTTGCTGGGCGACGTTGAAGGTGTCGCCCATGCGCGGCACCGAGGGCATGCTCATGGAGGCGCCGCGCGAGCCGAGCAGCAGGCCGCTGGTCGCGCGGAAGCCGCCGCTCACCCGTGCGCTGCCCAGCAGCGGACCTTGGGTGAAGTAGTAGTCGCCGAGCACACGGCCGCCTTGCAGCTGGCCGGCGCTGACGAGGTCGGTCGAAAGCGGCGTGCTGGTCGCCAGGCCGATGCGGGCCTGCAGCCGCGGCCAGGGCACCTGCTCGGCATCGACGTTCAAGCCGCTGGCTGCCCAAGCCGGCGCGCCTGCGCAGCACAACGCCATCAAGGCATGAACCGAAGAACGCGTACGCATAGTCGCCTCCTTGTCCCGGTGCGGAGCGCACGCATCGGGGCGATGGTGGTCCAGCGTATCCGCTGTGTTGTGAAGTCCGATGCTACGTCTGTGCGCCGTCTTTGTGCGGTAGCATTGCACGGATTGCGCGGCCATTTGCTTGGCCGTTGCGGCTGGGCTTCAAACGGGCCAACATCCGCCACTGCAGCGCTCGCGGCCCTCGATGTCGAGGCGGGTGCTTACATTGGTGAAACCTTGCGCGACCAGGCGCTTGCGCACGGCGGCGCCTTGGTCGTGGCCGTGTTCCAGCAGCAGCCAGCCCGGGGCACGCAGGTGTGCGGGCGCGCCGGCGATCAGGCGCTCGAGCGCGCCCAAGCCGTCGCCACCCGGGGTCAGGGCCGCCAGCGGCTCGTGGGTCAGCTCTGCCAGGTGCGGGTCGGACTCGGCGATGTAGGGCGGGTTGCTGACGGCCAGGTCCAGGCTGTGCGGGGGCACGCTGCCCCACCAGTCGCTGTGGACGAAGCTCACGTCCAGCTGCAGCCGCCGTGCGTTGTCGCGCGCCACGGCCAAGGCGGCTTCGCTCGCGTCCAGCGCCTGCACCACGGCGCGCGGGCAGCGGTGCTTGAGCGCCAACGCGATCGCGCCGCTGCCAGTGCCCAGGTCGAGCACTTGCGGTGCCGGCACGGCCGCCAGCGGCCCGCCTGGCGCCAGCAACTCCATCGCCCAGTCGACCAGCGTCTCGGTGTCGGGGCGCGGCACCAGCACCGCCGGCGTGACCTGCAGGCTCAAGCCGTGGAACTCGCGCTCGCCCACCAGGTAGGCCAGGGGTTCGCCGGCGGCGCGGCGCTGCAGCAGTTGCCTGTAGGCCGCGGCCTGCTCGGCGGCCAGCGGCGCGTCGTCGTGCGCCAGCAGCCAGGCGCGCGGCCGGGCCAGCAGCCGGGCCAGCAGCAGTTGCGCGTCCAGCCGCGCGACGCCGAGCGCGCGGGCGGCGGCCAGCGCCTCGGCGACCGTCATGCCCCGCCGCTTTCCAGCGCCGCCAGCTGCTCGGCCGCGCGGGCGGCCTGCAGTGCCGCGACCACCTCGCCCAGGTCGCCGTCCATGATGGCGCCCAGCCGGTACAGCGTGAGGTTGATGCGGTGGTCGGTGAGCCGGCCCTGCGGGAAGTTGTAGGTGCGGATGCGGTCGGAGCGGTCGCCGCTGCCGATCAGGCTCTTGCGGGTGGCGGCCTCCTTGGCGGCGCGCTCGCGCTGCTCCTTGTCGCGCAGGCGGGCCGCCAGCACGGCCATGGCCTTCGCCTTGTTGCGGTGTTGCGAGCGGTCGTCCTGGCACTCGGCGACGATGCCGGTGGGGATGTGCGTGATGCGGATCGCGCTGTCGGTCTTGTTCACGTGCTGGCCGCCGGCGCCGCTGGCGCGGAAGGTGTCGATGCGCAGCTCAGCGGGGTTGAGGGTGACCTCGGCCGCCTCGTCGGGCTCGGGCATCACCGCCACCGTGCAGGCGCTGGTGTGGATGCGCCCCTGGGCTTCGGTGGCGGGCACGCGCTGCACGCGGTGGCCGCCGGACTCGAACTTCAGCCTCTCGTACACACGCTCGCCCTCGATGCGCAGCACCAGCTCCTTGTAGCCGCCCAGGTCGGAAGGGCTCTCGCTCATGACCTCGGTGCGCCAGCCCTGGCTTTCGGCGAAGCGCAGGTACATGCGGGCCAGGTCGCCAGCGAACAGGGCCGATTCCTCGCCGCCGGTGCCGGCGCGGATTTCGAGGAAGACGTTGCGGTCGTCGTCGGGGTCGCGCGGCAGCAGGGCGGTCTGCAGCTCGGCGTGCAGGCGCTCGAGGTCGGCCTCGGCGCTGGCGATCTCCTCGCGCGCCATCTCGGCCATGTCGGGGTCGTCCACCATGTCGCGCGCGGCGGCGAGGTCGCTTTCGCGCTGCTGGTACTGGCGGAATTTCTGCACCAGGCTGCTGGCTTCGGCCTGCTCGCGCGAGAGCGCGCGGTAGCGCTTCATGTCGGCGGCCACCTGCGGGTCGGCGAGGTTGGCGTCGAGTTCGGCCAGGCGCAGGCCGAGTCGCTCGAACTGTTGGCGCAGGGTGTCTTTCATTCGGTGGGTGCGGGCGTGCGGTGATGCGGCTGCACGCGGGCCAGCGCGCAGCCTGGTGCGGGGATGCGGCGCTAGTGCTCGCCGCCGCCGGAGCGGCCGAGGTCGCGCGAGGCGCTGCGCAGGAACAGGCGCGACACCGTTTGCGCCACCTGCTCGCGCGCCTGCGCATCGGCGGCATGCAGCTCGGCCAGTGCGCCGTGCAGCATCTTCTGCGTGAGGCCGCGCGACAGCGCTTCGAGCACGGTGTCGAGGTCTTCGCCCTTGGCCAGCAGCTTGCGGGCGCGCGCGATCTCCACCGCCCGCCAGTCGTCGGCCTGGGCCTTCAGCGCCTGGATCAGCGGCACGGTGGCGCGCTGGTCCAGCCAGTGGGCGAAGCTCTGCACGCCGCTTTCGATGATGGCCTCGGCCTGCTCCACCGCGGCCTGGCGCTTCTCGCCGGCGGTCTGCACCAGGGCCGACAGGTCGTCCACCGTGTAGAGGTACACGTCGGAAAGGCGCGAAACCTCGGGCTCCACGTCGCGCGGCACGGCCAGGTCGACCATGAACATCGGGCGGTGGCGCCTTGCCTTCAGCGCGCGTTCCACGGCGCCCAGCCCGATGATGGGCAGCGAGCTCGCGGTGCAGGAGATCACCGCGTCGAATTCGTGCAGGCGCTGCGGCAGGTCGGCCAGGCGCAGCGCCTGGGCGCCGAAGCGCGCGGCGAGCTTCTCGCCGCGCTCCAGCGTGCGGTTGGCCACCGCCATGCCCTTGGGCTCGCGCGCCGCGAAGTGGGTGGCGACCAGTTCGATCATCTCGCCCGCACCGACGAACAGCACGTGGATCTCGGACAGGTCTTCGAACAGCTGCGAAGCCAGGCGCACCGCGGCGGCGGCCATGCTGATCGAGTGCGAGCCGATCTCGGTGGAGGTGCGCACCTCCTTGGCCACCGAGAACGAGCGCTGGAACAGCTGGTGCAAGGTGGTGCCCAGGGTGCCGGCGTTGCTGGCCTCGCGCACCGCTTGCTTCATCTGGCCCAGGATCTGCGGCTCGCCCAGCACCATGGAGTCGAGTCCCGAGGCGACGCGGAAGGCATGGCGCGCCGCGCCCTTGTCTTCGAGCACGTAGCTGTGGTCCACCAGCTGCCCGGGCGCCACGCCGCCGTGGGCGGCCAGCCATTCGAGGGCCGGCTGCATCAGCGCCTGGCCGGGCAGGCCGGGTTGGCCGGCGACATAAAGCTCGGTGCGGTTGCAGGTGGACAGCAACGCGGCTTCGGGTGCGCCGGCGCGCTGCAGCCGCTCGCGCAGGCCTTGCAGCGCCGGCGGAATCTGCTCGAGCGAGAACGCAAAACGACCGCGCAGGTCCAGCGGCGCGGTCGTGTGGTTCAGGCCCAGGGCGAGGACTGTCATCATGGCCTCCGACGAGCCGCCGCGAGGAAGCCATGCGCCCCAAAGGGCCACGAAGGGGCCCGCTTTGCGGTCCCTTGGGGCAGCGAGCGGAGCGAGCGTGGGGGCACCATGCCGGCGATTATAAAATTGCGCGCTGAATCAAGTACTTATCGCGGCGATAGCGGCCCGCGGGTCGTTGATTACCGTCAATTCGCCACGATGAGCCCCTGGGACGCACTGATCCACCTTGCCAATTTCTTCCTGCCCGCGGTGGGCGTGGGGGTGCTGGCGGCGCTGATGAGCAAGCTGCTCTGGCGCGGCCAGCTCAAGGGCGTGGCGTTTGCCCGCCTGGCGGGCTGGGCGGCGGCGGCGGGTGCGGCGGTGCTGCTGGCGGGGCTGGTGGTGTTCGGGCGCGACGGCAAGATGCTGACCTACGGCGCGATGGTGGTGGCATCGGCGCTCGCGCTGCTGTGGGCCGGCTGGGGCAGAAGGTGACCTACAGCGTCAAGGAAGTCTTTTACACGCTGCAGGGCGAGGGCCAGCAGGCCGGACGCCCGGCGGTGTTCTGCCGCTTTGCCGGCTGCAACCTCTGGACAGGGCGCGAAGCCGACCGGGCCCAGGCGGTGTGCCGCTTCTGCGACACCGACTTCGTGGGCACCGACGGCACGGGCGGCGGCAAGTTCGAAACACCGGCCGCGCTGGCCGCGCATGTGGCCTCGTTCTGGCCGGCTGGCGCCACCGGCAGGCCTTTCGTGGTGTGCACCGGCGGCGAGCCGCTGCTGCAGCTCGACGCGCCGCTGATCCAGGCCTTGCACGCGGCGGGCTTCGAGATTGCCGTCGAGAGCAACGGCACGGTGCCGGCGCCGGCGGGCATCGACTGGCTGTGCGTCAGCCCGAAGGCCGGCGCGCCGCTGCTGCAGCGCAGTGGCGACGAGCTGAAGGTCGTGGTGCCCCAGTCCGGGCTGGACATGGCCGAGCTGGAGGCGCTGCCTTTCGGCAGCCACCGTGTGCAGCCGATGGACGGGCCCACGCTGCAGGCCAACACCGCCTGGGCGGTGCAGTGGTGCCTGGAACACCCGCGCTGGCACCTGAGCCTGCAGACGCACAAGCTGCTGGGCATCCGCTGATTTCCGCCGTTTTCCTTTGAGATGTTCGAACTGAGCCAGACCTTCTATTTCGAGGCCGCCCACACGCTGGAGCGGGCCTACGAGAGCGAATCGAGCCGCCGCATCCACGGCCACACCTACGGCGCCGAGGTGCAGGTGCAGGGCGAACCGGGCCCCGACGGCATGGTGGTCGACCTGGCCCGGCTGCGCGCGGTGATCGCCGAGGTGCGCGAGCAGCTCGACCACCGCCTGCTCGACGACGTGCAGGGCCTGGGGCCGGCCACGCTGGAGAACTTGTGCCTCTACATCCACCGCCGCGTGGCCGCCGCGGTGTCGGGTGTCAGCGCGGTGAGCGTGTACCGCAGCGCCAGCGGCGACCGTTGCACCTACCGCCCGCGATGAGCATCTCTCACACACTGAGCGAACGCAGCCGGCGTGCCGTGTGGCACCCCTGCACGCAGATGAAGCGCCATGAGCGCGAGCCGCTGCTGCCCATCGTGCGCGCCGAAGGCGTCTGGCTGTACGACGCCGAAGGGCGCCGCTACCTCGATGCGCTGAGCTCATGGTGGGTCAACCTGTTCGGCCACGGCCACCCCGCCATCACCTCTGCGCTGAAAGACCAGCTCGATCGCCTGGACCACGTGATGCTCGCCGGCCTGACCCACGAGCCGGTGATCGAGCTGTCGGAGCGGCTGGGCGCGCTCACCGGGCTGGGTCATGCGTTCTACGGCAGCGACGGCGCCAGCGCCACCGAGATCGCGCTGAAGATGAGTGCGCACCATTGGCGCAACTGCGGGCGGCCGGGCAAGTGCGAGTTCATCGGCCTGGCCGGCGGCTACCACGGCGAGACGGTGGGGGCGCTGTCGGTGACCGACATCGCGCTGTTCCGCGAGGCCTATGCGCCGCTGGTGCGCCTGAGCGCGGCGCTGCCGTCGCCCGATGCGCGCCAGGCCGCGCCCGGCGAGGACGCCGCGGCGGTGGCCCGGCGCAGCGCCGATGCGCTGCAGGCCTACCTGGAGCGGCACCACGAGCGCGTGGCTGCGCTGATCGTCGAGCCGCTGGTGCAGTGCGCCGCCGGCTTCGCGATGCACCACCCCGACTACCTGCGCCGGGCCCGCGCGCTGTGCGACCGCTACCAGGTGCACCTGATCTGCGACGAGATCGCGGTAGGCTTCGGCCGCACCGGCACGCTGTTCGCCCACCAGCAGGCCGGCATACGGCCCGACTTCATCTGCCTGTCCAAGGGCCTCACCGGCGGCACGCTGCCGCTGTCGGCGGTGCTGACCACCGACGCGGTGTACGAGGCCTTCTACGACGACAGCAGCGCGCGCGGCTTCCTGCATTCGCATTCGTACACCGGCAACCCGCTGGCCTGCCGTGCGGCGCTGGCGGTGCTGGACGTGTTCGAGCGCGAGCCGGTGCTGCAACGCAACCTCGACGCTGCCGCGCAGCTCACGCGTTGCCTGCAGCCGCTGGCGCAGCATCCGCGCGTGCGCCATGCGCGCCAGCTCGGCATGCTGTGGGCCTACGACATCGACACCGACGACCCGGCGTTTCCGACGCGCTACCACCAGGCGGCGCTGAAGCAGGGCCTGCTGCTGCGGCCGATCGGCAACACGCTGTATTTCATGCCGCCGTATGTGATCGACGGCGTGGCGATGCAGCAGCTGGCCCGGGGCAGCGTGCTTGCACTCGAGGAGTCCATGGCGTGATGCGCGGCTGGTTCGTCACGGGCACCGACACCGGCGTGGGCAAGACCCGCGCCAGCGTGGCCTTGCTGCACGCGCTGCGCCGGCAGGGCGTTGCAGCCGTGGGCATGAAGCCGGTGGCCGCGGGCACCGACGCTGCGGGCCGCAACGAAGACGTGGACGCGCTGCGCGCGGCCAGCGCGCTGCAGGTGGAGGCGTCGCTGGCCAACCCCTACCTGCTGCCCGACCCGGTGTCGCCGCACATCGCGGCGCGCAATGCTGGCCAGACCATCGACATCGGCCTGTTGCAACAGCGCTGCCAGGCGCTGGCGCGGCGGGCGCAGGCGGTGGTGGTCGAAGGCGCGGGCGGCTTCCATGTGCCGCTGGATGACACGCGCACCGGCGCCGATCTCGCGGGGGCCCTGGGCCTGCCCGTGGTGCTGGTCGTGGGCCTGCGCCTGGGCTGCCTGAACCATGCGCTGCTGACGCAGGAGGCCATCGCCGCGCGCGGCCTGAGGCTGGCCGGCTGGGTGGCCAACCTGCTGGACCCCGCGATGCCGGAGCGCGAGGCCAACCTGGCCTACCTGCGGCAGCGCCTGGCGGCGCCGCTGCTGGCCGCCTGGCCCTGGGACCCGCAGGCCGATGCCGCCACGCTGACACTCCAATTGCCCTTGAGCGCCGATGCCTGACCTGAACGACGTCTTCACGCCCGCGCTGGGCCGGCTGCAGCAGCAGCAACTGCTGCGGCGCCGGCGCGCGGTGGCGCCCCTGGCCGAAGCCGAACTCGAGGTGGACGGCCAGCGGCGCCTGGCCTTCTGCAGCAACGACTACCTCGGCCTGTCGCAGCACCCGGCGCTGAAGCAGGCGATGCGCGAAGCGGTCGAGCGCTACGGCGTGGGCGCGGGCGCCTCGCCGCTGGTGAGCGGCCACAGCCCCGCGCACGAGGCGCTGGAGCGCGAGCTGGCGGCATTCGTGGGCTGCGAGCAGGCGCTGTACTTCTATGCCGGCTATGCCGCCAACACCGGCTGCGTGCCGGCGCTGGTGGAGCGCGGCGACGCGATCTTTTCCGATGCGCTCAACCACGCCTGCCTGATCGACGGCGCGCGGCTGTCGCGTGCCGAGATCCACGTGTTCCCGCACAACGACATGGCGGCGCTGGACCAGGCGCTCGCGAAGAGCAGTGCACGGCGCAAGCTGGTGCTGGCCGATGCGGTGTTCAGCATGGACGGCGACATCGCGCCCATCGGCGAGATGCTGCGCCTGTGCGAGCGCCACGACGCCTGGCTGATGGTGGACGACGCCCACGGTTTCGGCGTGCTGGGCGAGGGCGGGCGCGGCAGCCTGTCGCACCTGGGCATCGCGCCGCGGCGCCATGGTGCGCGGCTGGTCTACATGGCCACCTTGGGCAAGGCGGCAGGCGTGTCGGGCGCCTTCGTCGCCGGCGCCGCGCCGGTGGTGCAGTGGCTGCTGCAGCGCGCGCGCACCTACATGTTTGCCACCGCCGCGCCGGCGCCGGTGGCCGAGGCCTTGCGCACGAGCCTGCGCGTGATCGAGGCCGAAGGCTGGCGGCGCGAGCGGCTGGCGCAATTGCGCTCCTGCCTGCGCGACGGCCTGGCCAT
Organism: Pseudomonadota bacterium; assembly: GCA_040758375.1. Lineage (GTDB taxonomy): Bacteria > Pseudomonadota > Gammaproteobacteria > Burkholderiales > Burkholderiaceae_C > CAMLIZ01. The sequence goes on from JBFLWE010000006.1 coordinate 58,435, forward strand.
GCTGCCCTGGACCGCGTTGCCGTCGGACACCGCGATCCAGCCCTTGATCCTGGGCGACAACGCCACGGCGCTGGCCGTCATGGATGCGCTGCAGGCGCGCGGCATCTGGGTGCCGGCGATCCGGCCGCCCACGGTGCCCGCGGGCACCGCGCGCTTGCGCATCACGCTGTCGGCCGCGCACAGCCTGCAGCAGGTGCAGGCGCTCGTGGCGGCCCTGCAGTCGATCGCCGCCGAGCCGCCCGCCCGTTCAGCCTGACACCGCCAGCGGCTGCTGCGCGTGCGCGTGCAGCAGCGGGTGCAGCCGTACCACCTCGCCCACCATGATCAGCGCCGGCGAGCGCACCGCTTCGCTGGCGGCCAGCGCGGGCAAGCCGACGAGCGTGCCGCAGAGCGTACGCTGTTCCGGCAGCGTGGCGCGCTCGATGATCGCGGCCGGCGTCAGCGGGCTCAGGCCATGATCGACCAGGCGCTCGCTGAGCACCGGCAGCGCGGCCAGGCCCATGTAGATCACCAGCGTCTGGCGCGGCCGCGCGAGCGTGGGCCAGTCGAGGTCGAAGCCGTCTTCGCAGCCCTCGCGCAAGTGGCCGGTGACCCACACCACGCGGGCCGCGTGGTCGCGGTGCGTGAGCGGGATGCCGGCGCTGGCGGCGGCGCCCTGCGCGGCGCTGATGCCGGGAATCACCTCGAAGGCAATGCCGGCGTGTGCCAGTGCCTCGGCCTCTTCGCCGCCGCGGCCAAAGACATACGGATCGCCGCCCTTGAGCCGCACCACGCGCCGCCCGGCGCGCGCGAAGTCGAGCATCAGCTCGATGATGCCCTCCTGCGGCAGGCTGTGATGCGAGCTGCGCTTGCCCACGTAGATGCATTGCGCATCGGGCGCCACCATCGCCAGCACCTGCGGCGACACCAGGTTGTCGTACAGCACCAGCTGCGCTTCGGCCAGCACGCGCGCGGCCTTGAGCGTCAGCAGCTCCGGATCGCCCGGCCCTGCACCTACGAGGATGACCTGCGCCGGCGCCGCCGGCTTGTCCAGCGGGCCGAAGTGGCGCGTCGCAGACACATTGCCCATGCGCTTCTCCTTGAAGATGCATTCTGCGGAGCGCTTTTCTCAAGGGGTTGAAATAGATCAAGCTCCGAGCAGCCGCGCGCGGCAACCATGTCCGCAGTTTCAACGGAAGGAGTGGAAATGCCCGCCCTGCACCCGGCCCGCTTGTGGGCCTTGCTCGCCCTGGCACTCGGGGTGAGCGCGCAAGCGCAACAACCCGCCCAGAAGGACGCCCAACACACCACGCAGCCGGAGATCAGCTACCAGGCCGGCGGCTCGCCGCTGGCGGCGGAGCCGATGTACCAGAGCGCCAACCCGAAGGCGCCGCCGATGACGCAGGCCGAGTTCGACTACGGCCGCAAGGTGTACTTCGAGCGCTGCGCGGGCTGCCACGGCGTGTTGCGCAAGGGCGCCACCGGCAAGCCGCTCACGCCCGACATCACGCTCGCCAAGGGCACCGACTATCTCAAGGTCTTCATCGCCTACGGCTCGCCCGCCGGCATGCCGAACTGGCAGACCTCGGGCGAGATGGACGAGAAGACCGTGGACGTGATGGCCCGCTACATCCAGCAGGACCCTCCGACCCCGCCCGAATTCGGCATGGAGCAGATGAAGGCCACGTGGAAGGTCATCGTCCCGCCCGAGCAGCGGCCGAAGAAGAAGATGAACAACTACAACATCGAGAACATCTTCTCGACCACGCTGCGCGACACCGGTGAGGTGGCGCTGATCGACGGCGACACCAAGCAGATCATCAACATCGTCAAGACCGGCTACGCGGTGCACATCTCGCGCCTGTCGGCGTCGGGGCGCTACCTGTTCGTGATCGGACGTGACGCCAAGATCAACATGATCGACCTGTGGATGCCCAAGCCCGACAACGTGGCCGAGATCCGCATCGGCCTGGAGGCCCGCTCGGTCGATACCTCCAAGTACAAGGGCTACGAGGACAAGTTCGCCATTGCCGGCAGCTACTGGCCGCCGCAGTACACGATCATGAAGGGCGACACGCTGGAGCCGCTGAAGATCGTGGCCACCCGCGGCATGACCGTGGGCAAGCAGGAATACCACCCCGAGCCGCGTGTGGCCTCGATCGTGGCCTCGCACTTCAAGCCCGAGTTCGTGGTCAACGTCAAGGAGACCGGCAAGACGCTGATGGTCGACTACTCGAACATCGACGCGCTCAAGGTCACCGAGATCGGCTCCGCGCCCTTCCTGCATGACGGCGGCTGGGACTCGAGCAAGCGCTACTTCATGGTGGCCGCCAACCAGAGCAACAAGATCGCCGCCATCGACGCCAAGGAAGGCAAGCTGGCCGCCATCACCGAAGTGGGCAAGATCCCGCACCCGGGCCGCGGCGCCAACTTCGTGCATCCGAAGTTCGGGCCGGTGTGGGCCACGGGGCACCTGGGCGACGAGACCATCGCCTTGATCGGCACCGACCCGAAGAAGAACAAGGCCAATGCCTTCAAGGTGGTGCAGACGCTCAAGGGCCAGGGCGGCGGCTCGCTGTTCCTCAAGAGCCACCCGAAGAGCCAGCGCCTGTACGTGGACACGCCGCTCAATCCCGACCCGAAGATCTCGCAGACGCTGGCGGTGTTCGACATCAAGGCGCTGGACAAGGGCTTCACCGTGCTGCCCATTGCCGAATGGGCCGGCATCAAGGACGGCGGCGCGATGCGCGTGGTGCAGCCCGAATACAACAAGGCGGGCGACGAGGTGTGGGTGTCGGTGTGGTCGGCCAAGGACAAGCAAAGCGCCATCGTCGTCATCGACGACAAGACGCTGAAGCTCAAGACCGTGATCAAGGACCCGCGCCTGATCACGCCGACCGGCCACTTCAACGTCTACAACACCCAGCACGACGTGTATTAGATGGACCACCCCCGGAGCGCCTTCGGCGCTTCCCCCTCAAGGGGGCGCCGCCAGCGGACCGGCGCAGCCGGATCCGCGGCGGCTGCTGGGCTGCGGCCGCTGAACGCGGCGCACAAGGTCGTGCGAGGTTCCGTTCTTCTTGGTGCGGTGCTGGCAGCGCCGGCCCTCGCGGCGGATGGCGGGGCCGGTGTGCCGGCGCCTGAGCGCCAGCAGGTGCTGGTGCGCATGGTGCGGCAGGACTGCGGTTCCTGCCATGGCATGCGGCTCACCGGGGGGCTGGGGCCGGCGCTCACCGTGGAGCGCATGCGCGAGTGGCCGCTCGAGTCGCTGGTGGCCACGGTGCTGCACGGCCGGCCCGGCACGCCGATGCCGGGCTGGCGCAGCCTGATCGACGAGCACGATGCGTTGTGGATCGCGCAGCAGTTGAAGGCCGGGTTCCCGGCCGAACCGGGGGCGCGGCCATGAGGTCGCGCGCCCGTTTCCTTCTCCTTGCCTTCGTGGCCGCGCTGCTCGCGGGCTGCGCGGCCACGCCTTTGCCGCCGGTGGGCACCGGCGACCTGGGCCTGGTGGTGGGCCGCGCCGACGGCACGCTCACTGTCGTGAACAACAGCCGCATGCAGGCGCTGGGCCAGGTGCAGGGCCTGGGCGACCTGTCGCATGCGTCGATCGTGTATGCGCGCGATGGCGCGCAGGCCTATGTGTTCGGCCGCGATGGCGCACTGACCAAGGTGAACCTGCTCACGCGCCGCATCGAGGCGCGCGTGCAGCAGGCGGGCAACAGCATCGGCGGCGCCATCTCGCAGGACGGCACGCTGGTGGCCGCGCAAAACTACGTGCCCGGCGGCATCAAGGTGTTCGATGCGCAGACGCTGGCGCTGGTGGCCGACATACCCGCCACCTACGAGGGCGCCGACGGCAAGCCCGCGGTGTCGCGCGTGGTGGGCCTGGCCGACCTGCCGGGCCGGCGCTTCATCTATTCGCTGTTCGACGCCGGCCAGATCTGGATCGCCGATTTGTCCGCGCCGGGCACGCCCAAGCTGACCAGGTTCGAGAACGTGGGCCGCCAGCCCTATGACGCGCTGGTCACGCCCAACGGCCGCCACTACATCGCGGGCCTGTTCGGCGAAGACGGGCTGGCGGTGATCGACCTGTGGGAAGCGCAGCCGCGGGCGCGCAAGGTGCTCGCCGGCTACGGCCGCGGCCAGCAGCCGCTGCCGGTGTACAAGATGCCGCACCTGCGCGGCTGGGCCATCGCCGGCCGCCACGCCTGGCTGCCGGCAATCGGCCGCCACGAAGTGCTCGTGGTCGACACCGAGACCTGGGCCGAGGTGGCGCGCGTGCCGGTGGCCGGCCAGCCGGTGTTCGTGATGGCGCAGCCCGACGGGCGCCAGGTATGGGTGAACTTCGCGCTGCCCCACTACCACCAAGTGCAGGTGATCGACACGCAGGCGCGCCGCGTGGTCGCCAGCCTGGAGCCGGGCGCCGCCGTGCTGCACATGGAGTTCACGCCGCGCGGCGACGCGGTGTGGATCTCTTCGCGCGACGCCAACCGCGTGTCGGTGCTGGACACGGCGAGCTTCCGCACGCTGGCCACCTTGCCGGTGGCGGCGCCCAGCGGCATCTTCTTCACCAGCCGCGCGGCCCGGATGGGGTTGTGATGATCGCGCCCACCGAGCGGCATGCCCTGTTCAACCGCTGGCAGCGCGGCTTTCCGCTGGTGGCGCGGCCTTTCGAGGCCTTGGGGCACGGCTGCGGCCTGGGCGGCGACGAGGTGCTGCAGGCCTTGCGCGAAGGGCTGGCGCAAGGCGAGATCAGCCGCGTGGGTGCCGTGTTCGGCGTGGGCGCGGGCGGCGCGGGCCTGTTGTGCGCGATGCAGGTGCCCGCCGGGCGCATGGACGAGGTGGCAGCTTGCGTCAACGGCGAGCCGGCGGTGAACCACAACTATGCGCGCGAGCATGCCTGGAACCTGTGGTTCGTGGTGACGGCGCGCGACCGCGCGAGCGTGCAGGCCTGCGTGAGCCGCATCGAGGCCGCCACCGGCCTGGTGGCGATGCGCCTGCCGATGCGGCGCGCCTACCGCATCGACCTGGGGTTCGATCTCTTTCAGCGCGCGGGTGCGATGCCCGGCATGCGGCCCGCCGAACCGGTGGAGCCCGAGCTGCGCCCGCTGGCCGCGCGCCTGGAGGCCGGCGTGCCGCTGGTCGAGCGGCCTTGGGCGCTGCTCGGGGCGCCGCTGGGCATGCCGGAAGACCGGGTGCTGCAGGCGCTGCAAGCCTGGTGCGCGCGCGGCACGGTGCGCCGCATGGGCGTGGTGCTGCGGCACCACGAGTTCGGCATTGCCGCCAATGCGATGACGGTGTTCTCGCTGCCCGCAGAGCAGGTCGATGCTGCAGGCGAGCGGCTGGCCCGGCAGCCGGGCGTCACGCTGTGCTACCGGCGCGAGCCGGCGCCCGGCTGGCCTTATGCGCTGTACTGCATGGTGCATGGCCGCGAGCGACAGGCCGTGCGCCGCGTGATCGCCGAGGCCGTGACGGGCGCCGGCCTCGGGGCGTGCGAGCACCAGGTGCTGTTCAGCACGCGGCGCTTCAAGCAGACCGGCAGCCGCTATTTCGCGGACAGCATGCAATGAGCATCGACGCCACCGATGCCCGCCTCATCGAGCGCCTGCATGGCGGGTTTCCGCTCAGCGCCACGCCCTATGCCGACGTGGCGGCCGAGCTGGGGCTGACGGAGGCCGAGGTGCTGGCGCGGCTGCGGCGCATGCTCGACGACGGTGTGCTCACGCGCTTCGGCCCGCTGTTCCAGATCGAGCGCGCCGGCGGGCGCTTCGTGCTGGCGGCGATGCAGGTGCCCGAGGCGCGCTTCGAGGCGGTGGCCGATGCCGTGAACGCGCTGCCCGAGGTGGCCCACAACTACCGGCGCGAGCACCGCTTCAACATGTGGTTCGTGCTGGCCTGCGCCACGGCGCAGGCGGCCGACAGCGCGTGCCGGCGCATCGAGCAGGCCACCGGCCTGCGCGTGTATGCCTTCCCGAAGGAACGCGAGTTCTTCGTCGAGCTGCGCCTGCCGGTGCATGCAACCAAAGAGGCCGCGCCATGCTGAGCGAGCTGGACCTCGCGCTGATCCGCGCCACGCAGGCCGGCCTGCCGCTGGTGCCGCGGGCCTATGCGGCCGTGGCCGAACAGATCGGCGTGAGCGAAGACCTGGTGCGCGAGCGCCTGCAGGCCATGCTGGCGCAAGGCCTGGTGCGCCGCATCGGCGCCGTGCCCAACCACTACCGGCTGGGCTACACCGCCAACGGCATGACCGTGTGGGACGTGGCCGACGAGGCGGTCGATGCGCTGGGCGCGCGCGTGGGCGCGCTGCACTTCGTGTCGCACTGCTACCGCCGCCCGCGCGCCTTGCCCGACTGGCCCTACAACCTGTTTGCCATGGTGCACGGCAAGAGCCGCGACGAGGTGGAGCGCCAGGCGCGCGTCATCGACACCTTGCTGGGCTCCCACAGCCGCGGCCACGACATCCTCTACAGCAGCCGCATCCTCAAGAAGACGGGATTGCGCCTGCCCGACCACTGAAAGCGAAGACGATGTTCCGGATCTCCCAATACATGCGCGAACTCGCCCTCGCCGATAGCGCAGGCACCTACCCCCAGGTGCGCGAGCGACGCCCCAAGGGCCCGGTGGTGATCTGGAACCTCGTGCGCCGCTGCAACCTCACCTGCAAGCACTGCTACGCGCTCTCGGCCGACCACGACTACCCCAACGAGCTGAGCCTGGATGAGGTGAACACGGTCATGGACGACCTCAAGCGCGCCCATGTGCCGGTGCTCATCCTCTCCGGCGGCGAGCCGCTGTTGCGGCCCGACATCTTCGAGATTGCCGCGCGCGCCAAGCGCATGGGCTTCTACGTGGGCCTGTCCACCAACGGCACGCTGATCGACGTGCCCATGGCCGACCGCGTGGCCGCGCAAGGCTTCGACTACGTGGGCATCAGCCTCGACGGCCTGCGCGAGGTGCACGACCGGTTCCGCCGCAAGCAGGGCGCGTTTGACGCGTCGCTCGGCGCCTTGCGCCTGCTGCGCGAGCGCGGCGTGAAGATCGGGCTGCGCTACACCATGACCGAGATGAACGCGCAGGACCTGCCGGCGCTGCTGCAGCTGATGCGCGACGAGGCGATCGACAAGTTCTACTTCTCGCACCTGAACTACGCCGGCCGCGGCAACATCCACCGTGCGCGCGACGCGCGCTTTGCCGCCACGCGCGAGGCGATGGACCTGCTGTTCGACACCGCATGGGAGGCCGCGCGCGAAGGCCGGCCGCTCGACTACGTGACCGGCAACAACGACGCCGACGGCGTGTACCTGCTGCTGTGGGCGCGGCGCCACCTGCCGGGCTGGGCCGACGCGCTGCAGCAGCGGCTGGAGGTATGGGGCGGCAACGCCTCCGGCCTGTACGTGGCCAACATCGACAACGAGGGCCGGGTGCACCCCGACACGATGTGGTGGCACCACGACCTGGGCAGCGTGCGGCAGCGGCCGTTCTCGGCCATCTGGTCGGATGTGTCCGACCCGCTGATGGCCGGCCTGAAGCAGCAGCCGCGCCCGGTGAAGGGCCGCTGCGCGGCCTGCGACCACCTCCACATCTGTGGCGGCAACACACGCGTGCGGGCGCAGCAGGTCACCGGCGACCCCTGGGCCGAAGACCCGGGCTGCTACCTCGACGACGCCGAGATCGGCCTGATGCCCGGCGCGGCGGCACGCGTGGCGCTCACGCCGTTTCGCGTGCCGCTGAGGGCCGCTCCATGATCGGGCGCGCGCTGTTCGCACTGGCGGCCGCGCTGGCCGCGCAAGTGGCCGCGGCCGGCGACATCAACCCGGCCTTGCTGTACCGCGAGCATTGCGCCGCCTGCCACGGCGCACAGCGGCTGGGTGCGATGGGGCCGGCGCTGCTGCCCGAGAGCCTGTCGCGGCTGAAGCCGGCCGAGGCGCACAAGGTCATTGCCCAGGGCCGCACCGCCACGCAGATGGCGGGCTACGGCGAGCGCCTGAGCGGCGACGAGATCGGCGCGCTGGCGCGCTGGATCTACACCCCGGTGGAGCCGGCGCCCGTGTGGGCGGAAACCGATATCCGCAACTCGCGCGTCGAGACGCCGGGCGCGGCGCAATGGCCGGCCAAGCCGCAGTGGAAGGCCGACCCGATGAACCTGTTCGTCGTGGTGGAAGGCGGCGACCACCACGTCTCCATCGTCGACGGCGACCGCTTCGAGGTGCTGCACCGCTTTGCCTCGCGTTTTGCGCTGCACGGGGGGCCGAAGTTTTCTCCCGATGGCCGCTACGTGTATTTTGGCTCGCGCGACGGCTGGATCACCAAGTTCGACCTGTGGCACCTGAAGACCGTGGCCGAGGTGAGGGCGGGGCTGAACATGCGCAACGTGGCGGTGTCGGCCGACGGGCGCTGGGTGATGGCGGCCAACTACCTGCCGCACACGCTGGCGCTGTTCGATGCCGACCTGCAGCTGCAGCGCGTGTATGCCGCCGCCGACCTGGCGGGCAAGGCCAGCTCGCGCGTCTCGGCGGTGTACGACGCGGCGCCGCGGCGCAGCTTCGTCGTGGCCTTGAAGGACCTGCCCGAGCTGTGGGAGATCTCCTACGACCCCAAGGCCGGGCCCATCCACGAGGGCTACGTGCACGACTACAAGATGGGCGAGTCCTTGCCCAAGCCCGGCTACCTGGGCGTGCGGCGCACGCCGCTGGACGAGCCGCTGGACGACTTCTTCTTCGACCAGAGCTATGCCTACGTATTGGGCGCGACCCGCCCGCGCGACGACGGCGCACCCTCGGCGCAGGTGGTCAACCTCGACGTGCGCCGCCGCATCGCCAGCCTGCCGCTGCCCGGCATGCCGCACCTGGGCTCGGGCATCACCTTCAAATGGAACGGCAGCACGGTGCTCGCCTCGCCCAACCTGAAAGACGGCGTGGTCAGCGTGATCGACATGAAGACCTGGCAGACGGTGAAGCAGATCGCCACGCCGGGCCCCGGCTTCTTCATGCGCAGCCACGAGAACACGCCCTATGCCTGGGTGGACTCGATGATGAGCCGCGAGGCCAAGGACACGCTGCTGGTGATCGACAAGCGCTCGCTGGAGCCGGTGGCCCAGGTGCGCACCGACCCGGGCAAGACGCTGGCGCACATCGAGTTCACGCGCGACGGGCGCTTTGCACTGGCGAGCCTGTGGGAGATGGACGGCGCGCTGATCGTGCTGGACGCGAAGACCTTCAAGGAAGTGAAGCGCCTGCCGATGCGCAAGCCGGTGGGCAAGTACAACGTGTGGAACAAGATCACGCGGTCGGAGGGGACGTCGCATTGAGGTGGGGGTGTCACCGACCCGTCTCTCGCAACGTCTCCTACAGTTCTTGCCGCATCGCCTGGTCGTCAGGCAGGTTCAGCCGCTACTTCGTTCAGGGCATCGCGTCGAGGGATTTGCTTACCCGCCAGAGACCGCTGCGTCGGTCATCGTCTACACGGGGACACTCGACGCTCGGCAGTCCGCCGACATCGAGGCTGTGGACTCAGGATTCGTATTCAGCACCGGAAGGTCCACGGTCTTTGTGCCTGGCTCTGGGCGATACACCAAGAATCTGCCTTGCGCGCCCACTGGAGCGTTCTCGATCACTGTCTTGCCGCACCAGAACAGCACTTCGAACCGGGGCAGGGTACGCGATCCGGGATCACAGGTCGCGAACTGTCGCGCCCGATCATGCTGGACAATGTCTGAAATGAACCCAGTGGCGCGAAAGGAGGCCCTGCCGTGGATCTGAAAGTGCCGATCACCATCATCGACGAGCTGAGCGAGAGCATCGTCAGAGCCAAGGGCTTGCTCGACCTCGCGAGTGGCGAGATTCGTCGCGTCGAGTACGAGGACTACGATGTCGAAAAGCTGGGTTTGCCCGTGCACGATGAGACCTACGAGTTCACCGTCGGCTCGCTCTCGAATGCCGGCAAGGACGTCGAGTTCAAGATCGACGTCGACATGATTACCGGAAAGTATTCGGTGAGCGCAAGCGAACTGCTCGAGATCAAAGTGCGCGCCGCCAAACTCTTCGCCGGCATCGACGGCAAGGACATGCTGCGCCAGGCCGAAGCCAAGACGACCGCGGACACCGGCCCGAAACGCGGCGTGACCGGCGGTAGACACTTCCACTGACCGACACGCTCATCCGCGCGGTGCGAAGGCCGACGCTCACGACGCAGCGGCCAACCACCTGGGACCATGGTTGGAGGCACCTTGAAGAGAGCGCAGCGATGCCCCCGGAACTCTTTGGAGATCGCGAAATGTCGAAGCTGCGATTGGTCGAAGACGAGATTGGCAGGAAGCTTGCGGAAGCGCACCGGACGGGCGAACTGCAGGGCGCTGAAAGCTATGGCAAACCGATGCCTGAAGATGCAGGCTGGGAGCAGACGCCGCAAGAGTTCCGCATGGGCTTCAAGGTGTTGAAGAACGCTGGAGTCGTCCCTCCCGAAGTTGAACTGTTCAACCAGCGGGCGAAGCTTCGCCAAGCGGTTGCAGAAGCTGAGACCAAGAGTAGACGCAACGAGCTGCAAGCCGCCCTGAGCACTCTTGAGCAGAAGATCGCCCTTCGGCTGGAGGCGCTGCGCGTCAATGGCTCCTTGTAAGGCGCCGAGTTGCCTTCCCTGGCACGCCGGAGGATCGGCCTGGGCCGTTCGCGGGGGACGCGCGGCGATGCCTGACCCTTCGCTCGAGTCGACGCGCTCCGGCATGGCGCCCCTCAGCTCAAACGTTGGCGAACGACGGCTTCGGGGCGGGCAGTCGGTGCGCAACGAATGACTGCAACGGGTCGGGGCGAGACGCATGTCTCGGCCAAGAGCCGCTGCTCGGGAAACGCGACCCGCTCAGCTCGCCCGTCGAACCATCATTTCCTTGATCTCGCCGATCGCCCGCGCCGGGTTCAGGCCTTTGGGACAGGCGTCGACGCAGTCCTGCAACAGTCCGGCGGGACCGACGTACTTGTCAGGGTTCCACCAGGGAAGGTGTGCATCGCTTGCGCCTCCAGCGTTTGGTACTCGCACGTCGCGACCGTTCAGTGGCTGCGGACCAACCGCACCATCCCCCACACCAGCAACGCGCCCCCCAGGTTGTGCACCCAAGGCAAGCCCAGCGGCAGGTCGAGCTGCCGCAGCCACAGCAGCAAGCCCACCGCCAGCTGAGCCACCAGCAGCAAGCCCAGCAGCGCCGCATCGAGCGGCCGTTCCGACCGCGCGCGCCAGGCCATCGCCCCGGCCACCACGGCCAGCAGCACGCCGCCGCCCACGTGCAGCGGCAACGCCAGCGCGGCCTCGGCCGGATGCCACGCCGCCTGCGTCACGCTCGACAACCCGCCGGTGACCACCTGCGCCAGCATCAGCACGCCCACCACCGCGGCCAGCGCCGCGTGTGAGCGCGGCCGGGGCGCAAACGCGAGCGCGGCGCTCAGGGCCAGCATCAGGAAACCGCCCAACAGGTTGCCCAGCGCCACGCCGATGCCGTGAGAGCCGGCGCTGAACACGCCCAGCACCGCCAGGCCGACCACCACGCCGAGCAGCGACACGCCCAGGGCCTTGTCCTGGGCCTGCACGGCGCCGGGCCCCCAGGCGCTGGCCACGATCAACAGCGCGGCCAGCAGCATCAGCACCGCTGCGATGCGGTGCAGCAAACGCGCGCCTGCCGTGAACCCGTCCACGGCTGTCGATGGCCCTTCGGTGTGGGAGGCCATTGCCGCCGCCGTGTGGCACGCGGGCCACGGCGTGCAGCCCACGCCGGCCTTGTGCAGCCGCAGGTAGGCGCTGCTGGCCACCACCAGCAAGGCCAGCCATGCGCACAGCAGTGCCACGCGCCTCACGAAGCGCGTGCGATGGGTCTGTTCCATGGGCGCAGTGTGGGTGCACTGCGCCACTGTTCGGGCAAACCAGGGCTCGCGGCGTGCTCGTTCTTTGCGCTGGTTCAAGTCAGCGACCGATAAGGTGGACGAAGAATGCAGCATTCCGCTGGTGCGCCGGTGCGCGTAGCGGCTATGAGGAGAAGGAGAAGCCCCCATGAGCGACCCGCAACGCGACGACGACAACGAGCCCATTCCCTGGATGCAGCAGGTGCTGGACAACCCGTTCCTGCTGCTGTTCCTGGGCGTGATGATCCCGATGGTGGTCTACACGCTGTGGGGTGTCATCGACATCCTCACCGTGCCGCTGGCCAAGTGACCCCACCCACCCCCCGAAGGGAATTCGCATGAGCGCCATTCTTCCCCCGGCAGAACGGGTCTGGTGGAAACAGCCGCTGGACCGCGTGGAGGGCACCTGGATCGCGATCGCGTTCGCGTGGTGCCTGGTGATGTTCCTCATGATGGTCGGCTGGCACGTCTACGGCAAGCAGAACCTGTCCACCGAGACCTACAAGACCACGCCCGAGAAGTTTTCCGCCAAGGCGCAGGCCATGGTGGACCGGTACACGGTGCGCACCGAGACGGACCAGAAGGTGCCGGTGGTGCACCCGCCCGCGGGCGCCGACATCTACATGGTGGCGCGGCTGTGGAGCTGGTGGCCCATCCTCGAGCTGGAGAAGGACAAGACCTACCGCCTGCACCTGACGGCCATGGACTACAACCACGGCTTTTCGCTGCAGCCGGCCAACATCAACATCCAGGTCGTGCCGGGCTACGAGCACGTGGTCACCATCACGCCCAACCAGGCGGGCACCTACTCGGTGGTGTGCAACGAGTACTGCGGCATCAACCACCACTCGATGGTGGGCCGCATCTACGTCAAATAGGAGGGGCAGGCGATGGCAAGCACCTACCGCATCTGCCCGCGTTCCGGGCTGCAGTTTGAATCCAATGCCGAAGCGCTGATGAAGGCCAACGCCTTCGTCGCGGTGGTCTTCCTGCTGATCGGCGGCATCCTGGCCATCGGCGTGGTGCTCACGCGCTGGCCCGCGGTGCACTGGCTGCAGGCCGACACCTTCTACCAGGTGCTCACCGCGCACGGCATCGACATGCTGATCTTCTGGATCATCTTCTTCGAGGTGGCGGTGCTGTATTTCGCCTCCTCGACCTTGTTGCGCTGTCGATTGGCCACGCCCAAGATCGCATGGCTGGCCTTCGGGCTGATGCTCGTCGGCGCGGTGGTCAACAACATCGCGGTGCTGCAGGGCGGCTCCAGCGTGATGATGACCTCGTACGTGCCGATGATGGCCGCGCCGTCGTTCTACGTGGGCCTGATCCTGTTTGCCGTGGGCGCGCTGATCGCGTGCTTCGTGTTCTTCGGCACGCTGGTGGTGGCGCGCCGCGAGCGCACCTACCAGGGCTCGGTGCCGCTGGTGACGTTTGGCGCGATCACCGCCGCGATCATCGCGGTGTTCACCATCGCCTCGGGCGCGATCATCCTGATTCCCACCTTCCTCATGTCGGTGGGCGTGATCCAGAACGTCGATGCGCTGGTGTACCGCACCATCTGGTGGGCCTTCGGCCACTCGTCGCAGCAGATCAACGTGTCGGCGCACATCGCGATCTGGTACGCGGTGGCGGCCATCGCCTTCGGCGCCAAGCCGATGAGCGAGCGCGTGAGCCGTGGTGCCTTCCTGCTGTACATCCTGTTCCTGCAGTTGGCCAGCGCGCACCACCTGCTGGCCGACCCGGGGCTTTCCACCGGCTGGAAGGTCATCAACACCAGCTACTTCATGTACTTCGCGGTGCTGGCCTCCATGGTGCACGGCCTCACGATCCCGGGTGCGATGGAGGTGGCGCAGCGCGAGAAGGGCTACACCAAGGGCCTGTTCGAGTGGCTGCGCAAGGCGCCCTGGGGCAACCCCACGTTCTCGGGCGTGTTCATCGCGATCATCGGCTTCGGCTTCCTGGGCGGCATCTCGGGCGTGATGATGGGCACGGAGCAGCTCAACATGCTGATCCACAACACCATCTACGTGCCGGGGCACTTCCATGCGACGGTGGTGGTGGGCACCACGCTCACCTTCATGGCGCTGACCTACTTCCTGATTCCCGCGCTGTTCAAGCGCGAGATGATCGCGCCGGGCCTGGCGAAGCTGCAGCCGTATCTGTTCGGCTTCTCGATGTATTTCTTCTGCCTGGTGATGATGGGCGCGGGCACGCTGGGCGTGTCGCGCCGCCACTGGGACATGGCGCTCACCGGCGCGGCCCTGGGCTACGAATGGCCCGGCGCGGCCTACCTGATGATGGGCCTGGTGGGCATCGGCGGCGTGGTGGCCATCGCGGGCGGCGCGATCTACATCTACGTCACCGTGGGTTCGCTGCTGTGGGGGCGCAAGCTCGACAGCGGCGCGCCCAGCGGCAAGCCCACGCCGGTGCCGCGCACGCCGGCGGCGCTGGCGGTGCACGGCCACGGCTCGGCCGGCTTCGCGGCGCCCGGCACCTTCGTGCTGGCGATGGTGTTCCTCACCGCCTTCGTGCTGTATTACTTCATCAACTGGAAGTACCTCTCTCAGTTGTGGGGTCTGAGCTGATCGGGGAGCGCCGGCATGAACACCCTTGCCGCCGCCTGCTCCCGCAACCCGCTGGCGTTGGCGCGCGAGGTGCTGGGGCTGTTCAAGCTGCGCATCGGCGTGATCGTCATGGTCACGGCCCTGGCCGGCGTGGTCATCGCACCCGGCCCTGGGCCGGGCGTGTGGCGCACGCTGGTGCTGGGCTTGGCGGTGCTGCTGGCCTCGGCGGCGGCCGGCGGCTTCAACCAGTATTACGAGGCCGAGGCCGACCGGCTGATGGCGCGCACGCGGCGCCGTGCGTTCGTCACCGGCGCGTTGCCGCGTTCGCCGGCGTGGCTGGCGGTGTTCGCGGCGATGCTGCTGCTGTCGTTCGCTGCCGCGTGGTGGGCGGCCAACCTCACCGCGGCCGCTTTCTCGCTGCTGGGCGCGTTTGTCTATGGCGTGGTCTACACCGTGTGGCTCAAGCGGCGCAGCTGGCTCAACATCGTGATCGGCGGGCTGGCCGGCAGCTTTGCGGTGCTGGCCGGCTCCACCGCGGTGGCGCCTTGGAGCAGCCCGCTGCCGCTGCTGATGGCGCTGGTGCTGTTCCTGTGGACGCCGCCGCACTTCTGGAGCCTGGCCATCGCCGGCCATGCCGACTACCGGGCGGCCGGCGTGCCGATGCTGCCGGTGGTGGTGGGGCCCGAGCGGGCGGCGCGCGCGGTGTTCTACAGCACGGTGGCGCTGGTCGCGGCCTCGATGCTGCCGCTGGCCTATGGCGCCGGCTGGGTGTATGGGCTGGGCGCAGCGGTGGGCGGGGCGGTGTTTCTCTACCGTAGCGCGCAGCTCGCGCTCAAGCCGGGGCGCTCGACGGCGCTGCGCTCGTTCTTTGCATCGCTGTTGCAGTTGCCGCTGTTGCTGGCGGCCGCATGTGCCGATGCGTGGATGCGCTGATGTGGCGGGCCTGGGCGTTGGTGCTGCTGGCGTGCGCCGCGGGCCTGAAGGCGCAGCCGCTCGACCGCGAAGCGGCCTTTGCCGCCAGCCAGGCGGTGCTGGGGCGGGCGGCGCCTGAGATCACGCTGCTCGACCGCGAGGGCCGGCCGCTCACGCTGGCGCGGTTTCGCGGGCGGCCGCTGCTGGTGAGCTTTGTCTACACCGGCTGCTTCCAGGCCTGCCCGATCGGCACACGCGCGCTGCACGACGCGGTGGAGAAGATCAACCTCGCGCTCGGGCCCGAGCAGTACAGCGTGGTGAGCATCGGCTTCAACCAGCCGGCCGATTCGCCGCAGGCCATGAAGGCCTTTGCCGCGCAGCACCGCGTGGGCAACCGCAACTGGGACTTCTTGAGCGCGCCGGCCGACCAGGTGGAGCCGCTGACGCGCGCCTTCGGCTTCAGCCATCGCAGCACACCCGCCGGCATCGACCACATCGCACAAGTGACGCTGGTCGATGCCAACGGGCGCATCGTGCACCAGATCTACGGCGAGCGGCCCACGGCCGAAGACGTGGCCGAGCCGGTGCGCCGCCTGCTGCGCGCCGAGCCGCTGCCGCCGCGCGCCCCATGGTCCGACCTGGTGGACCGCCTGCGCCTGCTGTGCACGGTGTACGACCCCGAGACCGGCACCTACCGCGTGAGCTATGCGCTGGCGCTGGAGGTGGCAGGCGGCCTGACCTTCGCGTTCGCGATGGCGTGGTTCTTCCTTGCCGAGTGGCGCGGGCGGCGCCGGGCGGGCAGACGATGAACCCGGCCGTGCAACCCCCCTGGCCCGGTGCGCTGGCGCTGTGGAGCGCGCTGGAGCGCGCGCTCGATGCGGTGGCCGGCACGCGCGGCAACCCGCTGCGCCACCTGGGCGCGCTGGGCTTCCTGTTCTTCTGGCTGCTGGCCGCAACGGGCGTGGTGCTGTTCGCCGTGCTCGACACCGCGGTGGCCGCGGCCTACGACTCGGTGGCGCGCTTCAGCGCCGGCCCCGGCGGGCTGGTGCGCAGCCTGCACCGCTATGCGGCCGACGGCTTCGTCGCGGTGATGGCGGCGCACCTGGTGCGCGAGCTGCTGCATGGCCGCTACGCGCACTTTCGGCGCTTCACCTGGATCACCGGCGTGACGCTGCTGCCGCTGGCGCTGGCCGCGGGCGTGGGCGGCTTCTGGCTGGCCTGGGACGCGCAGGGCCAGTTCTCCGCGGTGGCCACGGCGGAATGGCTGGATGCGCTGCCGCTGTTCGCCACGCCGTTCACGCGCAACTTCGTGCTCGATGCGCAGGTGAACGACCGGCTGTTCTCGCTGTTCGTGTTCGTGCACCTGGGCGTGGCCTTGCTGCTGGTGTTCGGCCTGTGGGCCCACCTGCAGCGCCTGGTGCGCGCGGCCGTGTGGCCGCCGCGGCCGCTGTTGGCCGGCACGCTGGCGGCGATGCTGGGGTTGGCGCTGCTGTGGCCGGTGCAAGGGGCGGGGCCGGCCGACCTGTCGCGCGTGCCCGAAGTGCTGGCGCTCGACTGGTGGCTGCTGGCCTTGCACCCGCTGATGTATGCCACCTCGGCCGAGGCGCTGTGGGCGCTGGCGGCCGGGCTGCTGCTGGGCCTGGGGGCGCTGCCGTGGCTCACGCGCGCGCGCCGTCCCACCGCCGCGGTGGTGGACCCGGCCAACTGCAACGGCTGCCGGCGCTGCTTCAACGACTGCCCCTATGCCGCGGTCACGATGGTGCCCCACCCCAGCCGCCGCCAGCGGGAGATGGCCCGGGTGGACGCCGAGCTGTGCGCCGGCTGCGGCATCTGCACTGGCGCCTGCCCATCGTCCACCCCGATGCGCCGCGCCGCCGCGCTGCACACCGGCATCGACATGCCGCAGCAGCCTCTCGACGGCGTGCGCCAGCAGTTGCGCGAGGGGCTGCAGGCGATGCAGGGCCCGCGCCGCATCGCGGTGTTCGCCTGCGAATGCGCGGCGCAGCCCGCCGCGGCGCCCGACGTGCTGCGCGTGCCGCTGCTGTGCGCCGGCATGCTGCCGCCTTCGTTCGTGGAAGACGCCTTGCGCCATGGGGCCAGCGCGGTGGTGGTGGCCGGCTGCAGCATCGAGGGCTGCGCCTTCCGGCTGGGCATGCGCTGGACGCAGCAGCGCCTGGACCGCCAGCGCGAGCCGCGGCTGCGCGCCGCGGCGCCGCGCGAGGCGGTGCAGCTGGTGCAGGCCGATGTGGGGCAGCCGGCGCCGCTGGCCGCGGCTGTGCACCGGTTGCGCGCCGAAGCGGCCCACACGGAGACCCTGCGATGAGCCGATTGCTCGCCACTTCGAGCCAGGTGCTGCTGTACGCGCTGTTTGCACTGGTGCTGGGCATCTTTTCGCATTGGCCGCCCTACCGCCACCTCGAGCGCAACCAGGCCTTGATCAAGCTGAGCTTCGTGCACGCGGGCCAGCCGGTGGCGCCCTGCAAGCGCCTGAGCGACGCGGAGCTTGCGCGCCTGCCGCCCAACATGCGCAACCCGGTGCAGTGCCCGCGCGAGCGGGTGCCGGTGACGGTGGAGCTCGACCTGGACGGCAGCACCGTGGTGCGCCACGTGGCGGCGCCCTCGGGCCTGTCGCGCGACGGTGCCTCGGCGGTGTACCGGCGCCTGCCGGTGGCGGCCGGACAGCACCGGCTCGCAGTGCGGCTGAAGGACAGCCCGCGCGCCGAAGGCTTCGACCACGTGCGCACCGCCACCGTGACCTTGAAGCCCGCACAGGTGCTGGTGATCGACTTCGACCCCGAGCGCGGAGGGATCACGCTGCAATGAACCACCCCCGTAGCGCCTTCGGCGCTCCCCCTCGAGGGGGCGCCGCCAGCGGACCGGCGAAGCCGGATCCGCGGTGGCTGCCTGGTTCGGCGCAGGTTGCGCCCGCCTCCTACCGGCTTGCCGTGCCGCAGGACGAACGGCTGCGCTGGGCGCGCCAGTGGCTGGGGCTTGCGCTGGCGGCGCTGTTGGCCTCGGGGCTGTTTTCGGTGTTGCTGGTGCTCGCGCGCACGCCGGGCGTGAACGCCTGGTTCCCGCGCAGCGACTTCTTCCGCGTGGCACTGGTGGTGCACGTGGACCTGTCGGTGCTGGTGTGGTTCATGGCCGTCGCCGGCTTGCTGTGGTCGCTCAACAGCGGCCTGCAGGCGCGGTGGGCCGCGCGCGCCGCGCTGTGGCTGTGCGCGGCAGGCACCGTGCTGATGGCGCTGGCGCCCTTTGCCGACAGCGCGGAGCCGGTGATGGCCAACTACATCCCGGTGCTCGACGGGCCGATGTTCCTGGCCGGCCTGGTGGTGTTTGCCGCGGGCACCGCCGTGCTGGTGCTGCGCAGCCTGTGGGCGGCGCCCGTGCTGGGACCGGCCTTCGACGCGCAAGGCGTGCTGCGCTTCGGCCTGAACGCCGCGGCCGTGGCCACCGCGGTGGCGCTCATCGCATTCGGCCTGTCGTTCGCCGACCTGCCGCGCAGCCTGCACGGCAAGGCCTACTACGAGATCCTGTTCTGGGGCGGCGGCCATGCGCTGCAGTTCACCTGGACACTGCTGATGCTGGTGGCCTGGCTGTGGCTGGCCGGCGCCTGCGGTGCGCGCCTGCCCTTGAGCCCGCGCGTGACGCTGCTGCTGTTCGTGCTGGCGCTGGCCAGCGTGTTCGTCACGCCTGTGGCGTATCTGGCCCACCCCATCGCCTCGGTGGAACACCGCCAGTGGCTCACCTGGGCCATGCGCCTGGGCGGCGGCGTCTCGGTGCTGCCGGTCGCGCTGGCGGTGCTGGTGGGCCTGTGGCGCGCGCCGCCGCCCGCTGCCGCGGCCCGGCCGCTGCGCGCTGCGCTGCTGGCCTCGGTGGTGCTCTTCGCTGCCGGCGGCCTGATCGGCGTGGTGATCCAGGGCAGCAACGTGCGCGTGCCGGCCCACTACCACGGCTGCATCGTCGGCGTGACCTTGGCGCTGATGGGACTGGTGTACCACCTGCTGCCGCGCCTGGGCCATGCGGCCCCGGTGCACGGCGCCCTGGGCCGCATGGCGCGCTGGCAGCCCGGCATCTACGGCGCGGGGCAGCTGATGCACATCCTCGGCCTGGTGTGGTCGGGCGGCTACGGCGTGCAGCGCAAGGTGGCCGGCGGCGAGCAGGTGCTGCGCAGCACCGGCGAGGTGGCCGGCATGGCGCTGATGGGCCTGGGCGGACTGGTGGCCATCGTCGGCGGCATGTTGTTCGTGGTGGTGGTGCTCAAGGCGCTGCGGCGCCCCGTGCGCCTGCCGGGCGACCACGCGCTCGGGGAGGCCGGCCGACCATGAAACGCCTGCAAGCCCTGCTGCGTGCCGGCTTCCTGCAGATGGAAGGTCTGTACAACTGGGCCTTCACCGACCGCTTCAACCCGCTGTACCACCTGGGGGCCATCACCTTCTTCCTGTTCTGGGTGGTGGCGGCCACGGGCCTGTACCTCTACGCCTTCTTCGAGACCGGCGTGGCCGATGCGTATGCGTCGGTGCAGGGCCTGCCGCAGAACCTGTGGGGCCTGGGCGGGCTGATGCGCAGCGTGCACCGCTATGCCAGCGACGCGATGGTGCTGGCGATGGTGATCCACCTGCTGCGCCACTTCGCCTTCGACCGCTTTCGTGGCTTCCGCTGGTTTTCGTGGATCACCGGCGTGGCGCTGATCTGGGGCGTGTACGCCTCCGGCGTCAACGGCTACATGCTCCCGTGGGACGCGCTGGCGCAGTTCGTCACCATCGCCAGCTTCGAGTGGCTCGACTGGCTGCCCATCTTCGGCGGCACCCTGATCCGCAACTTCGTGCATGCGAGCAGCGTGAACGACCGGCTGTTCTCATTGCTGGCCTTCATGCACATCGGCGTGCCGCTGGTGGTGTTGCTGCTGATGTGGGTGCACGTGCAGCGCGTGCCCAAGGCCGACACCAAGCCGCCGCGCCCGGTGGCGCTGGGGCTGGTGGGCATGCTGGTGGTGCTGGCGCTGCTGCAGCCGGTGAGCAGCCAGGGCGGGGCGGCCAACATGGCCACCGCGCCCACCGTGCTGTCGCTCGACTGGTTCTACCTGGCGCTGTTCCCGCTGGTGTACCAGTGGCCCATCGGCGGCGTGTGGGCGCTGGTGCTCGGGCTGACGCTGCTGCTGGCGGCGTTGCCGTGGCTGGGGCGCCGGCGGCGTGCGGCCGCCGAGCACTTCGAAGTGCGCCTGCACGAGGCCGGTGCCGCGCCGTTCGAAGCGCGCCCCGGCGAGACCCTGCTCGAAGCCGGCCTGCGCCAGGGGCTGGCGCTGCCTTACGAATGCCGCAGCGGCGGCTGCGGCGTGTGCCGCTGCACCGTGCTGCACGGCGAGGTGGACCCGGGTGTGTACCAGCCCGCCGCGCTGCCCGAGCGCGACCGGGCGCAGGGCCAGGTGCTGATGTGCTGCGCCACGCCGCTGTCGGACCTGGAGATCGAGGTGGCGCTGACCACCGGGCCGCGCGAAGTGCCGGTGTTCCAGGGGCGCGTGCAAAGCCTGCAGCGGCTGGCGCCCTCGGTGATGCGCATCATCGTCGCGCTGCCGCCGGGGCAGCCGCTGCAGCACGGCCCGGGCCAGTACATCAACATCCTGCTCGACGACGGCCAGCGCCGCGCCTTCTCAGTGGCCAACCGCCCCGAGGAGCGCGACCGCGTGGAGCTGCACGTGCGCCTGGTCCCCGGCGGGCGCTTCACCACCCACGTGTTTGAGCGCATGAAGGTCGGCGACGCGCTGCGCTTTGAAGGCCCGCTGGGCGGCTACCGCATGCAGGAAAGCGAGCACCCGATGCTGCTGGTGGCCGGCGCCACCGGCTTCGCGCCGGTGAAGAGCATCGTCGAAGACGCATTCCAGCGCGGCCTGCAGCGCCCGATCCGCCTGTACTGGGGCGTGCGCCGCTGCGAAGACATCTACCTGCCCGAGTTGCCCGCGACATGGCAGCGCGAGCATCCCAATTTCGAGTGGGTGCCGGTGATCTCGGACGAAGAGCCGCCGCCCGGCTGGCGCCGCGGGCTGGTGCACCACGCGATGCTGGGCGACTACCCCGACCTGCGCGAGCACGAGGTGTATGTGTGCGGCTCGGCACGCATGGTGGAAGCCGCGGTGCCGGCGTTCATGGCGCAGGGGCTGAGGGAGGGGGCTTGTGCGTCGGATGCGTTTTTGGGGGCGGCGTAGGGGTCTACCGGGTCGCACTGGCGCCGGAATTGATTTTGGTCCGGGTCAGTCGATGGGCCTGTAAACAGCAGCACTGCCACAACCCCGAGGGTTAGGGGGCGATATGCTGCAACTTTCATTTCCGAATGTTTCCAAGACACCCGATCGCACTTGCGTCGTGGGTTAGAGTTTCGGCGTCGCGAGAATTCCAGGGAGGACTTGGATCGAATCGCTGACGCAACCAATATCCGGAGGAATCGCAAATGTCTTTCAATATCAAGCGGGCTCAGCGCGGCCAAGGCATGACCGAATACATCATCATCGTGGCCCTCATCGCCATCGCCGCCATCGTCGTCTACCAGTTTTTCGGTGAAACCGTTCGCCAACAGACCGCCGCCATTGCGACGGAACTGTCGGGCGGCAACGGCACCACTGCCCGGACTGCTGCGGCCACGGCGGCCACCAACGCCGGCACTGAGGCCTCTCGCCGCCGCACCCTCGAAACCTACGTGGGCAACAACGAGGGCGGCAACTAAGAGCGGCGCCACAGTCGTCACTTCTCGGGCTCCCGGGGGCTGATATCCCTGGGATCAGGAGTTTCCGTGGTTTTCGGTCGGGTTTCCGGCAGGGTTTACCGCGCGCGTTCGGTGGGGCAAATATTGCCAGCGGCAATATTCTTCCTGCTCGCGTGTTCGGCGTTCCTGTACTGGATGGTCAATTCTGGGCAGCTGGTGGCCGAGAAAATGCGGCTGACCAATGCTGCGGATGCTGCCGCATACAGCGCAGGGGTGGTTCATGCGCGGGCCCTGAATTTCGACGCCTATACAAACCGGGCCATCATCGCGAATCAGATCGCGATCGCGCAAACCATCAGCCTGCTGTCGTGGGCCGACTATGCGGTGGATGTTTTCTGCAATCTTGGCCCGCTGGGAGAGGCGGTGGGCGACACCGGGCCGCTGGCCGACGACATGCAGCGCTGGAGCGCACTGGCCGCCTTGGCGGTGGGTGACGCCTTCGCCACCTACTACAGCGGCGGAGAGGCCTGCACCGAGGCCCGGGATGCGATGGAACTCGCCAACGACGTGGCAGCCGGCATGGTGACGATGTACGACTTTGTCTCCGTCGCGTTGGCGGGGTCCCAGGTGGCGATGCATCCGTCCACGGCGACGGAGGCGGTGCTCTTCGCGCGCGCGACCGAGGTGGCGCAGCGTGCGGTCGATGCCACCGGCGCGAACATGCGCGCAGAGGTGATCGCCCTGCCGGGCAGTTACGGCGCGGCCAACTTCCTGCGGCGGTATTCAGGCAGCGACCGCACTCGGTTGCAGGGGGTCGTGCTCGATTCCCGCGACTCCTTCACCGCTGCGCGCAACTGGACGGTGAGGAAGCTGGCGGACTTCCAGCGGCATCGCATCGAACGCCGCGGTGGTACCGGCATGCCCGATCTCGACACCTGGCGGGCCGACGATTCGATGACGGAGCGCTGGCGTGTCTATCGACTCTTTCGCGGGTGGCGGGACCGTTCGCAGACGGTTGGTGAATCGACCGTGGTGGCCTCCCGCGACTCCACCAGCGAGACCTCGTTGCACAGCTATACCCGGCAGTTCCAGGAGGCTCGCTATTCGGGCCTGCCTGCGGTTCACGATCTGCGCGATCTGTCCAGTCCGTCCGACCCGGCTCGCACGAGCTTCGGGGTTTCCGTGCGGGTTTCCAAGCGGGTCGGAGACACGTTGACTTCGCAGCACGCCGCGCAGGCCGGCCCGTCGGGGCGGCTTGCGGTGTTCGACGCGCCCGGAGCACCCACTTCGATGGCTGCGCTCGCGCGTGCGCAGATCTTGTTCGACCGTCCTCCGCGCGCGGACGGTCGTACCGAGTACGCGAGCCTCTACAACCCGTACTGGCAGGTGCGCCTTGTCGCACCCACTGCTGCCGACCGTGCATTTGCCGCCACCCGCCAGGGCGGGGTGGCCCTGCCGCCATGACAGCTCGCGCGGCGCTGCTCCTGTGCATGCTGATGCAGCTGTTGTCGCAGGCGACGGCCGCGTCCGCGGCGCAACGGGCCTTCATGCCGCCGGAAGTGACCGCCCAGGAGCGCTTCGGCGTGGGCTTGCAGCTGGAGGCTGTCGGCGAGCTGGCTGCCTTCGACAGCGACGAGTACCGTCGCCGCCAGCGCGAGCGGTGCGAGAAGGTCCTGCACCAGCCTTATGTCAACGAGGTGCCGCTCGGGCTGGACGGCCGCCATCGCGAGACCATCGTCGTGCTGCCGGGCCGCTCTTACCTGTGGAGCGAAACCGAGCGGGTGGGTCCCCAAGCCGGCAGCCCATGCCGCTACGAGTTGAGGCACGAGCGCCGCCTCGTGGTGGCGCATTTTGACGGCAAGCGCACGCACACCGTGCAGTACGACTATTTGCGCCGTACCGTGGCCCGCAGTGTCGTCCTCGGCGACACCACCGCCCTGGCGGTCAAGGATCACGTCAGCACGTCATCCGGGCGCCAGCGCAACATCGCCGGGCTCACCTGCACCGATCGCGAGTTGGCGCGCGGGCCCGGCGATCCCAGCTTTGCGGTCACGGCTTGCGTCACAGGGCCGAGGCCCGTGGAGGGGCGAGAGCAGCCGCTCGTGCTGGCCAGGCATGTGGGACGGCAGGACCAGCCGATGATCCGCTGGGAGGCTCGTGCCGTTCGTCCGGCGGTGGAGGTGGATCTCGGGGCCTTCGAGGGTCCGCGCGGATTCCGCGAACAGCGAAAGGCCGCGGCGCAGGCGCCGCAGGAGGGCGACGAATGAAAGCGGCCCGCTGCCAGCGCGGACAAGCCACGACCGAATTCGTGGTGCTGGCCCTGGCTCTGGTGCCGATGCTGCTGATCGTTCCGTTGCTCGGCAAGTACATCGACCTCATGCAGACCACCGAAGTGGCCAGTCGATACGTGGCTTTCGAAGGCGCTGTACACCACAGCGGCTCTGGCTGGAAAAGCGATGCGGTGCTCGCCGAGGAGGTGCGGCGCCGCTTCTTCAGCAACTCCGACGCGGGTATCAAGACGGGCGACGTCGCGGGCAACTTCAACGCCCACCGCAATGCGCTGTGGCGTGACCACGCCGGAAACCCGTTGGTCAACGACTTCGGCGGCCAGGTGGCAGTCAGCACCGAACGCCGCGGCTTCAACTTCTACGGACCCACGCGTGCGGTTTGGCGGGACGGTTTCGGCTTGCCCGAGGACAACCTCCACGTTGGCACTGTCACCGTTTCGCCGCTCAACGTGGTGGGGCTGGCCCCTTTCGACGCAATCAACCTGCGCATCGCGCGCCACACCGGCGTGCTGGTGGACAGCTGGGCGGCGCGCTCGGTGGCGGACGTGAGGAGCCGCGTCGAACGCAGCCCGGCCATTTATCCGGCGTCGGCCATCGAAGAGATGGTCACCCGGGCCGGCGAGCTGCCTCGACTGCTCACCGATCCGCTGCTGGTACCGGGTCTTCGGGACTGGGAAGTGGTGCCGAGCGACCGTCTGGGAGGCGGGAGGTGACGCTGCGGCTCTTGTTGATCTTGCTCGCATGCGGCGCCTGGGCTTGCAGGGCCGGCGCCGCCGCGGCTTGGCCCGAGCTGCGCTGGCCCACGGGGTTGGAGCGCCAGGTGCTGGCCGAGGACATGCGGCTCAACGGCATGCCGGTGCGGTTGTACCAGTTCCGGGCGGACTGGTCTGTCCCGCAGCTGCGCGAGCGCCTGGGCGAGATGCTCGGACCGCGCATGCGTGCCGATCAGGTGGGGCGGCAATGGGTCGTCAGTGCGCCGGTGGGCGCCTCGATCGTCACCCTGCGCATCCGTCCTTCCGCCGCCGGCGGTAGCGAGGGCGAGCTGATGCAGACAGGCCTGGATCGCGCAGCGGCGCGCGCTGCACCGCCTCCGCGGATGCCGGCCGACTCGCTGCTGATCAGCCAGAGCGAAGCGCAGGACGAGGGCCGTAGCGGCAGCGTGGTTCTGCTGCAGAACCGGCAGTCCACCGCCGCCAACGACGAATTCTTCAGCCGGCAGTTCGAGTCTCAGGGGCTGCGCAAGGTGGCCAGCCGGCAGAGCAAGGAAGGGGCACGGGCGATCCAGGCCTCGCACTACGCCGGCGAGCGCCAGGATGCCAGCGTCGTGATTCAAGACCTGGGCGAGGTGAGGCTGGTGACGGTGCATCAGATGAGGGAATGGAAGTGAACAAGAAGGCACAGCAGGGACAGGCGATGTTCGAGTACGCGGTCGCGTGTGCGCTCGTCACGGCGCTGCTCGTCGCGCCTGTGGGCGGTGGGCGCTCGACGCTGGACATCCTGCTCGAGGGCATCCAGCGCGGCTATGCGCGGCTGTTGACGGCGCTTGCCGTGCCGGTGTGAGGGCTGGGATGAAGATCAATCGCAACTGGGCGGTGCTTGGCGTTTCTCTGGTGGTGGGGGTGGCGGCCGCCCTGTCAGTGCAACGCTATATCAAGGACAGGGTGGCCGCAGCCCAGCCGCGGGCCGCGTCGCAGATGGTGGAGGTGGTGGTTGCCAACGAGAATCTGGCGCCCGGCACGCGGCTCGGGCCTGCCAACGTGGCGGTGCGCAAGATACCCAGGGAGTGGCTGCACTCCAACGCCATCCAGCCGGGGCAGTTCGACCGCGCGGAGAACGCGGCCCTCGCGCTGCCCGCTGCCCGTGGCGAACCGCTGCTGTGGGCGCAGCTGGAGGGCCAGCGCGCGGCCAGCTTCTCGGCCCGGCTCGCTGCAGGCCGCCGCGCCGTCACCGTTCCGGTCGACGAGATCAGCTCCATCTCCGGCATGCTGGTTCCAGGCGATGCCATCGACCTGATCGTCGCCTTGCGGCGCGAGGGCGGGGTGATGATGTTGCCGCTGCTGCAGGACGTGAAGGTGCTCGCGACCGGGACCCAGGTGCAACCGGGCGGCCGCGACGAGAACGGCCGCGAACGCACCTACACCACTGTCACGCTCGACGCCACGCCCGAGGAAGCGCGGCGCATCATGGCCGCGCGCGAGGTGGGGCGTGTCACTGCGTTGCTTCGTGCGCCGGGCGACAGCGCGCGGCAGGACATGCGGCCAGAGAGCGCGTTGGCGTTGCTCGGGCTGGGGCGTGCAGCCCCACCGATGGGGCGCCTCCCCGTGCAGGTGCTGTATGGCGGCGGATCGCAAGGGCAGGCAGTACGCCCGCTGCCTGGCATCACGAAGGCGGATTCCAGAACCGACCTGGCGGCAGACCCGCCGCGACAACATGCCATGAACGCCGCTAACAAGGCGGCGCAGTAGGAGAGGGAGTCCATGTTCTCGTTTCATCGCGGCACCACCGCGGCAGCCTTGCTCGTGCTGGCCTCATGCGTTTGCGCACAGCAGGCTGGGACGCCGCTGCCGGTGCCAAGCCCTGCGCCGTCGTCCAGGCCGGCTGCACAGGCCACGGCGCAGCCAGAGATCGAGATGTTCGCTGGCGAGTCGCGCGTGCTCCAGCATGTGCCGGCGGCACGCGTTGCCGTGGGCAACGGCAAGCTGCTCACCGCTTCGGTGCTGGACAACAACGAGGTGCTGCTGTTCGCCAATTCACCAGGCCAATCCACCATGCAGGTCTGGACCCGCGGTGGCCGCATGCTGCAGTTCAAGGTCACGGTGCGTCCGTCCGACATGGGCCGCATGCGCGACGAGCTGCAGACGCTGTTCTCCGGCCTGACCACGCTGTCGATCCAAACGGTGGGCGACAAGATCGTGATCGATGGCCACAGCCTCAGCGAGGAGCAACTGTCGAAGATCGACGAGATCTCCAAGCGCTATCCGCAAGTCGTGAACCTCACGCAGTTCCAGAAGGACCGTGCGTGGGAGAAGATGATCGTGATGGACGTGAAGGTCGTGGAGTTCAAGAACCGCGACAAGGTGCGCGAGATCGGGATCCGCTGGGACGACAACGTCAACGGTCCCTCGTTTGGCATCGCAGGCGACGTTCACGCCAGCCGAATGCAGGGCGATGGCCGCTTCCTGGTAAATCCGCCGCAGGGGGCCAACATCATCGGCGTGGAGAACTTGCCGCGTCCGTTGGCGCCGTTCCGTACCTACCTTGGGCTGATCTCGGTGCTCAACTCGCGCATCCACCTGATGGAGCAGGACGGTGACGCGGTAGTCCTGGCGCAGCCGCAGCTCACCTCGCGCAGCGGCAAGGAGGCCGAGTTCCACGTGGGCGGGCAAATCCCTTATGCCGCAGTGACGCAGATGGGGCAGACGGCCATCGCGTTTCAGAACTACGGCATCCAGGTGAAGATCAAGCCCTGGGTCGACCGCATGGGACAGATCCAGTCGGACATCATGGCCGAGGTCAGCGAGCCTGATGCCGACGTCAACCCGCACTCGGGCGTGCCGGGCTTGCGCACTCGCAAAGCCAAGACCTCCTTCAACGTGCGCGCCGGCGAAACCATGGTCATCGCGGGCCTGCTGCAGCGGCGCAAGGGCGAGGCTGTCGCGCGCGTGCCCGGGCTCGGCAGCTTGCCTGTCGTCGGCGAGTTCTTCAAGTCCACGCGCACGGTCGACAGCGACTCGGAGTTGGTCGTCTTCGTGACCCCGACCGTGCTGGACCCGCAGGACGCGACGCAGACCGGCCGGCACGCCGATGCGCTGTTGCGCGCCGAGCGCTACCTTGAGCCTGACGCGCCTCAGCAGCCTTCGAAGCCAACGGCGGTGCCGCAGGAAAGCTTGCCCGCCCCTGCGCCGTGAGTGCACCCATGATCCATTTGACGCTGACCTCGCCCGATGGCGAAACCAACGATCTGCAGCTTGCGGGGCCGAAGGCCGTGATCGGCCGCAGCCACAAGTGCGATGTGTCGTTGCCGGGCTGGCGCGTCTCCCGCGAGCACGCGCGCCTGCGCCTGGACGAACGCGGCGCGCTGTTGATCGAGGACCTGGGCGGCATGGGAGGCACCCTCGTCAATGGCGAGCGGATCGTGCGCCACGGTCCACTGGACTTCTCCGACGAGATTGCAATCGGCGGCTACAAGCTTCGCGTTCGGCCTCAGCACCGGCCTGCCCGTGCCGCACCGCAGGATGCCGCGCTGGCCGTGGCGCCGCGGGCGACGCCGCAGCCGGCCTCGGTGTCCGACCGGCCGGCGCAGGACCCTGCGGTTGGAGAGCGCTTCTTCTGGCGCAAGCGGGTGCACGAACAGCTGCTGGAAACCATCGACCTTCGCCGACGTGATCTGACCCGCATGTCCGACGAGGAGCTGCGTACCGAGACGCTGCGGCTCGTGCAGGAGATCGTCGCCGGGCTCGGCGCCTCCTTGCCGGCCCACCTGGACCGTGCGCTGCTGATGCGCGAGGTGCTGAACGAGGCGGTCGGCCTCGGTCCCCTGGAGGAATTGCTCGCGGACGACTCCGTGACCGAGATCATGGTCAACCGCCACGACGAGATCTTCGTCGAACGCAGTGGCCGGTTGACGCAGCATCCGCTGGCATTCACCAGCGACCGCGCGGTGATGGGCGTCATCGAACGCATCGTGGCGCCGCTGGGTCGTCGCATCGACGAATCCTCGCCCATGGTCGATGCACGCCTGAAGGACGGTTCGCGTGTCAACGCGATCATCCCGCCGCTGGCGATCAAGGGGCCCACGCTGACGATTCGAAAGTTCGCGGCCCGCAAGCTGACCGCGGAAGACCTCGCCAGCTACGGCTCCATCTCGGGCGCGATGGTGGAGTTCCTGCGCATGTGCGTGCTGCATCGCAAGAACATCATCGTCTCAGGCGGCACAGGCTCCGGGAAGACCACGTTCCTGAACGTGCTGTCCAACTTCATACCCGACGGGGAACGCATCGTCACCATCGAGGACGCCGCGGAACTGCGGCTCAACCACAGCCACCTCGTCTCGCTGGAGGCCCGGCCCTCCAACGTGGAAGGGCGCGGCGCCGTGTCCATTCGGGATCTGGTGAAGAACTCGTTGCGCATGCGACCCGACCGCATTGTCGTGGGCGAGTGCCGCAGTGGCGAGGCGCTGGACATGCTGCAGGCGATGAACACCGGCCACGAAGGTTCGCTCACGACGCTGCATGCCAACACGCCACGCGATGCGCTCGCACGGCTGGAGACGCTGGTGCTGATGGCAGGCATGGACCTTCCACTGGCCGCGATCCGTGAGCAGATCGCCTCTGCCGTCGACATCATCGTGCAGCAGACCCGTTTTGCCTGCGGCAGCCGCAAGGTCACCAGCATCACCGAGGTGACCGGCATGGAGAACGGACGCATCCAGTTGCTGGAACTGTTCCGCTTCGAGTCGCGCGGCTACGGCGCGGACGGCAAGGTGCTGGGCGTGTTCACCGGTTGCGACGCCAGCCCGACCTTCTACGAAGAGCTGCGCGAACGAGGGGCGGAACTCGACATGTCGATCTTCGCGCGGGCAGCAGCGTGAACGGGCATCGGAAATGAACGATCAGGAGCTCCTGGGTTTGGCGGTGGTGGCGGGCATCGGCGTGGCCGCATCGCTGATGGTGTGGGTGCTGGTGGACGTGCTCACCCATGGCCTCGCCCGCTACCGGGCCATGTTCACCGAGCGAACGACCGTCAGGCTGCGCGAGCTGTTCCTCTTCGTGGACGCATCGCGCCTGTTCGCGCTGAACGCGGCGCTCACGCTGTTGGCCTTTGCGGGCGGATGGTGGTTCGGCGGTCCTGTGATGGGGGCGGCCCTTGCGCTGGCGGCTGCGGTTTCCCCCTGGATCACGACCCGTGTGCTGCGCTATCGCCGTGTGATGACGATCGAGCAGCAACTGCCCGACGCATTGTTGATGCTTTCAGGGGGGCTCAAAGCCGGCGGCAGCCTGTCCGCTGCCATCCAGCAGTACGCACGGGAGGCCAGGCCGCCGCTGTCGCAGGAGATGGACCTGGTGCTCAGAGAGCAGCGACTGGGCGTGCCGCTGGACGATGCCCTCGAAGGGCTCGGCAAGCGAGTGCCCTTGCAGTCCATGACAGTCGCCATCTCGGCCATGCGCATCGCCACCGAAACCGGAGGGGGGCTTGCCGAGGCGCTGGAGCGCGCATCGACCACGTTGCGCAGCAAGCTGGCGATGGAAGGCAAGATCCGCGCGCTCACCGCCCAGGGCAAGCTGCAGGCGTTGATCGTCGGGCTGCTGCCGGCGGCCATGCTGTACGCGATGCTCAAGCTGGAGCCTGCCGACACAGCCCTGCTGTTCACGACCCGCATGGGCTGGGGCGTCCTGGTGGTGATCGGCGTCCTGGAGTTCTTCGGCGTGCTGCTGATCCGCAAGATCGTGGACATCGATGTCTGAGGGCCGACGATGGACGAGCACTGGTTTCCCTGGATCGTGGCCGCCGCGGCCGGAGCATCCGCTGCGGCGGTTGGCTGGGTGGTGGCTGCCTTGCTCGCGGACGTGCCGGACGAGGACCGCACCTACCGCGATCGGCCCCCGTTGGCGTTCCGCTTGGCCTGGTGGCCGATCCATTGGCTGTCGTTCTACCTTGGACGGGTGCTTCCGATGGCATGGCGCGTGCGTGTGCACAGCCGCTTGCGATTGGCAGGCCTCGACTACGCGCTCACGGCCGAGCAGTTCGTGTCGGCGCAGGTGGCCAGCGCCTCCTTCGCCGGCGGCGTCTGTGCCTTCGTGCTGGACACCTGGCATGTCGATCAGCGCTGGAGTCTGATCGCCGCGGCCACCGCGTTTGGTTTCGTGTTCCCGCAGATGTGGATGCGCGACCGCGTGCAGGCCCGCAAGCGCAGTGTGCTCAAGGCCCTGCCGTTCTACCTGGACATCATCACCTTGTGCGTGGAGGCCGGGCTCAACCTCACGGGCGCCTTCCAGCAGGCCGTGGCCAAAGGCGAAGCCGGACCGCTGCGCGACGAACTGGCGCGCGTGCTGCGCGACGTGCGTGCCGGCAAGGCTCGCGCGGATGCCTTGCGCACCATGGCCGACCGGATGAACGAGCCGGCCGTCACCAATCTGGTCAGCGCGGTGATACAGGCCGAAAACATGGGCATGAACCTGGGGCCCATCCTTCGTGCACAAGCCGAGCAGCGCCGCACCGAGCGTTTCGCCCGGGCCGAGAAGCTGGCGATGGAGGCGCCCGTGAAGATGCTGTTTCCGCTGATCGCCTTCATCTTCCCCTGCACGTTCCTCGTGCTGGGGTTTCCGATCGTCATGAAGTTCATGCGCATGGGCATGTGAGCCTTCGTTTTGTTGAGGGAGTAGAAGATCGATGAACAACGGTATCCGCTTGGCAACACGCTGTCTGGTTGCCGTCTGCGCGCTGCTGGCCGCTTCATGCGGAGGGGGCGGCGATGGCGGCGCTGATGAAAGCGACGCACAGGACAACGCTCCGGCGCCCTCGCCACCGCGCACGTCAGCGGCGCTGCCGCCGGTGTCGTCGCGCTATGTGTTCAGCGAAGGGCGTGTGCGTGACGTCAGTGACGCCAAGGGGCGCAGCTTGGTTCGCAAAGTGCTCGAGGACCGGCTCTTCCTGCAGTGCAACATGCTGCGTGCGTTGAACGGCCAACCCGAACAGTCGATCGAAGACATTCCACTGGAAGTGCGCGAGATCCCAGACCGTTTCACCGAAGAGCAGATGTACGACGCGGCCACAGGCGCCGGACGCGAAGTGCGCTACCGCGCTGCCGTCGAGCTCAGCGACTTGGCCGCAGCCATGTCGGCTTCTCCGCCGCGCGCGCCCGATTGCCTGATGTACAGCGTGCATCAGATGGTGCAGACGCGCATCTGGGGGCGTGACGGCTACTACTACGAAATATCGGGCCCCAGCGTCGACCTGGCCGGCAGCGTGATCCGCACGCCGATGAAGTACCCGACCGATGTCAACTGGGGCCGTGTGCCCGCGGAGCAGTACGAGCAGCGGCCGGTACGCATGATCCAAGGCTGGGCGTGCCACCAGGCACCCACCGTGAAGCTGGCGGACCTGCACTTCGACCTCTGCCATCTGGACCCGGACGGGGACATCGTTTTCCGCAACCTTCCACTGTCGCTGGATCAGGTTACCCACATGGGCGTGCGCGACGGCGTGGCGGCCGAAGAACTGAGCAGCCGCGCGACGCGCGTGTCGTTTGACCGGGCCGACTTCGGCCGGTGGTCCGATGTCCCGCTGGACCAGCTGCCGGAGCTCGAACCGGGCGTCACCATCGAGGACCGCTGACACCATGCTGGACGTCCGGCGAGCCACCAGCCTGCCCGCACGACTCAGGGGCTTGTTGGGCACCGCCCATTGGCCGCGCGGCCGGGCGTTGCTGATC
The DNA here is from genome assembly GCA_040758375.1 of Pseudomonadota bacterium. Taxonomy (GTDB): domain Bacteria; phylum Pseudomonadota; class Gammaproteobacteria; order Burkholderiales; family Burkholderiaceae_C; genus CAMLIZ01. The sequence continues at coordinate 91,187 of JBFLWE010000006.1, forward strand.
CGACCCTGCAGCAGCGTGCACACGGCCTTCATGCGCTACGCGATCGACGTGGTCTTCATCGACCGGCGCGGCCAGGTGCTCAGGATCGCTGCGGCGCTGCGGCCCTGGCGAATGGCGTCGGCCTGGGGGGCTGTCGCCGTGCTTGAGCTCGCAGCCGGCGAGGCGCAGCGCCTGGGCTGGAGCGTTGGCGACGTGCTGCCGCGCTCCGTGTGGGCCTGACGGCAGGGGAGGAGCCGTTCATGGGAATCCGACGCCAACGCGGCGCCACCTTGGCAGAGTTCGCCGTCATCCTGCCCACGCTGCTGGTCTGTGTGCTCGCGGTGTGGCAGGCGGCACTGGTGTTCCATGCCAAGAGCCACCTCAACTATGCAGCCTTCGAGGCTGCCAGGGCCGGCAGCGTGGACCACGCCAGGCTCGCAAGCATCGTGCAGGGCCTTGCCAAGGGGCTGGTGGCCTACTACGGCGGAGGCCTGAACACCGTGGAGCTCGCGCAGCGCTATGCGCAGGTGAGCGCCGACGTGGCCACAGCCGCCAGGGTGGAGATCCTGTCCCCCACCAGGGAGAGCTTCGACGACTATCAGAGTCCGGTGCTGCGCACCAGGCTCAACGTGGATGCGCGCGTGATCCCGAACCTGGGCATCGCGTATGCGAGCTGTCCCTACGACCGCAGCGGCTGCGCCTCCGACCCGCAGAACAACCGCAGCGGCCAGAGCCTGAGCGACGCCAATCTGCTGAAACTGCGCATCACCTATGGCGTCCCGCCAGGCAAGCAACTGCCGCTGGTGGGGCGCTTCTACACCTGGGCGCTGAACGCACTGGGCGCCGGTGCCGGCGACGTGTTCAAGCAAGGCCTGCTGGACAGCGGCCGCATTCCGCTGGTCGCACACGTGACCGTGCGCATGCACAGCGAGCCGATCGAGAACAGCACGATGGTCTCGAACCCGGGCGCTGGCAACAACGGCAACCCACGGGATCCGGCGGAAACCCCGCCAGAGGAGCCACCACCGGGCGGCGGCGAGGATCCGCCTGTGTGTCCTGGCTGAACGCAGACGTCCATGAAAGTCTTCGTGTGGTTGAGCCAGGTCGTGGCGGCCATTGCGCTGGGGTTGCCCACGGTGGGCGGCGCCGCTGCGGCCCAGGACACCCGCTGTACCGGCTTGGATTGCTTCTCCCCGCCGAAACGATGCGAAGCGGTCGTCTGCTTTCGTTCACGCGAAGACGAGCGGAGGTTCGAGGAGGAGAACCATTGCCTGCTCGGCGAACAGTGCGGCGCACAGATCTACAAGACGCAGACCCATTGCTGCGGACGCGATACCAGCGGCCGACCGAGGATTATCGACAAGCACATGCGAGCGGCGAACCCGGCGTTCGACTGGGCGACCTACGAGCAAACCTGTCCCAACAAGGCGCAGAACACTGCGCCACCTGACGCTTTGTGGCAGCAATGCGTGGCCGGCAGGCGGCACAGCCCCTCGGACGCCTACCCGGTCGTGCTGGTCGAGGACAACGGCAGTGCGCGCGACTACTGCATCGACGGCTGCAGCACACCGCCCGCGGCAGTCAACGCCCTGCACAAGGCGGAGATCTTCCTGGTTCCCGACAAGGACAATCCCTCAGGGGTTCCTTCCGCCAGCTTCTTCAATGCCTGTTCAGCGCACGACCGCTGCTACCAGTCGTGCAACGGCGGAAGCCGCAACGATTGCGACGCCCGGCTGCTTGCCGATTCGCTGCAGGCCTGCAACACGATCGCGCCGAATCATCAAACCACGCTGACGGTCTTCGGCATAGCGCACCAGGTGAACACGCGCGAGAAATGCGTCTCCGCCGCTCAAAACATGAACACCGGCCTGCGGCTGGGCGGGCAGAAGGCGTTCGACCTGCGGCGCCAACAGTACTGTCAGTGTTGTCCTTGAAGGTGGAGATGATGAGATCGACCCTCCGCAAACTCCTGTTGCTGGCCTCGGTGGCGCTGGCGCCTCTGGCAGCGGCGGCCGATCTGGTGCTCGCATCGCAGAGCACTGCGACCGAACACACCGCATACGAGCTGCTGGGCCTTGGCGGCGACAGCTACTGGGCCACTGCGCACGCCAGCGGTGCTCCGCGTGTAGACCTGACGCGGCTCGGTCCCCGTGGCGAGATTTCCGGCTCCAGGGCGTCGATTGCCGTGCCTGCCATGTTGCTCGCCGGCTCCCGGCAGCCCGCGTCCACGTTTTCGGCCCTGGCTGCGCTGGATGGCGACGGCAAGTGGTCGCTGTACCGCCTCGAAGGGCAGACACCGCGGGTAGCCGCAAAGGCGGACCTGAGCGCGAGCTTCGGTTTCGTGGCCGCCGTGGCGACGCTGGCCGACCTGGCCATCGTGGCGGGCTCCGATTCCGATGAACGGCCGCTGGTGTGCGTCTTCGACTCGCAGCTGAAAAAGGTGGGACAAGCCGTCCTGACCGAACCATCGCACGGCGTCGTCAGCGGTGTGGCCGTCCTGGGAGACGCGCTGGTGTTGGCTGCGAACCCCGCCAAAGGTCCCGGGCAGGCGCGGCTGTGGAAGATGTCCAGCGCCCTCAGGGCACTGAAAAACGTCGAGCTGCCCGGAGGCGCCGCTGCGGTGACCTCCCATCAACAGGGCGCGCTCGTCTCGTACTCCAGTGGCCAGGACGTGTTCGTGCAGTCGTTCGACGTTCAGCTCAAGGGCCGGTGGAAGACCCGCGCCCTCGTGCGCGAAGGCGAGACGACAGCCTTCTTCGTTCCGGTTTCTCTGTCCCGGGGCGCGGCCCTCATCGGCGCGAATCGCGGACGCCTGGCGGTTGTGCGGCTGTCACCCCAGGGCGAGCTGCTGCGCACCAGCGAAGACGCGGTCAGTGGTTTGATGCCTCCCGCGGGCGGGTATCGCGTGGTGGTGGAAGCCGACCGGTTGCATGTGCTCGGCATGGCGCGACGCAGGGCAGATCCGGTGACCGCGCAAGAGGTCCTCTTCCGGTTTCTGGATACGCCATGAACCGACGACCTCGCACTGTGCAGGAGAAAGGGCCGACGTGTCTCGCAAGGCGGTCGCTGATGACCGGCGCTGTGCTGCTGGCAGCGGGCGCGGCCGTGCGGCTGGCACTTGCCGCAGAAGGCGAAAGCACCCTGACCGGGCAGCGGTGGAGCGGGTTGACACGGCTCGCCGGCATCGAGGTCAAGGCAGACGGGAGCGGCGTCGTCCAGGTTCTGGTCTTCTTTGATCCCAACTGCCCGGTCTGTGCCCGCCTGTGGCTTGCCTGGAACGGGCCGCAGGGGCAGGCCAGAGGCCTTGCCACGCGCTGGATTCCCGTGGCCTACATGAACCAGCGCAGCCGGGGGCGCGCGGCGGCGCTGCTGGCGGAAAACTCGGCCGCGGCGCTTGCCCGCAACTTCGTCGAGTTTGACCATCGCGCCCGCGAAGGGGCCGCTGTGCCCGTGGTGCCGACGGCGACCATGCTGGCGCAGTTGCGCGCGAACGAAGCGGCTTGGCAGGCGATCGCCGCGGCGACGCCCCTGATCGTCTACCGGACGCGGGATGGCCGGATCAACGCGCAGATCGGCATGCCACCGCCGCAGCGCATGCAGGCCTTGCTCGCTTCCGTTCGAGCTCATCGCCTGGAAGCCTTTGACGATGCCCGGTGAGTCGCTGCCCGCGGGGCGGGGGAGCGGTGGCACCGCAACCGCTGGCCCGAACAAGAAAACTCAGGAGGAACCTCATGATCCCTCGAGGCAATGAATGGAAGGTGCTGGTTCGAGGCCTGCTGCTGCTGGGGGCAGTGCTGGCCGCGCCTGTGCATGCGCAAGGCTGCGATCCCGCGATGCAATGCTGCCGCACGCCGCCGCCGGGCGGCAGCCCCGGTTGCGGCGATACCGGTCCGGCGCAGCAGAGCAGCGGCAGCCCTGGCGTGGGCGCGGGCAACCCGATCGACCTCATCAGTGGCAACAAGTACCAGAAGGAAATCGACCTGCCGGCGCTGCCCGGAATGGACGGGCTCGAGCTGGTGCGCCACTACAACAGCGCCATGCCGTACCGCGGCATCCTGGGAACGGGCTGGCGCCTCAGCTACGAGGCCCGGCTGCGTGCGGGCACCGACGCCGTGAACATCGAGCAAGGCGACGGCAGCACGCTGCGTTTCAGCCGCGATCCCAAGCAACCCGACACGTACGCCAGCGCCGACGTGCAGCGCGGCAGCGTGCGCGAAGTCCGGACCGACAACGGCAGCCGCCACTACCAGTGGCACTGGCCCGACGGACGGCGCTTGAGCTTCGACGGCTTCGGCCACCTGACCCATATCCAACGTCCCAGCGGCGAGTTCACCAGCCTGCAGTACGACCGCACCGGCCGGCTCATCAGCGTGACCGATCCGCAAGGACGCAAGCTGCAGCTGCACTACAGCGCCCAGGCGCTGCAGGTGCAGGCCATCGAAACGCCCGCAGGCCGCTTCGAATACCGACACGATGCGCAGCGCCTGGTCGCGGCGCTGCTGCCAGGGGGCGTCCAGCGCCACTACCACTACGAGGACAAGGACCACCCGACGCTGCTGACCGGCATCAGCCTCGAAAGCACCGGCAGCGCGGGCCGGCCGGTGAGGCAGCGCCTGGTCACCTGGGCCTACGACGAGCGCGGCCGGGCCACGAGCAGCGTCAAGGGTGACGGCAAGGACAACATCGAACGCGTGACGGTGCAGCGCAAGCTCACCGACGGCGGCGGCCAGGCGACGCTGACCAACAGCCTGGGACAGACCACACAGTACCGCTGGCAGGTTGTCGCCGGACAGTCCCGCCTGATCGAAGCCAAGGGGCCTGGATGCAGCAGCTGCGCGCCGAGCAACGTGCGCTACGGGTACGACCCGCGGGGACGCCTCGACGAGGTGACCCAGCTGGACGACCAGGGGCGGCCGGTGTACACGCTCAAGCACGTGCTCGACGACCGGGGGCGGCTGCTTGGCAGCAGCCGGATTGCATACATCGACGGCAGGCCGCAGCCCGAACGGCGGCTCGTGCGCTACGAATATGAAGGCGACAGCCCGCATCCCCGGCTGGTCGCCCGCCCCAGCGTGGTGCCGGACAAGGAGCATGTCACCCGCATCGCCTACAACGCCGCGGGCCAGCCGACGAGCATTGCCGAAGAGGGCTACAGCCCGGTCGATGCACACGGCAAGCCCAATGCCACACCGATCAGCCGTGTCACGGGCTACAGCTACAGCCGAATCAACGGCCGCAGTGTGCTGACGCGTATCGACGGGCCGCTGCCGAACGGGCCGAAGGGGGCGCCGGAGGATTCGGACATCACACAGATCGAGTGGGACGCGAGCGGCAGCTTCGTCACGGCCGGCGTGTCGCCGATGAACCTGCGGACGACGCTGAAGCGGGACGAGCTTGGACGGGTGGCCGAAGCCATCGGCCCTGGCGGCCACAGCGAGCGCTACCGCTACGGCACGCGCGGCGAGTTGCTGGCGGCGGCGCGCTGGCTGAAGGACCAGCCGCTGGAAGGCATCAGCTACCGGCGCGACGCGCTGGGCCAGGTGGTGGAGGTGCTGCAGCAGTCCGGCGGCAGCGAAACCCCGCGCAGCCGGTTGGCCTATGACCTTGCGGGCCGCCTCCTGTGGCAGGCGGACGCGCTGGGCATCCTGCGGCAGGCCGTGTACGACACCGAAGGGCGTTTGCTGCGCAGCATCGTTGCGGGGGCCGGTGTGCGCCAGGAGGAAACCTACGACTATGACGTTCAAGGCCGCCTGCAGCGCGTGCAGGACAACACCGGCGCCGTGCGCGAACTCCTGCGCGACGAGGCGGGCCGGCTGGTCGCCACCATCGACCCGCTGGGCCGCTCGACCCGATACGAGCCCGAAGGCGACGGCGCCGTGCGCATCACGCAGGCCGCCAACACCGCCAAGCCGCTGGCCGTGCGCTACGAACTCGACGAGACAGGCCAGCTGCAGGCTGTCAGCGCCGAAGCCAGCGACGGGCTGCGCACGTCCCGCACCATAACCCACCGGCGCATGGTGGACGACTTCGGCCGCGAAGTGGCGGTGGTCAACCCCGACAGCGGGCGGGAAGTGCGGCGCTTCGACGCCGCAGGGCGGCTGGTGCAGACGGTCCTTCCCGACGGCAGCGTGGCCGACTTCGAGTACGACCTGGCAGGCCGGCTGCTGCGCCGCACCGTCACGCCTGGTGGCATCCCGCGCGAAGCGGCCAAGCCCCACACCGTGCGCTACACCTACGAAGCCCACCGGCTGGTGCAGATCCAGGACCCTGAGCAGACCGAGC
>JBFLWE010000007.1:0-95442 GCA_040758375.1 Pseudomonadota bacterium
CCGGCGCGGGCGCCGCCTGCTGCTGCGCGAAGGCGGTGCCCGCGCCGCCGATCAGGAGTCCGACGGCCGCGGCGACGTGGGTGGCCCGGAAGGCCCGGCGCTCGCGCTGGCTGCGGCTGGCGGGGGAGCAAAGGGACATGGCTATCTCCAGTGGTGTGATGTTGTGCGACGCCCTCCGGCATCGACGCTTCGGATTCGGTGGTTGCTGCAGCGCCCACGCTTTGAAAGCGGTTTCAGAATACTAAGCGAGCCGGCCGGCGCCGCTACCTAGGGCTCACCCTAATCCACGTGACAGCGCTTTCTTCATAGGAGGGGCTCCGGCGCGGGGCGGAGAACCGCCAGGTAGCCGCTCGGGCGAAGGCGGGGTAGGATGCACAACCCATGAAAACGCATTCCAAATCCGCCGGGAGGGGCCGCGCCAAGGCGGCAGAGGCCGTGCAACCGGCCGGCGTGGTGACGCTGGAGATGGTGGCGCAGGAAGCCGGCGTCTCCCCCAGCACGGTGTCGCGCATCCTCAACGGCACCGCCACGGTCAGCGCCGACAAGCGCGCCGCGGTGGACGCCGCCATCCAGAAACTGGGCTTCCGCCCCAACCCGGTGGCGCGCGGCCTGGCGGGCGGGCGCACGCTCAGCGTGGGCGTGCTCACGCAGACCATCAGCAGCCCGTTCTACGGCGAAGCCCTGCTCGGCATCGAAGACGAACTGGAGCGCGCGGGCTACATCCCGCTGTTCGTCAGCGGCCACTGGACCGAGGCCGAGGAGCGCAAGGCGATCGAGGCGCTGCTGTCGCGCCGCGTCGATGGCCTGATCGTGCTCGCGGGGCGCCTGTCCAACAGTGCGCTGCAGGCCTATGCGAAGCAGTTGCCCATGGTGGTGGTGGGGCGCGAGCTCAAGGGGCCGAAGCTGTTCAGCCTGAGCTTCGACAACCGTGCCGGCGCGCTGCTGGCCACGCAGCACCTCATCGACTGCGGCCACACGCGCATCGCCTTCATCGCCGGCGACCCCGGGCATGAAGACGCGCTGGAGCGCGAGGCGGGCTACCGCCGGGCGCTGCAGCAGGCGGGCATCGCCTTCGATCCGGCGCTGGTGATGCCGGGCGACCTCACCGAGGCGGGCGGCCTGCTGGCGGTGAACCGCCTGCTCGACAGCCGCGTGCACTTCACGGCCATCTTCGCCTCCAACGACCAGGCCGCCATCGGCGCCGCGCTGGGCCTGTACCGGCGCAACGTGCGCGTGCCCGACGACGTGTCGCTGGTGGGCTTTGACGACGTGGCGCCGGCGCGCTTTGCGATCCCGCCGCTGACCACGGTGCGCCAGTCGGTGTATGAAACCGGCGCGCAGGCGGCGCAGGCCATGCTCGACCTGCTGCGCGGCAACGCCCCCAGCGTGTCGCTGCCGCCGCCGGCCCTGGTGCCGCGCGAGTCCACCCGGCGCCTGGTGCGCTGACCTGCACGGGTTTCCCCCGAGGGGGAGCGCCTTGCCGCGTGGCATACTGAAAGCGCTTTCAGCGAAATGCCTCCAGTAGAACACTTTCAGCACTCCAGGTTGCACGAACGACATGCGAAGCGAGAGGGAGCCTCAATGACCGGCGCGGTGGTTTCGCGCCGGGCCGCGGTGGCCGCCGGCCTGGCGCTGGCGCTGCCCGCGCGCGCTTCGGCCGCGCGCAAGCTCACGGTGGCGGCCTTCCCGCGCATCGACGAGATCGTGAAGTCGGCCGCGGCCGGGCCGTGGGCGCGGCGCCATCCCGATGTGCAGGTCGAGGTGGTCAGCCGCAGCTACAAGGACCACCACACCGCGATGACCACGGCGCTGTCCACCGCGGCCGGACTGCCCGACGTGATGGCGCTGGAGTCGCGCTTCCTCGGCAGCTTCGCGCTCGGCGCGGGGCTGGAGAACCTGTCGCGCGAGCCCTACGGCGCCGACCGCTTCGCCGACCGCTTCGTGCCGTTTTCATGGAAGCAGTCGCAGAACCCGAAGGGCCAGGCGGTGGCGCTGCCCACCGACATCGGCCCCGGCACGCTGCTGTACCGCGCCGACCTGCTGGCCAAGGCCGGGCTCACCGAGGCCGACCTCACGCCGTCGTGGGAGGCCTACGTGGAGGCGGGCGTGCGCATCAAGAAGGCCACGGGCGCCTACCTGCTGGGCAGCGCGCAGTCGCTGGCCGACATCATCGTGCGCGGCGTGAAGCCCGGCGAGGGCCAGTACTACGGGCCGGACCACCAGCCGCTGGTGACCAGCGAACGCTTCGTGCGTGCCTTCGAGCTGGCCAAGCGCGTGCGCGCCTACGGGCTGGACGCGCGGGTGCAGCCCTGGAGCAACGAGTGGGCCGAAGGCTTCAAGCGCGGCCACGTGGCGACCGACCTGCGCGGCTGCTGGATGGTGGGGCAGATGGCCAACTGGATCGCGCCCAACACCAAGGGCCTGTGGCGCGCGGCACAGCTGCCGGGCGGCACCTACGCGGCCTTCGGCGGCACCTTCTATGCCCTGCCGCGCCGGGCGGCGCCCGAGAACAAAACGCTGGCGTGGGAGTTCCTGCAGCAGATCACGCTCGACCCCGCGCTGCAGCTGGCCGCCTTCAAGCTGGAAGACGCGTTCCCGGCGCTGCAGGGCACCTACGAAGACCCGTTCTTCGAGCAGCCGCTGCCCTTTCTGGGCGGCCAGCGCGCGCGCATGCTGTGGCGCGACGCGGCGCGGCGCATCGTGGTGCCGCCGGTGCACAAGCAGAACACCTTTGCCGACGAGGTGGTCAACACCGAGCTCGACAACGTGATCGCGCGCGGCAAGCCCATCCCGCAGGCGCTGGCCGATGCGCAGCGCCTGCTCGAAAAGCGCGCCCGCCGATAGCCATGCCATGCGACTGCCACGCCTCTCGCCCCGCTGGGCCCCTTATGTGTTCCTCAGCCCGTTCCTCGCGCTGTTCGCGGTGTTCGGGCTGTTCCCGCTGCTGTTCTCGCTGTACCTCGCATTCCAGTCGTGGGAGCCCACCAGCGGCTTCGACGCGATGCACTACGTGGGCCTGGCCAACTTTGCCTTCGCGCTGGAAGACGAGTGGTTCTGGAAGTCGCTGCGCAACACGCTCTGGCTGGCGCTGCTGTCGGGCCTGCCGCAGCACCTGGTGGCGATACCGCTGGCGGTGTTCATCCACCGCTCGTTCAAGCGGCTGCGCGACGGCATGGTGGGCGCCTATTTCCTGCCCTACATCACCTCCACCGTGGCGATCGCGCTGCTGTTCAGCGCGCTGTTCTCCACCGACTACGGGCTGGTCAATGCGGCGCTGCGCGGCCTGGGGCTTTCCAACATCGACTGGCTCAACGAGCCCGCGGCCCTGCAGCCGGCCATCGCGCTGCTGGTGTTCTGGCGCTACCTGGGCTTCAACCTCGTGCTGTACCTGGCGGCGCTGCAGACCATCCCGCGCGACCTGTACGAGGCCGCCGCGATGGACGGCGCCGGCGCCTGGAGCCAGTTCTGGCACATCACGCTGCCGGGCATCCGCCCGATGGTGTACTTCGCGGTGACGCTCAGCGTCATCGGCGGGCTGCAGCTGTTCGAGGAGCCGTTCATCCTCACCGGCGGCTCCGACCGCCCGATCGGCGGCCCCGACCAGGCGGGCATGACGGCAGCGCTGTACCTGTACCGGCTGGCCTTCGACTTCAATGACTTCGGCGGCGCCAGCGCGATGTCGTGGCTGCTGCTGCTGGTGGTGGCTGCGCTCACCTGGGCCACCAACCGCGCGTTCAAGCAAAAAGGCGACCGGGCATGAGCGGCAACGGAAAACCCCTGTCGGCCTGGGCGGCGTATGCGCTGGTGGGCGCGGGCGCGCTGGTGATGCTGGCGCCGTTCTACCTGATGTTCGTGTTCGCCACGCAGTCGCGCAGCGAGATCTTCGACCTGCCGCCGCCGCTGTGGTTCGGCAACGACCTGCTGGCCAACCTGAAGATCCTCACCGGCAAGCTGCCGTTCTGGCGCAACGTGAGCTGGAGCCTGTACGTGGCGCTGATGTCCACCGTGCTCACGCTGTTGTTCTGCTCGATGGCCGGCTATGCCTTCGCGCTGATGGAGTTTCGCTTCAAGAAGCTGCTGTTCGCGCTGGTGATGGCGACGATGCTGATGCCGTCGTTCATGAACATCATCCCCACCTTCCTGATCATGGACGCGCTGGGCTGGATCGACACGCACCGCGCGCTCTACATCCCCGGCGCGGCCAGCGCCTTCGGCATCTTCCTGATGCGCCAGTACGCGGCCAGCGCCGTGCCGCGCGAGCTGCTGGAGGCCGCGCGCATGGACGGCTGCGGCGAGCTCGCGATCTACTGGCACATCGTGCTGCCGCTGCTCAAGCCCGCGCTGGGCACGCTGGGTCTCATCACCTTCATCGCGTCGTGGAACAACTTCATCAACCCGCTGGTGGTGATGCGCACGCTCGACAACTACACGCTGCCGCTGGCGCTGCGCAGCATGCAAAGCACCACCAACACCGAGTGGGGCGCGCTGATGGTGGGCTCCGCCATCGCGACGCTGCCGCTGCTGGTGCTGTTCGCCGTTTCCTCGCGCCAACTCATTGCCGGCCTCACCGCCGGGGCGGTGAAGTAGCGCCCCTTGCACCCTTCCAACATGCCTGCTGAACAACCATTGCATCTCCGCTTCCCGCCCGGCTTCCGCTGGGGCGTGGCCACCAGCGCCTTCCAGATCGAGGGCGCGGCCTTCGAAGACGGCCGGGGCGAGTCGATCTGGGACCGCTTCTGCCGCCAGCCCGGCGCCATTGCCGACGGCAGCCACGGCGACGTGGCCTGCGACCACTACCACCGCTGGGAAAGCGACCTCGACCTGATCGCCTCGCTGGGCCTGCACAGCTACCGCTTCTCGGTGTCGTGGTCGCGCGTGCTGCCCGACGGGCAGGGCGCCTGGAACGCGCGCGGCATGGCCTTCTACGACCGCCTGGTCGACGGCCTGCTCGCGCGCGGCATCGAGCCGCTGCTCACCCTCAACCACTGGGACCTGCCGCAGGCGCTGCAGGAGCGCGGCGGCTGGGGCGCGCGCGACACCGTGCAGCGCTTCGTCGACTATGCGCGCGGCGTGCAGCGCCAGCTGGGCGACCGGGTCAAGCTCATCACCACCCACAACGAGCCCTGGGTGATCGCGATGCTGGGCCACGACAGCGGCACCTTCGCGCCGGGCCTCAAGAGCCGCAAGCTGGCCTACCAGGTGGCGCACCACCTGCTGGTCAGCCACGGGCTGGCCCTGCAGGCGATGCGCGCCGACGGCGCCAAGGCGCCGCTGGGCATCGTGCTGAACATGGCCCACACCGAGCCGGCCACGCCCAGTGCCGCCGACGCGCAGCGCGTGGTGCTCGACGAGGCGCTGGGCCGCCGCTGGTACACCGACGCGCTGTTCCATGGCCGCTACCCGGGCGAGGCACTCGAAGCGCTGGGCGCCGACGCGCCGCAAGTCGAGCCCGGCGACATGGCGCACATCCAGGCGCCGATGGACTACCTGGGCGTCAACTACTACTCGCGCCACGTCAGCAGCGCCGACGGCTCCTTCGACCCGAAAAGGAGCGGCCTGCCGCTCACGGCCATGGGCTGGGAGGTCTGCCCGCGCGGCCTGACCGAGCTGCTGCTCACGCTGCACCGCGAGTACACGCTGCCGCCGGTGTACATCACCGAAAACGGCGCCGCCTTCGACGACCGGCTGCAAGACGGCGCGGTGCACGACGCCGAGCGCTGCGCCTACCTGCAAAGCCACATCGCCGCGGTGGCCGACGCCATCGCGCGCGGCGTGCCGGTGGCCGGCTACATGGTGTGGAGCCTGCTCGACAACTTCGAGTGGTCCAGCGGCTATGCCAAGCGCTTCGGCATCGTGCACGTGGACTACGCGAGCCAGCAGCGCACGCTGAAGGACAGCGCGCTGTGGTACCGCGAGTTCGTGCGCCAGGCCCGCGCCGCGGCCGCGGCGGAGGCGAGCTGAGATGAGCGCGGTCAGCCTGCGCGGCGTGCGCAAGCGCTTCGGCGACACCGAGGTGATCGGCGGCGTGGACCTGGAGGTGCGCGACGGCGAGTTCCTGGTCTTCGTGGGGCCCTCCGGCTGCGGCAAGTCCACGCTGCTGCGCATGATCGCCGGGCTGGAAGAGATCAGCGAAGGCGATCTCTTCATCGACGGCCAGCGCGCCAACGACGTGCGCCCCGCCGAGCGCGGCGCGGCCATGGTGTTCCAGAGCTACGCGCTGTATCCGCACATGACCGTGGCCGAGAACATGGGCTTTGCGCTGCGCATGGCCGGCGTGCCGCGCGCCGAGCGCGAGCAGCAGGTGCGGCGCGCGGCCGAGGCGCTGCACCTGACCGAGCTGCTGGGCCGCACGCCGCGCGAGCTGTCGGGCGGCCAGCGCCAGCGCGTGGCGATCGGCCGCGCCATCGTGCGCAAGCCCAAGGTGTTCCTGTTCGACGAGCCGCTGTCCAACCTCGATGCGGCGCTGCGCGTGAACATGCGCATCGAGCTGGCGCGGCTGCACGAGGAGCTGGGCACGACCATGGTGTACGTCACCCACGACCAGGTGGAGGCCATGACGCTGGGCGACCGCATCGCGGTGTTCAACCAGGGCCGCATCGAGCAGCTGGGTGAGCCGCTGGAGCTGTACCACCGCCCGGCCAACGAGTTCGTGGCTGCCTTCCTCGGCGCGCCGCGCATCAACTTCATCGACCGGCCCGGGGCCGGGGCGCCCGGTGCGCTGCAGGCGCTCTGGCAGGCCCTGCTGCCGGCCGCGCCGGCCCAGGCGCGCCGCGCGGGCCTGCGCCCCGAACACCTGCGCCTGGTGCCGGCCGGCGCGGGCACGCCGGCCGAGGTGGAGCTGGTGGAGCACCTGGGCGACTCGGCCATCGTGCACCTGCGCGTGGCCGGCGCGGCCGAGCTGCTGCACGCGAAGCTGGGCGCCGCGCAGGCGGGCTGGCGCGCCGGGCAGCCGCTGGGCCTGCAGCCCGAACCCGGCGCCGTGCTGGCCTTCGACGGCGCCGGCAGGCGCATTCCCTGATAAGGACCGCGATGGCTTCCCGTTCCCTGGCCTGCCTGCTCGCCGCGCTGATGCCCTTGGCCGCGGCCGCCGACGAGACCCTGAAGCCGCCGCCCGGCTACCGGCTGGTGTGGGCGGACGAGTTCGACGCCGACGGCCTGCCCGACCCGGCCAAGTGGCGCTACGACACCGCGCGCAACCGCGAGGGCTGGCACAACGAGGAACTGCAGTACTACTCGGCCGAAGGCCCGCAGAACGCGGTGGTCCAGGGCGGGCGCCTGGTGATCACTGCGCGCAAGGAATCGCGCCGCGCGGCGCCCGACTGGGGCGGCCAGCGCTACACCTCCGCGCGCCTCAACACCCGCGGCAAGGCCGAGTGGACCTACGGCTTCTTCGAGGTGAGCGCCCGGCTGCCCTGCGGCAAGGGCACCTGGCCGGCGATCTGGACGCTGGGGACCGGCGGGCGCTGGCCCGAGGACGGCGAGCTCGACATCATGGAGCACGTGGGCGCCGAGCCCACGCGTGTGCTGAGCACGGTGCACATGGCCGCCGGCCATGGCGCCCGCGGCGTGGGCGGCGCGCAGCCGGTGCGCGACGCCTGCAGCGCCTTCCACCGCTACCAGATGCACTGGACGGCCGACGAGGTGGTGTTCGGCGTGGACGGGTTCCCGCATTTGCGCTACCCCCGGCTCGACGCGGGCGCGCGCGCGTGGCCCTTCGACAAGCCGCAGTACCTGCTGCTCAACCTGGCCATCGGCGGCCACCTGGGCGGGCCGGTGGACGACGCCATCTTCCCGGTGCAGATGGAAGTGGACTACGTGCGCGTGTACCAGGCGCCGAAGTAGCGCGGCGCGCAAATCTTCCGGCAAGGGATGCCGGTTCCTCACGCCGCTCCCGGGCAGCGGGCTGGGCACTCATGTTGCTCTGCAGCAAAGTCTCCCGCCAGGGAGGCCGATCCGCATCCTGAAGGAGATCTCCATGCCGCAAGAAACCCCCGGGTCTTCCGAGGCCCGCTACCAGCCGGTGCACCTGACCGCCATGGCATTGCGCAGCGCCGGCCACTTCTATGACCTCCACGCGTCGGCCGCGCGCGTGCTGCTGCAGACGCAGGCGCGCGCCGCGGCGGCCTTCGGCCTGCCGGACTGGTCGCCACTGTTCGACACGGCGGACGAACGTGCGCGCCGTGTGTTCGCCACCGGGGCGGAGCAGTGGCTCAACACTGCGCAGCGCGCCAACGAAGCGGTGTCCGAGTTGCAGCGCCAGATGGGCCGCGTGCTCGAAACCCAGACCACGCAGGCCGCCGAGAGCTGGCAGCGCGGCATCGAGGAGCTGGGCAGCCGGGCCAACGAGGGCTTGGGCCAGCTCTGCGAAACCGTGCGCAAGACAGCCGAGGACGCGCAGCGGGGTGCGCAGGCGTTCGGCGAGCCGTTGCGCGACACCACGTCCTCGCCGCCTGCCGGGCAGGACATGCGTCCGCTCGGCGAACCCCAGCGCCGGCCGAAGCCGGCCAACGCCTGAGCCTGCCCCGCTCACCAGATTCCGACCGACCCGTGGCCGCCGCTGGCGGCCTTTTTTGCGTCCGCGCCGCACCCGGGAAAACTATAGTTAACGCTATAACATAGTCATCGCTACATTGCGTCACCTTCACGGGCACGACGATGACGCGACGCCGCTCCTTCCTGGCCCTGGCCGCCGGCAGCTGGCTGGGCGCTGGGCTGTCGGCGCGCGGCGTAGCGGCAGCGCGCGCCGGCGCCTCGGCCGGCGGCTGGCGCAACTGGTCGGGCGTCGAAACCTGCATGCCGCGGCAGTGGCTGCTGCCGGCCTCGCTGGACGAGCTGGCGCAGCTGCTGAAGACCGCGCCCGGGCCGCTGCGCTGCGTGGGTGCCGGCCATTCGTTCAGCGCCTTGGTGCCCACGCCCGGCACGCTGGTCTCGCTGGACAAGCTCTCGGGGCTGCTGCGCGTGGACCGCGCCGCCGGCACCGCGACGCTGGGCGCCGGCACGCGCATCGCGCAGGCCACGCGGGCGCTCGACGAGGCCGGCGTCGCGCTGATGAACCAGCCCGACATCGACATGCAAAGCCTGGCTGGCGCGATGGCGACGGCCACCCACGGCACCGGCGCGCGCTTCGGCGCGATGCACGCCGACCTGGTGGCGCTGCAGCTGCTCACGCCCGAGGGCGAGCTGATCGAGTGCTCGCCGGCGCTGCGGCCCGAGGTGTTCCGCGCCGCGCAAGTGTCGCTGGGCAGCCTGGGCGTGCTGACCGAGCTGACGCTGAAGGTGCGGCCGCGCCATTTCCTGCGCCGCCATGTCTGGCTGGCGCGCAACGAAGCGCTCTTTGCGCAGGCCGAGGCGCTGGTGGCGAAGCACCAGCATTTCGAGCTCTACCTGCTGCCCTTCACCGGCCACGGCGCGGCGATCAGCCACGACGAGGTGCCGGCCACCCAGCCGGTGCGCCCGCCGGCGCAGGACGAAGACGTGCTGGCCGACCTGAAGCGCCTGCGCGACTGGCTGGGGCCGGTACCTTCGTTGCGCCGCTGGGTGGCGGCCAAGGCCATCGCCGCCACCGACGAAGAGGTGGCGGTGGACCTGTCGTTCGAGCTGCTGTCCACCGTGAGGCGCACGCGCTTCAACGAGTCGGAATACCACGTGCCGCGCGAGCAGGGCGTGGCCTGCCTGCGCGAGGTGCTGGCCCTGCTGGAGCGGCGCAACGACGTGTTCTTCCCGGTCGAGTTCCGCTTCGTCCGGGGCGATGAGGCCTGGCTCAGCCCCTTTCACCGGCGCGACAGCTGCTCGATCGCTGTGCACGCGCTGGCCGGCGAGCCCCACGACTACCTGGTGCGCGAGCTGGGGCCGGTGTTCCGCCGCCATGGCGGCCGGCCCCACTGGGGCAAGCTGCACGACATGGGCGCGGCCGACCTGGCCGCGCGCTACCCGCGCTGGCGCGACTTCCTTGCCGTGCGCGAGGCGCTCGACCCGCAGGGCCGCATGCTCACGCCCTACATGCGCCGGCTGTTCGGGCTCGAACCTTCCACCGGAGCCGTCGCATGAAGCACCACATCGCACGGGCCTTGCTCGCCCGGACCGCCTGCACGCCGCTGCTCGCGCAGGCGGCGCCCGAGGCCGCCCACGGCCTGTGGCTGAGCGCGCAGAAAGAGGGCGTGGTCGGAGCCCGCTGCGCTGTGCGGCAGCGCGGCCTGGGACCAGGACGCCCGCACCGACGCGCCGCAGCAGGCAGCTCGATGCCACCGGCGTGGTGTTGAGCGTGGGGAAGAGCTTGTGAAAGCCTCAGCCCGCGCGCAGCGCGAGCATCTCGCGCCCGACCATCGAGGCCAGCGTGCGGCCCACCGCCTCGGCGTCGAGCTCGGGCGCGTCGAACAGCAGGTCGAGCGCCGCGCCGCCCATGTCCACCGCCAGCCGGGTGGTGAGCTGCACCCGCGCTGCGTCGGCGCCGGGGTAGGCGGCGATGAAGGCTTCGGCGATCAGCCGCGTCACGCGCTCGTGCGACTGCAGGCGCAGGCTCTGCAGCGCCGGCACCGCGCGCAGCGCGCGCAGCACCCACACGCCCTCGGGCCGCTCGCGCGTGACCTGGAACATCTCGCCGAACATCTGCGCCAGCGCCGCCTGGAAGCGCGCGGCCGGCAGCCTCATGGTCTGCGGCGACACCCAGCGCGCCACCACCTCGTCCTGCAGCTGCATCAGCCGCGCGCCGAGCTCGTGCACGATCGCGTACTTGTTCGGGAAGTAGTGGTACAGCGCGGGCGGCGTGAGGCCCAGCCGCTCGCACACCAGGTTGGTGGACAGCCGCTCGATGCCCACCTCGCCCAGCAGCTGCGCGGTGACCGCGAGGATCTGCTCGTAGGTGTCGTGCGAGCGCTGCTGGCGCGGCTGGGTCTTCACGGCCAGGCGCGGCGCGGGAGGGCGGCGTTTGGGAGCAGGCATGCAGCGTGACGCGGAAGCGGTGGCGGCGATGCCGGAAAATTGTAGCGAAAACTACAATTTACGCTGGCGCATCGCGCTCACGCTGATGGTCACGCTGTTCGTCGGCTACCTCGACCGCATGAACATCAGCCTGGCGCTGCCGCTGATCGCGCAGCAGTACGGCTGGAGCGTGGAGCAGACGCGCAGCCACGGCGGCCAGCTGCTCACCGTGTTCTACGCCGGCTACGGCCTGGCCAACCTGCTGCTGTCGCCGCTGGGCGCGCGCTTCGGGCCGCGCCGCAGCCTGATGGTGGTGATCGTGCTGTGGTCGCTGTTCACCGCGCTGGGCGCGCTGCTGTCGGCCTCGCTGATGGCGCTGCTGGCCACGCGCGTGCTGCTGGGCCTGGCCGAAGGCATCCATTTCCCGATGATGAACATGCTGACCCAGCGCTGGTTCCCGCCCGCCGAGCGGGCGCGCGCCAACAGCGTGTGGATGGCCGGGCTGCTGCTGGCGGTGTGCCTCGCGCCGCTGCTGCTGATCCCGCTGATGCACCGCTTCGGCTGGACGCAGGGCTTCCTGGTGCTGGCGCTGGCCGGGCCGCTGGTGTCGCTGCCGCTGGTGTGGCGCCATGTGCACGACGCGCCGGCGCGCCATCCGCGCATCGGGGCCGCGGAGCTGCGCTTCATCGAGCAGGGCAACGCCGCGGAGGACCGGGCCGCGCCGCCCGGCTGGCGCAGCGTGTGGCGCACGATGACGCGGCCCGCGGTGCTGCTCATGCTGGCCTGCGGCACGCTGTACAACGTGGTGTCGGTGGGCTTGTCGCTCTGGCTGCCCACGTACTTCGTCACCGCCAAGGGCCTGCCGTATGGCGACCTGGTGTACGCCACCAGCCTGCCTTATGTGGCCGGCGTGGTCGGGCTGGCGCTGTGGTCCACGCTGGGCGACCGCCACAACCTGCGCGCCGGCTTGGCGGCGCTGGGCTTCGTGGGCGGCGCGGTGGCGATCTGGCTGGCGCTCACGCTGCCCGGCGCGCCCGCCAGCGTGGCCGCCTTCACCGCCGCGGTGTTCTGCATAAGCGCCTTCTCCGCGGCCGAGTTCTCGCTCGTGCAGCGCCTGCTGCCGCCGGCGGTGGTGGGCCCTTGCGCCGGCCTCTACAACGGCCTGGTCACGATGGTGGGCGGCGGCGCCGGGCCGGTGGTGGTGGCCGGCATCATCGGCGCGGGTCCTGAAGGCCAGGCCTCGGGTGTGCTGGCCGCGGTGGTGGTGTGCCTGCTCGCGAGCGGGCTGCTCATGGTGCTGGGCCGGCGCCTGAAATACTGAAGATGCGCCAGCCCGCCGCTGCCGACGCCCCCTGGTACCGCACGGTCGCCCAGGCCCTGCGCCGCGCCGGCGTGGGCGAGCCGGCGGTGGTGATCGACCTCGACCGCCTGGAGCGCAATGCCGACGCGCTGCTGCGCCTGCTGCCCGCAGGGCGCAGCCTGCGCCTGGTGCAGAAGTCGCTGCCTTCGCTGCCGCTGCTGCGCCACCTCGCCGCGCGCCTGCGCAGCCGGGGGCTGATGGTGTTCCACCGGCCCTATCTCAACCACTACGCGGCGCATGCGCCCGGGTTCGACCTGCTGCTGGGCAAGCCGCTGCCGGTGGCGGCGGCGTGGACCTTTCACCAGCGCCTGCGCGCGCCGCGCTTCGACGCCGCGCGCCAACTGCGCTGGCTGGTCGACACCGCGGACCGCCTGGCGCAGTACCGCGACCTCGCGCACACGCTCGGCACCTGCCTGCAGGTGAGCATCGAGATCGACGTCGGCCTGTGCCGCGGCGGCGTGCCCGAGCCCGAGGCGCTGGCGCCGCTGTTCGCGCTGCTGGCAGCCGACCCGCAGCACCTGCGCTGGGGCGGCTTCATGGGCTACGACTCGCATGCGGTGCAGGCGCCCTGGTGGAGCTCGCCACAGCGCGCGGTGTCGGCCTGCAACCGGCGCTACGGCGCGTTCATCGACTGGGCGCGGGCGCGGCACGCCTCGCTGTGGCACGAGGACCTGTGCTTCAACGGCGCCGGCAGCGGCACGCTGGCGCTGCACGGCGCCGACAGCCCGCTCACCGACCTGTCGGCGGGCTCCGCGCTGGTCAAGCCCGCCGACTTCGACCTGCCCACCTTGGCCGGCCTGCAGCCGGCCGTGCTGGTCGCCACGCCGGTGCTCAAGGTGTTGCAGGGCCTGCACATGCCGTTCATCGGGCCGCTGGCGGACTGGGTGGGCCGCTGGTGGCCGGGCCGCGGCCAGTCGGTGTTCGTCTATGGCGGCCGGTTGATGGCGCGGCCGGTGTGGCCGCCGGGCCTGCGCGACAACCGGCTCTACGGCCTGTCGTCGAACCAGCAGATGATGAACCTGCCGCGCAGCGTGGCGGTGGCGCCCGACGACCTGGCGCTGTGGCGGCCGACCCAGAGCGAGGTCGCGCTGCTGCAGCACGGGCCGCTGCTGGGCTTGCGCGGCGGCGAGGTGGTCGAGCGGTTCGGGCTCGATCCGGACGTGGGTTGAGCGTCTGGCACGGCGATTGCCCACTGTCTGGTGGACCTGTGTCCTTTGTGCGCCATGAACATCGTCTTGTGGTTTTTCGTCGGCGGCTTGCTCGGCTGGCTGATGAGCCGCGTGCTGAGCGAGCCCGGACGCGAGAGCACCGCCGTCAACCTCACCGTGGGACTGATCAGCGCCACGCTGGCGGGCTGGTTCTTGTCGCCCTGGCTGCGCGCCGACGGCGGCGCGGGCCTGAACCGCGTGGACCTGCCGGCGCTGGTGCTGGCGATCGTGGGTGCGCTGGTGGGGTTGACGCTGTTCAACCTGGTGCGCCAGACGATGTTGAAGCGCTGACCCCCTGGTAACGCTCCCAGCTGGTAAGGCTCCCAGGCGCGCGGCACACTCGGCGCTCCTCAAGGGAGACAAGGGCCCCGGCAGTGGGCCCGCCGCGAATGGACCTGACCCAGTTCTCGCCCTCGTCGGCGCTGGTGACCGTGGTGTTGCTGGCGCTGGCGCCGTTCGTGGCCGTGATGGTCACCTCCTTCACCAAGATCGTGGTCGTGCTGAGCCTGCTGCGCAACGCGCTGGGGCTGCAGCAGGTGCCGCCCAACGTGGTGCTCAACGGGCTGGCGCTGGTGTTGAGCGTCTATGTGATGTTCCCGGTGGGCCAGCAGATGCTGGCCAAGGTGGACGGCATCGCCAACATCGCCGGCAGCACCAAGACCCTGCTGGCCGCCGCCGACGCCGCCAAGGAGCCGCTGCGCGAGTTCCTGATCAAGCACAGCCCGCCGCGCGAGCGCGCCTTCTTCCTCAAGACCGCGCAGAAGACGCTCACGCCCGACAAGGCCGGCCAGCTCACCGAGCGCGACTTCATCGTCGTGGTGCCCGCGTTCACCGTGAACGAGCTGGCGGTGGCGTTCCAGATCGGGTTCCTGATCTTCCTGCCGTTCCTGGTGATCGACCTGGTGATCTCCAACATCCTCATGGCCATGGGCATGATGATGCTGTCGCCCACCACGGTGTCGCTGCCGTTCAAGCTGCTGCTGTTCGTGCTGGTCGACGGCTGGGTCAAGCTGACGCACGGACTCGTCCTGACTTATTGATATGAAGCCCCCACGCTCCCTTTGGTCGCTGCCCCCCGAGGGGGCCCTTGCAGCGGACCGGCGAAGCCGGATCCGCGCAAGACCTGGGCTGCGGCCGCTGGACGCGGCGCAGAACACCGCGGACCCTGCCCAAGCGCCAGCCGGCCCAGCGAACACCGCGGATCCGGCTTCGCCGGTCCGCCGGTGTTGCCCCCTTGAGGGGGAGCGCCGTCAGGCGCTCGGGGGTGGGCCATGTTGAACAGCGAGGCGATCCAGCTCACGCAGCAGGCACTTTGGTTCGTGATGCTGCTGTCGGCGCCGCCGATCATCGTGGCAGCGGTGGTGGGCTTCGTGATCGCCTTCATCCAGGCGGCCACGCAGATCCAGGAGCAGACTCTGCAATACGCGCTGAAGTTCTTCGCGATCGTGCTCACCTTGTTCCTCACCGCGTCGCTGCTGGGCGGCGGGCTGTACCAGTTCACCGACCGCGTGTTCTCCGGCTTCGCCGGCATGGTGCGGCGCTAGCGGGGCCCTGGCCGATGGAAGGCCTGTTCGCGGCGGGTGACTGGTCGGCGCTGGCGCTGCTGGTGGGCCTGTCCACGTTGCGCATCGCGGTGGCTTTCCTGCTGCTGCCGCTGTTCACGCCCGACCTGGTGCCCCCGCTGGTGCGCAACGCGATCTTCATCGCGCTGGCGGTGCTCACGCTGGCGCTGCAGCCGGTGGCCGACGTGGGCGCCTGGACCACGGCGCACTGGCTGCGCCTGGCGGCCAAGGAGGCCTTCCTGGGCGCTGCCATCGGCTTGCTGTTCGGCTCGGTGCTCTGGGCCTTCGAGATCGCGGGCCAGTTCATCGACCTGAAGACCGGCGCCTCGATGGCCCAGGTGCTCGATCCGCTGTCGGGCCACCAGACGCCGCTCACCGGGGCCTTCCTGTCGCGCCTGGCCGGCTTCGTGTTCATGTTCTCCGGCGGCTTCCTGCTGCTGGTCGGGCTGGTGATGGAAAGCTATGCGATCTGGCCGGTGGCCCAGCCGCTGCCGCAGTTCAAGACCGGTGGCGTGGGGCTGCTGGAAGCCGAGTTCGGCCGCCTGATGCTGCTGGCCTTGCTGATCAGCGCGCCCTTCCTGGTGGTGCTGTACCTCATCGAGGGTGTGCTGGGGCTGGTCAACCGCTTCGCGCAGCAGCTCAACGTGTTCGCGCTGTCCAGCTCGCTGAAGGTGCTGGCCGCCAACGCGCTGCTGATGCTCACGCTGGGCAGCCTGGTGCAGCTGCTGATCGACGACATCGCCGCGCGGCCCGGTGTCGTGCTGCGCACCTTGAAGGCGCTGGTCGGCGGCTGACCTGGGAACGTTCCCAGCTGGGAACGCTGCCAGTGGGCAGCGCCCGCCTCGACCACTACAGTCGTCCGCATCGAGAGGTCCGTGATGAACATCCCCGCGTCGATTCCATCGCTGAATGCACTGGCCGGTGCCGGGTCGGGCCTGCGCGATGCGCTGCTGCCGGCCGCCGAGGCCGGTGCGGCGCAGGAGGCGTCGGCGTGGTTCCTCGACGCCGATGCAGGCGCCGGCGCGGGCATTCGCATCAACTTGCCCTTGGTGCGCGCCGGCGCAGGCGGCGACGTGCAGGCGCTCGCACAGCGTGTGCTCGGCCACCTGGTCGAGGCAGGCTGAGCGAGGCAGGCTGAGGGCCGGGCGCCGATGCTGAAGTCGCGGCCCGAGTGGCTCGCCGCCGCGCAAGCGCTGGTGGAAGGCTGCGCCGTGCTGGCGCACACCGCCGACCGTGTGGCGCTGATGGAGGCGGTCAGCCTGGGCCTGGGCGACCGGTTGTACCCGGCGTTCGTGAACCTGCTGTGCCATATCGAGCGCCACGGCGAGCCTGCGGTGCAGGCGCTGGTGGCCGACACGCTGGTGCATGCGCTGCGCAGCGGCCGCCTGCCCAGCGGGCGCCTGGCGGCCTGGGGCAGCGCGCTGCGGCCGGGCCAGGGCTATGGCCACACGCGCAGCCTGGGGCCGGTGGAATACCTGTGCTCCTGGCATGCGCAGCCCAGCGGCCGCGAGCCCTTGTCCGCCAGCGCCTTCGACGCCGCCTTGCAGCCGCTGCTGCGCCTGGTGGGCAGCGATGCCACCGCGCGCGCGCTCTACTGCGCCAAGCTGCGTGCCGATGCACAAGACCCGCTGGGCGGCTCCTGGTCGCGCAGTGCGCGCCAGGGCGTGCTGGCGCTGGCCGACGCCTGGCAGGCCGAGGCTGCGCCGGACGAGGTGGTGCGGCGCTGCCTGGCGGCGCTGAACGGGGCCGAGGGCACGAGCAGCCTGCACAGGCTGGCGCAGGGCAGCCCATCCGCCTTCAACCGCTGAGCCGGCTGGGAACGCTCCCAGCTTTCGCGCCCGCGCCATGCTGCGTAAGGTACGCACACGGCTCAACACATTGCATTGCAGCTCAGGGAGAACCACATGCCGGATCCGATTCGCAGCCCTTCGTCCAGCGACACCCACGCCACGGGCGCCGCGCTCGAAGCCTATGGCCGCACCGCGCCCACGCACCCTCACCTCGGCTGGACGCCGCAGCAGGTGCAAGCCTGGAAGGCGCAGAACGGCGTGGCCGGACAGGGCCGGCCGCTGGCCGACGTGCTCAAGGCCACCGACACCTACGGCATTGCGCAGCGCGGCTTGCAGCAGATCCCGGGCGAGCTGTTCGACGACTCGCGCATCCGCATCGAGCAGTACCTCAAGCCGTTGTCGACGCTGGAAGCGCGCCACACCATCACCGACCCGGCGCGCGTCCACGACCCCGCCGCGTGGAAGCAGGCGGCGCAGAACGCCAGCGCCGAGCGCAACGCGATCCTGGAGCGCACGCGCGAGATGGTGTCCGACAAGGGCCTGGGCGCCTCGCGCGCGGCCAAGCCCGAACCCAAGCCCTTCGAAAAGGTGTGGAAGGATGCCGTGGCCGCGTTCGAAAAGGAGAACCCGGCCGCGTTCCGCTCGATGGACGAATCGGCGCGCGGCATCGAGGTGGCCCAGCGCGTGATCAAGGGTTCGGCCAAGGCCGACCCCACCTTCAACTCGCTGGTGCACGGGGCCGACGATGCCGCGCGCGGCCTCAAGGCGCTGAAGTACGGCGGCCGCGCGCTCATGGTCGTGGGCGCTGCGGTCGACGGCGCCTCCATCGTCAGCGAAGCGCGCACCAGCCTGCAGACCGGCGACTGGAGCAACACCGGCCGCCAGACCGCCAAGGTCGCCGGCGGCTGGCTGGGCGCGGCCGCGGCCGGCGCTGCGGTGGGTGCGGTGTCGGGCACGGTGGTGCCGGGGCTGGGCAACGTGGCCGGCTTCGTGATCGGCGCGGCGGCCGGGGCGGTCGGCTACTGGCTCGGGTCGCAGGCCGGCGAGGCCGGCTTCAATGCCGTGGCCGGCGCACCGGCGCACTAGCCGCATGGCCAACGAAGTCGATCCCTTGTTCCTCGCCGTGCTGCAGCCGGTGCTGCGCGGCGCCGCGGGCGAACCCTTGTCGCTGCAGCCCGCGCCGCGCACGGCGGCGTCGCCGCTCGGGCGGCCGGGCGAATGGCGCGCGCAGCGCCTGGCGCCGGCCTTGCGCGAGCGCCTGCGCTGGTGCCTGGCGCACAGCGCGCCGCACGATCCGACGCCCTGGTGGGCCGGGCACGACCGCATCTTCGTGCTGGTCGACGGGCACCGGCCGCTGACGATCCAGCCGCAGCATCCGTGGGTGGCCGACGGACCGCCGGCCGATGCCCCGTATCCGGCGGTGCTGGCGCTGCGCGCCGGCGGGCTGCTGCTGTTCTTCGTGAACGCCAGCATCGCGCCCGACGGCAGCGCGCGCGCCTGTGTGCGCGTGTTCGCGGTGGACGGGCAGCAGGCGGTGGAAGCCGATCCCGTGCCCGACGTGCAGCTGTTCGATGCCTGGGCGGCCGACGGCGCGGTGTGGGCCTGCGGCATGCGCAGCCGCCACACCGATGCCTCGGGCACCGGCCACTTCGGCCACGGCGTGCTGCTGCGCTTCGCCATGCGTCCGCTGGCGCTGGCCGAGCAGCTGGGCGGCGCGCAGTGGCTGGACGTGTCGCCCGCGGCCGGCGTGAGCGAGCAGACCTTGCGCGACCGGGTTCAAGGCATCGAGGCCTGGCTGGCCCATGCCCAGGACGGGCAGGGCGGCCACTGGCTGCTGGGTGCGCCGCTGGCGCCGCTGCACTTCAGCCCCGACAGCCCGCTGTGGCTGCCCGGGCCGCTCACGCCCAGCGACCATGCCGACCTGGTGCTGGCGCGCTGGCAGCCCGGGCGCCCGCCGCTGATGGAGGCGCTGGTGTCCAGCCTGCGCTGGGTGGCGGGCTGCAGGAGCAGCGAACCCGCGGCCGCGCGCTGGTACCTGGCGCGCGGCGGCCTGCAGCGCCTGGGGCATCTGGTGGTGGGCGACCTGGTGGCGCTGTCACCCGCCCCGCAGGCCGAGGCCCTGCTCGGCGAGCCGCAGCCGCTGCGCATCGAAGGCCTGCCGCGCAGCGCGCTCGACCGCACGCTGGCCGACCTGGACGTGATCCACGATCCGCGCTTCGGCTATGCGGCCAGCCTGTCGTGGCTGCTGCCCGACACGCCGGGCCGGCTGATGCCCGCCGCCGAAGGGGTGCTGATGCGCAGCGGCGATGGCGTGCGCTGGGAGGTGGTGCAAGAAACGGCGGGCGCTTGAGCTCTAGCTTCCGCACATGATGGCCCCGGTGGCCACCAGCTCGTCGAACAGCGCGATCACCGAGGCGCCTTCCAGTGCATACGGGTCCAGCGCCGCCTTCTCCGAATACTTCAGCAGCAGCGCCGGGTTCAGGCGCGCCATGTTGGCCTGGCCCATGGCCCAGCCGGCGAAGCGCCGCTCGCGCACGTCTTCATAGCCCAGCAGCGTCACGTCGCCGTGCCGGCCGTCGGCCACGATGCGGTTGTAGAGCTGGTTCACCGCCGAGCGCCCGCCTTCGAGCACCTGGATGAAGAAGCCGTCGGCCAGGCACAGCACGCCGGTCACGCCGAGCCGGGCGTTGTGGGCGCGCGAGGTCTTCAGGATCGTGTGCAGCTCTTCCGGGTCGACCCCGGGCGCTGCGCGGCTGCAATAGATCAGGCGCACCAGCATGGCCTCAGTCCTTCTTGCTCAGCAGCGACAGGAACTCGCGCCGCAGGCTCGCGTCCTTCAGGAAGGCACCGCGCATCACGCTGTTGGTCATCATCGACTCGTCGTCCTTCACGCCGCGCCAGTGCATGCAGAAGTGGTCGGCCTCCATCACGATGGCCAGCCCGTCGGGCTTGACCAGCTCCTGCAGCTCGTTGGCCAGCATGGTCACCGCCTCCTCCTGGATCTGCGGGCGGCTCATGATCCACTCGGTGATGCGCGCGTATTTCGACAGCCCGATCAGGTTGGAGTGTTCGTTGGGCATCACGCCGATCCACACGCGCCCGAGGATGGGGCACAGATGGTGCGAGCAGGCGCTGCGCACCTTGACCGGGCCCACGATCATCAGCTCGTTCAGGCGCTCGATATTGGGGAACTCGGTGAGCCTCGGCCGCGGCACATACCGCCCCCGGAACACCTCGTCGATGAACATCTTGGCCACCCGGCGCGCGGTGTCGTTGGTGTTGTGGTCGCTGTCGGTGTCGATCACCAGCGCCTCCAGCACGCCCTTCATGCGCTGCTCCACCTCGGCCTTCAGCTCCTCCAGCTCGCCTTCGCGCACGAAGGCCGAAATGTTGTCGTTGGCGTGGTAGCGGCAGTCGGCGCCCACCACGCGGTAGCGGATGCGCTCCGACACGGGCAGGCGTGCGAGGTCTTCTTCGCTGCGGAAGATGGGCACGGTGTTCTGGGTCTGGCTCATGGGCAGTGTGCCGCCGCGCGGGGGCTGGACAAAGGTCGACGGATGCTGGCGATTGTCGCCGTTGGTTGCAGAATCCGCCCCAAGAACAGGGGATAGACTGAAGCCGTGCCTTCCCCTCCCGCTTCTCCTGCCGCCAGCGGCGCGGCATTCGCGTTGCCGCTCGCGCGCCTGCTCGACCACGCGGCCGACGCGGTGCAGGCCGTGCGCGCAGGGCGCTCGCTGAGCGACCTGCTCGAGCGTGTGCCGGCCGAGGCGCGGCCGGGCACGCAGGCGCTGAGCTTTCATGTGCTGCGCTGGCTGGGCGGCGCGCAGGTGGTGCGCGAGAAGCTGGTGCCCAAGGTGCCCCCGCCCAACGTGGACGCGCTGCTGGTGAGCGCGCTGGCCCTGCTGTGGCCGGTGCCGGCCGGCATGGCCGGGGTGGCCTATGCCGAGCACACCGTGGTCGACCAGGCCGTCACGGCCGCGCGCCAGCGCACGCCGGCGGCGGCCGGCTTCATCAACGCGGTGCTGCGCCGCTTCCTGCGCGAGCGCGAGGAGCTGGTGCGCGCGGCCCTGTCCAAGCCGCTGGCGGCCTACAACCACCCCGGGTGGTGGATCGAGCGCACGCGACAAGACTGGCCCCTGCAATGGCAGGCGCTGCTGGCCGCGAACAACCTGCATCCGCCGATGGTGCTGCGCGTCAACGCGCGCCGCGGCGATGCGGCGGCCTACGTGCGGCGGCTGGCCGAGCACGGTCGCGCGGCGCAGGCGCTGGACGACACCGCGGTGTTGCTGGAGGCGCCCTGTCCAGTACAGCAGCTGCCCGGCTTTGCCGAAGGCGAGGTGTCGGTGCAGGACGCGGCCGCGCAGCTGGCGGCGCGCTTGCTGCTGGGCCTGCCGCTGCCGGGCTGGCTGCAGGCGCCGCCGCCGGCCGCACCGGTGCCGCCGTCGACGCTGGCGCTGGCCGCGGGGTTTGCCCGCGCCGCCGCGCCGCAGGCCGACGCGCCCGCCGCCGTGCCGCCGCCCGAGCCTGGCCCGCTGCTGCGGCCCGGCGCGCGCGTGCTCGATGCCTGCGCCGCCCCGGGTGGCAAGACCGCCCACCTGCTGGAGCATGCCGAGCTCCACCTGCTGGCGCTGGACAGCGACCCGGTGCGCCTGCAGCGTGTGCAGGAAACCCTCAACCGGCTGCAGCTGCAGGCCGAGCTGAAGGCCGCCGATGCGCGCGACACCGCGGCCTGGTGGGACGGCCGGCCGTTCGACGCCATCTTGCTTGACGCACCCTGCAGCGCCTCGGGCATCGTGCGCCGCCACCCTGACGTGCGCTGGCTGCGCCGGCCCGACGACGTGGCGGCGCTGGCGCGCATACAGGCCGAGATGCTCGATGCGCTGTGGCCGCTGCTGGCGCCCGGCGGGCGGCTGGTGTACGTGACCTGTTCCCTCTTCAGGGCGGAGGGCCAGCAGCAGATCGACGCTTTTTTGCAACGCCCGGCCGGAACGAGTGCGCGACTCGATCCCCGCTCGCCGGGCCACCTGCTGCCGCTGCCCGACAATGCGGGTCGGGCCGTGCATGACGGCTTCTACTACGCCCTCCTTCAAAAGCTGTCCTGAAAGAACAAGCGTTGACCGTGCTGCGCGTCGTGTCGGTCTGCCTGCGTTGGGGGCTTCGCGCGATGCGAGGCGGGGCTGCCGCCTGCCTGGCGCTGGGCCTGCTGCTGGGTTTGCAGGCGCAGCCGGCACGCGCCGAGGGCGTGGAGCTCACCCACCTGACGCTGCAGCGGCTCGACGCCGGCCTGTCGCTCGACTTCAACGTGCGCGTGTCGCTGCCCCACGTGGTGGAAGACGCGCTGCAGCGCGGCGTGCCGCTGTACTTCGTGGCCGAGGCCAACCTGTACCGCCACCGCTGGTACTGGCGCGACCAGCGCGTGGCCCGCGCCTCGCGCGCCTGGCGGCTGTCGTTCCAGCCGCTGTCGGACAACTGGCGCGTCAGCCTGGGCGGCCTGGCGCAGACCTATCCCAGCCTCTCGGACGCCATCACGGCGCTGTCGAGCAGCGCGCGCTGGAAGATCGCCGACAACTCCCAGATCGACCCTGACGAGCGCTACTACGTCGAATTCAGCTACAAGCTCGACACATCGCAACTGCCCCGGCCCATGCAGTTCGGCATCGGCGGGCAGGGCGACTGGACGCTGGGCGTGGAACGCACGGTGCGGATTGAATAAGGGCAGGAGATGAGCACGCGCTCGACGCGCTGGGCCTGGGTGGTGGCGATCGTGGCCACCATCGGCTTCGGCCTGGTGCTCACTTTCGTGCTCTCGCTGGCCACGCACAGCCGCAGCTTCTACGAGCGCAACTTCGTCTGGCTGTTCTGGCTCAACGTGGCCGTGGCCGCGCTGCTGCTGCTGGTGATCGTGGGCGCGGCGCTGCGCCTGGCGGTGCGCATGCGGCGCGGCAAGTTCGGCAGCCACCTGCTGGCCAAGCTGGCAGGCATCTTCGCGCTGGTCGGCGTGGTGCCCGGGCTGATGGTCTATGCCGTGTCGTACCAGTTCGTCACGCGCAGCATCGAGGGCTGGTTCGACGTGCAGGTGGAAAACGCCCTGAGCGCCGGCCTGTCGCTGGGCCGCGGCACGCTGGACACCCTGGTCAACGACGTGGCCACCAAGACGCGGGTGGCCGCCGAGCGCCTGGCCGACTCGCGCACCGTGCCGCCGCTGGCGCTGGAGCGCTTGCGCGAGCAGCTCGGCGCGCGCGACGTGGCGGTGCTCGGCTCGAGCGGGCAGGTGATGATGTCCACCAGCGGCCTGGCCAGCTTTGCGTTCGAGCGGCCCGCCGCGCAGCTGATGCGCCAGGCGCGCAGCGCGCGCGTGGTGAGCCAGCTCGAGGGCCTGGACGACGAGTTGGCCGGCGGTGCGGCCGCGGCGGCACCGCAGGCGCGGGTGCGCGCGCTGGCGCTGATCCCCAACACCGAGCTGCGCCTGGGCGGCGAAGAGCGTTTCCTGATGGTGGTGCAGCCGGTGCCCACGGCCGTGGCCACCCATGCGCTGGCGCTGCAGGCGGCCTACCGCGAGTACCAGCAGCGCGCGCTGGCGCGCGGCGGGCTGCGCACGATGTACGTGGGCACGCTGACCCTGGTGCTCATCCTCGCGGTGTTCGGCGCGGTGCTGCTGGCGGCGATGCTCGGCCACCAGCTAGCGCGGCCGCTGCTGCTGCTGGCCGAGGGCATGCGCCAGGTGGCGCGCGGCGACCTTCGTGCCAAGCCGGTGTATGCCTCGCGCGACGAGCTGGGCGGCCTGACGCGCAGCTTCGCCGAGATGACCGAGCAGCTCTCCGAAGCGCGCGAGCAGGTGCAGCGCGGCGTGGCCCAGCTCGAAGGCGCGCGCACCAACCTGCAGACCATCCTGGACAACCTGACCGCCGGCGTGATCGTGTTCGATGCCGCGCGCCGCATCGACACGGTGAACCCAGGCGCCACGCGCATCCTCAAGCTGCCGCTGTCGGCCTACCGCGGCCGCCAGCTCGGCGAGGTGCCGGGGCTGGAAGCCTTTGCCCATGCGGTGTGGCAGCGCTTCGAGCTGCAGGTGAGCAGCCCCGAGGCCGGCGAGCGCGACCACTGGCAAGACTCCTTCGAGCTGCAGACCGGCCTGCACAACGGCCGCGACCAGGACACCCTGACCCTGCTGGTGCGCGGCGCCGCGCTGCCCCACGATGCGCGCCTGGTCGTGTTCGACGACATCACCGAGGTGGTGTCGGCGCAGCGCTCGGCCGCCTGGAGCGAGGTGGCGCGCCGGCTGGCGCACGAGATCAAGAACCCGCTCACGCCGATACAGCTGTCGGCCGAGCGCCTGCAGCACAAGCTGGAGGCCAAGCTCGAAGGCACCGACCAGGCCATGCTGCAGCGTTCGGTGGGCACCATCGTGGCCCAGGTGCAGGCGATGAAGCAGCTGGTCAACGAGTTTCGCGACTACGCGCGGCTGCCGGCGGTGCGCCTGCAGCCGCTGGAGCTCAACAGCCTGGTGGCCGAGGTGCTGGCGCTGTATGGCCACGCGCAGGAGCAAGGGCGCCTGGCCGCCGAGCTGGCGCCCGGGCTGCCGCCGATCGTGGGCGACGCCACGCAGCTGCGCCAGGTGATCCACAACCTGGTGCAGAACGCGCTGGACGCGGTGGCCGAAGCGCCCGACGGCCATGTGCTGATCTCGACTGAGGCGGCGCGCAACGACAACGGCGAGCTGCGCGCGGTGCGGCTGAAGGTGGCCGACAACGGCCCCGGCTTTGCCGACAAGGTGCTCAAGCGCGCGTTCGAGCCCTATGTCACCACCAAGAGCAAGGGCACGGGCCTGGGGCTGGCGGTGGTGAAGAAGATCGCCGACGAACACGGCGCCCGTGTGCGCATCGTCAACCTGCCTCCAGGCCCCGGGGGCGGGGCAGGGCCAGGGGGGGCACAAGTTTCGCTATCATTTTCGAATCTTGCT
The DNA here is from genome assembly GCA_040758375.1 of Pseudomonadota bacterium. Classification (GTDB taxonomy): domain Bacteria; phylum Pseudomonadota; class Gammaproteobacteria; order Burkholderiales; family Burkholderiaceae_C; genus CAMLIZ01. The sequence continues at coordinate 24,798 of JBFLWE010000007.1, forward strand.
CCCGCGCAGGCCCCATCGCCGCCCCCGGCGACAGCCGCTTCCTCGCAGGCGCACTGAGCGAGCATCCATGGCCACCATTCTTGTAGTTGACGACGAACTGGGCATACGCGCCCTGCTGTCGGAAATCCTGACCGATGAAGGTCACACGGTCGAGCTGGCCGAGAACGCGGCGCAAGCCCGCAGCGCGCGCGAGCGCGTGCGCCTCGACCTGGTGCTGCTGGACATCTGGATGCCCGACGTGGACGGCATCACGCTGCTCAAGGAGTGGAGCAGCGGCGGCCAGCTCACGATGCCCGTGATCATGATGAGCGGCCACGGCACCATCGACACCGCGGTCGAGGCCACCAAGTACGGCGCCATGGCCTTCCTGGAAAAGCCGATCACGCTGCAGAAGCTGCTGCGCGCGGTGGAGCAGGGCCTGGCCAAGCCCGCGGCGCCGGGCGCGCCCAAGCCGGCCGCGGCGGCCAACGGCCACGGCAACGCCACGGCGGCGCCTTCCTTTCGACCCGACGGACACGCCCACCATCCCGCCTCCCCCGCCCTGAGCATGGACTCCACGCTGGGCACGCCCGTCATCAGCCCGGCAACGCTCGGCGTGGGGCTGCAGTCGCTGCAAGCCTTCGAGCTCGACCGCCCCTTGCGCGAGGCGCGCGACGCCTTCGAGAAGAGCTATTTCGAGTTCCACCTCGCCAAGGAAAACGGCAGCATGACGCGCGTGGCCGAGAAGACCGGCCTGGAACGCACGCACCTGTACCGCAAGCTCAAGCAACTGGGCGTCGATCTCTCGCGCAACAAGCGCAACGGCGGGCTCTGAACGGGCACCGCTCACAAGCCTGCTATACTCGCGGGCTCTTGGCCAAGTAGCTCAGTTGGTAGAGCAGCGGATTGAAAATCCGCGTGTCGGTGGTTCGATTCCGCCCTTGGCCACCACCATTCAACGCCCAACCTCTATCGGTTGGGCGTTTTCATTTCCGAGTTCCGCGACACCACGCGGGGTACGGCGCCGATCTGCATGTGCCACGCCGTGGCCGCCCGGCGTCCTGAAGTCGCCCGGTTCGACTCTCTTCTGCTCTCAGTTCTCTCAAAACCTGCGCCAACTTCTTCGCCGGAGCGCACGCAGGCGGCCTTAACCATCAACCGCTTGTGCGTGCGTCGCAGGGAACGGTTCGCCAGCAGGCCTGGATTAGCAGACCCGCTACGCAACACAAGACGCCAGCCACAGAGTCATCCCTTAGGCGGGAAAGGATCATCGCCGTAGCTGTTCCGCTCGCGGATCTGCCCGTCTCGTCCCTGAATGAACAACTCGCTCCGTTGGTTGATGGCGATACCGCGTGCGCGACTGATCGCCTCTTGCTGCGTGTTGTGGATGGACGTGATGCGGTCGTTGCCTTGTCCGCGCACGCCCCACTGATTCCCGCCATTGACGGGTACTACCCACTGGTTCTTTCCGCTCATTTCAAGCACTCCGAAGGTTGAAGGGTCCGGCTCTTGGATCGGCGCGAGCCTCGGCGCACCGGAAGGTCAGATCAAGTCATTAGGGTCTCCTTCCTCATGTTGGAGGCGCCGGGAGATCGCTCCCATGCTTCAGCCGCGCATGGCATCGAATACAACCCTGCGCGTTTCTGCGTGACCACGAGCGCAACGTAGGCAGTGCGCTGCGCCGCAGGCTCCGGCTTGCCCTTGTCCTTCGTCTTGATCTTGAACAGGTCAATCGGCTTGCCGCTGTCCAGGCCTGCTCGCTGCATGACCCGCTCCGCCGTCACGGCGGCGCCCTTGAACGACCACAGTGCCTCGAACATCCTGGCCTGACCGTCGGTGAGGCGTATCGGCACGCCGTCTCCATCAGGCAGCGTTACCCACCGGAAGTCGGCCGAGAAAGGCCCGTGGACCGGCATCGTCGGGTCGACCACCTGCACCGGGCTCTGCCCATCCTTGCGATCCTGCTGATCGGCGCCGCTATCAAGCTCAAGCTCATGGGAGGCGGCCAATGATCGAGACTCTGCTCGGTGGTCTCCTGGGCGGGGCCTTCCGCCTGGCGCCCGAGGTCCTCAAGTGGCTGGATCGCAAGGGCGAGCGCGGCCACGAGCTCGCCATGCAGGACAAGGCGCTGGAGTTCGAGAAACTGCGTGGCGCCCAGCGCATGGCCGAGATCGGCGCCAGCGCCGAATCAGCATGGAACACCGGCGCCATCGAGGCCTTGCGGGAGTCGGTCGCCGCCCAGGGCCAGCGCTCTCGCGTGCGATGGGCCGATGCGCTGTCGGTCAGCGTCCGCCCGGTGATCACCTACTGGTTCATGGCCCTGTACTGCGCCGCCAAGACCGCAGCTTTCGTGGGCGCGATCAACGGCGGCAGCGACTGGGGCGCCGCGATCCTCCACGCGTGGACCGACGCCGATCAGGCGCTGTGGGCCGGAGTGCTGAACTTCTGGTTCCTCGGGCGCGTGTTCGACCGGGTGCGGCCGTGATCGCGGTTCCGCAAGCGGCCATCGACCTGGCCAAGCGCTTCGAGGGCTTTCATCGCGTACCGAAGAACGATCCCGGCCGCGCGCATCCTTACGTCTGCCCAGCCGGCTACTGGACAGTCGGCTACGGCCACCTCTGCGATCTGAAGCACCCGCCGCTCACGGAGGCAGAGGCGGAGCGCTACCTGGCGGACGACCTGACGACTGCGCTCACCGCGACGCTGCGCTACTGCCCGGTGCTGACGACCGAGCCCGCAAGTCGGCTTGCCGCCATCGTGGACTTCACCTTCAACCTCGGTGCCGGGCGGCTGCAGACCTCGACGCTGCGGCGGCGGATCAATCAGCGTGACTGGACCGGGGCCGCGACAGAACTCCGGCGATGGGTTTACGGCGGAGGAAAGGTGCTTCCGGGCCTGGTGGCGCGCCGAGCTGCCGAGGCCGCCTGGCTGCTCGGCAACACCTGATGCAGGACAGGTCAGACGCGCTTGGCTTTACGCCCGAACAGCGCGTTCATGTCATCCCATCGACCCATGGAGTGATTCTGTGAACCACCGATTCAAGAGAGCCATCATCGACGACGTCACCGCAGAGAACATCGACAACGAGCTTCAGGCCGACCTGCTCGGGCTCTTCGAGTACGCCATGAAGTCAGTCGCGCCCACCTTGGTGAGAGAGGCACGATTCGACACCACCGACTTCGCCTCGGCTCGTCAACGCGGCTGCGAAGGCTTCGCCATGCTGCTCAGCCGCGCGCGAGCCGATTCGCGTGATGCATGGTTCGGCGCGTTCCAGCGCGGCGACCAGCGACTCGACGTGGTCGGACACCTCGAGTAGCCCAGTCAATCAGTCGCCGCGGGAAGATCCCAGTCGGCCGCGCGCGCCTCACCGGTTTGGTAGAACTGCTTGACGAGCTTCACGAAGCCGAGGAAGTCCTTGTTCTCGGTCGCTAGACGATTGGCCATGTCCCAATCGATCTCGTCCCGCTCGCGAGCCGGAATCAACACCTGGCTGTCGACCGGGTTCTCGGTGTCCAGCTTGATCAAGCCGATGCCGTGCGCCGCAAAAAGCATCCGCAGCTCCTTGAGCGTGTCCTGGCCCTCGATCTCCGCCGCGACCAGGTAGCCGAAGTTCGCCCAAGACGAGTTCGACACGGCTTGGAAGAAGCACTCGCGAGCGTTCGATCAGTTGATCAGCAGCTTGGCTTCGAATGACCACAGCCGGGTTCGTTTGTCGGAGTACTGATTGACGCAGTCGCGCACCTCCTGGTGCCACTCCGCGCCCAGGTCCTCCATGCCAACCACATCGGGGTAGAGCCAGCGGTTGCCGTTTGGACCGCGCTTGTTCGACGACTTCTTCTCGTCGACGCGCTTGGAGAAGACCCGGAACTCATCCCAGAGATACTGCGACAGCATTGGGTATAGCGCGTGCTCACCGAGCTTGCCGGCTCCCGCATCCGCTGCGGGCACAGCTTGACCCGCCTCGGCGGCCGCTACCTCTGCGCTGTCGGACTTCTCTGAGTAGTAGTACTTGCGCGGGCGCCCCTCCGTGGTCTTCAACTCGGGGTGACGCTTCTGCAGCGCTGGCCGTTGCGAGCTGATCTCCGCCACCAGTTGTTGCACCAGGCCGGCGTCGTCGGTGATGAACTTGCTGCTCGCCTTCTTGGCCTGGCACTCATCTGGGTAGGTCGCGAACACCCATTCCGCGATCTGCCGGGCAGTGAACTTCTCGTCCGCACGTTCCTTCAGGAAGCCGAGCAGCGCCTTGCTGAGGTTGAGCTTTTCCTGCATGTCGCCTCCGGGTGCAGTTCAGGCCTGAGCGCCCGATTGGGGCGGCACGGACGGCTTCTGCCCCGGGTGGTACGTCGAGTCGAACACCATGTCCGCCAGCCAACGCTTGAAGTTCGGGTTATCGCTGAACTGCTTGAAGAGCTCTGTGTGATCGTCCAGCAGCTCCAGCACCACGCGGTTGAGCGCCTTGTCGTGCTCCAGCCTCGCGTTCTGTTTGCCCGAGTTGGCCTGCGCGTTCTGGTACGCCTTGTCCTGCGCGACGCGCGCCGGAATATCTTCTGTGACGACCTTGCGAATCTTGTCGGCGTCATGCCACTCGATGTTGCCGAACAGGTCGTTGAACTGCTTGATGATGTTTGACAGTCTGTCCAGCTCCGGCTCGTCACCGCCGCCACCACCTCCGGGGGGTGGCGGCTCGACAAACGCATCTGCGTCGTCCATCGCCATCCGCATGGAGGCCTGGGCCTGAGCTCGGTAGCTGTCCATGTCGATGGCCTCGAGCACGCCTTTGGACAGATCCTCCTCCTTGGGTGCGGGCAGCTTCGGAATCAGGAAGTTCAGGAAGATCGACAGCTTCTCCCATGCCGGGTGACCGTAGGGGAGGATGGCTGCAAGGAAGCCGTAGCTGCGGACGAAGGCCTTCGCCTTGCCCTTGAACTTCACTTGGTCGTCTTCCGAGAGCTTCTCGACGTACTCGGCGACACACGCGTCGAGGATTGGGTCGAGCTGGTCACGCTCAGCTCCGCCAAGGTACTGCGCGACGAGGTCTTCCACCTGCTGCCAGCTGTAGACCTGCTGTGCGTCCAGATCGCTCTTCAGGTCGTGGAGCTTGTTGGGGTCAGTCTCCCCCTCCTGGATCGTGGCGCGGTAGTACTCCTGGAACGCCGCCTTCACGGCCTCCGCGTTGTCGGCGAAGTCGAGCACGAATGTGTCCGCCTTCTTCGGGTGCGCTCGGTTCAGTCGTGAGAGCGTCTGCACGGCCAGGACGCTCGCCAGCGGCTTGTCCACGTACATCGTGTGCAGCAGCGGCTCGTCGAAGCCCGTGACGAACTTGTTGGCAACGATCAGGAAGCGATACGGCTCCTGTTTAAGCTTGGCCGGGATGTCCTTGCTCGGGAACCCGTTGAGATCGACCTCGGTCTTCTTCGATCCGCCGATCTCGAAGTCGCCGGAGTACGCCACGATGGCCTTGTACGGGCTCTTGATCTCGGTGAGGTAGTCCGAAACCTCGCGGAAGTAGTCGATGGCCCGTGCGATTCCGTTGCAGACGATCATCGCGCGCGCTTTGCCGCCGATCTTCTTGGCGCTGATCACCTGCTCGACAAAGTGATCGACCATGATCTCGGCCTTGCGGCGGATTGCCTTGTCGTGGGACTCCACGTAGTGCCGGATCTTCTTCAGCGCCTTGACCTTGTCCACCTCCGGGTCGTGCTCGATCGTCTTGGCGACGTGATAGAAGCTCGACACCGGTGTGTAGTTGGCGATCACGTCGAGGATGAAGCCCTCCTGGATCGCTTGCTTGGTCGTATAGGTCAGCTCCTCGGGCGACCGGAACTGAACCGTATCGCCGACGACCTGGCGCTCGCCGAAAAGCTCCAGCGTCCGAGTCTTGGGTGTGGCCGTGAAGGCGTAGTAGCTGGCGTTGCCCAGCATCTTGCGGGACTCGATCAAGGCGTTGACCTTATCCTCGACCGACTCCTCCTCTTCCTCCTCGCCGCCTTCGGCGGTCTGTCCGGACAGCGCCAGATGCATCTTGGCCGTCGTCTTGCCGCCCTGACTGGAGTGCGCCTCGTCGATCAGCAGAGCGAACTTCTTGTCGCCGAGGTCCCCCAGCTCGTCCAGGATGAACGGGAACTTCTGCACCGTCGTGACGATGATCTTCTTGCCTCGGCGCAGGAAGGTGCGCAGCTCATCGGCGCTTTCCGAATGACCGTAGATCGAAGCCACATGGTCGTAGGACTTGATCGTGCGGGCAATCTGCGTGTCCAGCGCACGGCGGTCGGTGATGACGATGACCGAGTCGAACTGTGCCTGCCCCGCATCTGCCGCCGTCTTCAGTTCCACCAACTGGTGGGCCAGCCATGCAATCGTGTTGCTCTTGCCGCTGCCGGCCGAGTGCTGGATCAGGTAGCGCTTGCCGACACCATCAGCGCGGCTGCGGCGTAGCAGGGCGCGCACCGAGCGAAGCTGGTGGTACCGAGGAAAGATCTGCTTGCGCGTCTTTCGCTTTCGGCCGTTGGCATCTTCCTCTTCTTCCTCGACGACCTGTGCGTAGTTCTCGATGACGTTGGCCAGCGACTCCTTCGCCAGCACCTGCTTCCACAGGTAGTCGGTCTTCAGCCCATGAGGGTTCGGCGGGTTGCCGGCCCCGCTGTTCCAACCCTGGTTGAACGGCAGGAACCAGGAGGTCTTGCCGGTCAGGTGGGTACAGAAGCGCACCTCGGCATCGTCCACCGCCATGTGGGCGATGCAACGCCCGAGTTGGAACAGCAGCTCGCTCGGGTTGCGGTCGGTCTGGTATTGCACCACGGCGTCCGCAACGGTCTGCTTGGTCAGCGAGTTCTTCAGCTCGAAGGTGAGCACCGGCAGGCCGTTGATGAAGATTGCCATGTCCAGCGCGCGCTGGGACTCGTCGTTGCTGTAGCGCACCTGCCGGGTGACGCTGAAAACGTTCTTACCGAAGGCCTCGGTCGCCGCCGCGTTGCCCGGGGTGGGCAGCAGCTTGTACAGATCGACGTGTACCGGGCCGTGGCCCAGGCCCTTGCGCAGCACGTCCACCACGCCGCGCTTAGTGATCTCACCTTGCAGGCGGTGCAGAAACTGGGTGCGCTGAATGCCGTCGGCGTCCAGGTTCAGCGTCTCGACAACCTTCGGCTGCGTTGCCCGGAGGAAGGCAAACAACTGAGTCATGTCCAGCGCCACGTCGCGGTTGTAGTCCGTGGCATGGCCCTGCACGTAGCCGCTGGCGACAAGGTCGCGCACGATCAGGGCTTCGAGGCCCTTTTCGCTGGTGTCAGTTGTCGCCATCGACTTCCTCCTCTTCGGTGTTGCTGGCCTCGTCGTCGCTCAGGGCGGCCAACTCGTCGTCGCTGACCACATCGTCAGGGCCGGGCTTCCAGCCGCGCACGTCGATCTGACCGGTCACGACGTCGGCGATCAGGCGGTCTCGGTACTCGTGGGTGAGCTTGATTTCGTCACTTGCCCGCTGAATCACGTCGTCGAGCTCTTTAGTCTCACGGGTGATGTAGGCCAAGATGTCGTGCTGCTCACCTGCGGGCGGCACTGGCAAACGCATGTTCCCGATGAAGGTCCAATCGGCGCGAGGCATCTTTGCGCCAGCAGTCGAGCTGTTGACCAGATCAATGACGCGCTTGCAGCGCAACAGTTGCTCAAGATAGGCGGGCAGTACTAAGGTCTTCTTCGGTCTCAAAACAAGGAACTCGCTCACACAGACTCCGGGGCGAGTGGCACGAGTCACCTTCGCCAAGTACGGACGGAGCTTGCCGAAGAGAACATCGTCGACGCCGAATCGCTTCACCGTGCTCGCAAACTCCACATCTCCTTCGAGTGGATGCGACACACCTGTCCAGCTTTCGACATGCTCAAGTGCCAGGTAGACCTCGTCGTTACCCTTGACCGTTGTCTGGTTCGTGACGTTGCTGGCCAGAAACTTCAGACGCCGGAGTTCCCAGTGAGCCGGTACGTCGCCGAGCCATTGGATGTCAGTGGACTGGAGCGCTACGTTTGAATCGAGACCGCGCGTGACGGCGTGGTCGATGATCCGCAGTTTCTGCTCGGTCAGCAGTGCGATGAGGTCGCGCTTGGCTTTGATGAAGCGGGCCACATGCGCGTCCTGTGCACGCAGGTAGGCGACGATCTGGTCTTGCTCGGCGCGCGGCGGCTGAAGCAGCGGGATGTCGAGAAACTGGTTCGGGTAAAGGCGCAGCCGGGACGAACGGATGCCAGTTGAGCGACCGATGTACTCGGCGACATAGGCGCGGGTCCGCAGCAAGTAGTCGAGGTAGCCCGGGTTGAAGCTATCAGCGTTGCGGGGCCGATAGATTCCATAGGCCGGGCTGACCAAGCCGGTATGTCTGGACGCACCCAAGGCCGCCATCCAAGCCCACAGCGTGTTGACCACGATGTCGCCAGGGCGGCAGACCTTGTGGCCAACGTAGCTCGCCGCCTTAAACATCGTGACGTTCTTCTGGCTGCGCGGGGTTACGCCGGTCAAGTGCGAGACCGATAGGAGTTCCTCCTGGCCCGTGCGGGAGCGCTCGTCCACCTCACGGAAGTAGGTCTTGGCGCGCTGTTCGTTCCAGTGCTCCGGAACGGGTTGAAGCCAGCGCATACGGGCCGTGCGATAGCTCGGGTACGCAGTCGCCCCTTCATTCACGACAGTACGGCTAGCCTCTGCCGCCAGCGCAACGTTCTGGTCCATCAGCAACGGCGCGGGCATAGACGAGTGCTCCGCTGTCTGTGAGGCTGCAGTCACCGAAGTGGGCGCTGCTGGTGCCGAGGATTCCATGGGTAGGTCATCACCAAAAAGTCCTGCTTGCGACGTTGCCAACGCCGCCGCCCCTTGCTGCGCGGCCTTCAACGCCCAGACTTCGATGGGTCGACCGAGCAGCTGAAAGTCCGGAATGCCGGGCAACTCAACCCGAAGGAAGGCATCGCGGCCGTGCTGTTTCACCTGCTCGCGCAGTTCCATCAGCAGCCGACCAAGCACGTTCATGCCCACCAGCGTGTTTCCATCGCTAATGGCCTTGGCGCCCCAGAAGTCGTCCTTTCGAGACTGCTCCACGATCGGGCGGTTGCCAGTCCTGAGCAGCAACTCGCTGAACGCGCTCCAGTTGCTGGCGAGCTTCATGCGCAGGCACCAGCGCATGATGCGGACGCGGACGTGGTCCCAATCCCGACGCGAGTCCTTGCGGTAGGGCTTGCTCCGCATCTTGGCCGTCATCGGGCTGTTCTCGCCGATGATCATCCGTTGCACGTCGGGCAGGTGTGGAAACCGGCAGGCCTGGTACAGCGCCTCGGACGTCAGGATGCGGATGCCGTTCACACGGATGGGGTAGCCCCCAGCCATGTTCGAGAGGCCGCCAAATGGCTCGTCTGTCTTGAGGAAGACGACGCTCTCGGATCGGCTGTAGGAGCGGACTTGATCGCTACTGCTCATCAAAGGCCGTCCCCAGTCAAGTCTGCGAACATCCTCCGCACGGCCGTCTGCGTGTTCGTGGTTCGAGGGAACAGCGGGTACCACGGCGCATCCACCCAGAACGCCAGGGGCGCGTTGTTGGGGCAGTTGCGATAGGTCACGATGAGCGATCCGAAGCCCAGGGTCTCCAGCGTCATGTGGCCCAGCGGGCGCTGGGTAGCACCGAGATTCGTGCACAGCTGCCGAATGCGAACGCCGGCCTTCAGGAACTCCTGCTCTAGAAGGGTCTTGGCCGCGTCGCTGGAGAACAAGCCGGCAGCGCCAGGGCTGCCGGGCGCGCGCAGCGTCGGCGGGTATTGCATACCCGCCACGTAGTCCTGCACTGCTTGGTCGGCCGGGATCACCGTGGGGCGCAGCACGTCCGCCGACGCGCTATAGGCCCGGCGATCCTCGAGCTCGATGGCGCGCCACCAGGTGATGTCGACCTTCTTGCCAGCCGCTCTCACGGCAGTCTGAATCCTGCCGTTCGCGTAGTACTGGCCGCCGCTGTGCAGCGCGATGCAGATGACGTGCACCGTTGCCTGGGCTGGAGCCAGGTCGCGCACCCAGCCTTCCAGATCGCGCCTCACCCGATTGCCGGTGAAGATGCCGTCATCGAGGTAGATGAAGACGTCGTTGCCTTGCCCGCAGTCTTCGATCCCGATTCCGAACTCCTCTCGAAGCACCTCCGAGAACAAGGCGAGCATGTCGGTCTGGCTGTCGCCGCCGCCCTGGATGTCCAGGAAGTTTGCAGACCGCCAGAAGTCCTTGGGGTTCGGGCCAGTGAGCTTGGCCGTGCGGATCGCGGTGCGGATGAACTTCGACACCGCCTCCTTCGAGAAGTACGTGTTCTTCAGGACGTGATCCACCTCGCGCAGGATCGGAAGCTGCACATCGGCATCGAACTGCTGCACCCAGCGCTCGACATGGTCGGTGACGGGCTTCGGCAGAGATCCGTCGCGGTAGTCCTGGATCGTTTGCGCGATGGATGCCAGCAGATCTTGACGTTCGCTCATGCCGGCACCCCTCCAACGATCTTCTGCAGCAGGCCTTCGGTCTGCTGTTCCAGCTTGAGAATGTCTGCGCGAATCTGGTCCAGCGAGCGCAGCGGCGCCGGCTTGTAGAAGTAGCGGGCGAAGGAGATCTCGTAGCCGATCTTGGTCGCGTCGGTGGCGATCCAGGCGTCTGGCGCATGAGGCAGCACCTCACGCCGGAAAAAGGCATCGATGCCGCCGGGTTCCTTCAGCGGCACTTGCTCCGTATCGCGGAGATCGGTGTCTGGCTCGTACTCGACCATGAACCGGTCTTTGCCCGCCTCCTGCAGGTACGCGCCGTCGAGTCCCGGCTCGAAGTGCTCGTCCTTCTTCAGCTTGGAACGTTTGGCGACTACCGGTGGCGCGGATTCGTCACGCCAGCTCACAGCCTTGAAGATCGCCTTCTTTTCGGCTGCAGCCAGCTTCTTTCCGTGCTTGGCCATTGCTGCCTCGAAGCGGGCACGGAAGTCGTTGTGGTCGTCGAACACGCCGTCGCCCAGCTCTTGCTGCGCGAGCAGTGCCAGCTCGATCAAGGTTTTGTCGCGTTGCCAGGTCGCCGAGTCGAGCAGCTTCTTCCGGCGCTTCTCGGGCACCGCCTTCTTCGCAGGCGTGCTCTCGTCGTCATCGCCCTCCGGCTCGTCCTCGTCTTCCCCGGTGTCGCCCTTCAGCCACGCCTCGATCTCGGGCTTGAGCTTCGGGAACTCGGAGTAGAGCTTGTCGCTGTACTTGCCCCAGATCTCGGCGCGCAGGGCCTCGTCGCCGCTGGCGAAGCGCAGGGTTTCGATGGCGCTGCGCTTGAGCTGGCTCTTCAGCCGCAGCGGACGTTCGACGGTGATCTTCCAGTAGCCGAAGTCGGAGGTGTCGAACCACTTGCACTCCGGCGTGTCCTGGGGTTGCCCGAGGTAGAGGTCCACGATGCGCTGGATGTCCACTTCGGACAACTCGCAGTTCTTCTTGCCAAGGTTTCGACGCAGCGGTTGGAACCAGCTGCTCGCGTCGATCAGCTGCACCTTGCCCTTGCGGTGCTCCGCCTTGCGGTTGGCCAGCACCCAGATGTAGGTCGCGATGCCCGTGTTGTAGAAGATGTTGAGCGGCAGCGCGATGACGGCTTCGAGCCAGTCGTTCTCCAGTAACCAGCGACGGATGTTGCTCTCGCCCTGACCGGCATCGCCGGTGAACAGGGCCGAGCCGTTGTGAACGATGGCGATGCGGCTGCCCAGCGGCGAGCGCTGCTTCATCTTCTGCAGCTTGTTCACCAGGAACATCAGCTGCCCGTCACTGGAGCGGGTGATGAGCTTGAACTCAGGGTCGTCGCTGTGACTGACGATGAAGCGGGGGTCGCTGAACCCCTTCTTGCCGCCCATGCGGTCGAGATCGGTCTTCCAGCTCTTCCCGTAGGGAGGGTTGGAGATCATGAAGTCGAACTCGCGGGAGCGGAACTGATCGGCGGAGAGCGTCGACTTGTCCGCACCACCAACGATGTGCTCGGCCTCGTCGCCTTCGCCCTTGAGTAGCAGGTCGGCCTTGCAGATGGCGTAAGTCTCTGGGTTGATCTCCTGCCCGAACAGGTGGATGGAGACCTCCTTGCCGTGTTCCTCGGCCAGTTCCTGCAGGGTCTCCTCTGCGACGGTCAACATGCCCCCGGTGCCGCAGGCGCCGTCATAGAGCAAGTAGGTGCCGGACTGGATCTGGTCGGCCACCGGCATGAACATCAGCTTGGCCATCAGCTTGACGACATCCCGCGGCGTGAAGTGCTCGCCCGCCTCTTCGTTGTTTTCCTCGTTGAAGCGGCGGATCAGTTCCTCGAACACGGTGCCCATGCCGTGGTTGTCCAGTGCGGGCAGCTTGATCCGGCCGTCCGCGTCCTTGACGGGCAGCGGCGACAGGTTGACCTCCGGGTCAAGGAAGTCCTCGATCAAGTAGCCGAGGACGTGCGCATCAACCAGCGTCTGGATCTGATCGCGGAACTTGAACTTGGTGAGGATCTCCTGGACGTTCGGCGAGAAGCCATCAAGGTAGGCGATAAAGTCCTCGCGCAGACGTTGGCCCTGACTGCTGGCCTTGAGCTTGGCGAGCGTGAACTCGGAGACGTTGTAGAACGCTTGCCCCGCGGCCATCCGCAGGGCTCCGTCCTGCTCGGCGACGTTGTTCTTGTCGAGGAAGCGCTTGCGCTCCAACACCTTCTGCTTGGTCTCTTCCAGGACGGCGTCGAGCCGCCGAAGCACGGTGAAGGGCAGGATGACGTCGCGGTACTTGCCGCGCACGTAGACATCGCGCAGACGGTCGTCCGCGATGTTCCAGATGAAGTCGGAGATCCACTTGATCTGGCTTTGGTCTTGGTGTCGGTTGGTCTTCATCAGAGCGCGCTCTAGTTCGTTGTCTTCTTGCGGCTTGTGGGCGGCTGGTAACCCGGCGCCAGTTGGGCGTTCTCGACGCCATACAACGCCAGCGAGTCAGCCAGCCACAAGCGGTACTGTTCTTCGGTAAGGCGATGATCGGGCGAGCAGTCCACACTCCAGCGCAGCAGCATGTAGCCGGCCACCGCGGCACGCACCCGGACCCGGATCGCGCCGTCCGTCATGCCGTAGTCCATGCGAACGACCTCGGGCCGACTGAGTCGGGGGTGCGGCACGAACTCCAGTTCGACAATGCGTGTCCACTGGATATCGTTGTCGGCGCGTTCGTGCGGCGCAGGCTCTTCATCCAGCAGAGCGGGCGCCTCGATTCGTGTGACCACGAAGTCACGAAACTCAGCCGTCTTGCGGTCAAAGGCGCGGACGTGCCATCGAAGGCCGGAGTCGACCAGGGCAAACGGCACGATGACCCGCTGCGTCCTGCCGCTGCTCATCGAGTGGTACTGGATCGAAATCGGCCGCTTGGTGTGGATGGCGCGGCTGACTGGCGCCAGCACCTCCATGCGGGGGCTACTCAATGCCAAAGGCGACTCGCAGGACAACAGTGCCCGGGTGGGCGCATCTACGCCGTCACCGAACCCCAAAGCCAGCGAAGACAGCACGCGCTGCGGTGCGTGCTCGAACATCGGGGCGAAGTGCTTGCCGATCCTGTAGACCTTGGTGCTGCCGTCGAACTCGATGTTCTTGGGTGCGATCTCGCGGTAGAGCGCGAGATCCCGGGTTGCGCCTGCAGGTGCAACGCCGAAGCGGCTGATTAAGTCCGGGCGGCCGATCTCGCCCAGGAAGTACAGGCGGAAGTCGATGTAGGCCAGGCGCTCGCGCTGAGCGTGGCTCAGGCTCTCGACGCGTTGAGGGCGCACGGTCAAGCCGCCCCCGAGGCACAGGTTGCGGCCGCCGAACCGATTTCGCACGCTCGATTGCTCATTGCTACGCAGGTGTACTCATCAAAATGAGGACATTATGCGCTCATGAGTTCGTGGCGGGCAAGTTTCAGAGCCGCAGGATTGATCCGGGCTGCTACGGTTCGCTCGTCCGTTTAAGATGCAAGTTGCCTTTTCGGTGGTAGTCCACCACCAGACACTGATTTCGGGACGTCCCTCACGATCCCAAGAAGTCCAGAAAGCCCTAGAGAATCAACGCTCTAGGGCTTTTTTGTTGTCTCACACGGTTGCAAGCCGACCCTGACGTTCCCGCGGATCGAGGAGTACGTTCTGGAGTAGCGGCCTGGAGTAGGGCCGAGAACTGGGCGTTTACTCCATGGCTCGATATCTCATCCCCTCGGACACCTTCCTCAAGGCCATCAAGCCGGGCGATCCGCGCAAGCGAATCAGCGATGGCGACGGGCTCGTCCTCTTGCTCTTCGAGAAGCCCGGCGAGCACGGCTGGCGCTTCGACTACCGTTTCGCCGGCCGGCGCAACGTGCTGTCGTTCGGCAACCATCCGGACACGAGGCTGGCCATCGCGCGCCGCAAGGCGGATGCGGCGCGGCGGCTCCTCGCGGAGGGGTTCGACCCCAGCCAGCAGCGCAAGGCCGAGCGGCAGGCGCAGGTCGAGGCCTACGAGGACAAGAAGCGGGTGGCCGACGGGCTGCCGCCGCGGGGCTCGTTCGAGGAAGTCGCCCGCGAGTGGTACGCCGTGCGCAAGGACGGATGGGCGAGGAGCTACGGCGACAAGATCATCGCCCGCTTCGAGAACGACGTCTTCCCATGGATCGGCAAGGTGCCGGTGGCCGAGCTGACGGCGCCGCAGCTGCTCGAGGTGATCCGCCGCATCGAGGCGCGCGGCGTGGTGGAGACGGCGCACCGCGCGCTGCAGGACTGCAGCCAGGCGCTGCGCTACGCGGTGGCCACGGGCAAGGCGTCGAGCAACCCGGCGCGCGATCTGTAGGGCGCGCTGCGCCGGCCGATGACGAAGCACTTCCCTGCCATCACCGAGCCGGCCCGCTTTGGCGGGCGATCGACCACTATGCGGCGACGCCGGTCGTCCGCGCCGCGCTGCGGCTCGCGCCGATGCTGCTGCTACGCCCCGGCGAACTGCGCTTCGCCGAGTGGACGGAGATCGACCTCGACGGCGCGCTGTGGACCGTGCCGTCGATGCGCATGAAGCGGGAGCTGCGCCAGAAGCTGCACGGCGCGCCGCACCTGGTGCCGCTGTCGCGCCAGGCGGTCGCGGTGTTGCGCGACCTGCAGCCGCTGACCGGCAATGGACCACTTGTCTTTCGCGGCGAGCGCCACCACGACCGGCCGATGAGCGCCAACACCGTCAACGCCGCGCTACGCGCGATGGGCTTCTCGACCGACGAGGTGACGGGCCACGGCTTGCGCGCCACCGCGCGGACGATGCTGCACGAGCGCCTCGGCTTCGATCCCCACGTGATCGAGGCGCAACTCGCGCACTCGGTGCAGGACGCGCTCGGCCGCGCCTACAACCGCACTGATTTCTCGAGCAGCGGCGGAAGATGATGCAGGCCTGGGCCGGCTACCTGGACAAGCTGCGCGAGGCGCCGACCGACAGTGCAAACGCGAAGCGCTGAATCTGCGTCGAAATCTTGCGGATGATGACGTGCCGTGTGCGCCTAGAGTTTCCCGAGGCACATCACCGAGGGATGCCGTATGCAGCACGTGCGATTTGCGACGGAAGCCACTCCACCGGCGATCCTCCGGCTGCCTGAAGTCATGCGCCTGACCGGGCTCGGTCGATCGACGATCTACCGGCTGCTGGCGGCCGGGCAGTTTCCGTCGCCTGTCCAGCTGTCGGTGCGCGCCGTAGGTTGGCGGCGAAGCGACGTTGACCACTGGACGGCCGCACGACCGCAGGTGTCGCACTAGAGCAATCCAGCCTCTCTCAGGAAACGATTGGCCTCGCTTCTCATGCCAGTCGAGATGCTCTCCCAGGTGTGGGCCGGGAAGTCCTTGGGCAGCCGTTGCTCTACCCGCGCGAGCACGTCCTCGACGCTGCTGACGAGCTCGATCATCGCGGCCCACACCGCCTCGCCGCCGTGCCTGGACGCCAGTTGCTGCCAGTGGCGCGCCTGGATCGTGTGGAACAGGTAGTGCGCGTTCTTCGAGCGCACGGCCATCGCCAGACCCGCCTTGCGCGGCCTGAACTGGTTGGCATCGTCGCCGTAGTAGGGCCACATCGACAGGACGTCATAGAGCGGCGTCATCCGATAGGCGTCGCCACGATCGAGATAGATCGAGAAGTTCTTGGCGTGGCCGTCGGTGGCCGCCATCAGCAGGAACGCCAGCTGCGTGAGCAGGAAGAGCATCGTGTCCTCACGGTCGGTACTGCCCTGTAGCAGCTGCAGGCACTTCTGCATGCCGGGGCCGCCGCCTTGTTCGTACTTCTGGTCCGGCGCGACGCCGAGCGCCTGGCAGAAGTCCTCCTGAGGCAGCCGGGCGATCCACGTCCGCTTGTCCATCCACTCGCGGTCGAAGCGCTCGACGACCAGCACGGTCTGGCCGCCGAAGGTCTCCATCGACGTGGTGGCGACGGGCAGGCCGAGCTCCGCGACGATCTGCGCGCACAGCCATTCGTTCTGGACCGAGTCCGATGCATCGACCCGCTTCGACCCTCCGATGAGACCCGGCGGCAGCTTGATGATGTGGGTGGTGGGTGTGGCGCCATGCGGCCGGCACCATCGGCCCTTCCACCGGGTGAGCGCGGTCTTCTCCTGGGCGCCGGCGATGGAGATGCGGAAGAGGTCGTCGTTGTGGATCGACCCGGGGTCGGTGTCCGACGGTACCGCCTGCAATAGGTCGACGATCTGCGCCTCGGTCAGCGGATCGCAGTCGATCCGATCCCAACCCTCGGGGGTGACGCCCTCGCGCAGGAGCTGCACGGCACCCACGCATTCCCGGCCGATGGCCTCCAGCAGGTCGAAGATCTCGCCTGAGCGCAGTCCGAAGCGCCGGCGCAGCCGCGAGCGGATCCGTTCGTTGTCCGGCAGGAGGTTGTCGAAGTAGTTGCGGACCTCCTGGCCCTTGAGCTCCAGTGAGCCGCTGATCGGCAGCGAGAGCGACAGCGATCGCCGGCGGGGCGACTCCAGCCAGGACGGGTCGTAGCGGAAGGCGTGCGAGTTCCGGTCGACGAGCCAGGTGCCGACCAGCTCGCCGTTCATCCAGGCGTTGAGCGACCGGGTCACCACGAGCCCTTCTTGGGGCGGGCCACGAAGGTACGACGGGATGCGGGCTTGACCTCGGGCGGTCTGCTGGGTGGCTTGGGCTGTGGCCCGGTGGCCTTCGGCTTCGAGGCCTTGGCTGCGGGGGCGCCGGTGTCGGCCGGCGCGGCCGCTTCCTCCTGCAGGGTCAGCGAGACACCCAGCACGGACAGCAGCTTCATCAACTGCTCGAAGTTGACGAGGCCCGGATTGGCTTCGATCTCTGCGATCCTCGCCTGGCTGACGCCGATGAGTGCGCCTAGCTGGGCCTGAGTCAGGCCATGCCGCTTTCTCAGCGCCCGCAGATGCTGGCGGAGTTGATCAGGGAAGCGGATGGGGAAGAGGGCGGCCATGACACATCTTATAAGCCAAGGCCTTTGAAGGCAACAAACAAGCTATAGCAAGTTTCATGAGAATATTGGACCTGGCAAATAGTGTGGCTACGTCACCTGCAGGTGATGCGAGATGGGCGAGTCCTCCGCGAGCCGTCTCGCTTCGAAGTTGAAACGATGCGAGAACTGATCGCAGCGCTCACGGGGAGAAGCCAAGCCCGCGGGCACGATCGGTGCGGGTGAAGGCGCCGATTCACGAGACCGAGGCGCCAGATGCCCTGCGCGAAGGAGTTGGCCCCACAACGTCAGCGAGATCCCGGCATGCCGACTCGACTGAGGTCCTGCGACCGACGCAGACCGTGCAGCACCCTCGGGGCTCGAGCAAGTCCGTTTCGCGCAAGCATGAGGTCTCGTGCTGACCTTCGATGCCGCCCTTGGCCACCAGATCTCTCGAGAAGCCCCGCACGGTTCGCCGCGCGGGGCTTCTTGCTTTTGCGGCCGCTTTGCGCTGCCGATCGCCGCGGCCGCTGGTGCAATGGGCACGGCGGGGCTATAACCATCCAGGCCTTGCGGCGTGGTACGGCAAGACGGCCCACGCGCAAGAACCGGAGCACCGCTGCGGAGGGAGGTTCCCATGCGACGCATGTTTGCGGCTCTGCTGGTCGGCCTGGCGCTTTGTGCGGCCGGGCCCACCCGGGCCATCGAAGACCCGGCTGTGGAGGTGTCCTTCGCCGACTTGATCGTCGACGGCAAGACGGCGCAGGCGCAAACCTGGGTGGTGGCGCGCAACCGCGCGGCAGAGCCCGTGAAGTTGCGCTTGCTGCTGCACGACTTCGTCAGCACCACCACCTTCCGGGCGCTGGGTACGCGCGCGCAGTTCCTTGCCGAGGGTCAGCAGCCGGCCGAGTCGGGTGGGGCCCCGTTTTTCGAGAGGGAGCTCAAGGGCGGCGAGGTGCTCAGGCTGCGGCTGCAGGTCGACAACCTCTGGGAAGCCGGCGAAGCGACGAGCGCGCTGATGGTCAACGACGCCGCGCGCAGCATCCGCGCCGTGTCGGTCCAACATCCGTTTGCGGTGTCCGCGTTGCTCGACACGGCCGATCCCCCGGTGCTGACGCTGCAGCGCGGAGTCAAGCGCCAGCTCATCCTGAAGAACGACGATGGCGTGACCTACCCGGTCCGATGGGCGGTCACCCTGCGCGAGGCGGGCGCCACCTTGGAGGGCAGGGCCATGCTCTGGCCGCGCAGCGCCACGCCGATCGAGCTGACCGCTCCCGACAGCTGGTTCGACAGCCCGCTCGAAGGCGTGTTCAAGAACGTCGCCCGGCCCGGGACGATCCTGCTGCGTTTCGATGCGCCGCTGCAGGCGGCCCCCGCGCCGCTGGCCAGCAGGACGCAGCAGGTCGAGCTGCGCCTGGCCCACTGGCCCAAGGAGCAGCGCTCGCTCTGGAGCAACCTGCTGCTGCTGCTGGTGCTCTCGGCCGGCGGGCTGACCTCGTTGCTGCTCGGGCTGTCCATTCCCAACCGGCTGGCGCGCATCGACTTGCGGCGCAAGCTGCACCAGGTGCTGGTCGAGACGCGCGCGATCTCGGCGCAGGCCCCATCCCTGCTGCGGGTGGCCTTGCGCGTGGAACGCCTGCGGCTGGAGGAGCAGGTCAAGGCGCTGGGCACCTTCAGCGCCGAGACGCAGGAAGAGCTGCGCAAGGCGGGCGTGGACGTGGACGCGATGCGCAAGCGCGTGGCCGCGGCCAACCGCCTGGACGACACGGTGCGGCTGCTCACGCCGCTGAAGCGCCTGACCTCGGCCGCGCCGCCCTCGCGCATCGACACGGCCGAGCGCAGGGTGCGCGACGCGGCGGCGCTGCTGGCCAAGGCCAACGTGGCCGACGCCGAGCTGCAGCGCGCCGACGAGCTGATCCAGGAGGCGGCAGTGATCGCCAACGCGCCGATCGCGCGCGACGAGGCGTTCGGCAAGAGCCTGTTCCAGCAGTTGGCCGAACTACGCGCCAACTACGACGCCTACGGCAAGACGCCGGGGCTGAAGCCGCTGCTCGACCGCAGCCAGGCCGAGTTGCCCGACTTGTTCGGCATGCTGGGGGCGGGCGGGCCGCAGAGCGAAGCCGATGTCCACCCCGGCAAATACCACTGGGTGGACATGAGCGTGCAAAAACTCTATGTGCTGCGCCACTACCTGCTGCGCCTGGCCGATGCGCGAGCCGATGCGGCGCGCAAGGCGCGCATCGAGGCGGCGGGGCAGCACCTGTACCCCCTGCTTCGCATGCAGGACTGGTACTCGCTGGACATCGCGCGCAACCTGCGCCGGCAGTGCGAGCAGAACGTGTTCGTGGCCGACGTGGAGGCGGAGCTCGCCGCGCAGCCGCCGAGGGTGCGCGTCGATGTCGACCCCGTGTCGCCGGTCGCCAACGAGCCGGCGCGCCTGCGCATCCGCTTCACCGACCCGCGCTTCGACGAGTGCGAGGCGCGCCGGCTCATCCATTGCCAGTGGGATTTCCCCGCCGAGGTGGGCTCCGAGGCCGGCTGGGAGATCGTTCACTACTTCCGGTCTTCCGGCGAGGCGAAGTTCAGGGTCAGCTTCGCGTCGCCGTCGTCGCTGGGCAGCGGCGGCGCATGGTCGGTCGAGCACCAGGTGGGGCTGGTGCAAAGGGCCAGCTCAAGCTGGTGGCAGAAAGACCGCAACCGCGTGGAGCTGGGCCGCCTGTTCCTGGCGCTGTTCCTCGCGATGCTGGCCTTGCTGGCCGGCGCGCGCGAGGAACTGCTCAAGCTCGACCTGCTGCCCGGGCTGGTGGCGGTGTTCCTGATCGGCGTGGGCGCCGACGCGGTGAAGAACCTGTTCGCGAAGAAGTCGTGACGCGGATTCGCTGCCCGCGCCGGCGCGGCGCGGAGGCTACAGCTCCACCAGCCCCTTGAAGCCGCCCCAGAACATGCGCATGCCGTCGAACGGCAGCGTCTTCGGGTCCATCATGTCCTTCAGGCGCGGGTCTTCCATCACCTTGGCGTTGATGCGGTCGCGCGCCTCGCGCGACTCGAACAGGATCCACGAGAACACCACGGTCTCGTCGTCCTTCAGCTGCACCGCCTGCGGGAACGAGGTCACCTTGCCGGGCTTCACGTCGTCGGCCACGCATTCCCAGTATTCGAGCGCGCCGTGGTCCTTCCACACCTTGCCGGCCTTTTCGGCCATCTGGCGGTAGGCCTCCAGGTTGCGGGTGGGAACGGGAACCACATAGCCATCCACGTAGTGCGTCATCTCGGTCTCCTTGAAGTCTGCGATGAAAAGAGCTCAGGCGGCCGGGCCGTGCCGCGGGTTGCAGGCCGCTGCTCGTCAACACGACGAACGGGGCGCAGGCCAATCGACACGCCAATCGTTACCGAGTGTTGTCGGTCCTGGCCCGGAGCGTCCAAGTTCCGACCGTGGAACGCCAGCCGGCGGCCGCTAGGGGCCGGCCCGGATGTGGCGGGCCGCGGCCGCTCCTAGATTGGCCCGCTCCGCCTCCGTGGCCCACACGCGCGCGCGGCGGCGGCCCATCCCCTCGTCCCACAAGGAGTTTGCGATGCGTTCCTTTGCAACATGGGCGGCCGTGGCCGTCGTGGCGTCGGCCTCCGCCGGCGTGCAGGCGGCCCAGCAGGACCGGCTGGACGTGCGGCTGTCGACGGCCCAGCCGGTGGTGCACGGCGACGTGGACATCACCATCGACATGAGCATCACCAACATCTCGTCGCACCCGGTGCTGATGCACAAGTGGCAGCTGCCTTCGGGCGACATGCAGGGCCCGCTGTTCCGCATCACGCGCGAAGACGGCAGCCTGGTGCGCTACACCGGCCGCCTCGTCAAGCGCGCCGCGCCGCGGGCCGCCGACCGGGTGCTGCTGCAGCCCGGCCAGACGCTGGTGTTCCAGGTCGAGCTCACCGGCGTGTACGACCTGTCGCGCGACGGCCGCTACGCCATCGAATACGTGGGCCACGAGCGGCGCGGCGACGCGGTCGCGGCGGCCGCGACCAGCGCGCCGCTGTACCTGTGGTTGAGCGGGCGCAGCGGCCTCGGCGCCGAGCCGCTGGCTGCCGCGCCGCAGGCCGCCCCTGACGCACGCCCGCAAGCCGGCAGCATCAGCTACACCGGCGCCTGCAGCGCCTCGCAGAAGACCACGCTGCAAAACGCGGTGAACGCCGCGCGCAACTACGCCAACGAGTCCGCTGCCTACCTCAACCGCACGCCCAGCGCGACGCAGCGCTACGTCAAGTGGTTCGGCGCCTTCACCACCAGCCGCTGGGGCACGGCGCGCACGCACTTCAACAACATCCAGAGTGCGTTCAACAACGCTGCGCTCACGCTCGACTGCTCCTGCCGCGAAAGCGCCTATGCCTACGTGTACCCCAACCAGCCGTACAAGATCTACCTGTGCAATGCGTTCTGGGGCGCGCCGATGACCGGCACCGACTCCAAGGGCGGCACGCTGATCCACGAGATGTCGCACTTCAACGTGGTGGCCGGCACCGACGACTGGGCCTACGGGCAGAGCGCCGCCGCGCGGCTCGCACGCAGCAACCCCACGCGTGCGCTGGACAACGCCGACAACCACGAATACTTCGCGGAGAACACGCCGGCGCTACCCTGAGGGCATGGCCCGGCTCCCTGTCTTGCTGACCATGCTGGCCTGTGCAGCCCCCGCGTTGGCCCACGAGGGCCTGCAGTGCAGCCTGCAGGCGCCCGCGCGCGCCGAGGCGGGTGCGGCCTTGCCGCTGCGCTTCACGCTCACCAACGCGGGCGCGGCCGCGGTGTGGGTGCTGACCTGGAACACGCCGTTCGAGCGCCAGGGCTGGTTGGCGCCCTACGTCGAGCTCACGCGCGACGGCGTGCCGGTGCGCTATCAGGGGCCGGCGATGAAGCGCGGCGAGCCGTCCGCGGAGCACTACCTGAGGCTCGAACCCGGCGCATCGCGTACCGCCGAGGTGGACCTCGCGCTGCCGTTCGACCTGTCGCGCCCCGGGCGCTACCGCGTGCAGCCGCGCCTGCAGTTGCACGACGTGGCGGGTGCGGCGGCCCGCGTGCCGCGCCCGCGCAGCGCCCACACGGGACGGCGCCTGCCGTGCAACGCGGTGGAGTTCGATCTCGTGGCGGCCGCCGGCCGCGGGTGACGCACCGGGGCGTACGGCCAAATCGCATATCGTTGCGCCTTCGCAGCCACCGAAGGCCCCGATGCCCTCCGACACGCCCCGCGACCTCACCCGCACGCTGCTCGCCACGCTGTTCCTCGGCGCGCTGATCTACGCGTCGGTCCGGATCCTGCGCCCGTTCATCGTGCCGGCGATCTGGGCCACGATGATCGTGGTGGTGACCTGGCCCACGATGCTGAAGCTGCAGCAGCGCTTGTGGGGGCGGCGCGCATTGGCCGTGCTGGTGATGAGCCTGATCCTGCTGCTGTCGATCGCGCTGCCGCTGACCTTGGCGGTGGGGGCCTTGGCGCTCAATGCCGACGAGATCGTGGAGTGGGTGAGGTCGCTCACCGCGGTGCGCCTGCCCACGCTGCCCGGTTGGCTGGCCGACCTGCCCTACGTGGGCCCGCGCCTGGCGGAGGCCTGGCAGCAGTGGGCGGCCGCCGGCATGGAAGGCCTGCTCGCCAGGCTGCAGCCTTACACCCGCGACCTGACGCGCTGGACGCTCTCGCGCGCGGGCAATGCCGGCTTCGTGATCCTGGAGTTCCTGCTCACGCTGGTGCTGGCCGCGGTGATGTACGCCGGCGGCGAGCATGCGGCCTCGCTCGCGCGCCGCTTCGGCCGGCGGCTGGCCGGCGAGCATGGCGAGCAGTCGGTGGCGCTGGCCGCGCGCGCGATCCGCGGCGTGGCGCTGGGCGTGGGCGTCACGGCGCTGGTGCAGTCGCTGCTGGGCGGGCTGGGCCTGGTGATCGTGGGCGTGCCGTTCGCGGGGCTGCTCACGGCCTTGATGTTCGTGCTGTGCCTGGCGCAGATCGGCCCGTCGCCGGTGCTGCTGGGCTCGGTGGTGTGGGTGTTCTGGAGCGGGGCCACCGGCTGGAGCATCTTTCTGCTGGTGTGGGCCGTGGTGGTGAGCACCATGGACAACGTGCTGCGCCCCTGGCTCATCCAGCGCGGCGGCGCCGACATGCCGCTGCTGCTGGTGTTCGCCGGCGTGATCGGCGGGCTGCTCGCGTTCGGCGTGGTGGGCATCTTCGTCGGGCCGGTGGTGCTGGCCGTGGCCTACACCTTGCTGCAGGCCTGGATCGACTATGGACCGCCCGCGTAGCGCCTGCGGCGCTTCGCCAAGACGCGTGTGGTGGGGCGCACGCTCGGCGGGCCGCACGGCGCGGCCGGTGGTGGTCCCGTAGACTGGCCGGCTTCAGGACCAGCGAGAAAACGCAAGGTGAAACTCAGGCCCACCCTTTTCACGGCAGCCCTTGCGGGGTCCGTCGCCGGCATGGCGATGCCGCTTTTGTGGCTGCGCCTGGCCAACGACAGCGTCAGCTTGGTGATCGCCTTCCTGCTCGTCGTGGCGCTCCCCGTGCATGCGTTTGTCGTCGGCTTTGACCGCCGCCGGGAGACCCAGGCAGGAGCTGTCGATACGCCGTTGCTCAAGCGCGGGGGCGCATGGCTGCTGGCCGCCGTGGTGACGGCCGCAGTGACGAGGGGGCTGTATGCGTGACGCGCGGCAGTAGCATTGCGCGCCGCAGGAAACCAACCAAGGGAGCGCACCGCATGGCCATCGAAATCCCGAAGGAAGCGCGCAAGGAGGCGGTCACCTCGATCGAGCGCTACTTCAAGGAGAACATGGACGAGCCCATCGGCAACATCGCCGCCGGCGGTCTGCTGTCGTTCTTTCTCGAAGAGATCGGCCCGCTGGTCTACAACAAGGCCGTCGCCGACGTGCAGGAGCGCCTGCAGGCCCGCATCATGGAGCTCGACATCGAGATCCACGAAGACGAGTTCTCCTACTGGCGCAAGTTCGAGCGCCAGCGCAAGGCGAAGTGAAAGCAAGGATGCGGCCTGACCTGAGTGCGGGCGGGCGCAGCCGCCGTGCCATCGGCAGACCGCTTGGCGTCCCTGGGCGGCGGCGTGCGGCGCAGCGGCGCGGTCTTGCCATGTTCGGCCGGACTGCGGGTAGGGCGCTCACAACCGTTGGAGGTCGTTGAATGACATTGGCACGCCGACGGTTCCTTTCGCTTCCCCTGGGGATCGCGCCAGCACTCGGCCATGCTGCTCCTCGGCCTTTGCTGGTTGGCCGCTATGGCGCCGATCGCATGAAGTCGATCAAGGGCCTCACCTTTCCACGCGTCCATCTCTACGATCGCGCCGGAAAGCTGGTGGATCGGCAGGCCTGGCCCAAGGAACTGGAAGCCCTCAAGAAGAACGCCGGCGACGCTTTCTGCTGCGTTTCAGACAAGCCGGCCCCGCCGGGCTCCCTGGGGCCACCGCCCGATTGCAAGCGCATCGTCTATGGCGAGAACGTCCTGGAGCATTTTGTCGGCTTGCGAGACCTTGCCGGCAGGCCCATCACCTACGCTGGGCTGCCCGCGCACCGATACCTGGTGGTGGAGTACTACGCCGACTGGTGTTCGCCCTGCATTCCGGCCCGCCGCGCCCTCGAAGCATTCCTCGAAAGCCCGGCCGCGAAGGGCTATGTGGCGCTGGCCGTCGACTTCAGCAGCCTGGTGTCCGCAAAGTGAGCCAGCCGGCCTGGCGCCCTTTTGCTCCGACTGCAACCGACCCCAGAACAACGCAACGACCATGAAGGCAAACGAACGCGAAGAACTCCTCCAGGCCTTGCAGGCCCGCTTCGAGAAAAACACGCATCGGCACGAAGGCATCGCCTGGGCCGACGTGCGGGCCCGGCTGGTGGACCACGCTTCAGCGCTGAAGTCGCTGCGCGAGATGGAGGCCACCGGCGGCGAGCCCGACGTCATCGGCCACGACCGCAAGACCGGGCAGTACACCTTCTGCGATTGCGCCGCCGAGAGCCCCAGCGGCCGCAGGAGCCTGTGCTACGACGAGGAGGCGCTGCAGTCGCGCAAGGAGCACAAGCCGCAAGGCAGCGCCGTGGGCATGGCGGCCGCGATGGGCATCGAGCTGCTCACCGAGGAGCAGTACCGCGAGCTGCAAAAGCTCGGCGAGTTCGACGTCAAGACATCGAGCTGGGTCAGGACGCCGGCCGAGGTGCGGGCGCTCGGCGGGGCGCTGTTCTGCGACCGGCGCTATGGCAGGGTGTTCGTGTACCACAACGGGGCGCAGTCGTACTACGGTGCCAGGGGCTTCCGGGGCTTGCTGCGCGTGTGAACGCCGCCTCCGTGTGAGCGTTGCGCGTCAGCCTTCCAGCTTGACACCGCACACCCGGCAGAACGCCGCGTCCTCCGCATGGCCTTCGGCGCCGCAGCCGCGGCAGCGCCAGGACCGTTCCGCTGGCCATCGGCGCTGCGCCGTCATCTCGGCCGTGACGATGCCGGTGGGCACCGCAAGCACGCCCCAGCCCAGCAGCATCATGGCCGAGGCGATCAGCCGGCCGAGGTCGGTCTTGGGCGTGATGTCGCCGAAGCCCACGGTGGTCATCGTGGTCACCGCCCAGTACATCGCGATCGGGATGCTGGTGAAGCCGTTGGCAGGGCCTTCCACCACGTACATCAGCGTGCCCATCACCAGCACCACCATCAGCACGAACGACAGGAATACCAGGATCTTGCGGCGGCTGGCGGCCAGCGCGCGGCCCAGCGCGCGGAACTCGAACATGTAGGCCGTGAGCCGGAAGATGCGGAACACGCGCAGCAGCCGCAGGATGCGCACGTCGATCAGCAGGTGCGCGTCGGGCACGAACACCGCCAGGTAGGTGGGCAGCACCGAGAGCAGGTCGATCACGCCGTAGAAGCTGGTGGCGTAGCGCAAGGGCCGCTGCACACTGACCAGCCGCGCGAGGTACTCCACGGTGAACAGGACGGTGAACAGCCACTCGGCGGCGTCGAGCGCCGGGCGGTGCTCGCGCAGCAGGCCTTCGACGCTGTCGACGATGACCACCGCCACGCTGAGCACGATGGCGGCGATGACCACGATGTCGAAGATGCGGCCCGCGTGGGTGTCCGACTCGAACACCACGCGGTGCAGCGCCCGCCGCCAGCCCTGCGGCGGCTTGCCGAAGCGCAGGCTGTCGCTTTCGGCTGGGTCGGGCCAGCGGACGGCGCTCGGGGTGTCCATCGGCATGTCGGTTTGGCGGTGGCCGCGGCGCGGCTGCGGGGCATGATAGCCGGGGCCTTTTGCGCCGCGCGGCACCGTGCGCATTTGGCAACCTGCGCGCCCGCGCCGCGTTTGCCGCCGTTTCCCGCCGCTTTTCGCGGCTTGTGAGCCCTCGCTCCCCCGGCACCATGAGCGCCGTACTACGAGGGCCTCTCGCGTGCTGCGCTTTCACCGTTCTCCATCGAAACCGGGCTGGATCGCCTGCGTGCCGAGCGGCGCGACGGCCTGCTTTGCCCTGGCCGAAGGCGTGCCGGGCGGCAGGCCGGTGGTGCGCTGGGTGCACGAGGAAGCCTGGGACGACGTGCCGCGTGCATTGCGTCACGCCCGGCGCGCGGGGCCGCTGAAGCGCCACCGCTGCGTGGCGCTGCTGCAGCGTTCGCAGTACCAGCTGCTGCCGATGGACGCGCCCGAGGTGCCGCGCGACGAATGGCGCGCCGCGGTGCGCTGGAAGCTCAAGGACCTGGTGGACTTTCCGGTCGAGTCGGCGGGGGTGGACGTGCTGGAGGTGCCGGCCGAGGCCAGCGCGCGGCGCCAGGCCGCGCTGATCGCGGTGGCGGCGCCGGCGCAGGCGCTGCGCCCGCTGGTCGAGGCGGCCGAAGAGGCCGGCCTGCAATGGCAGGCGCTCGACGTGCCCGAGACCGCGCTGCGCAACCTGTCGGCGCTGTTCGCCACCGCGGGGCGCAGCCATGCGCTGCTGCACATCGGCGACTCGCACGGCACGCTGGTCATCACCACCGGCGGGGAGCTGCTGCTGTCGCGCCAGATCGACGTGACGCGGGCGCAGATCGCCGCCGACGACGAGGCCGCGCGCCAGGCGGCGTTCGACCGTGCCGGGCTGGAGCTGCAGCGCACGCTCGACGGCTTCGAGCGCGTGTTCACCCAGACCAGCCTGGAGCGCCTGCAGGTGCTGCCCGGGCCGGGCATCGCCGCGTTCTGCGACTACGTGCGCGAGATCGTCTACGTGCCGGTGGCCGAGGCCGACCCCGCCGAGGTGCTGGACCTCAGCGCCGTGCCGGCACTGCGTCAGCCCCACACCTTGCAGCGCTACCTGCTGGCCATCGGCGCCGCGCTGCGCACTGACTAGGCCCCGATGACGCAACAGATCAACCTCCACCACGACGGCCTGCGCACGCAGCGGCAGCGTTGGCGCGCGGTGCATGGCTTGTGGATGGCGGGCGGGGTGCTGCTGGCCGGCTGGGCGCTGGCATCGGCGCTCGACGCGGTGAGCGCGCGCCGCGCGGCGCAGGCGCAGGCGCTGGTACAGCAGGCGGCCGCCGAACGCGCCCAGCTCGTGGCCAAGACGGCGCAGGCCGCCCCTGCGGGGGCCCAGGCCGAGCTGGAGCGCCTGCGCGCGCACGACGCGGCGCAGCGCCGCGTGCAGGCCGCGCTGGCGGCGCAGGCGGCCGGGCGCGTCGAAGGCTACACGCCGTATTTCCTGGCCCTGTCGCGCCAGGCCCAGCCGGCGCTGTGGATCACCGGCTTCAGCGTGGGCGCCGACGGCCAGGCGCTGGAGATCCAGGGCCGCATGACCGACGCCGCCGTGCTGCCGGCCTACCTGCGCCGGCTCAACGGCGAGGCGCAGTTCAAGGGCCGCAGCTTCGCCCAGCTCAACCTCAGGACGCCCGAGCCGCGCGAGGACGCGCCGGCGGCGTTCACCGAGTTCCTGCTGCGCTCGCAAGCCGCGGGCGCGGAGGCGGCGCGATGAACCCGCTGGTCGCGCTCGACGACGCGCTGGCGGCGCTGCGCGCGCGCGTGGCGCGGCTCACGCGGCGCTTCGACGCGCGGCCGCAGCGCGAGCGGGTGGTGCTGCTGGTCGCGCTGGCCGCGCTGGCGTTCTGGCTGGCCGACACGCTGTGGCTCACGCCGGCGTTCCAGCGTTCGCGCGCGGCGTCGGTGCAGCTGGCCGGCGCGCGCGGCGAGCTCGACACGCTGCGTGCCGACCTCGCGCGCCTGCAGTCGCTGGGCGCCGAGCAGGAGCGGGCGCTGAAGGCCGACATCGACCAGATGCGCCAGCGCGTCGCCGCCGGCGCCGCCGCGTTGCGTGCCTATGAAGACACGCTGATCGGCGCCGACCACATGGTGGAGCTGCTGGAGCAGATGCTGCCGCGCGATGGCCGGCTCAAGCTGCGCGAGCTGCGCACGCTGCCGCGCAGCGACCTGCTGGCGGCGGGGCGCACGTCAGGCCCTGCAGCGGCCGCATCGGCGGCCGCTGCCGAGCCGGCGGGCGCCGGCGCGCTGTCGGTGTACCGCCACGGCGTGGAGCTCACGCTCGAAGGCGGCTATGCCGACCTGCTGGCGTACCTGGAGTCGCTGGAACAAAGCCCCAAGCGCGTGCTGTGGGGCGGGCTGGCGATGAAGGTGGAACAACACCCGAAGGTGGTGCTGACGCTGCGCCTCCACACCCTCTCGCTTGACCGCGGATGGCTCGAGATATGAAACACCCCCTACGGCCTGCGGCCGCCCCCTCAAGGGGGCAACACCAGCGGACCGGCGGAGCCGGATCCGCGGTGTTCGCTGGGTTGCTGGCGAGTGTTGCGAGTGCGGCTGCCTTGGCACAGACACTGGCCGACCCCACGCGCCCACCCGTGCTGGCGGCCGTGGCGGCCTCTGCGCCGGTGCGCACCGCTTCCGCCGTGCCGGCGCGGGCGCCCCGGGTGCAGTCGGTGCAGCTGCCGCGCGAAGGCGGCGCCTCGGCGCTGGTGGACGGCCGGCTGGTCTTTGTGGGCGACCGGCTGGGCGGCGCCACCGTGGTGGGCATCGACGCGCGCGGCGTGGCGCTGCGCGGTGCGCAGGGCCGCATGGAACACCTGCCGCTGATCGACCGCGCCATCGTCGTGCAGCAAACCTCGGCGCCCGCGGGCGCGTCCCCCGCCCCCTTGGCCAGCTTGCGGCCTGGAGGAACACAACGATGAAAAGCTTCTTCTTCCGCCTGGCTGCCGGAGCCGCGCTGTGTGCTGCGCTGCAGGTGCAGGCCCAGGCCATCGAGCCGGCCG
Source organism: Pseudomonadota bacterium (assembly GCA_040758375.1). Taxonomy (GTDB): domain Bacteria; phylum Pseudomonadota; class Gammaproteobacteria; order Burkholderiales; family Burkholderiaceae_C; genus CAMLIZ01. The sequence goes on from JBFLWE010000007.1 coordinate 54,418, forward strand.
CGGCCGAGCGGCGCTTCGACCTGTCGGTCAACAACGCGCCGGCGGCGCAGGTGTTCATGCAGATGGCCGCCGGCACGCCCTACAACATGCTGGTGTCGCCCGAGGTGGCCGGCAACGTGTCGATCACGCTGAAGAACAGCACCTTGCCCGAGGCGCTGGAGGCGATGCGCGAGCTGTTCGGCTACGACTACCGCATCAGCGGCAACCGCGTCTTCGTGCAGCCGAACACGGTGCAGACGCGGCTGTTCCGCGTGAGCTACCTGCCCGGGCGGCGCCAGGGCCTGTCGGACGTGCGCGTGAGCTCCAGCTCCATCACGAACAGCGGCGCGGGCTCCAACGGCAGCGCCAACGGTTCATCGGGCAGCAACAGCGGCAACGGCAACTCCGGCAACAGCGGCAGCTCCGGCAGCGGCCAGCAGGTGCGCCTGGACGACAGCGCCCATGTGCGCACCACCTCCGACGCCGACTTCTGGAAAGAGGTGAGCGCCTCGCTCCAGGCGCTGGTGGGCGGGCACAACGGCCGCAGCGTGGTGCTCAACGCCGCCGCCGGCGTGATCGTGGTCAAGGCCACGCCGGCCGAGCTGCGCCAGGTGGCGCAGTACCTGCAGGCGGTGCAGCTGTCCATCGAGCGCCAGGTGATGCTGGAGGCCAAGATCGTCGAGGTGGTGCTCAACAAGGACACGCAGGCCGGCATCAACTGGGCCGGCCTGGGCCATGTGTTCGGCGGCTCCGGCCGCACCGCGGTGACGGTGGGCAGCGTGGCGCCGGGCACGACGCTGGGCAACAGCGGTGCGCTCACCACGCCCGATGCGGTGGTCAACGCCGCTGCCAACGTGGCCACCAGCGCCATCGGCCGCGGCTTCTACGGCCTGGCGCTGCAGGCGCAGAACTTCGCGGCGCTGATCAACTTCCTGCAGACCCAGGGCGACGTGCAGGTGCTGTCGAGCCCGCGCATCGCGACGCTCAACAACCAGAAGGCGGTGCTGAAGGTGGGCACCGACGAGCTGTTCGTCACCGGCATCACCACCAACACCACCACCAGCGGCACCAACACCATCGTCTCGCCCACGCTGACGCTCACGCCCTTCTTCAGCGGCATCGTGCTCGACGTCACGCCGCAGATCGACGAAGACGGCCAGGTGATGCTGCACGTGCATCCGGCCATCAGCACCGTGGTGGAGAAGCAGAAGAACGTGGACCTGGGCTCGCTGGGCAACTTCCGCCTGCCGCTGGCCACCAGCACCGTCAACGAGACCGACAGCATCGTGCGCGTGAAGGACGGCCAGTTCGTCGCCATCGGCGGCCTGATGGTGCAGCACACCGCCGACGAGCGCTCGGGCGTGCCGGGCCTGCAGGACGCGCCGGTGCTGGGCGGCCTGTTCCGCCAGACCGCCAAGGTCAACACCAAGCGCGAGCTGGTGATCCTGATGAAACCCACGGTGATCGACGCCGACGGCGCCTGGCCCGAGGCCAGCCTGCCGCCCACGGCGGCCGGCGCCCGATAAAGGCAAAGGAAGCGCAGCGTGGCCCGTCCCGAACGCGTACGCCTGGGTGACCTGCTGGTCCGCGAGCAGCTGCTCACCGACGAGCAGGTGGGCCAGGCCCTGGCCGAGCAGAAGAAGAGCGGCCGCAAGCTCGGCCGCATCTTCATCGACCTGGGCTTCGTGACCGAGGCGCAGATCGCCAAGGCACTGGCGCGCCAGCTGCGCATGCCCTTCGTGGAGATCGACCCGCGGCAGCTCAGGGCCGAGGTGGCCAAGCTGCTGCCCGAGGTGCAGTCGCGCCGGCTGCGCGCGCTGCCGCTGGAAGACACGCCGCAGGGCCTGCGCGTGGCGATGGCCGACCCCACCGACCTGAACGCCTACGACGAGCTGACGCGCCTGCTCAAGCGGGAGTTCGAGCTGGTGGTGGCCGCCGAAAGCCAGCTGCTCAACGCGATCGACCGCTCGTACCACAACACCGAGGAGATCGCCGGCCTGGCGCAGGCGCTGACCAGCGAGATCAGCAGCGTGCAGGACGAGTTCGGCGACCTGCTGGGCCTGAGCGCCACCACCACCGAAGACGCGCCGGTGGTCAAGCTGCTGCACTCGGTGTTCGAGGAGGCGCTGCGCCTGCGCGCGTCGGACATCCACATCGAGCCGCAGGAGCGCACGCTGCGCATCCGCTTCCGCATCGACGGCGTGCTGCACGTGCAGACCGAGGCCGACCCCAAGATCGCCACCGCCGTGGCGCTGCGGCTGAAGCTGATGTCGGGGCTGGACATCTCCGAGAAGCGTCTGCCGCAGGACGGCCGCTTCCACGTGAAGCTGCGCAACAGCACGGTGGACGTGCGCATCTCGACGATGCCCACGCAGTTTGGCGAGTCGGTGGTGATGCGGCTGCTGGCCCAGCAAAGCGGCGGCCTCACGCTCGACTACCTGAAGATGCCGGCGCGCGTGGACAAGGCCCTGAAGCGTGCGATCGCGCGCCCCAGCGGCATGGTGCTGGTGACCGGACCCACCGGCAGCGGCAAGACCACCACGCTGTACGCCGCGCTCAACTCGCTCAACAGCACCGAGCGCAAGATCATCACGGTGGAAGACCCGGTCGAGTACCGGCTGCCTGGCCTGAACCAGGTGCAGGTGATGGACAAGATCGACCTGAGCTTCGAGCGCGTGCTGCGCGCCGCGCTGCGCCAGGACCCCGACGTGGTGCTGGTGGGCGAGATGCGCGACCAGACCACGGCGGAGATCGGCATGCGCGCCGCGCTCACCGGCCACCTGGTGCTCAGCACGCTGCACACCAACGACGCGCTGTCGACGCCGCTGCGCCTGATCGACATGGGCGTGCCGCGCTACATGGTGGCGCTGTCGCTGCAGCTCGTGCTGGCGCAGCGGCTGGTGCGCGTGATCTGCCCGCATTGCAGCGAAGAGGTGGCACCCGAGCCGCACGAGCACGAATGGCTGCGGCTGGAGCTGGGCGAGCACGTCGGCGCGCACCGCTTCCGCCGCGGACGCGGCTGCACGGCGTGCAACGACACCGGCTTCACCGGCCGCACCGGCGTGTACGAGTTCGTGGAGATGACGCAAAGCCTGGTGGAAGCCATGAACCATGGCGACCCGGGCGAGTTCACCCAGGTGGCGCGGCGCCAGATGAACGGCGAGACCCTGCGCCGCGACGCGGTGCGGCTGGTCACCGAGGGCCGCACCACGATCGAGGAGGCGATGCGCATCGCCACCCAACTCGACGAATAGCACGATGGCCCGCTTCGCCTACACCGGCCGTTCCGCCGTGGGTGCCGTCAGCGGCACGCTCGAAGGCGCGAGCGCGGCCGCGGTGGCCGACCTGCTGCTGGAGCGCGGCGTGACGCCGCTGTCGATCCGCGCCGACGGCGACGGTGCGGCCGCGGCGGCGGCGGCGGGCGATTCGCCCGAGCTCGACTGGCGCGCCTGGTTCCGCCCCAAGGTCACGATGGTGGACCTGATGCTGTTCTGCCGGCAGATCAACACGCTGCTGCGCTCGGGCGTGCCCATCCTGCGTGCGCTGCTGGGACTGCAGGAGTCGGCCACCAACCGCACGTTCAAGGAGACGCTGGCCGAGGTGCGGCGCAGCCTGGAGTCGGGCATCGAGCTGTCGATGTCGTTCGCGCAGCATGCGCGCATCTTCGACGCCTTCTTCGTGGCCATGGTGCGCGTGGGCGAGATGACCGGGCGGCTGGACGAGGTGTTCCTGCGCCTGTTCAAGCACCTGGAGTTCGAGGTGTTCATGCGCCAGCAGGTGAAGTCGGCGCTGCGCTACCCGATGTTCGTGATGATCGCGATGGTGGCGGCCATCACGGTGATCAACGTGATGGTGATCCCGGCGTTTGCCGGCGTGTTCAAGAGCTTCGGCGCCGAGCTGCCGCTGGCCACGCGCATCCTGCTGGCCACCTCCAACTTCACCATCGCCTACGGCTGGGCGCTGGGGTTGGCCGCCGTGGCCGGCGCCGCGGCCTTCGTCCACTGGAAGGCCACGCCCGCGGGCAAGCTGCAGTGGGACCGCATCCAGCTCTCGATTCCCGTGGCCGGCAAGATCGTGCAGAAGGCGACGCTGGCGCGTTTTGCGCGCAGCTTCGCGCTCGCGCTGAAAAGCGGCGTGCCGGTGGAGCAGGCGCTGGCGGTGGTGGCGCAGACGGCCGACAACGCCTGGCTGGCCAGGCGCATCGAGGGCATGCGCGAGAGCGTGGAGCGCGGCGAATCGATCACGCGCGCGGCGCTGGCCACCGGCGTGTTCACGCCCGTGGTGCTGCAGATGATCGGCGTGGGCGAGGAGACCGGCGCGGTCGACGAGCTGATGGAAGAGGTGGCCGACCTCTACAGCAACGAAGTGCAGTACGAGCTGAAGACGCTGGCCCAGCAGATCGAGCCGATCATGATCGTCTTCCTCGGCATCCTGGTGCTGGTGCTCGCGCTCGGCGTGTTCCTGCCGGTGTGGGACCTGGGCCGCGTGGCGCTCAAGAAATGAGCCGCGATGCCGAAACCCAGCGTCAAGCCCCCGAGTCGCCGCGGTTTCGCCCGGCGGCGGGCGGGCATCTCACGCCTGGAAATCATGCTGTCGCTGATCGTGATCGCGCTGTTGACGACCCTGCTGCTCAACCGGCTGGCCGAGCTGAACGGCATGGCGCGGCCGGCGCGGCTGCAGGCGGCGATGGCGGCGGTGCAGGCTGCGGCGGCGGTGTTCCACGGCCGCTGCCAGGCGCTGCGCCAGCAGCAGCCGCAGCACGACTGCGCACGGGTCGAGGTGGACGGCGTGCCGGTGGCCGGCGTGCACGGCTGGCCGGCGGCCTCGGCCGACGGCATTGCGCGCGCGGCGGCGCTGCCGCTGGAGGGCACCGACGCGTTTCGCGTGCGCGCGGTGGACCGCAAGGGCCGGCCGGCGCTGCGCATCGCGCTGGCCGAGCGCGGCTGCGAGTTTTTGTACGTCCAGGCCAGAAGCCCGGACGATTTCCCCGAAGTCGACATCGTCGACGCTTCCTGCCACTGACCTCTATCCCAAAGGAGCTACCCATGAAACAAGGTCAAAAGGGCTTCACGATGATCGAGCTGATCGTCGTGATCGTCATCCTCGGCATCCTGGCGGCCACGGCGCTGCCGAAGTTCATCGACATGAGCGGCGATGCCGAGACCTCCGCAGTCAAGGGCGTGGCCGGCGCTGCCGGCTCCGCGATGACGATGAACTACGCCGGCTGCTCGGTGAAGAACAACGTGGTCACGGCCAACAAGTGCGTCGCCATCGCGAACTGCAACGAAGTGGGCAGCCTGATGCAAGGCGGCCTGCCGGGCGACTACAGCGTGGCCAACGCCGCCATCGGCACCAACGACGGCGACACGGCCACCTGCACGGTCACCAAGACCGGCACCACCTACAGCGCCACCTTCACCGGCATCCGCGCCGGCCATGGCACCTGATCGTTGACCTCCTGGTCCCTCGGCCGGCAGGCCGCTGGGCATCATGGCGTCCATGAGGCGGCTCCTTCTTCGCCTTCTGACGGCCGTCGCCGGGTTCATGCGCCCGGCGGCGGCCGTGTGTTCGCTTGCGCTGTGCGGCGCCGGCGCGCATGCCGCCACCTACACCTACGCCAACGACACCTACGCCTGGGAAACCGCGGCCAACACCGTCTCGTGGGACAACACCTGCACCTCCTACGACGACGATGACGACAAGGCCACGGTCAGCTTCAGCGGCGGCTTCACCTTCCCTTTCGCGGGCACGAGCTACAGCTCGGTGCGCGTGATGTCCAACGGCATGCTGCAGTTCGGCGCCGACAACGGCCTGTTCCGCGACTACACCCCCGGCGCCTTGCCTTTGCCCAGCGGCCCGGCGCGCAGCGGCTGCCCCTCCGGGCCCAGCTACAACGTGATCGCGGCCTACTGGACCGACCTGGCGCCCAGCTTCGGCGGCAACGTCACCTGGCAGCAAAAGGGCAGCGCGCCCAACCGCTACGTGGTGATCTCGTGGAACGCCGTGCGCCACTACAACAACAACGTGCGCTACACCTTCCAGGTGATCCTGTACGAAAGCGGCGAGTTCAAGGTGCAGTACGGCACCAACGCCACCGGCGGCAACGCCGCCATCGGTGTGCACGTGTCCGACACCGACTACACGCCGTTCTCGTACAACACCAACAGCCTGGCCAGCGGCACCGCGATCCGCTGGCGGCCCGCGCAGCGCGTGGCCGAATACCGCATGGACGAAGCCAGCTGGAACGGCAGCGCCGGCGAGGCCGCCGACAGCACCGGCAACGGCCATGGCGGCCAGCGTGTGGGCAGCGCGCAGACCACCGCCAGCGGCTACGTGTGCCGCGGCATGGACGTGCCCGCCAACACCAACGCCAGCTCCAGCGCGCTGGACACCGGCCTCGACGTGGGCAACGACCTGGGCGCCAGCGGCAGCGTCTCGTTCTGGTACGAGCTGAGCAAGTCCTGGAACAGCAGCGGCGACACCATGCTGTTCGACGCCACGGTGGCCAACGACCGGCCCTTCTTCCTGATGCGCGCCGGCGGCGGCGCGCTGCTGTTCGGCCTGGTGGACAGCAACGCGCAGGTGCGCACGGTGCAAAGCTCGGACCAGTCGTTCTCGGCCAAGACCTGGGTCTACGTCACGGCCACCTGGCACCTGCGCACGGGCAGCAACCAAAGCCGCATGCGGCTGTACGTCAACGGCACGCAGATCGGCTCGCGCACCTTCACGTCCACCGGCCGCCTGCACGACAGCGTGGGCACGCTGTACATCGGCGACAACCGCTCCGGCATCACGCCCAACGGCGGCTCCCTGCGCTCGGCCGATGGCGTGATCGACGAGGCGCGGATCTACAACCACGAGCTGGGCGCGGCCGAGATCGCGGCGGACATGGCCGCCACGCACGGCTGCGTGGCCAGCGGCCCCCACCACCTCGAAATCCGCCACGCCAGCGGCACCGGCCTGACCTGCACGCCATCGACCTTGACGGTGGTGGCGTGCCAGGACGCCGCCTGCAGCAGCCTCTACACCGACGGCGTGACGGGCGCGCTCACGGCCAGCGGCGTGAGCAGCACCTTCCCCGACGGCGCCGGCTTCAGCATCGCCAGCGGCAGCAGCTCGGTCGACGTGCGCCTGCACGTCACCGCCGCGGGCAGCGTCAGCGTGGGCATGAGCGGCGTGACGCCCAGCGCGAGCAGCGCCGCCACCTGCAACTTCGGCGCGCCGGCCTGCACCTTCAGCGCGGCCGACAGCGGCCTGATTTTCGACGTGCCCCACCACGTGGCCGAGGTGGCGCAGACGGTCAGCGTGAGCGCGGTGCGCAAGGCCGACAACGCGCTGGCGTGCGTGCCCGCCTTTGCCGGCGTGAGCAAGAGCGTGGCCTTCGGCTGCGGCTACGCCAACCCCACCAGCGGCACGCTGCCGGTGCGCGTGGGCGGCGCGTCGGTCGCCTGCGGCGCCGGCACGCAGGCGGTGTCGCTGGCCTTCGACGCCAGCGGCGTCGCCAGCACCACGGTGCAGTACGCCGACGTGGGCCAGGTCAACCTGAGCGCCAGCTACAGCGGCAGCGGCGCGGACGCCGGCCTGGTGATGAGCGGCAGCGACAGCTTCATCGCGGCGCCCGCCGACTTTGCGTTCAGCGCGATCGGCACGGCGCCGTTCATCGCCGGCAACGCGTTTTCCGCGACCGTCACCGCACGCAACAGCCTGGGCAGCGCCACGCCCAACTTCGGCCGCGAGACCGCGCCCGAAGGCGTGAACCTGGCCTTCACCCGCCGCCAGCCCACCGGCCCCGGCGCCAGCGACGGCAGCTTCAGCGGCAGCCTCGGCGCCTTCAGCGGCGGCGCGGCCACGGCCAGCAACCTGGTGTGGACCGAAGTGGGCCGCGGCGACCTGAGCGCTGCGCTGGCCAGCGGCAGCTACCTCGGCAGCGGCCTGGGCGCCACGGGCAGCACCGGCACGGGCGGCGCGGTGGGCCCGTTCCGCCCGCACCACTTCGACGTGGCGGTCACGCCCGCGTGCAGTAGCTTCAGCTATGCGGGCCAGCCTTTTGCTGCCGTGATCACCGCGCGCAACGCGGCCGGCGCCACCACGCTCAACTACGACGGCAGCGCCAGCACGGCGCCGAACTTCGCGCGCAACGTCAGCTTGAGCGAAGCGGTGGCACTGGGCGTCGGCGGCTTCGGCAGCACCGCGGCGGTGGCGCCGTCGGCCTTCAGCGCCGGGGTGGGCAATGCGTCGCCGGCCTACAGCTTCAGCAGCAAGCTCACGGCACCGCAAAGCCTGCAGGTGCGCGCCACCGATGCCGACGGGGTCGGCTCCTCGGGTTTTGCCGAAGGCAGCACGCCGCTGCGCAGCGGGCGGCTGCGCGTGTTCAACGCCTTCGGCTCCGAAAAGCAGGCGTTGCAGATGCAGCTGCAGGCCGAGCACTGGAGCGGCAGCGCCTGGGCGCTGAACAACCTCGACAGCTGCACCGCGCTGGCTGCCAGTGCCGTGGCCTTGTCCAACCACCGCGACGGCAAGGGCGCGGCCGCGGGCTGGACCACCACCGCCAGCACCAGCGGCGCGCTGGCCGCCGGCCGCGGCACGCTCACGCTTTCGGCGCCCTCGGGCGGCAGCACCGGCGCGGTGGACGTGGCGCTCAACCTCGGCAGCGGCGCAGCCGACCAGGCCTGCCTGGGCACGCACCCCGCCACCACCGGCGCGGGCCTGCCCTGGCTGCGCTCGCAGAACGGCAGCTGCTCGGCGGCCTGGGACCGCGACCCTTCGGCGCGTGCCAGCTTCGGCATCTACAGCCCCGAAACCCGGAAGACCATCCATGCGCGAGAGATCTTCTAGCGCGCGCCGGCCGCTGCCGGAACACGGCTTCACGCTGCCCGAGCTGGTGGCGGTGTTGATCGTCGTGGGCGTGCTCGCCGCGGTGGCGATGCCCAGGTTCGAGGCTGCGCTGGCGATCCGCGACGACGGCTGGCACGACGAGGTGGTGAGCGCGCTGCGCCATGCGCGCCAGACCGCGGTGTCGCACCGCCGCCTGGTCTGCGCCACGGTGGCCGGCAACAGCGTCAGCCTGGGCATCGCGGCCACCAACCCGGCCTCGGCCTGCAGCGTGGCGCTCAATGGGCCGGACGGCAACGCCCCGTATGCCACCAGCGCCCACGGCAGCGCCAGCGTCAGCCCGGCCGGCACGATGTACTTCCAGCCCTCGGGCCGCGTCACCAGCGACGGCGCGGGCACCAGCGCCAGCAGCCGCAGCATCACGGTCAGCGGCAGCGACACCATCACCGTGATCGGGGAGACCGGCCATGTCGAGTGAGTGGCGCCCCCGGCTGCGGGGGTACCGCAGCCCCCCCCCGCGGTGGTCAGCCCGAGCTTGGGAGCGGCCCGGCGCTCGGGCTGTGCGCGCCGGTTCTTCGCGCGGCTTCACCTTGGTGGAGATGCTGCTGGCCATCGTGGTGCTGGGCGTGGGCGTGGCCGGCGTGATGCTCGCGTTTTCCACCGCGGTGCGCGGCTCGGGCGACCCGCTGGTGCAGCAGCAGATGCTGGCGATCGCCGAAGAGATGATGGAGGAGATCCAGCTCAAGCCCTATGCGGCGGCTGCCAATGCGGCGCCGGCCGGCTGCGCGCGCGACACCTTCAACGACGTGCTCGACTACAACGGCTACAGCCAGGCCGCGTGCGCGATCGACGGCACACCCATCGCCGAGCTGGCGGGCTACAGCGTGAGCGTCAGCGTGACCAACACCGCGCTGTCCGGCGTGGGCGAGGCGCTGCGCATCCGGGTCACCGTGTCGCGCGGCAGCGACTCGCTGCAGCTCATCGGCTGGCGCACGAACTATGGCGGATAGATGAGGCCCCCACGCTCCCTTCGGTCGCTGCCCCCCGTGGGCGCGCTTGCTGCGGACCGGCAAAGCCGGATCCGCGCAAGGCCTGGGCCGCGGCCGCTGAACGCGGCGCGGAGGGGGGCCGGATTCACCTTGCCCGAGCTGATCATCGTCATCGTGGTCGGCAGCGTGATCGCCGCCACGCTCACGGTGTTCTTCCGCCCCGCGCTGGACAGCTGGCTCGCGCTGCGCGTGCGCGGCGACCTCACGGCGCAGGCTTCGGCCGCGCTGTACACGATGAAGCGCGACGTGCGCCTGGCGGTGCCCAACTCGATCCGCTCGCCCGGCGACCAGTGCTTCGAGCTCGTGCCCACCAGCGCGGGCGGCCGCTTCCGCAAGGACGTGGACACGGTCAACGCCGGCTCGATGCCGCTGGACCTGAACGCCGGCAGCACGCAGTTCGACGTGCTGAGCCCGCTGGCCGCCATGCCGGCCGTGGGCGACTGGGTGGTGGTGGACAACCAGAACCCCGGCGACGTGTACGCCGGCAGCAACCGCGCGGCGGTGTCGGCCGTGGGCGGCGCGCTGGCCAACGTGCGGCTGTCGAGCATCACGCTGGCCGGCGCCATCGACGACAGCGGCTACCAGGGCGGGCGCTTCGTCACCGTGCCCAACGCGCAGCAGGCCGTGTTCTACGTCTGCAGCGGCGCGGGCCTGAGCGGCGGCAACGGCACCGGCACGCTGACGCGCTATTCGCGCTATGGCTTCAACGCGGCCTATCCGGGCGCTTGCGCCGCGCCGGGCGGCACCGCCGCGGTGCTGGCCACGCGGGTGAAGTCCTGCCGCTTCATCTACAGCCCCACCGCCGGCGCGACGCAGCAAAACGGCTTCGTCTCGATGCAGCTCGAACTCACCCGCAACAACGAGACCGTGAGCCTGCTGATGGGCGCCCACGTGATGAACGCACCATGAAGCCGACGCACCGCTCTCGCCGTTCGCAGCGCGGCCTCGGCGCCGTGGCCGCGATCGTGGTGCTCGTCGTGCTGGCGACCATTGCCGCCGCGGTGGTGCGCCTGTCCACCAGCCAGCAGGCCGGCATTGCGCAGGAGCTGCAGGCCGCCCGCGCCAGCCAGGCCGCGCAGGCCGGCATCGAATGGGGCCTGTACCAGGCGCTGCGCAGCGGCAGCTGCGGCAGCAGCACGCTGGACCTCACGGCCGACCTGGGCATGTCGGTCGCCGTGAGCTGCGCCGCCGCAGCCTACAACGAAGGCCTCACCGACGCCGGCGCCAACCGCAGCATCACCGTCTACACGATCGACGCGGTGGCGTGCAACAGCGCCAGCTGCCCCGACGCGGCGCGGGCGGTCACGCCGCATTACGTGGAGCGGCGCCGGCAGGTGAGTGCCACCGACGGGTGAGGCAGCGGGCGACGACCAGGCCCGCCCAGTTCAAGCCGCATGCGTTGTGCCTTGTTGCGCTGGCAACGCTATCTGATCGGCGTGGCTTGCGACCACACCTCCGCCTGGAGGATCGTCTGCCTTGCCGGATGGTCCGTTGCCCGCTCAACGGGCCGACACGGCGGCGGCCACCACCAGGACGGCCAGCACGAGGTTGGCACCGACCAGCTGGCGGATGCGGTTCAGCGCCGCAGCCGCCGCCGGCCAGGCCGCAGCGTCGCAGTGGCGTTTCAGCCTCGGGTAGAAGACCGCGTAGACGGAGACGAACACGGCGGCCATCACCAAGCCGAGCGCCAGCATGAGGTGCCAGCCCGGCGGCGCAGCCGCAAAGCCCACCTGCAGCAGCATCGCGAAGCCGCTTGCCAGGATGAGCGCCACCGCCACGGCCGCCAGCGGCAGGAACCGGCCGAACGTTGCAGCCCACAGCGGCAGACGCTGCGGCGGCTGCAGCAACCGGGCCGCCGCGGGACGCAGGCAGAAGTAGGCGAAGAACATGCCGCCGACCCAGGCGATGGCGCCGGCGAGGTGAAGGAACAGCAGGGTGTGGCGCATGGCGGGCGTCAATTGGCCTGGATGAGCGCGAGTGCCTTCTTGCCCCCGGGCACGACTTCGGTGGCCAGCTTCTGATCCATCGTTGCCAGCCGCCCACCCTTTGCGTGAGCGAGCGCGAGCAGGTAGCTGTCCGTGACGCGCGAGTGGCTGGACAGAAGTTCGCAGGCAAAGGACTCGGCATCCGCGATGCTGAGATCGTCGGGCCAGAACCTGTGTCCGCGCAACCCGCGGATGGCGGCCAGGGACTGCAGCACGACGCTGGGAGGCCCGGGCGAGTTCGGGTACTTAGGGTGCCCGACGATGCGGATGAGGCCGTTCTCGGTGAGCGGGCAGGTGGCAAAGCCCTTGTGGCCGACCCGCGCGAACCAGTCATGTGCCTGGTCGTGCTGGATGTGTGCGGGGTCCACGAGGGCAATGAGGACGTTGACATCCAGCAGGTAGACCGTCATGGCAGTTCGTCGCGCAGCTGGTTGACCAGTTCCGGGGTCACCGGAACGGCGCTGCGGCGACTGGGCAGCAGCGGGATGCCGTTTCGTTCACTGCGCGCTGCCCGCCCGCCACGGGCGAGGCCTTGCCTGGCCAGCATGGAGATCACTTCTCCCACACTCTTGTGATCCCGCTCGGCCAGATGTTTGGCCGCGGCGAGCACGTCGTCGTCGATGGCGATGGTGGTGCGCATGGTGCGGCTCCTGATGTTGCGCATCGTACATCAAGCATCAAGGCGCGCGATGTGGATGCCATGAAGCGGGAAGGCCGCCCATGCTGAAGATGTTGACCTTCGATCAGGCGTGCACCTTGCAGGCGGAAGCGGAGTCGCTGCTTGAAGGCTCGGAGTTCGAAGTGGCGTCGCAGGCCGTGCTCGAACTCGTGCGTGGCAGCGACTGCACCACTTACGACTGCGAGTTCGTTGCGCTCGCCAAGAGGCTGGACACGAAGCTCGTGACCGCCGACAAGAAGCTGCTGCAGGCGTTTGCGCAACACGCGGCCGCATTGACGGCCGCCTGACGGCATGAGCGGTCAGGCGGCACCCTGAGCGCCCATTGCCAGGGCCCTGCAGGAGAGGCGGTGCCGCTACATCCGGCAGCCCTTGGCCGGATCCGCCAGTGCCTTCACCGCCACGCTGCGCATCTCGTTGTTCAGCCCCTTGGCCTCGCGCAGGTAGATGTCCTGCACCGGGTTGTGGCCCTTGTTCAGTGTGAACTTGCCGCGCGGGCTGTCGATGGTGGCCTTTTCCATCGCGGCCACCAGCTCCTTGCGCTTGCCCAGGTCGCCCTTCACGGCATTGAGGCCCACGGCCAGCATCTGCGCGGCGTCGTAGCCCTGCACCGCGTACACGTCGGCGTTGGCCTTGTAGGTGAGCGCGAAGTTCTTGCGGAAGGCGTTGTTGCGCGGGGTGTCCAGGTTGTCGGCGTAGTGCAGCGTGGTCAGCAGCCCCTGCGCGGCCGCACCTTGGGCTTCGAGCGTGCCGTCGGTGAGGAAGCCCGGGCCGTACAGCGGAATGCTCTTGCGCAGGCCGGCGGCTTCGTAGTCCTTGACGAACTTCACCGCGCCGCCGCCGGCGAAGAAGGCGTACACCGCATCGGGCTTCTGCGCCGCGATCTCGGTGAGCAGCGCCTGGAACTCCACGTTGGGGAAGGGCAGGTTCAGGTCCTTGAGCACCTTGCCGCCGGTCTTTTCGAAGCCTTCGGCGAAGCCCTTCACGGTTTCGGCGCCGGCGGCGTAGTTCCACGTGATGGTGATCGCGCGCTTGTGGCCCTTCTGGCCGGCCACCACGCCCATTGCATAGCCGGGCTGCCAGTTGGAGAACGAGCTGCGGAAGATGTTGGGCGCGCACAAGGGCCCGGTGATCGCGTCGGCGCCCGCGTTGGGAATGATCAGCAGCGTGTTGTTGTCTTTCGCGGCCTTGGCCATGGCCAGCGCCACGCCCGAGTGCACCGTGCCCACCAGCACGTCGACGTTGTCGCGTTTGATCAGCTTGTTGGCGTTGTCGGTGGCCTTGGAGGGGTCGCTCTCGTCGTCGACCTTGAAGTACTGGATCTCGCGGCCGGCGAGCTTGCCGCCTTGTTCCTGCACGTAGAGCTTGAAGCCGTTTTCGATCATGTTGCCCAGTGCGGCGTAGGTGCCGGTGTAGGGCAGCATCAGGCCCACCTTGATCGGGCCTTGCTGGGCCTGGGCGGTGGCGCACAACGCAAGGGCCGCGGCAGCGGCCAGGCGGAGGGTGGGGCGCATCGGGTGTCTCCTATGGGGCGAATTTGGTTTAGTGCTAAAGCATGCCCGCGCGGCGGGCCCGCGCACACCCGGGTTCACCCCAGCGGCAGGCCGACGTAGTTTTCGGCGATCGCGGTCTGCGCCGCCTCGGAGCCGACGATGTACTCCAGCTCCGCGTGCTGCATGCGCTGGCCGAACTCGCCGTTGTCGGGGAAGCGGTGCATCAGCGAGGTGAACCACCACGAGAAGCGCTCGGCCTTCCACACGCGCTGCAGGCAGCGTTCGGAGTAGCTGTCGATGCCGGCGGAAGACCCGCGGTAGTACTCGGCCAGCACGCGCGACAGCAGCCCCACGTCGCCAGCGGCGAGGTTCAGGCCCTTGGCGCCGGTGGGCGGCACGATGTGGGCCGCGTCGCCGGCCAGCATGAGGCGGCCGAAGCGCATGGGCTCGGCGACGAAGCTGCGCAGCGGCGCGATGCTCTTCTCGATCGACGGCCCCGCGGCCACGCGCGCGGCGGTCTGCGGCGGCAGGCGGCGTTTCAGTTCGGCCCAGAAGTCGTCGTCGCTCCAGCGCTCGACCTGCTGCTCCAGCCCCACCTGCACGTAGTAGCGGCTGCGCGTCATCGAGCGCATGCTGCACAGCGCGAAGCCACGCTCGTGGTTGGCGTAGATCAGCTCGTGCGACACGGGCGGCACGTCGGCCAGCACCCCCAGCCAGCCGAACGGGTACACCTTCTCGAAGGTCTTCAGCGCGGCCGTGGGCACGCTGGCGCGGCACACGCCGTGGAAGCCGTCGCAGCCGGCGATGAAGTCGCAGGCGATCTCGTGCATCTGGCCCCGGTGGGTGAAGCACACGCGCGGCCGGTCGGTGTCGAAGTCGTGGATGCTCACCTGCTCGGCTTCGTACACCGTGGGCAGCTGCGCCGCAGCGCGCGCGGCCATCAGGTCGCGCGTCACCTCGGTCTGACCGTACACCATGACGCGCTTGCCGGTGAGCGCGTGCAGGTCGATGCGGTGGCGTTGGCCGTCAAAGCACAGGTCGAAGCCGTCGTGCGGCAGGCCTTCGGCATGCAGGCGCTGGCTCACGCCCGCCTCGTCGAGCAGGTCCACCGCCACTTGCTCCAGCACGCCGGCGCGGATGCGGCCCAGCACGTAGTCGGGCGTGCGCTGCTCCAGCAGCACCGTGTCGATGCCGTGCTTGTGCAACAGCGCGCCCAGCAGCAGCCCCGACGGCCCGGCGCCGACGATGACGACCTGCGTCCGTTGGGGGATGCTGCTCATGTTCACACCCGCTCCAGGATCACCGCGATGCCCTGGCCCACGCCGATGCACATGGTGCACAGGGCATACCGACCGCCGGTCTTGTGCAGCTGGTTCACCGCGGTGGTGGCCAGCCGCGCGCCGCTTGCGCCCAGCGGATGGCCCAGCGCGATGGCGCCGCCCCAGGGGTTGACGCGCGGGTCGTCATCGCGCAGCCCCAGCTGGCGCAACACCGCCAGGCCCTGCGCGGCAAAGGCCTCGTTGAGCTCGATGATGTCGATCTGCTCCAGCTTCAGCCCGGTGAGCGCCAGCACCTTCTGCGTGGCCGGGGCCGGGCCGATGCCCATGATGCGCGGCGGCACGCCGACAGTGGCCATGCCCACCACCCGGGCGCGCGGCGTGAGGCCGTGCCTGGCCGCGGCGGCTTCGCTGGCGAGGACGAGCGCGCAGGCGCCGTCGTTCACGCCCGAGGCGTTGCCGGCGGTCACCGTGCCGTCGGGCTTGACCACGCCCTTGAGCTTGGCCAGCGCCTCCAGCGAGGTCTCGCGCGGATGTTCGTCCCGGCTCACCACCACCGGCTCGCCCTTTTTCTGCGGCAGCGTCACCGGCGTGATCTCCGCGTCGAAGTGGCCGGCCTGCTGCGCCGCGATGGCCTTTGTCTGGCTGGCCAGCGCCATGCGGTCCTGCGCCGCGCGCTCGATGCCGAACTCGGCGGCCACGTTCTCGGCCGTCTCGGGCATCGAGTCGATGCCGTACTGCTGCTTCATCAGCGGGTTCACGAAGCGCCAGCCGATGGTGGTGTCGTAGATGGCCGTGCTGCGCGAGAAGGCGCTCTCGGCCTTCGGGCTGACGAAAGGCGCGCGGCTCATGCTTTCGACGCCGCCGGCGATCAGCAGCTCGGCCTCGCCGGCCTTGATGGCGCGTGCGGCGCTGCCCACGGCGTCGAGCCCCGAGCCGCACAGCCGGTTGATCGTGGCGCCGGGCACCTGCAGCGGCAGGCCGGCGAGCAGCGCGCTCATGCGCGCGACGTTGCGGTTGTCCTCGCCGGCCTGGTTGGCGCAGCCGTACAGCACGTCGGACACCGCCGCCCAGTCCACCTCCTGGTTGCGCGCCATCAGCGCCTTGATCGGAATGGCGCCCAGGTCGTCGGTGCGCACGGAGGACAAGGCGCCGCCGTAGCGGCCGAAGGGGGTGCGAACGGCGTCGCAGATGAAGGCATGGGTCGTCATGGTGCTTCCTTGTGTTCAGTGCAGCAGGGGCAGCCCGGTCAGGCGCTCCAGCTCTTCGTGCGAGAGGCCTTCCACGCGCTCGACCACCTTCAGCCCCGAAGGCGTCACGTCGATCACGGCCAGGTCGGTGTAGATGCGGCTCACGCAGGCCGGCGCGGTGAGCGGGTAGGAGCAGCGCGCGACGATCTTGCTCTCGCCGCTCTTGGTCAGGTGCTCCATCATGATGAAGGTCTTCTTCGCGCCGATGGCCAGGTCCATCGCGCCGCCCACGGCCGGGATGGCATCCGGTGCGCCGGTGTGCCAGTTGGCCAGGTCGCCCAGCACCGAGACCTGGAACGCGCCCAGCACGCAGATGTCGAGGTGGCCGCCGCGCATCATCGCGAACGAGTCGGCATGGTGGAAGAAGGCGCCGCCGGGCAACAGGGTCACCGGCTGCTTGCCGGCGTTGATGAGGTCGGGGTCTTCCTGGCCTGGTGCCGGCGCGGGGCCCATGCCGAGCAGGCCGTTTTCGCTGTGCAGGAAGACCTCGCGGTCCTTGGGCAGGTGGTTGGCCACCAGTGTGGGCAGGCCGATGCCCAGGTTCACGTACGAGCCCTCGGGGATGTCGCGCGCCACGCGGGCGGCCATCTGGTCGCGGGTGAGCTTCTTGTGGTTCATGCTCGAGCCTCCGCCTGCTTGGAGGCGAGAGGCTGGGGAGGGCAGCGGTGCTGTTCAGCCAAGAGGCTGCTGCCCTCGGCAGCCGCCTCGGGAATCGGAAAGGCGCGCGCCACCTGCACCACGCGGTGCACGAAGATGCCCGGCGTGACCACGTGTTCCGGGTCCAGCGCGCCCAGCGGCACCACCTTGTGCACGCCGGCCACGGTGACCTTGGCGGCGGTGGCCATCAGCGGGCCGAAGTTGCGCGCGCTCTTGCGGTAGACCAGGTTGCCCCAGCGGTCGCCGGCTTCGGCCTGGATGAGCGCGAAGTCGGCGTGGATCGGGGTCTCGAACACGTACACGCGGCCGCCGATTTCGCGCGTTTCCTTGCCGCGGGCCAGCTCGGTGCCGTAGCCGGTGGGCGTGAAGAAGCCGCCGATGCCGGCACCGGCGGCGCGGATGCGCTCGGCCAGGTTGCCCTGGGGCACCAGTTCCAGCTCGATCTGGCCGGCGCGGTACAGGGCGTCGAACACCTGCGAGTCCACCTGGCGCGGGAAGGAGCAGATGATCTTGCGCACCCGGCGCGCCTTGAGCAGCGCCGCCAGGCCGGTCTCGCCGTTGCCGGCGTTGTTGTTCACGATGGTCAGCTCGCGCGCGCCCTGTGCGATCAGCGCGTCGATCAGCGCCGAGGGCAGGCCGGCATTGCCGAAGCCGCCGATCATCACCGTGGCCCCGTCGGGCACGTCGGCCAGCGCCTCGGCCGCAGAGGCCATCACCTTGTCGATCACCCAGGACTCCGGTTGCAGATGTTCGTATGTAGAACGTATGTTCTTTTATTGAACGGATCTTAGGGCCGAGACGGGGCGGGGGTCAAGTTGTCGCAGGTGCTGCCGATGTCACCGAGGACAGGGCGGCTGCGACGGGTGCGGCCTCTCGCGCAGCCGGGAAACGAAGAATGAGTGCCACGATCGATGTGCGCGAACTGAGGGTGGGGATGTATGTGCATCTCGACCTCGGGTGGATGTCGCACCCCTTTCCGCTGTCGAGCTTCAAGATCAGCAGCGCCGAGCAGATCTCCAAGATCCGCGCGCTGGGCCTGGCCCAGGTGCGCTGGAGCCCTGACAAGAGCGACGCGTCACCGGCCCCGGCGACCACGGCCGGCGCCGCTGGCGGCGAGCGCCGGCCGCCCAGCGCTGCCGACATCGAGGCGCAGAAGCAGGCGCGCCGCGAAGCCCTGGCCGCGCAGCGCGCGGCGCAGGCGCTGGCCGAGCGCCAGTACGCCGAAGCCAGCCAGGCCTGGCGCGAGGTGAACGGCAAGGTCGAGGACGACCCCCAGGGCGCGCGCGAAGGGGCCGAGGCGCTCACGCGTGCGCTGCTGGACAAGATGCTGGGCGACCAGGAGCTGTGCATCCGCCTGCTGACCGAGGGCGCCGGCGACCGGGCCACCGCCCATGCGCTCAACGTGACCATCGTCTCGCTGCTGATGGGCCGGGTGTTCGGCTTCACCGAAAACGAGATGATGGACCTGGGCATGGGCGCGATGCTGCACGACGTGGGCAAGCTCGACGTGCCCGACCGGCTGAAGTTCGCCACGGAGGGCTTCAACAGCGCCGAGACCTCGCTGTACCGCGAGCACGTGGCCTTCGGCGTGCGCCACGGCAAGCGCATGGCGGTGAGCGCCGGCACGCTGCTGGTGATCGCGCAGCACCACGAGCAGGCCGACGGCAGCGGCTTCCCGCAGCAACTGCCGCTGGAGAAGCTGTCGGGCGCGGCCCGCATCGTCGCGCTCGTCAACCGCTACGACAACCTGTGCAACCCGCTGCACGCGTCGAAGGCGCTCACGCCGCACGAGGCCTTGTCGCTGTTGTTCGCGCAGGGCAAGCACAAGTTCGACGCGACCATGCTCTCGGGTTTCGTGCGCATGATGGGCGTGTACCCGCCGGGCTCGCTGGTGCAGCTGACCGACGACCGCTACGGCATGGTGGTGTCGGTCAACTCCTCGCGGCCGTTGAAGCCGCGCGTGCTGGTGCACGACCCCAAGATCGCGCGCGACGACGCGCTGTATGCCGACCTGGAGCGGGAACGCGACATCGGCATCCGCCGCAGCCTGAAGCCGGCGCAGCTGCCGCCTGCGGCGCTGGAATACCTGGCGCCGGGACGCCGCATCGCCTACTTCTTCGAGCCGGTGGCGCATGCCCGCGCCCCCGAGCTGCTGTTGCCCGCGGAGGAGCCGCCCAGGGAGCCGGACGCGTGAGGCCGCCCACGCCGGCCGAGCGCCTGGAGCTCGAGGCCGCCGGCGCGGCCCCGCCCTGGCATGCGCTGCTGGAAGGCCTGAACGAAGCCGCCTGGCTGGTCGACGGGCGCGAGCTGGGTGTGGTGGCGCTCAACGCCGCGGCCCTGGCCTTGCTGGGCCTGCCGCGCGAGGCGGTGCTGGGCCGGCCGGCGGCCGCGCTCCTGGCCACGCCGGAAGACCTGGCCTTCTGGGACGAGGTGCGCGCCGGCCGCGCCGAGCGGCTGCAGTCCTCGGCCATGCTGGCGCGCGCCGACGGCAGCACCTTGCACGTGCTGCGCCGCGTCAGCCCGTTGCCGGGGCCGGGCGGTCCGCTGTACCTGGTGGCGCTGCAAGACCTCACCGAGCAGCGGCGCATCGAAGACGAGCACGAGACGGCGCTGGCCGAACTGCGCGCCACGCTCGAGTCCACCGCCGACGGCATCCTCGTGACCGACCTGGCCGGCCGCATCCGATCGTTCAACCGCCGCTTCGCGCAGATCTGGGGGCTGCCCGAAGACCTGCTGCATGCCGGCGACGACCGCGCGGTGTTCGACTGGATGCGCCGCAGCGTGATCGATGCTGCCGAATACCAGCGCCGGCTCGCGTCGATCCAGGAGGCCGCGCTGATGCAGGCGCGCGACCGCCTGCTGCTGCATGGCGGCAAGGTGCTGGAGCGCATTGCCCAGCCGCAGTGGAGCCGCGGGCGGCCCATCGGCCGGGTGTATGCGTTTCGCGACCTCAGCGAGCAGATCGCGGCCGACCAGCGCATCGAGCAGCTGTCGTTCACCGACGCGCTCACCGGGCTGGCCAACCGCCGGCTGCTGGCCGACCGGATGGCGCATGCGCTGGCCGTCGCGCGGCGCGACGGCGATCCGTTCGCGCTGCTGATGCTCGACCTCGACCGCTTCAAGCAGATCAACGACAGCCTGGGCCACCACCTGGGCGACCGCGTGCTGCGCGTCGTGAGCGAGCGCCTGCGCGGCTGCCTGCGCGAGGTGGACATGATCGCGCGCACCGGCGGCGACCAGTTCGCGATGCTGGTGCACCATGCCGACGCCCACGGCGCCGAAGTGACCGCGCGCCGCGTGCTCGATGCCGCCTCGCGCCCCTACATGCTCGAAGGCGCGGAATTCACCGTCACCTGCAGCATCGGCATCGCGCTGTGCCCGCAGGACGGCGCGCAGATCGACGACTTGGTGCGCCACGCCGAAACGGCGATGCAGCGCGCCAAGGACGGCGGCCGCGCCACCTACCGCTTCCACCAGGCCGGGCACTCGGTGGACCTGCGCTCGCGCATGCGGCTCAACCATGCGATGCGTCAGGGCTTGGCCAGCGGCCACTTCCATCTGCACTACCAGCCGCAGGTGGACCTGCGCGACGGCCGCGTGATCGGTGCCGAGGCGCTGATCCGCTGGCGCGACCCCGAGCGCGGCAGCGTGGCGCCGGCCGACTTCATCCCGGTGGCTGAGGACTCCGGCTTCATCGTCAGCATCGGCGACTGGGTGCTCGACCGCGCCGTGCAGCAGGCCGCGCGCTGGCGCGAGCGCGGCTGGCAGCTGCCGGTGGCGGTGAACGTGTCGGCGCTGCAGTTCCAGCAAGCCGGCTTCGCAGAGCGCGTGGCCGAGGCGCTGCAGCAGGCCGGGCTGCCGCCGCAGATGCTGGAGCTGGAGCTCACCGAGTCGATCCTGGTGCGCGACGCCGACGAGGCCCTGGCTCGCCTGAACGGGCTCGCGCGCATTGGGGTGAAGCTGGCGATCGACGACTTCGGCACCGGCTACTCCAGCCTGGCGTACCTGAAGCGCTTTCCGATCGAGAAGCTCAAGATCGACCGCAGCTTCGTCAAGGGGCTGCCGGCCGATGACAGCGACGCCGGCATCGTGCAGGCCATCATCCAGATGGCGCGCGCGCTCGGCCTGCGCGTCATCGCCGAGGGCGTCGAGACCGAATCCCAGCGCCACTTCCTGGTGCGCGCGGGCTGCCACCAGTTTCAGGGCTTTCTCTACGCGCCCGCGCTCGACAGCACCAGCTTCGAGCAGCGCCTGCAAACCTTGCAATAGCGTTGGGCCCCCTCGGATGCGCGGGCCCGCGCCGCACGGCGCCGGGCCACGCTTGCGAAGGTCATCGTTTTGTTCTTACAGTGGGCTTTCTTGGCCTGACCCGCTGGGAGAGCCCCATGAATCCGCTGGAAGCCCTGGCCGAACAAAAGCTCGCGGCCATCGACCTGCCCTTGTCGCTGGTGCTGCCCGGAGGGCGGCGCATCGGTGCGGCCGACGCCGCCGTGACGGTGGAGTGCAGGGAGCTCGGCCCGCTCGCCCACCTGGCGGCCGGCCAGATGGGCCGGCTGGCCGAAGACTACGTCGAAGGCCGCGTCGAGCTGCACGGTACCTTGCGCGACCTGATGGCCGCGGCCGCCGGCCTGATGAGCGACCCGCGCCACGCCGAGCCGGCGCCCAAGGCCACCGGCTGGTTCCGCGGCCTGGTGCGCCAGGGCAGGTCGCTGGCGCGGCACACGCACGAGGCCGATGCGCGCCAGATCGAGTTCCACTACGACGTGTCGGACGATTTCTACATGCTGTGGCTGGACCCGCGGCGCGTGTACTCCTGCGCCTACTACCGCGAGCCCCACATGACGCTCGCCCAGGCGCAGGACGCCAAGCTCGACCATGTGTGCCGCAAGCTGATGCTCAAGCCCGGCGAGCGCTTCCTCGACATCGGCGCCGGCTGGGGCGGCCTGCTGCTGTGGGCCGGGCAGCACTACGACGTCAAGGCCACCGGCATCACGCTGTCGAAGAACCAGCATGCCCACGTGAACCGCCTCATCGACGAGCAGGGCCTGCGCGGCAAGGTGAGCATGCAGCTGCTCGACTACCGCGACCTGCCCGAGCACGAGCCCTGGGACAAGATCAGCTCGATCGGCATGTTCGAGCACGTGGGCCGCGCCAACCTGGGCCGCTACTTCGCCAAGATCCGGCGCCTGCTCAAGCCTGGCGGCCTGCTGATGAACCATGGCATCACCGCCGGCGGCACCGACAACGCCCAGCTCGGCAACGGCCTGGGCGACTTCATCGAGCGCTACATCTTCCCCGGCGGCGAGCTGCTGCACGTGTCGCACGTGCTCAAGGTGATGGCCGAGGCGGGGCTGGAGATGGTGGACACCGAGAACCTGCGTCCGCACTACGCACGCACGCTGTGGGCCTGGTCCGACAACCTCGAGTCGTGCCTGGC
Source organism: Pseudomonadota bacterium (assembly GCA_040758375.1). Classification (GTDB taxonomy): domain Bacteria; phylum Pseudomonadota; class Gammaproteobacteria; order Burkholderiales; family Burkholderiaceae_C; genus CAMLIZ01. The sequence goes on from JBFLWE010000007.1 coordinate 77,053, forward strand.
GCATGCGCGCGAGGTGGTCAGCGAGCGTGTGCTGCGCGCCTACCGCCTGTACCTGGCCGGCTCGGCCATGGCCTTCGAGCGCGGCTGGATCGCGCTGCACCAGATGCTGGCCGCCCACCCCACCGGCAGCCTCGAAGGCGGCGCGCTGCGGGGGGCACAATCGGCCTATCCGTTCACCCGCGACTACATGTACCGATGATCTACAAGTTCAAGTCCAAGTCGGCCGGCGACGTGATCATGCTGGGCCCCAACGGCGACCAGATGCTGCGTCTGATCGGGCGCGAGCCGGCGCCCAAGGGCATCATCGAATCGGCGGCGATGCCGGCGGCGATGGCGGCGCTGGAGCGTGCCGTGGCCCAGGACGACGCCGCGCGCGAACAGGCCCAGAAGGAGGCCGAGGCCAAGGGCGAGAAGCCGGCGCCGCAGGAAGGCGTGTCGCTGCGCCAGCGCGTCTGGCCCATCATCGACATGATGAAGCGCAGCCATGCGCACGGCCACGACATCGTGTGGGGGGTCTAGAGTGGCCCACCCCCGAGCGCCTTCGGCGCTCCCCCTCGAAGGGGGCGCCGCCAGCGGCCCGGCGAAGCCGGCTCCGCGGCAGCTGCTTGGCTGCGGTCGATTCATGCGTTGTGTTGCGGAGTAGCCGGATATGAAACTGTGGAGTGACAGCTGGACCAACGGTGCCCCGATCCCCTCGCGCTACGCCTGCGGGCGCATCGCGGCCGGCGGCGGGGTCGAGTTCTCCGACAACCTCAACCCGCACCTGGCCTGGAGCGAGCTGCCGGCGGGCACGAAGTCGCTGGTGCTGATCTGCCACGACTTCGACGTGCCCAGCAAGGGCGACGACGTCAACCAGCCCGGGCGCGAGGTGCCCGCCGACCTGCCGCGCGTGGACTTCTTCCACTGGGTGATGGTGGACATCCCCGCCAGCGTGAGCGAGATCGCCGAGGGCGAGTACAGCCGCGGCTTCACGCCGCGCGGCAAGCTCGGGCCTGCCACGCTGCACGGCGCGCGCCACGGCCTGAACGACTACACCGGCTGGTTCGCCGGCGATCCCGAGCGCAACGGCCAGTACTTCGGCTACGACGGCCCGTTCCCGCCCTTCAACGATTCGCTCGTGCACCACTACGTGTTCACGCTCTATGCGCTCAAGGTCGAGCGCCTGGAGGTCGAAGGTGTGTTCACCGGCCCGCAGGTTCGGCAGGCGCTCAACGGCCATTTGCTCGGCGCCGCCACGCACTCCGGCACCTACACGCTCAACAAGCGCCTGCTCCCCCTCGCTTCCGCCTGACTCGATGCACGACCACGCCACCCGCGTCATCGCCATCCGCCACGGCGAGACCGCCTGGAACGTCGACACCCGCATCCAGGGCCAGCTCGACATCCCGCTCAACGACAACGGCCGCTGGCAGGCGCAGCGGCTGGCGCAGGCGCTGGCCGACGAGCCGCTGCACGCCATCTACGCCAGCGACCTGGGCCGCGCGTTCGAAACCGCGCAGGCGCTTTCCGCCGCGGTAGGGCTGCCGGTGGTCGCCGAGCGCGGCCTGCGCGAGCGCGGTTTCGGCATCTTCGAAGGCCGCACCTGGAAAGAGATCGAAGAGCAGTGGCCCGAGCTCTCGGCGCGCTGGCGCAAGCGCGACCCCGAGTTCGGCCCCGAAGGCGGCGAGACCCTGGCGGGTTTCTACCAGCGCTGCGTGAGCACGGCGGCGCGCCTGGCGGCAGCCCACCCGGGCCAGCACATCGCCCTCGTGGCCCACGGTGGCGTGCTCGACTGCCTGTACCGCGCCAGCTCGCGCATCGAGCTGCAGGCGCCGCGCACCTGGGAGCTGGGCAACGCCGGCATCAACCGGCTGCTCTACACGCCAGAGGGCTTTTCGCTCGTAGGCTGGGGCGACACGCTGCACCTGGAAGACGACGCGCTGGACGAGACCTTGTAGCGCCGCGGCACCGGGCTCGCCCGCTTGCCCGCGCGGCGCGGCTCTGCCATCGTTGCCGCACCATGACCGACGCCCAGATCATCGTCCTCGCCACGCCGGTGTTCCTGCTGCTGATTGCGGTGGAGTTCCTGATCGGCCTGAAGCGCGGGCGCAACACCTACCGCCTCAACGACGCGCTCAACAGCATCGGCCTGGGCATCATGAGCCAGATCGTGGGCCTGTTCAGCAAGCTGCTCATGGTGGGCTTGTACGCGGCGCTGTACACCCACGTGGCGCTGTGGAAGCTGCCGTCCGACGCGCTGTGGGTGTGGCTGGCCGGCCTTGTCGCCTACGACTTCCTCTACTACTGGCACCACCGCTTCGGCCACACGGTCGCGCTGCTGTGGGCGGCGCACGCGGTGCACCACCAGAGCGAGGACTACAACCTGTCCACCGCGCTGCGCCAGACCAGCAGCGGCTGGCTGGTCGGCTGGGTGTTCTACCTGCCGATGGCCATCGCCGGCTTCCCGCCGCTGGTGTTCGGCGTGGTGGCGCTGATCGACCTGCTCTACCAGTATTGGGTGCACACGCAGCAGATCGGCCGCCTGGGCTGGTTCGACCGCTGGTTCTGCGCGCCGTCCAACCACCGCGTGCACCATGCGGTGAACGACCGCTACATCGACCGCAACTACGGCGGCATCCTGATCGTGTGGGACCGCCTGTTCGGCAGCTTCCAGGAAGAGGTGGACGCCGACCCCTGCGTGTACGGCACGCGCAGCCCCCTGCGCAGCTGGAATCCGGTGTGGGCCAACCTGCAGGGCTATGTGGCGTTGTGGCGCGAGATGCGCCTGTGCGGCCGCTGGCAGGACAAGCTGGCCCTGTGGTTCAAGCCGCCGGGCTGGCGGCCGGCCGACGTGGTGGCGCGCCACGGCGCCTATCGCTTCGACATCGCCACCGTGTGCCGGTACGACCCGCCGCTGTCGCGCCAGCGCCAGGCGGCGGCGCTGGCGCTGTTCATCGGCTTGCTGGGCGCCACCACGGCCTTGCTGTGGAACGCCCACGTGCTGAGCCTGCCCGCGCTGGGCGCCGGGGCGGGCGCGATTGTTGCCGGGTTGTGGGCGGTGGGATCGCTTTGCACGCCGCGAGGCACCGCTCTGGCGACGGCCGGGGCCTCCTGACACAGCCTGCCGGCGTGAAGCGCCCACCGCCAACGTGGGAGCAGGCATGGCGATCAAACGGATCAGCAAGGAAGAGCAGGCGCTTGCCTTCGGCGTGTTCAGCCCGGTGGGCCACGTCGTGGTGGCGCTTCCTGACGACAAGGCGGCCGACGCGGCAGCGCGCGAGCTGCGCGAACAAGGCTTCGACGAGGCCGACGTCCTGCAATACAGCGCCCGAGAGGAATCGCAGGCGATGGCACGCATGCTCGCCGGCATCACCGGCACGGCGGAATTCGGCCACGAGGTGGTGCTGATGCGCAAGTACAAGGAGCTGGCCGACAAGGGCTGCGGCTGGCTGGTGGTGTACGCGCCCGAGAAGGAGCGCTGCGAGAAGGTGGTCGAGGTGGCACGGCGCCACCGCGCGCTGCTGGCGGAAAAGTACCACCGGCTGGTGGTGGAAGACCTGATCTGACGCGCCGGCCGCCTTGACGCGCCGGATCTGGCGCGGCATCATTTGCGTAGGAGTCCTACGCAATGTACTTCGACACGAACTCACCCGACGCGGCACGCCAGCTGGCCGATGCGCTCGAACGGCTGGCCGTGGCCGCGCGCCATTCGCACTGGGACGCCTGGGCCCATGCCGGCCTGTCGGCCACGCAGCGGCTGATCCTGCAATCGTTGCGCGCACCGGGCGAGGCACGCAGCGTCAAGTCGCTGGCTGCGCTGCTGGGCGTGTCCTCGCCCACGGTGTCCGATGCCGTGTCGGCGCTGCAGCAAAAGGGCCTGGTCGAGCGGGTGGCCGATGCGGCCGATGCACGGGCCAAGCCGGTGCGCCTGTCCAGGGCCGGGCGCGCGCTGGTGGACCAGCTCGCGCAAGGCGCCGACCCGCTGCTGCAGGCCGCGCAGAGCCTGGCTGCCGCCGACCAGGCCACGATGTACCGCCTGGTGCTGCAGCTGATCCGCCAGCTGCAGGCCAGCGGCCACATCGCCACCTCGCGCATGTGCCTGCACTGCCGCTTCTTCGAGCCGCATGCGCATGCGGGAGAGCGGCCGCACCACTGCCACCTCGTCGGCGAGCCGCTCGCCGACCGCCATCTGCGCCTGGACTGCGCCGAGCAGCAACCGGCCGATCCCGACGCCCAGCGGGTCATCTGGGCACGTTTCGTTCAACAACCCCCACAGGAGATCTGAATGCATTCCCCACCCTGGGCCCGCGCGATGCTCGCGCTGGCGTCGGCTGCCGCGGCCTGGTCCGCCGCGGCGCACGACATCACGTCGGCCCCTTCGAAAGACAAGCGCCTGCGCGCCGAATGGGACGTGGTGCAAGCCCGTGCCGCGATCGACGGCCGCCACCTGGTGTTCGACATGCAGGTCAGCGGCCGCGCGGGCAAGAGCCGGCCTGCCAAGTCGGGCCAGCTCGCGGGCAGCCGCGTGTTCTCGTACGTGTGGCCCACCTCGCTGGACCCCTCGGCCGTGGGCTTCGAGCAGAAGGCGGGCATCCTTGCCTTCGCTGTGACGGCTCATCCGGATTTCGACGACACCCCCCTTTTCGACGAGAACGGTGACGGCGAAGCGGACAACGACGGCAACGTCTGGCACAGCCATTGGGTCGTCCTGGTCAGGGACGACGCCTGCGGCAAGGACGCCCTCAAGGTCAAGGATATCCCGGAAGGCACGGCCCCCAAGCTGCCCGCCACCTGGCCGGGCCTGCCGCTGCACATCGACAGCCCCGGCTATTCGCCCAGCCTGAAGGGCCAGCGCGTGCGGGTGAAGGTGCCGCTGGCGGCTGTGGGCGCGGTGGAGGGCATGCAGTTCGATGCCGTCACCGCCGCGTTGCGGGTGAACGCCAGCGTGCATGCGCCGCTGCTGTGCGTGACGGACGTGTTCAAAATCGCCTCCGGCGACTTGAGCCTGCCGGGCAAGGTGACGCCGAAGAAGTAGTGCTTCAGCCCCCGAAGAGATCGCCGGCGCTCTTTGGGGGCGCCACGCCCAAATGCCGGTACGCTGCCAGGGTGGCGATGCGCCCGCGCGGCGTGCGCTGCAGGTAGCCCTGTTGGATCAGGTACGGCTCGATCACATCCTCGATCGTGTCGCGCTCCTCGCCGATGGCCGCGGCCACGTTGTCCAGCCCCACCGGCCCGCCGTCGAAGCGGTGCACCACCGCTTCCAGCAGCTTGCGGTCCATCACGTCGAAACCCTGCGGGTCGACATCGAGCATCGCCAGCGCCTTGTCGGCGATCGGCTTGGTGATCACTCCGCTGCCTTTCACGTCGGCGTAGTCGCGCACGCGGCGCAGCAGCCGGTTGGCGATGCGCGGCGTGCCGCGCGAGCGGCGCGCGATCTCGAAGGCGCCCGAGTCCTCGATCGGCGCGTTCAGCAGGCCGGCCGAGCGGCGCACGATGGTGGCCAGCTCCTCGGCGCTGTAGAACTCCAGCCGCGCGACGATGCCGAAGCGGTCGCGCAAGGGGTTGGTCAGCATGCCCGCGCGCGTGGTGGCGCCCACCAGCGTGAACGGCTGCAGGTCGAGCTTGATCGAGCGCGCCGCCGGGCCTTCGCCGATCATGATGTCGATCTGGTAGTCCTCCAGCGCGGGGTACAGGATCTCCTCGACCACCGGCGAGAGGCGGTGGATCTCGTCGATGAACAGCACGTCGTTGCGCTCGAGGTTGGTGAGGATGGCCGCCAGGTCCTTCGGCTTTTCGAGCACGGGCCCCGAGGTCTGGCGCAGGTTCACGCCCAGCTCGTGGGCGATGATGTGCGACAGCGTGGTCTTGCCCAGCCCCGGCGGGCCGAACAGCAGCACATGGTCCAGCGCCTCGGCGCGCTTCCTGGCCGCGCCGATGAAGATCTCGAGCTGCTCGCGCGCCTTGCCTTGGCCTACGTAGCCCGACAGGTCCTTGGGCCGCAGCGCCCGCTCGATCGCTTCTTCCTGCGGCGAGGCCGGTGCGGCGGCGACCACGCGCGGGCGCGCCGGTGGGCTGAAATCGTCGGTCTGGATGGCCATGGCCGATTATCCAACCCGACGGAGATCAAGGGCCGTTGCGCGCTGCACACCTAGAATCGCCCGCGTGCAACACCTGCGTCGTCATCTGCGCGCCTTCAGCCGCCTCACGCTCGGCGTGATGTTGGCGCTCGTGCTGTTGCCGACTTTCGCGCAGGTGCTGGCCCACCACCAGGGCCCGGGCCCGTGGAGCGAGATCTGCCGCACGCCCGGCGTGAGCGCGGCTGCCGCGCCTGCCGGGCCGCAAGACAGCTCGCCCGCCAGCCCGGCCTTGATGCGGCTGGCTCACTGCCCGTTCTGCGTGGTGCTCGACGCGCCGCCGGTGTTGCCGGCGCCGGCACCTGCACCCTGGGTGCCGCTGCTGGCCAGGGCCCTGGGGCCGTGGCCCGCGCTGACACTGCCGGCCGACCCGGCGGCCGCCTGGGCGGCCATTCGCAAGCAGGGCCCGCCTCTGATCGCCTGAATCCCGCCGTTCCTTCCGTGGGCCGTGCCGATGTGCCGGGCCGCGGGGCGTTCATGGGCGCGCCTCGAACGAAGCCGCGCCGCAGATTCAAGGCACAACGTGAAGAAGACCGTCATTGCCGCCGGCAGCCCGTGGCTGCTGGCGTTCGCGGGCGCAGCCGCGCAGGCCCAAGGCGTGGCCACCGAGGCCGAGCTCGACCGCGTGATCGTCGTGGCCCAGCGCTCCGGCCTGGCCGCGCAGCTGCCCAGCAGCAGCGCCAGCAAGCAGGCCCAAGACCTGCGGCTGCAAAACCTGTTCAACCCCGAAGACGCGCTGCAGTACGCGCCCAACACCATGGTGCGCAAGCGCTACCTCGGCGACCGCAATGCGCTGCTGGCCGGCCGCAGCTTCGGCACGCTGCAGCCCTCGCGCGCGCTGGTCTATCTCGACGGCTACCTGATCAGCAACTTCCTCGGCCGCTTCGACGCGCCGCGCTGGAACATGGTCACGCCGGAGGCCATCAGCCGCGTCGACCTGCTGTACGGCCCGTATTCGGCGCTGTATCCCGGCAACTCGATCGGCACCACCGTGGCGGTGACGCAGCGCCAGCCGCAGGGGCTGGAACTGTCGGCGCGGCTGGCCGGCGCGCAGCAACGCTATGACGCCTATGGGCATGCCGAGCGTTTCGACAGCCACCAGGCCTCGTTCCACCTCGGCCACCGGCTGCCCGGCGGGCTGTGGATGAGCGCCGACGTGAACCACCAGAACTCGACCTCGCAGCCGATGCAGTACTTCACCGTGTCGGCCGACGCTGCCGGCGCATTCCCCGCGGTGTCCGGCACCGCCACGCCGGTGAGCGGCGTCGTCTATGACACCGATCCCAAAGGCTTCAGGCGCGCGGTGTTCGGCGCCAGTGGCGGCGCGATCGACCACACGGTGCAGGACACGCTGAACCTGCGCGCGGGCTATCGCTTCAACCCGGTGCTGGAACTCAGCGGCATGGCCGCCTGGTGGATCAACGACACCGAGACACGCAACCAGACCTTCCTGCGCAACGCCGACGGCCGGCCGGTGTGGGACGGCGTCGTCACCGACGGCCGCGAGCGCTTTTCGATTCCCGCATCGGCCTTCGCACCCTCGACGCGCGACGAGCAGCACCAGCAGCTGGGCCTGACGCTGAAAGCCCGGCGCGACACCGGCTGGAACGCGTCGCTGGTGCTGTCCGACTACCGCATCCGGCAGGACGCGGCGCGGCAGGCCAACCAGCCCGACCCGGTGGCGGCGGCCGGCGGGTCGGGCACGGTGACGCGCCGCGACGGCACCGGCTGGAACACTGCCGAGGCCCAGCTGCTGTGGAAACCGGCCGAAGGCGACTGGACCGGCGGCCGCCACACCCTCGCGCTGGGCCTGCACCGCAACGCCTACCGCCTGGACAACACCGTGTACACGGCGGCGGCCGACTGGCGCAGCGAGCAAGGCGCGGTCGAGCAGTTCTACCGCGGCCGCACCGAGGTGACGGCCGCCTACCTGCAAGACGTCTGGCGCCTGGCCGACGACTGGCAGCTCACGCTCGGCTGGCGCGAGGAACGTTTTCGCACCCACGATGGCCAGCAACTCTCCCGGGGCGCCTACACCGCCTATCCGGCGCGCCGCTTGAGCGGCCACTCGCCCAAGGCCGCCTTCGCATGGCGCCTGAGCGATGAGCTGCTGGTCCGCTTGAGCCTGGGCCGCGGCGTGCGCTTCCCCAACGTCGAGGAGCTGTACAACGGCACGGTCACCGCCACCGCGCAAACGCTGTTCGACCCCTACTTGCGGCCCGAGGTGTCGGACGCGGCCGAGCTGAGCATGGAGCGCGAGTGGGGGACGCAGCGTCTGCGGGTCTCGCTGTTCCACGACACGGTGCACGATGCGATCGTGCGGCAGAACGTGGTGGTCGGCCCCAGGACGCAGACGATGGTGTTCAACGTCGATCGCGTCGGCAGCCGCGGCCTCGAAATCGCGTGGAGCATCCAGCGCCTGTTCGTCGAGGGCCTGAGCCTGGATGCCAATGCGGCCTTCACCCGTGCGCGCATCACCGCCAACACGCGCGACCCGGCGTCGGTGGGCAAGCGCTGGCTGCGCGTGCCGCGCACCCGCGCCACGCTGCTGGCGGCCTACCGCTTCGCGCAAGACTGGACCGCCAGCGCCGGCTGGCGCCACGAAGGCCGTGCATGGAACGACGTCTACAACAGCGACATCCACCCCGACAGGTACGGCGCCGTCTCGCGCCTGAACCAGCTCGACCTGCGCCTGGCCTGGAAGATGAGCCGCCAGCTCGAGTGGGCGCTGGGCGTCAACAACGCGACCGATCGCGCCGCGTTCCAGCACCATCCTTACCCGGGGCGCACGGCGTTCGCCGAGCTGAGGTTCTCACGATGATCGATCGCCGACGTTTCGCTCAAGGCTTGCTGGCCGGCGCGGCGTTGCCGCTGGGGGGCGGGGCTCAAGAGCATGCAGGGCATGGGCACGGCACGCCGGCGTCTGCCCCTGCCGCCGGGAAACGCCGACCGACGCTGGGTACCGGCGCTGCGGTCGGACCCGACGGTTCCTTGTGGATCGCCACCTTCGGCGCCGACCAGCAACTGCTGCTGCGGACGAGCACCGATGCCGGCCGGCACTTCAGCGCCCCGCGCGTGCTGCCCACCGCGGGCGAAGCCGTTGCAGCCGACGGCGAGAACCGGCCGAAGATCGCCTTCGGGCCCGGCGGCGTGGTCGTCGTGAGCTACACCCAGCCGCGGCCCAAGCCGTTCACCGGCTTCGTGCGCCTGCTGCGCTCGGACGACGGCGGCCGTTCCTTCGCGCCGCCGATCACCGTGCACCACGACCGCAGCGAGATCACCCACCGCTTCGAGAACATCGCGTTCGATGCCCGTGGCCGCCTGCACGCGGTGTGGATCGACAAGCGCGACCTCGAACAGGCCCCGAAGGGCCGCTACCGCGGCGCGGCGATCTACTGGGCCGTGTCCGGCGATGGCGGGCGCAGCTTCGCTCCCGAGACCAAGCTCGCCGACCACAGCTGCGAGTGCTGCCGCATCGCGCTGGCGCCCACCGCCGACGGCGGCATCGCGGCGCTGTGGCGGCATGTGTTCGAGCCCAACCAGCGCGACCACGCGTTGGCGCGCCTGGTGCCCGGCGCGCCGCTGCAGCGCGCCACCCACGATGGCTGGGCGATCGACGCCTGCCCGCACCACGGGCCGGGGCTGGCGGCCGCGGCCGACGGCGGCTTCCATGCCGTGTGGTTCGGCGAACGCCAGGGCGTGCCCGGCGTGCGCTACGGCCGGCTCGACGCGCACGGCGCGCCGGAAGGCGAGGCGCGGCTGCTGCCCGACGAGGGGGCCGAACATGCCGACGTGGCCGCTGCTGGCGAACGGGTGGCCGTGGTGTGGCGCAGTTTCGCGGCCGGCGCCACGCGGCTGCGCGCCTGGTGCTCCACCGACGGCGGCCGCCGCTTCACGCTGCGCGAGCTTGCCAGCAGCATCGAAGAGAACGACCAGCCGCGCCTGCTGCGGCACGGCGACCGGCTGATCGCGCTGTGGCGCGATGCCCAGGAGGTGCATGTTGAAACGCTGTTCGATTGAGCGCCGGCGCTGGCTGGCGAGTGTGCTGGGCGCGTCGGCGCTGCTGGCCGCCGGCGCGGCGCCGGCCGCGCCTGCCATCGAGACTTTCCATGCCGGCACCTGGGCCGCGCAGTTCGCGCGACCGGCCCGGCCCGCAGTGGTGGTGTTCTCCACCACCGAATGCGTGCACTGTCCTGGCGTGATCCGCGGGCTGGCGGACCGCCTGCGCCAGTACAAGATGCGTGGCATGCTGGTCGCGGTGGTGATGGACGGCTTCACGCCGGACGAGCTTGCGCAGCACGCTCACTACCGGCTGGCGGACCGGTTGATGGCCTTCGAGGGCCCGCTGCCGGCGCTGCGCCACTCGGTCAACCCGGCATGGCGCGGCGTTGCGCCCTATGTCGCGTTCCTGCTGCCGGGCCTCCCGGTGGACTTTGTCGTCGGCGTGCCGGCGGCCGAGCGCGTTGAGGCCTGGATGGCCGCAGCGCGCGCTGGCGGCGCGCTCACGGCTCAACCTTCGAAGGAGACACGATGAAGATGGCATTCAAGACGCGGCGGCTGCTGGCCGCGGCCCCCCTGCTCGCGGCGCTGGCCGCCTTCGCGCAGACGCACGCAGCCGGCAGCGCGCAAGCCGGCAACCTCAAGGCCAGCGGCGCCTGGGCACGCGTCACCGTGCCGGGCCAGACGGCCGGCGGCGCTTTCGTCGTGCTGCACAACGCCGGCCCGGCGGCTGACCGCCTGATCGGCGGCAGCACGCCGGTCGCGCAGCGTGTCGAGCTGCACGAGATGACGATGCAAGGCGATGTGATGAAGATGCGCGAGATCCCGGCCATCGAGCTGCCGGCCGGCCGCAGCGTGGAGCTCAAGCCGGGCGGCCTGCACCTGATGTTCATGGGCCTGAAAGCGCCGATGAAGACCGGCGACAAGGTGCCGGTGACGCTGAAGTTCGAAAAGGCCGGGGAGATGAAGCTCGAGCTGCCGGTGCAGGCGATGCCGGCTGCGCACGGCCGTCAGTAGCGCGATGGCAGGGCGGCGGCCGACCCGGGCTACCGGGCCAGGGCCTTGAGCGCGAGCTTGATGCCCTCGCTCACGCCCACGTCGGCCGGCAGCGCCTTGAGCGCCGCGCCGGCTTCCTTGTCGCTGTAGCCCAGCGCCACCAGCGCCTGCACGATGTCGGCCTGCGCATCGCTGGCCACTTGCGCCGGTGCGCCGATCTCGGGCGCCAGCTTGCCCTTGAGCTCCAGCAGCAAGCGCTCGGCGGTCTTCTTGCCGATGCCCGGCACCTTGACCAGGCGGCCGGTCTGCTGCTGCGCCACGGCCTGCGCCAGCTCGCCCACCGACAGGCCGGAAAGGATGGACAAGGCCGTGCGCGGCCCGACGCCGCTGATCTTGACCAGCTGCCGGAAGGTGTTGCGCTCTTCGGCGGTGAGGAATCCGAACAGCTGCTGCGCGTCCTCGCGCACCACGAAGTGCGTGAGCAGCGTGACACGCTCGCCCAGGGCCGGCAGGTTGTAGAAGGTGCTCATCGGCACGTCGACCTCGTAGCCGACGCCGTTGCAGTCGATGAGCACCAGGGGGGGCGATTTCTCCGCGAGTTGCCCGGTGAGCCGGCCGATCATCGGGCTAGCGGCGGAACAGGCCCAGGCGCTGCGCCTCCAGCGCTGCTTCGGCGCGCGAGCTCACGTTGAGCTTGCGGTAGATCTGCTTCACGTAGTCGGCGATCGTGTGGCGCGACAGGTTCAGCTGCACGCCGATCTCGGGCAGCGTGAAGCCCTTGGCCACGCGCAGCAGCACCTCGGTCTCGCGCTCGGTGAGCTGCACGTGCGGCATCAGCGATTCCTGCGGCTTGGCCTGCTTGGCGAAGTAGTTGATCACGCGGCGCGCGATCGACGGCGACAGCGGCGGCTCGCCCTGGCTGATGCGCTGCAGCTGCTCGGTGAGCAGCTCGCGCGCCTGCTCCTTCAGCAGGTAGCCGAAGGCGCCGGCCTGCAGCGCGGGGAACAGGTGCTCGTCGTCGTCATGGATGGTCACCACCACCGACTGCGCATCGGGCTGGCCCTCGCGCAGCGCGCTCACCACATCGACGCCCGAGCCGTCGGGCAGGCCCAGGTCGATCAGCGCCAGGTCGAACTTGACCGCCGACACCATGCCCAGCGCATCGTGCACGCGGGCGCATTCGGAGATCTCGGCGTTGGGGAACACCTGCAGCACCAGGGTCTTGAGCCAGGCGCGGATCTCGGGCAGGTCTTCGAGCAGGAGGATGTGCTTCATAGGGGGGCTCCATGCATCGGAACGGTCGATGCTAACAGTCGCTCACTTCTTTGCCGATCGGGCTTACAACGGAAGCGTGAGCCGGATCACGGTTCCATAGCCCGGCGCCGACTCCACCAGGCATTGCCCCTGCAACTGCTTGGCACGGTGCTTCATGCTCGACATGCCGTGGCCGCGGTCGAGCCGGCCGTCGAGCTCCAGCGGTATGCCCTTGCCGTTGTCCTGGATCACGAGGTGGAAGTCGCCGTCGCCCAGCGTGCAGGCAATGGCGCAGTGCGAGGCGCCGCTGTGCTTGATGATGTTGCTCACCGCCTCGCGCAGGATGCGGGTGGTCTGGACATAGGCGCGTGCCGAAAGCGTGTGCGGCGCTTCCTCGCCGGGCGCGCTCCAGTCGGCCTCGATGCCGGCCTGCGCCAGCCGCGACACCACCTCGGCACGCCAGTCGCCCAAGGCGTCCAGCAGCCGCACCGGCTTGCCGGTGAGGCCGCGTACCGACAGCCGCATCTCCTCCAGCGCCTCGCGCGCCAAAGTGGAGATGCGCTCGCTTTCGCTGGTGTGCACGATGGTCAGCAGCTTGGCGCCCAGGTCGTCGTGCAGGTCGGCGGCGATGCGTTTGCGCTCGCGCTCGGTCACCTGCTCGACCCGCAGCTCGGCCAGCTGCGCGAAGTTGCGCTCGATCTCGGCGGTGGCCTCGCGGATGCGCGCCTCCAGTGTGAGCCGGCCTTCCTCGGCGGTTTGCAGCGCGCGCGCATAGTGCTGTATCAGCCGCAGGCCGATGGCAACGAACACCACGGGGATCGCCACGTGCACCACGTCCCCCACGATGCCTGCCGGCGGCCGCTGCGTGGCGGCAAATTCGGCCGCCACCAGCAACACCATCGACCCCAGCAGCAAGGCCATGGGCCAGAACTCGCCCGGCCGCTCCACCCGCGTCAGGCGCAGGTAGTAGGCCACGGCGGCGAGCGTCTGCACCACCAGCAGCGTGTAGGCAAAGCTGGCCACCTGGAACACATGCTCCTGCCCGAGCAGCAACACGGCGGCCGGCAGCAGCAGGCACTGCAGCCACAGCGCCACGGTGACCCGGGTGTCGCGGCGGCCGGCATAGCGCAACAGGAACTGCACCGCGCACAACACGACGAACGGGGCCAGGGCCGTGAGCACCACCTCGGTCCACGGCGCGGGCAAGGCCAGCGCCGGCCACCACAGCCGCGCCGTCACCACCGCCCAGGCGCCCGAGAGCGCGCCGAAGTAGGCGAGGTAGCTGTCCTTGCGGTGGCGCCAGCCCATCACCACCAGCACGCATCCCAGCAGCAGCAAGGTGGCGCTGACCACCTGCGGCAAGGTCACGCGCCAGGCCAGACGGCGCGCATGCATGGCGGCCATCTGGTCGTACGGGCCCAGGTCCAGCACCGACACGCCGCCCGCGCGCTGTTGCGAGGCCACGTGCTCCAGCGGCCGGCCGACCACGCGCAGGTCCAGCGCATTGCCGGTGGGCAGCAGCAGCACGCCCGGCAGCGTCACCAGCTGGGGACGCTGGCAGTTGCGCGTGGCGGGCTCCGACATCGAGCCGTCGCGGTGCACCAGGTGGCCGTTGAGGTACACCTCGAAGCTGGCGCACACGCGGTCGATGAACAGCGCCAGCAGCTGGCCGCTTTCGCGCACGCCCTGCGCGTCGAAGCCGATGCGGTACCACACCGGGCCGGCATGGCCGGGCCGCGACGTCGCCCAGTCGTCGGGCAGCTCCACCAGCCGGGCCGGCTGGTCCACCGGAAACTGCGCCCCGGCCGACTCGGCGCTGTAGGCCCAGGCAAAGCGCACCGGGCGCTCGAAGGCGGCCTGTGCCCCGGTCCACCAGAAGCAGAAGACGATCAGGGCAAGGGCAAGGCGCATCGCGGCTGCGATTGTGCAGGAACTGCGGGGCCGGCCCGAGGCGCGACAATGTGCGCTATTGCCGCCTGCTCAGTGGGCCGGCGCCTTGCTTGCGAAAAAACAACCGTGATCCTTCGCCACAGCTTCAGCCCTCTGGACAACCAGCGCCTGGCCCATCTTTGCGGCACGCTAGACGAGCACCTGCGCCAGGCCGAGGCGGCCTTCGGCGTGGCGATCACACGGCGCGGCGAGGCCGTCCGCATCGAAGGCCCGAAGCGGCAGGCCGAGCGCAGCCTGGCGTTCCTGCAGTCGCTGTACGAGCGCGCCAAGCGCCCGGTCTCCGCCGAGAACTTCCAGCTCGCGCTGGCCGAAGCCACGCAGCAGGACGCTCCGGTGGCTGTGGCCGGCGAAGACGAGCGCGAGATCGTGCTTCACACCCGCCGAGCCGACCTCACCGGCCGCACGCCCAACCAGGTGGGCTACCTGCGCAACATCCTCTCGCACGACATCACCTTCGGGATCGGCCCGGCCGGCACCGGCAAGACGTTTCTCGCGGTGGCCTGTGCGGTCGACGCGCTGGAGCGTGCCGCGGTGCAGCGTATCGTGCTCACCCGCCCGGCGGTGGAAGCGGGCGAGCGCCTGGGCTTCCTGCCGGGTGACCTGACGCAGAAGGTCGACCCCTACCTGCGGCCGCTGTACGACGCGCTGTACGACCTGATGGGCTTCGACCGCGTGACCAAGGCGTTCGAGAAGGGCGCGCTGGAGATCGCGCCGCTGGCGTTCATGCGCGGGCGTACGCTCAACCACGCCTTCGTGATCCTCGACGAGGCGCAGAACACCACCAGCGAGCAGATGAAGATGTTCCTCACGCGCATCGGCTTCGGCAGCAAGTGCGTGGTCACCGGCGACGTGAGCCAGATCGACCTGCCGCGCGGCACCGCCAGCGGCCTGGTGGAAGCCGAACGCATCCTCCGGCGCGTGCGCGGCATCGCCTTCACCCGCTTCACCTCGGCCGACGTGGTGCGCCATCCGCTGGTGGCGCGCATCGTCGAGGCCTATGACGCGGCCAGGGCGAAGGCCGATGACGGCAAGAAGGACGCCGCCTGATGCCGCTGCCACCGCTCACGCTGTCGCTGCAGTTCGCCGACACGTCCCACCGCGACCGGCTGCCGCGGCACAAGGTGGCGCGCTGGATCCGCGCTGCACTGGAGCACCCTGCGCAGATCGCGGTGCGCATCGTCGGCGAGCCAGAGGGCCGCGAGCTGAACAAGGGCTTCCGCGGCAAGGACTACGCGACCAACGTGCTCACCTTCGACTACGAGCACGAGCCGCTGGTGGTGGCCGACCTGGTGCTGTGCGCGCCGGTGGTGGCACGCGAGGCGAAGGAGCAGAACATCCCGCTCGAGGCGCACTACGCGCACCTGCTGGTGCACGGTGCGCTGCATGCACAGGGCTACGACCACGAGGACGAGCAGGAAGCCAGGGCGATGGAGACCCGCGAGAGCGAGCTGCTGCTTGCACTCGGCTTTCGCGACCCTTATCGCTGAGGCGGCTTCACGGGTGGCCGTGCGTGCCCAGGTAGCGCTTGCGCCAGAAGAACAGGCCCAGGCCCACGCCCACGAGCAGCATGCCGCCGGCCGCGATCCAGAAGCCGGTTTGGTGGTGGATCAACGGCAGCGCGTCGAAGTTCATGCCGAAGATGCCGGTGATCAGGTTCAGCGGCAGGAAGATCGCGGTCAGCACGGTGAGGGTGCGCATGATGTCGTTGGTGCGCTGGCCCTGCGCGGAGAAATGGATCTGCACCGCGCTCTCGATCGAGGACTCGAGCCTGCGCACGTGGGCCAGCACGCGCTCGATGTGCTCGATCACGTCACGTGAGCGCAGCCGCAGCAGCTCGCGTTCGCGCGAAGCCTGCGCATCGGCCGGCGCCGGCCATTCGGCCAGCGCGTCCAGCCACTCTTGCGCGGCGCTGTGCTGGTCCTCGCAGGTGTCTTCCAGCAGGTGCAGCAGGTTGCGCATGTCCAGCAGCTTCTGCCAGTCGTGCATGCGGCCGCGCGGCGACAGCAGCGCGCCCTGCAGTTCGCCGAGCTGCCGCGTCAGCGTGCGCCGCAGCTCCAGGTAGCTGTCCACCATGTGGTTGACCATGCGCAGCATCAGGTCGGCCGGGCTGGTGGGCAGGCGCGAGGCTGTGCGCCCGTCGCCGCCTTGCGCGAGCTGCTGCAGCCGCTGCATGAAGTGGTCGCGCACCGTGCAATCGCCAGGGTGCACGCTCAGCAGCACGCGGTCGAACACCGCAAAGCCCACCGGGCTGGTGTCGAAGGCGGCATCGGGCGGGCCGCCGCCTGCACCGACCAGACGGCGGAACACCATCAGGTCGTACCACGAGGTGTAGTCGAAGTGCGAGGGCAGCTGCCGGTTGAGCAGGTCGGAGACGTGCAGGTCCACCAGCTGCCCCCCGGCCAGGCGCTGCAGCAGCCCCTGCAGCTCCGGCACCCGTGCCTCGAACTGCTCGCGGCTGCAGCCGATCCACAGGTAGCCGCCCGCAGGCAGCGCATCGGGCGGCGCAGGAAGTTCGGCGATCCGCTCGCCGCCGAGCAGCAGCACCCGCATGCGGCCGGCTTCTCCGCTCAACGGCGCAGCAGCCGCGCCGCGTCGAGCGCGAAGTAGCTCAGCACGCCGTCGGCGCCGGCGCGCTTGAAGGCCAGCAGCGCTTCCATCATCACGGCGTCGTGGTCCAGCCAGCCATTGGCGGCCGCGGCCTTGAGCATCGAGTATTCGCCGCTCACCTGGTAGGCGAAGGTGGGCACGCGGAACTCGTCCTTCACGCGCCGCACGATGTCCAGATAGGGCATGCCCGGTTTCACCATCACCATGTCGGCGCCTTCAGCGATGTCCAGCGCCACCTCGCGCAGCGCTTCGTCGCTGTTGCCCGGGTCCATCTGGTAGACCTTCTTGTCGCCCTTGCCCAGGTTGCCCTTGCTGCCTACCGCGTCGCGGAAAGGCCCGTAGAAGGCGCTCGCGTACTTGGCGCTGTAGGCCATGATGCGCGTGTGGATGCGACCCGCTTCCTCCAGCGCCTCGCGGATGGCGCCGATGCGCCCGTCCATCATGTCGCTGGGGGCGACGATGTCCACGCCGGCTTCGGCCTGGGTCAGCGCCTGGCGCGTGAGCACGGCCACCGTCTCGTCGTTGAGGATGTAGCCGTCGTCGTCGATCAGGCCGTCCTGCCCGTGGGTGGTGAAGGGGTCGAGCGCCACGTCGGTGAGCAGGCCCAGCTCGGGGAACCGGCGCTTGAGCTCGCTCACGGCGCGCGGCACCAGGCCGTCGGGGTTGGTCGCTTCGCGGCCGTCAGGCGTCTTGAGCTGGGCGTCGATCACCGGGAACAGCGCCATCACCGGCACGCCCAGCTTCACGCACTCTTCGGCCACTGGCAGCAGCTGGTCCACGCTCAGGCGCTCCACACCCGGCATGCTGGGCACCGCCTGTCGCTGGCGCTGGCCGTCGAGCACGAACACCGGCAGGATCAGGTCGCTCGGCCAAAGACGGTGCTCGCGCACCAGATCGCGTGTGAAGCTGTCGCGCCGCAAGCGGCGCGGGCGGCTCAAGGGAAAAGGGGCAGGGGTGCGCACGCTGGAAACGTCCTCGGTCGGCGGGCGGGAAAGCGGTGTAGCAGGGCGCAAAACTTCACGCGTTTGCGAAACTTCGAGACCACACCCTGTTACGGGTTTGTCACAAAGCCGCGGCTCTGCTAAACTAGGGGTTGAATGATAGCCGCAAGGTTGTCATTCCCTGCTTTTCCTCCCTGAGCAGGCGCCTTAACGTGATGACAGCGATAAGGCTTTGCAGCCCCGGCCTTGGCCGGGGCTTCTTTTCTTGTGGGCCTTTCGCCCACAAGAAAAGAAGCCCCGCGGGCCATTTCACCGCTCCCCCAGCCCCTCTGAGCGGGGGCTCCAGCTTGAATTGAAAGACACCCGCCCCTTGGGGCGGGTGTCCCTCTGGGACAGGCCGCGCGAGCGGCCAGGGGACGCGCAAGCGCATCCCCAAGGGGTGTCATGGAGCCCCACCCCCACCCGCCCCCAAGGGGCGGGAGTCCCCCTGGGACAGGCCGCGACAGCGGCCAGGGGCGATCGCACATAGC
>JBFLWE010000008.1:0-94412 GCA_040758375.1 Pseudomonadota bacterium
ACCGAGAACACGCCCAGCTGCGCCAGCCCCGGAAAGCCCGAGAACAGCAGCGCCGCGAAGCCGCACACCGAGGTGAGCAGGCCCAGCCGCACCGTGGGCCAGTTGTCGTGGCGCCAGCGCTGCCAGCCGCCGGCGCGCGCCTGGATCAGGTAGTAGATGGCGTAGTCCACCGCCTCGCCGATCAGCGTGGTGCCGAAGCCCAGCGTGATGCCGTGCACCGTGCCGAAGGCCAGGCTCACCGCGGCGATGCCGGCCACCACGCCGGTGGCCACCGGCAGCATCGCCACCGCCAGCGCGCGCAGCGAGGCAAACGCCACCAGCAGCAGCCCGCCCACCACGGCCGTGCCCACCACCGACAGCACCGTGGCCTCGTGCTGGATGCGTGCGCGGCTTTGCACGCCGAACACGCCCGGGCCGCTGACGCGCAGCACCAGGCCCTGGGCGGCCATCGGCGCGAAGGCCCGCTCCACCGCGCCGAGCGCGGCCTGCTGGCCGTCGAGGTCGGCGCCCGGCGCCCGGGTGGTGAGCAGCAGCAGCGCGCGCGGCGCCTCGCGCGAGACCCACACGCCGTTGTCGCTGCGCGGTGCGCTGGCCGGGATGAGCGATTCGGCGATGCGCTGCACCTCGCCGGTGGGGTCGCGCTGCAGCAGCGGCTTCACGGCCGCGCCGGCCGGCGTGCCCAGCAGCGAGAGCGTGTCGTCGAGGGCCTCGCGCAAGCCCTGCACGCTGAAACGCTCGGGCGCCACCGCCGGGCTCAGCGCATAGCGGTGCTGCACCAGGCGCTCGCCCGCGGCCTGCCAGTCGGGGCGCTCGCCGTTTTGCACCTGCTCGAACAGCCCGCTGCCGCGCAGCGACGCCGCCAGCGCACGCGACGCCTCGGCGCGCTGGGCGGCGCTGCCGCCCTCGATGCCCACCAGCAGCGTGCGCGCCGCCACGCCGCTTTGCAGCTGCTCGATCAGCACGCGCTGCTGCGCGTCGGGGTTGGTCGGCAGGAAGGCCGACAGGTCGGCCGTGAAGTGCGCGCGCGCGATCAGCAGCGCGCCCAGCGCCATCGCCAACACCCAGGCCAGCAGCGCCCAGGTGCCGCGCCGGCCCATGCCGCGGGTGCTCACTGCCGCGCCGGCGCGGCGGGCGCGGCGGCCACCGGCTCGATCGTCATCACGCTGCGGTCGCCGTCGGCCAGATGCGTCTCGACCATGCGCACCTGCTGGCGCTGGCCCACGATGCGCACGCTGCGCAGCGGCCCGGCCTGCGACAGCTCGCGCGGCACCAGCTCCAGCGTCCAGCGCTCGGCGTCACCGGCCAGCGTCACCTTGAAATAGCGCTGCAGCGCGGATGCGTTGCCGGTGAGCGTGGCGCGCACCGACTCCACGGCCACCGCCGCTTCGGGCGTGGCATCGAGCGCCACCGTGCGGCTGCGGTTGCCGCGCGACAGCGTGACCGTGTTGCCCTCGACCACCATCGCTTCGGGCTTGGGCTTGAGCGTGCGCCGCGCAAAGCGGTCGGGCGCGGTGAAGCTCAGCGTGCCGCTGGCCTGCAGCGGGAAGTCCAGCCCCTTCACGTGGCGTTCCTCGGTGAAGTGCGCCTCGCCGCTCTTTTGCCGCGCCAGCAGCGCCATCAGCTCGGGCAGGTCGAAGGCCAGCGCGGGCAGCGCCGCCAGCGCGAGCGCCGCGCCGGCGACGAGGCGGCGCACGCACTCAGGGTTGCGCGTCTTCGCGCCAGAAGTCATGGAAGTTGAACCAGTTGTAGGGGTGCTCGCGGCACAGCGCCTCCACCCGGGCGGCAAAGACGCGCACCGCTTGCTGGATCTGCTGCTCGCGCTCGGCGGGCCCCATGCGCTCGCTGAAGTCGGCCAGCGTCTCGAAGCGCACATCGTATCGGTTGCCGCCCAGGTACACCCCGGCCATGAAGATCACGCGCCGGCGCAGCAGCGCCGCCAGGCGGAAGGGGCCGTCGCCGAACACCGCCTCGTGCCCCAGGAAGGGCACGCGCAGCTCGCCGCTGCGCTCGGGCTCGGCGCCCAGCGTGCGGTCGCCCAGCATGCCGGCCAGGCCGCCGCCATCGAGCCAGTCGCGCACCGCCAGCATCGACTGCATGCGGCCCAGCGCGATGATGTGGGGCTGGTTGTCGGGCGCAATCGCGTGCAGCGCCTCGTTGACCAGGCGCGCGTTGTCGGGATACATGACCATCGCCACGCGCAGGCCCTCATGGGCCTCGCCCACCGCACGCATCACCTCGAAGCTGCCCATGTGCGCGCCCACCAGGAAGGCGCCGCGGCCTTCTTCCAGCGTCTGGTCGATCAGCTCCGCGCCGCGGATGCTCACGTCAAAGAGGTCGAGCCGACCGCGCAGCAGGTACACGCGGTCGAGGATGGTCGCGGTGAAGGCATGCACATGCCGGTAGCCGTCGATGAAGCGCGCCACGCGGCCCAGCGCGCGGCCGAGAAAGCGCTTGGAATGCCGCCGCGCGGTGGGCGCGAACAGCACGAAGTACAGCGTGATCGGATGCAGCACCCAGCGCGCCACGCGCCGGCCCAGCGTGACCGCGATCCAGGTCATGATGCGCAGCGCCGTGGCGTTGCTGCGCTCGGGCGCCTGCGCCCACTGCGCGACGACCGGCGATTCGGAGCTGACCGGATTGGCGCTCATTCAATGCTGTCCCAACGCCACTGCCCCTTGGCCGCCAGCGCGGGGCCGCAGTGCACCTCGAAGCCCAGCGCCGCCTCGTCCCACTGCAGCGCGATGCGTAGCATGCTGCCCGGGCGCACCGGCGACAGGAACTTGGCTGCCGTGAAGCTGCCGCGCTCCAGCTTGCCCTGCAGCGCCGGCTCGGCGCGCGCGGCTTCCATCACCTCGGCCAGCAGCGACACGCCCGGCAACAGCGGCTGCCCCGGGAAATGGCCCGCAAAGGCCGGGTGGTCGGCCGGCACGAGGCGTTGCACGGTGAGCGCGTTCAAGCCGTGGCCCCCAGGTGCACCTGCGCCAGCGCGCGCAAGGCGCCGGCGGTGAGCTTGCCGGTGGCCTCGCGCGGCAGCGCATCGAGGTGCACGATGCGCCGCGGCAGGAACACCGGCTCGATGCGCGGGCGCAGCGCGGCCACGATCTGCTGCGCGCTCAGGCCCGGCGCCACCACGAAGGCCACCGTGCGCACCACGCCGTCGGCCACCTCCTCGGGCAGCCAGAAGGCGCCGTCGTCCACGCCCTCGATGCTGTTGAGGTGGTAGTTCAGGTGCGACAGCGAGCTGCGCTTGCCGGCCACGTGGATCAGGTCGTTGGCGCGGCCCAGCAAGCGAAAGCGGCGCTCGTCCTGCAGCTGCAGCACGTCGGCCAGCGGCGTGGGCTCGGTGACGTGGCCGCCCTGCACGATGAAGCGCTCGCCGTCTGCGGCTTCTTCGCGGCGCAGCCGCAGCTCGCCGAAGGTGAGCCACAGCTCGCTCTCGGCGGTGCGCCGCGTGGCCACCTGGCCCGCCTCGGTGCAGCCGTAGATCTCGATCAGCGGCCCGCCGAAGGCGCGCTCGGCCTGTTGCGCGAGCTGCGGCGACAGCGGCGCGGTGGCCGACACCACCAGGTCCACCGCCGGCAGCGCCAGCCCGGCCAGCAGCAGCGTCTTCAGGTGAAACGGCGTGGTGACCAGCGCGCGCGGCCGCGGCAGGCGTTGCAGCGATTCCACGATGTCGGCCGGGTAGAACGGCCGCCCCGCGTCGAAGGCCGCGCCGCCCAGCAGCGCCAGCAGCACGCTCGACTCGAAGCCGTACATGTGCTGCGGCGGCACCGTGGCCACGATGTTCACGCCGGCCAGGCCGGGCCGGCCCAGCATCTCGGCCACGCGCTCGGCCGCCGCGCCCAAGTTGCGCACCAGCGGCCCCCACACCTTGGCGTGCGGCTGCGGCGCGCCGGTGGAGCCCGAGGTGAGCAGGCAGGCCGCGGCCAGCGCCACGCTCACCTGCGGCATGGGCGGCGCCGAGGCCGCGTCGGCCGCGCCGGCCAGCGGCACCAGCGGCAGGTGCTCGGCCGTGACGGCCGGGTCGTCGCTCAAGCCCGCCACCGGGCCGTGCTGCTGGCGCAGCCGCGCCAGCGTCTCGGGCATCGGGTTGGGCGGGAACAGGCTGGTGTGGCCGCGCATCAGCGCCGCCGCCAGCCCCACCGCGAAGCGATAGCGGTCGCGGCACAGGTTGACCACCGGGCCCTGCGCGGGCAGCGCCTCGGCCTGCGCCGCGGCGTCGGCCAGGAACTGGCGCGCGCTGACGGGCGCACCCGAGCGCCAGGCGATGGGGGCTTCGAGGTCGCGCGGCGCCAGCAGCGGCAGGGTGGCGCTGGACAGGCTCATCGCCCCACCGCCTGCGCCGCCGTGGCGCGACGGTACGCGCGCACCGCCTCCGCCAGGCTCACGCGCTCGAACTCGGGGTGCAGCCGGTAGCGCAGCAGGTGCTCGCCCACGAACAGCGCGCCAATGGCCGCCGGCGTGATCACGTTGGCCAGCAGCGACCAGGCGCTCCAGCTGCCGAAGGCATAGACCCACAGCGACAGCGCCGACATGCCGAAGAAATAGGCCGTCCACGCCGCGGTGACGCCGCGCGTGTAGCCCGCCAGCGCGGGCGTGAACTCCTGGTGCACGGTGCGCGCCACGCGGCCGATGAGCGACACCTCGTCGCGCAGGCTGAGGCCGAAGCCGGCGCCCAGCGCCAGGTGGATGCCCACGTGCTGCAGCACATAGAGCCGGCTCACCTGCTCCACGCCGCCCTGCGCCACCACGCCGCCCAGCACCGCCGCCGCCACGCCCACGCCGCCCAGCACGCCCCACTGCCGCCCGCGCCAGGCCACCAGCCCGGTCACGCCCAGCAGCGGGCCGAGCAGCGCCGCCACCGCCCAGGGCTCGGCGGTGGCGTTGAGCATCAGCGCATGCGAAAGCGCCGCATAGGCGGCTGCGGCCAGCAGCGCCAGGGCAAGCTGCCAACGGGACATAAGGCCTTACTTGGTGCGGTGTGCGGCCACATGCGCCGCCAGGCTGCGCAGCGAGCTGAAGATGCGCACGTTGTTCTCGTCGTCGGAGCGCAGGTTGAAGCCATAGCGCTGCGACACCTCGAGCGCCAGCTCCAGGATGTCGATCGAATCCAGGCCCAGGCCCTCGCCGTACAGCGGCGCCGTGGGGTCGATCTCGGACGGCGCGACCTCGAGGTTCAGCGCCTTCACCAACACATCGGCCAGCTCCTGTTCGAGCCCGGGCTGTTGGGTGGAATCGCCAGCAGTGGAGGAAACAAGAGCGGAAGAGGACACGGATTTCCCTGCAAAAACTACAAACGACGGGGTGCAAATTGTACGGTCCGGCCCCCGCCCCGCCGGGGCCCACACCCTGGGGATAGCCCCGGATTGCGCGCCAACTTCACAAAACCGGCGCCGATTGCGCCGCATCGCCGGCTTGGGCGACACTGCCGCCGCGATGAACACCCGACCGCGCGCCCTGATCGCCGAAGACGAACCCCTGCTCGCCCAGGCGCTGCAGGCCGAGCTGGGCCGCTGCTGGCCGGGGCTGGAGCTGGTGGTCACCGTGGGCGACGGCGCCCAGGCGCTGAAGTCGGCGCTCGCGCTCACGCCCGAGCTGTGTTTCCTCGACATCCGCATGCCGGGCCAGAGCGGGCTCGAGGTGGCCCAGGCGCTGGCCGAAGACTGGCCCGACAACGGCCCGCCGTTTCCGCTGCTGGTGTTCATTACCGCCTACGACGAATACGCGCTGCAGGCCTTTGCCGCCCAGGCGGTGGACTACCTGCTCAAGCCGGTGGAGCCGGCGCGGCTGGAGCGCTCGGTGCTGCGGCTGCAGAAGCTGCTGGCCCAGCGCCAGGCCCAGCCGGCCGCCGACGCCTTGCAGGCGGCGATGGCCCAGCTGCGCGGGCTGCTGGGCGCCGCCTCCGGCCAGCCCGCCGCCCCGCGGCTGGAGGTCATACAGGCCGGCGTGGGCAACACCGTGCACCTGGTGCCGGTGGACGAGGTGGTGTACTTCGAAGCCGCCGACAAGTACGTGCGCGTGGTCACCGCCGCCAAGGAACACCTGATCCGCAGCTCGCTGAAAGACCTGTTGCCCCAGCTCGACCCCCAGCGCTTCTGGCAGGTGCACCGCGGCACCGTGGTGCAGGCCCGGCTGGTGCAGACCGCGGTGAAGGAAGAGACCGGCAAGGTCACGCTCACGCTGCGCGGCCGGCCCGAGAAGGTAACCGCCAGCCGGCTCTACGCCCACCTGTTCAAGGGCATGTAGGCGCGCCGCGGGGCCGCGGCGGCCGGCGGCTCAATCGTCGTGGTCGTGATGGCGATGGTGGCGGTGGTGGTGCCGGTGGTGGCGATGCCACTTCGGGTGGTAGCCCACATACACCGGCGCCGGCGCATACACCACGCGCCGCGGCGCCACCGCCACCGGCGGGTAATACACCACCGGCGCGGGATGCACATACACCGGCGGCGGCGGCACATACACCGGCGCAGGCTCCACATACACCGGCGCCCGCGGGTAGCCGTCGGAAATGGTCACCGACCAGCTCACGTTGCCCCCCGCCTGCGCCGCGCCGGCCGCCAGCAGACCCCCCAGCGCCACGAGAGCAGCAGTCAGAACGCGCTTCATAGGATGGCTCCTTTCGTTTGACGTTTGAGCCTGACAACGGCGCTGCGCTGCGATCGGCGTACTGCCGGCCTCGAAACGAATGCAAAGAATCGTGAAGCACCCCCGCCTAGAATCGGCCGCACCTGTAGGAAAGTGCGCATTCACGATGTCCAACGCCGCTGAAAAAGAAGCCGACCACAAGCCCAGCAACTTCTTGCGCCAGGTGATCGAGCGCGACCTGGCGCAAGGCCGCTACGCGGGCCGACAGTGGGGCGGCAGCCCGGGCGACGCGGCCCACCACAGCATGGGCGGCCCCGACCCCGCCCGGGTGCGCATGCGCTTCCCGCCCGAGCCCAACGGCTACCTGCACGTGGGCCACGCCAAGAGCATCTGCCTCAACTTCGGCCTGGCGCAGGAATACGGCGGCGTGTGCCACCTGCGCTTTGACGACACCAACCCTGAGAAGGAAGAGCAGGAATACGTCGATGCCATCGTGGACGCGGTGCACTGGCTCGGCTTCAACTGGACGGCCGAATACGGCGACCTGAAGACCAGCCACCTCTACTTCGCCAGCGACTACTTCGACTTCATGTACCGCGCGGCCGAAGCGCTTATCGAAGCCGGCCTGGCCTATGTGGACGAGCAGACGCCCGAAGAGATGCGCAAGAACCGCGGCGACTTCGGCACCCCCGGCACCAACAGCCCCTTCCGCGACCGCAGCGCTGAAGACAACCTGAAGCGCTTTCGCGAAATGCGCGACGGCCAGCATGCCGACGGCGCGATGGTGCTGCGCGCCAAGATCGACATGGCCAGCCCCAACATCAACCTGCGCGACCCGGCCCTCTACCGCATCAAGCGCGCCACGCACCACAACACCGGCGACAAGTGGTGCATCTACCCGATGTACACCTACGCGCACCCCATCGAAGACGCGCTGGAGAACATCACCCACAGCATCTGCACGCTGGAGTTCGAAGACCAGCGCCCCTTCTACGACTGGCTGCTGGAGCGGCTGGCCGACCTTGGCCTGCTCAAGCAGCCCCTGCCGAAGCAATATGAGTTCGCGCGCCTGAACCTCACCTACGTGATCACCAGCAAGCGCAAGCTCAAGCAACTGGTGGACGAAAAAATCGTGAGCGGCTGGGACGACCCGCGCATGCCCACCATCGTGGGCCTGCGCCGCCGCGGCTACACGCCCGAAGGCATACGCCTGTTCGCCGAGCGCATTGGCATCAGCAAGGCCAACGGCTGGATCGACTACAGCATCCTCGAAGCCGCGGTGCGCGACGACCTGGAAGGCAAGGCCCCGCGCGCGATGGCGGTGCTGGATCCGGTGAAGCTGGTGTTGACCAACTGGAACGAGGTGATCGGCGCGGGCAAGACCGAGCCCTGCAGCGCGCCGGTGCACCCCAACCACCCCGAGCTGGGCAAGCGCGAGTTCAGCCTGGGCCCCGAGGTGTGGATCGAACGCGACGATTTCATGGAAGAGCCGCTCAAGGGCTACCACCGCCTGAGCCCCCCGCGCTACGACGGCCAGGGCAACAGCCTGCCGGGCAGCATGGTGCGGCTGAAGTACGGCTACGTGATCCAGTGCACCGGCCTGCGCAAGAGCTTTGACGGCACGGTGACCGAGGTGCACGCCAAGCTGGTGCCCGACACCAAGAGCGGCACGCCGGGCGCGGATGCGGTGAAGGTGAAAGGCACGATCACCTGGGTGGGCGTGCACGATGCCGTGCAAGCGGAAGTGAGGCTGTACGACCGGCTGTTCAACGACCCGCAGCCCGATGCGGGGGGGAAGGACTTTCTGGCCTCGCTGAATCCCGAGAGCTTGAAGGTGGTGACGGCGTATTTGGAGCCGTCATTGGCGCATGCGGCGCCGGATCACAAGTTCCAGTTTGAGAGGCATGGGTACTTTGTGGCGGATGCCAAAGATCACAGAATCGAGGGGAAATCCGTGTTCAACCGGATCACCGGGTTGAAGGATAGTCGCGGGAAGTAGATTCACGAAGCGGGCGGCGCACGCCATCTACGACCCGCGCCACTAATTCGACAACAAGAGGAAAAACTCGGAGGGAGCATGATAAAGAATCTTCCTGAGACATTCCCAATCTCAGCAATCGAGGAGTTTCACTTCGGGGATGCAGAAGCCAAAGATGATGGCCTCCTTTCGACTTGCCCAGTGCCAACCGCGGCACTGCGAGAGTTTTTGGAAGATCGAAAGGACATCGTCCTTGGCTACAGGGGCACCGGAAAATCGGCCATCGTTAGGCTCATTGTTGAGCAGAAGGTGTCTTTCCGCCAAGAAGAAGGATTCAAGGCGCTTAACCTAGCGCTTGACGAGGAATACAACTACCGATCGATTCGCGAGCATTTAGAAAAGCATGCTACGGAGGCGCGCGAGAAGAAACTTGTGTGCAGAGTAGTATGGGAAGTACTGATTTTGTATTCGGGACTAAAGTTAATAATAAGCAAATTTGACGATTGTGATACCACCCTCCGACAGAATTTAGAGGAACTGGAATCTCTGCTCGGAATCTCAACAAGGGTCGGTGTTTTTCAACTTCTTCTTTCACACAAGAAGAAGATTGGAGTGAAATTCGACGCGCTGCATCCGAATATTGTCGACTTTTACGCTGGACTCGATCCCAGTTCGGATGCCTCAGCAGCTGCAGTTCCGACAATTAGGCTTGGAGAGTACAAAAAGAATTTGAATGACTTTCTTGAACGACGCCGGACAAATCTATATGTCCTATTTGATCGCCTAGACGATTTCGTCATTCAAGAAGACTACGATACTCAAAAGCTTCTCTTGCAGGGTCTTTTGGCCGCACAGAATGATTGCAGAGGCAAGTATCTGCGGATTCGGATCAAGACCTTTTTTCGAACGGATCTATTCCGGCGTCTTGATCTAAATGAATTTGGTCCTGACAAGATTTTGCCTCGTTGCGTTGAGCTCACATGGACTCACACTGCAATAAGACAATTGATAGCGAAGCGCGTAGCACACAATCTAATATCTGCTCTGAGACTAAAATCGCTCGAGATCTCTGTGGATGACGATCAGTTCCACATAACAAGAGCAGAATTGGAACGGCTACACGAGGTTAAGCTCACCATAAGAAACTTCAACGTTTTTCGAGCCTCTCATTGGAAGCGGCTTTGGTGGTACCTTAATATGCGTAGCCGAAGCAGTTTTCGCGAAGAAGGAAGAAAGCAAAGCTCCTTGGATGTTGTTAATACCGCAATAATAACCTCCGCATTTCCAAGAAGCGTTCTCCACAAGAAGCGAAATGGGAGCGAGGCTTCCATAGACATATTTGAGTATCTAGAAAGCCATTTCCAATTTGCGCATGGCCACACTACACCTCGAGCAATTTTGACTTTTTTGTCTGAGGTGCTCTCTGCCACGAAGAAATATTACGCTGAAAATATCGACATTACCTCTCTCAAGCGTGACCCAAATGGTGAATACCCTTTGTTTCTGAAGAGTGCCATCAAGAATGCTTACGAGCAGTTTAGAAAACACGCTTGGGACGTCCAATATCACTGGGCAGCGAACGAATGGCGACCTTTTGTAGCGACAATTCAGAATCTCGGCAGTCCTGAATTCACATTCGAAGTCTTTGCTGAGCACATACCGGCCGCAGAGCAAACATATCGACATGTGCTCGCTTTCCTAGATCATACTGGGCTGATAAATTGCGAAAATCCTCATGAGCGCCTGCAGGATAGACGTTATCGAATGCCGATAATGTTCCAGCGCTGCACCGACGAATAACCGATGCTCTTTCCTCCCCGATTTCTCCGTGCGTTGTTGCGTGGGATCGTAGGAAGAACCTAGCGCGCCGTCTGACCGTCTGAAACAGTTGGCTTCAGCACCACCAGTCGAGCCGTAAACTCCCCGCGCACTCACCGGTCGAGCCTCGTGGCGCTCCCCTCCCTCCTACTCGTCGAAGACGACCCCGCCATCGCCCGCACCGTGGCCTACGCCCTCGGGCGCGAAGGCTTCTCCGTCGATCACGTCTCCCTCCTCCGCGACGCCCGCCAGCGCCTCGCCTCCACCCCCTACGCCGCCGCCATCCTCGACATCGGCCTCCCCGACGGCAGCGGACTCGACCTCTGCCGTGAGCTGCGCCAGCACCACCCCGCCCTGCCCCTCATCATCCTCAGCGCCCGCGGCGAGGAGATGGACCGCGTGCTGGGCCTGGAGCTCGGCGCCGACGACTACCTGACCAAGCCCTTCAGCCCACGCGAGCTCTGTGCCCGCGTGCGCTCGCTGTTGCGCCGCAGTGCGCTCGCGCCTGCTGCCGCGCCGTCGCAGGCCACAGAGCCGGCCCCGCCCCTCATCGAACACGACGCCGCCAGCAACCGCCTGCGCCTGGCCGGCGTGCCGCTCAAGCTCACGCGCCGCGAGCAGGGCCTGCTGCTCGTGCTGCTGCGCCGCCCCGGCCGCGTGTGGTCGCGCGAGCAGTTGCTCTCCGAGGTGTGGGGCGACGACATCGAGAGCACCGACCGCACGGTCGATACCCATGTGAAGACGCTGCGCGCCAAGCTGCGCGAGCTGCGGCCCGATCTGGAGCTGATCGTCACGCACCGCGGCATGGGCTATTCGCTGGAGCTGCCGGCCGCCGCGCCCAAGGCCCGCCCGTGAAACTCGGCCTGCGCCTGCTGCTCGCCTTCTTTCTCATCACCGGCATTGCCGCGTTCTTCGTGCTGCGCGTGTTCGTGCAAGAGGTGCGGCCCAGCGTGCGCGAGGTGATGGAAGACCTGCTGGTGGACACGGCCAACATCCTGGCCGAGATGGCCAGCGACGACCTGGCGCGCATGCCGCCGGGCGGCACGCTGGTGCAATCAGCCTTTGCGGAAAACCTGCGCCAGTACGCCGCGCGGCCGGTGGACGCCAAGATCTGGGGGCTGGCCAAGCAGACGCTCGACTACCGCGTGTACATCACCGACGCCACCGGCCGCGTGGTGTTCGATTCGGGCGACGGCCGCGGCGGCAGCGCGCTGGGGCAAGACTATTCGCGCTGGCGCGACGTGTTGCTCACGCTGCGCGGCGAATACGGCGCCCGCGCCACGCGCGAGCTGCCCACCGACGACACCAGCTCGGTCATGCACGTGGCCGCGCCGGTGTTGGCCGAGGGCCGCATCATCGGCGTGCTCACGGTGGCCAAGCCGTTGCGCACGGTGCAGCCTTTTGTCGAGCGGGCCGAACGCAAGATCCTGCTCAGCGGGGTGTGGCTGCTGGGGCTGTCGCTCGCGGTGGGCGTGGCGGTCACGGGCTGGCTGGTGTGGTCGGTGCGGCGGCTGCGGCGCTTTGCGCTCGAGGTGCAGGTGGGCGAGCGGCGTGCGCCGCCGCGCTTGAGCGGCGAGCTGGGGGAGCTGGCCAGCGCCATGGGCGCCATGCGTGACCGGCTCGAAGGCCATGAGCACCTGGAGCAGACGGTGCGCGCGCTCACGCACGAGCTCAAGAGCCCCATGGCGGCCATCAGCGCCGCGGCCGAGCTGCTGCAAGACGAGCTGCCCGCCGCCGACCGCCAGGCCTTCGGCCGCGACATCCAGGAGCAGGTGACGCGCCAGCGCGTGCTGGTGGAGCGCATGCTCGAACTCTCGAAGCTGGAGCACCGGCGCGCGCTGGAGCATCCGCAGGCGCTGGCGCTGGCCGACGTGGCCGCCACGGTGGTGGCGCGCGCCGAAACGCGCGCGCGCCAGCGCGGCGTGCCGCTGCAGTGGTCGCGCCGCGAGGCGGCTGCGCGCGTGCAAGGCGATGCCGAGCTGCTGGAGCTGGCCATCGCCAACCTGCTGGACAACGCGATCGACTTCTCGCCGCCAGGCGGCGCGGTGGCGTTGGCGGTGTGGGCCGATGCCGAGGGCGCCCACTTCAGCGTGCGCGACCACGGCCCCGGCGTCGAAGACTTTGCGCTGCCGCGCCTGGGCGAGCGCTTTTTCTCCACGCAGCGGCCGGCGCGGCCCGGCGAGCCGGCGCGCAAGGGCTCGGGCCTGGGGCTGGCGATCGTGCGCGAGGTGATGGCGCTGCACCGCGGGCGCATGCGCTTCGCCAATGCGCAGCCGGGGTTGCAGGCCGAGATCGTGATGCCCGTCGCATAGGGGCATGGGGCAGGCCCCGCACTTCACACAGACTTCACACACTTCATCGCCGCCTCACGGGGGCGCGGGACAGTGCGCGCTCCATCCCCAAGAGCGAGAAGCAAGAAGATGCGATTCCCCCTGTTGAGCAAGGCCGCCGCACTGGCGGGCGTGATCATCGTGCTGCTGGTGGCGCTGTTTCGCGTGGAGGGCCTGGTGCACGAGCGCCAGATGCGCCAGCGCGAGGCCGAGGCCAACCTGCAGGAGAGCCTGGCCAGCCCGCAAACGGTGCTGGGCCCGGTGCTGCAGATGCGCTGCGTCGAGACCTGGGAGCGCGCCGAAGGCGAAGGCAAAGACCGCAAGACCGTGACCGAGCGGCGCGACCAACTGGTCACCGGCTGGCCGCGCACGCTGTCGGCCGAGGCCACCGCGAGCATCGAGCCGCGCTACCGCGGCCTGTTCAAGCTGAACGGCTACCTCGCGCAGGGCACGGTGAACGCGCGCTTCGACGCGCTGGCGCCGCCCCGCCCCTCGGTGGAGCAGCCGGGCTCGCGCCTGCACTGCGACGCGCCCACGGTGGCGGTGGCGCTCAGCGACGCGCGCGGCATCCGCAGCGCCAGCGTGCAGGTGGGCGGCCACGCCCTCCCCGTGCAGCCGGGCAGCCTGCTCAAGACCCAGGCGCAGGGCTTTCACGTCACGCTGCCGCCCGCGGCGGCCGACGCGCCGTTCGAGGTGAAGCTGGCGCTCGAGCTGGCCGGCACGCGCAGCATCGGCTGGGCGCCGGTGGGCCAGGAAAACACGGTGCAGCTGATCTCGCCCTGGCCGCACCCGTCGTTCGCCGGGCGCTTCCTGCCGGTGGAGCGCGAGGTCACGCCGCAGGGCTTTCGCGCGCGCTGGCAGGTGAGCGCGCTGGCCACCACCGCGCAGGCCGCGGCCGAGCGCGGCGCCGCCTTGTGCGAGGCGCGGGAAGATGGCGGCTACAACACCCCGGCGCCTGCTGAGCGCGCCGCCTGCATCGACACCTTCGGCGTGGGCTTCATCGACCCGGTCAACGGCTACCTGCTCAACGAGCGCGCGGTGAAGTACGGGCTGCTGTTCGTGCTGCTCACCTTCGTGACCGTGGCCTTGGTGGAGGTGATGCGCCGGCTGCGCGTGCACCCCATCCAGTACCTGCTGGTGGGCTTTGCGCTCACCGTATTCTTCTTGCTGCTGCTGAGCCTGAGCGAGCACCTGCCGTTCTGGCAGGCCTACCTGGCGGCGGCCTCGGCGTGCACGGCCTTGCTGGCCTTCTATGGCACGCATGTGCTGGGCGGCGCCAAGGCGGGCGTGGTGTTCGGCGCAGGGCTGGGGCTGCTGTATGCGGCGCTGTATGCGCTGCTGCAGATGGAGCAGACGGCGCTGGTGCTGGGCTCGCTGCTGCTGTTCGCGGTGTTGGCCGGCGTGATGGTGGCCACGCGGCGCATCGACTGGTATGCGCTGATCGCGCAGACGCGCAGCGAGGCGCGGGCCGGCGTCTAGCCCAACCGGGGGCGGGCTCAGCCGAGGTGTTCCTTGCGCAGGCGGGCTTCGAGCTTGCGGCGCAAGGCATCGCCGCCTTCGAGCAAGGCCCTGGCCCCGGGCAGCCGCGTCTCGGGAAAGTATTTCTGCGACCAGCCGCTCAGGGCCAGGATCACCGGCAGCAGCGCGATGCCTTTTTCGGTGAGGCTGTAGCGCGCCTTCTGCTTGTGGGTCTGGTCCCCGCTCTTGGTGACCAGGCCGCGCGCCACCAGCGTCTCCAGCCGGTCGGCCAGCACGTTGGTGGAGATGCCTTCTTCCGACTGCAGGAACTCGCGGTAGTGGCGCTTGCCCGCGAACATGAGGTCGCGCACGATCAGCAGCGTCCAGCGGTCGCCCAGCACTTCGAGGCCGGTGCTGATGGGGCAGTTGGAACGGCGGTCTTCTCGCATCGCGGCATTATAGAAACCGCTTGCTTTTACGCATCGGTTTACGCAGAATCCGCTTGCTTTT
Organism: Pseudomonadota bacterium; assembly: GCA_040758375.1. Lineage (GTDB taxonomy): Bacteria > Pseudomonadota > Gammaproteobacteria > Burkholderiales > Burkholderiaceae_C > CAMLIZ01. The sequence continues at coordinate 14,680 of JBFLWE010000008.1, forward strand.
TGCAAGCAGATGGAGACCCGCATGACGATGAAGCAGTACCACGGCAGCTGCCACTGCGGCGCCTGCCGCTACGAGGCGCAGCTCGATCTTTCGAAGGGCAGCAACCGCTGCAACTGCAGCTACTGCAGCAAGGCGCGCGCATGGTTCGCCTTCGTGCCGGCCGAACGCTTTCGCCTCACACAGGGCGAGGCCGACCTGCTCGAATACCGCTGGACGCCGCCGGGCCAGCCCGGGCCCAGCCTGAGCTACCGCTTCTGCTCCAAGTGCGGCATCCGGCTGTTCGCCACCGGCGACCTGGAGGTGATGGGCGGGCGCTTCTACGCCGTGCACGTGCCCACGCTCGACGACGCGGAGCACGAGGCCCTGAAGGCCGCGCCGCTGCGCTACATCGACGGCGCACACAACCGCTTCGACCGCGCGCCGGAGGATGTGAGCCTTCTTTGACCCACGGGTGCGGCGCAGGCCGAAGCGCGGCGGCGCGGCGGCCCGCCCGATGCCCACTAGGCCATCGGGGTTGTGCCCCGCAGGGGGTACCCCTTCGGGTGTAGAACCCGGCTCAGCGCGGTGCCATCTTTTCAAGGAGGGCCTTATGCGCAGACGCATCTACTGGCTGTTGCCCGACTTGGCCAGCGCCAAGCGGACCATGGATGACCTGCTGCTCGCCCGCATAGCGGAGCAGCACATCCACTTCGTGGCCCACGAGGGGATCGACCTCTCCGAGCTGCACGAGGCCAACATCTTCCAGACCTCCGACGTGATCCGCGCCGCCCAGGCGGGGCTGGTCATCGGCGGCGCGGCGGGCGCCCTGGCGGGCGTGGTGGCGGCCTTGTTCTTCCCGCTCACCGGCGAGGAGCCCGAGTGGGGGCTGGTGGCCGTGCTCGGGGTGCTGGGCGGCGGCATCGGCGCCTGGGCCTCCAGCATGATCGGCGTGTCCACGCCGAGCCAGCGGCTCAAGCGCTTCGAGGCCGCGCTCGACCAGGGCCAGATCCTGCTGATGGTGGACGTGCCCAAGGGGCGCATCGAAGAGATCGAGGAGCGGCTGCAGAAGCTGCACCCCGAGGCCCGGCTCGAAGGCGTGGAACCCGACATCCCCGCGTTCCCCTGAACCAGGAGGGCCCGGCACATGGAACTTCAGCTGCACCGGCACGACTGGCGGCGTCGTTGGCCGGACTGGACGGTGGCCGCCGCGGCGGGCTTCGTGGCCGGCGCGGTGCTGATGGTGCTGGAGCTGCTGTGGGCCACCACCGTCAGCGGCGAAAGCCCGTGGCAGCTGCTGCGCATGGTGGCGGCCATCGCGATGGGCCCGCAGACGCTGGAGGCCGGCACGTTCAGCGTGGGCGTGGCGGCGGTGGCGCTGCTCACGCACTACCTGCTGGGCGTGGTGTTCGCGCTGGTGCTGGCGGTGGTGATCGCGGGCTTCTCGTATGACACCAGCGCCACGATGATCCACACGCTGGGCGCGCTGTTCGGCTTCGGGCTGTACCTCTTCAACTTCCACGGCATGTCGCAGTTTTTCCCGTGGATGGCCGACCTGCGCGGCTGGTCGACGCTGATCGCCCACCTGGTGTTCGGCATGACCGCTGCGTTCCTGTACTGGAAGTTCGACCGCCATTTCACCGACCGCTAGGGAGACGCTGCCATGGCGGTCGCGCTCATCCTGCTGGCCGTGGTGGTGCTGTCGGTGGTGTTCCACGTGTTCACGCCCTGGTGGCTCACGCCGCTGGCGTCGAACTGGGGCACGATGGACCAGACGCTGTGGATCACGGTGCTGATCACCGGCGTGTTCTTCGTCGCGATCAGCCTGTTCGTGGCCTATGCGGTGTGGCGCTTCCGCCACCGCGAGGGCTCGCGCGCCCATTACGAGCCCGAGAACCCCAGGCTCGAACGCTGGCTGATCGCGGTCACCTCGATCGGCATCGCGGCGCTGCTGGCGCCGGGCCTGGTGGTCTATGCCCACTACATCAAGCCGCCCGATGACGCGCTGGTGATGGAGGTGGTGGGCCAGCAGTGGCAGTGGCGCTTCCGCTTTCCGGGCGCGGGCGGCAAGCTGGGCCCGTCGGACGCGCGCTTCGTCAGCGGCAGGAACCCGCTGGGCCTGAAGCCCGACGATGCCGCGGCGCAGGACGACGTGGTGATCATCGGCAACGAGGTGCACCTGCCGCTGAACAAGCCGGTGCTGGTGCTGGCGCGCTCTCACGACGTGCTGCACGACTTCTTCGTGCCGCAGTTCCGCGCGCGCATGAACATCGTGCCCGGCCAGGTGAGCAGCTTCTGGTTCACGCCCACCAAGGCGGGCCGCTACGAGTCGATGTGCGCGCAGCTGTGCGGCATGGGCCACCCGGCGATGCGCGGCTACGTGGTGGTGGAAGACGAGGCCGCGTTCAACGCCTGGCTGAAGGCGCAGCCCACCTTCGCCCAGACGCAAAAGCCGGCGACCCAGCCCTGAGGTAGCGCCATGCCTTACCACGACGCCGAGCACCACGAGCCGCAGAGCTTCTGGACCCAATACGTCTGGAGCCAGGACCACAAGGTGATCGCCGTGCAATACGCCAGCACGGCCATCGTCGTGGGGCTGATCGGCGTGGCGCTGTCCAACCTGATGCGGCTGCAGCTCGGGTTCCCCGGCGTGTTCGAGTGGATCACGCCCGAGCGCTACTACCAGTTCGTCACCATGCACGGGATGATCATGGTGATCTACCTGCTGACGGCGCTGTTCCTCGGCGGCTTCGGCAACTACCTGATCCCGCTGATGGTGGGCGCGCGCGACATGGTGTTCCCCTTCATGAACATGCTGTCGTTCTGGGTGTACCTGCTGTCGGTGCTGATCCTGCTCGCGAGCTTCTTCGTGCCCGGCGGCCCCACCGGCGCCGGCTGGACGCTGTACCCGCCGCAGGCCATCTTGCCGGGCACGCCGGGCTACGACTGGGGCATCGTGCTGATGCTGGTGTCGCTGGTGGTGTTCATCGTGGCCACCACCATGGGCGGGCTGAACTACGTGACCACCGTGCTGCAGGCGCGCTGCAAGGGCATGACGCTGCTGCGCATGCCGCTGAGCGTGTGGGGCATCTTCGTGGCCACCATCCTGGCGCTGCTGGCGTTTCCGGCGCTGTTCGTCAGCGGCGTGATGATGCTGCTGGACAAGACGCTGGGCACCAGCTTCTTCATGCCGGCGCTGGTGTCGATGGGCCAGGTGGCGCAGTACAAGGGCGGCAGCCCGCTGCTGTTCCAGCACCTGTTCTGGTTCTTCGGCCACCCCGAGGTGTACATCGTGGCGCTGCCGGCCTTCGGCATCGTGAGCGACCTGATCAGCGTGCACTCGCGCAAGAGCATCTTCGGCTACCGCATGATGGTGTGGGCCATCGTGATCATCGGGGGCCTGAGCTTCGTGGTGTGGGCGCACCACATGTTCGTGGCCGGCATGAACCCGTGGTTCGGCTTCTTCTTCGCCACCAGCACGCTGATCATCGCGGTGCCCACCGCGATCAAGGTCTACAACTGGGTGCTCACGCTGTGGCGCGGCGACATACACCTGTCGGTGCCGATGCTCTTCACGCTGGCGTTCATCCTCACCTTCGTGCTGGGCGGGCTGACGGGGCTGTTCCTCGGCAACGTGAGCGTGGACATCCCGCTGTCGGGCACCTACTTCGTGGTGGCCCACTTCCACATGGTGATGGGCGTGGCGCCGCTGCTGGTGGTGTTCGGGGCGATCTACCACTGGTACCCCAAGATCACCGGCCGCATGCTGCACGACGGCATGGGGCGCATCCATTTCTGGATCACCTTCCTGGGCACCTACGCGATCTTCTTCCCGATGCACTACCTGGGCATCCTGGGCATGCCGCGGCGCTACCACGACTTCGCCGGGTATGAATTCATCCCCGCATCGGCGCACCTGCTCAACGTGTGGATCACGATCGCCGCGCTGATCATCGCGGCGGCGCAGCTGATGTTCGTGTTCAACATCGTGTGGAGCGTGCGCCGCGGCGCGGTGGCCGGCCCCAACCCCTGGCGCGCGGCCTCGCTCGAATGGTTCACGCCCGACACGCCGCCCAGGCACAACAACTGGGGGCCGGAGCTGCCGGTGGTGTACCGCTGGGCCTATGCCTACAGCGTGCCGGGCTCCAAGGAAGACTTCATTCCGCAGAACGCCCCGCCCGAGGCCGGCGGCATCGAGACCGAGCACGTGCCGGCGCAAGAGCCCGCGCCGCGGGGAGCACCCGCATGAACTCGGCCGTGCTCGGCGTCAACATCGCGCCGCGCGACGCGGCGCCCGGCGCACAGGCCGCGGGCGTGGCGCTGTGGGCGTTCATCGGCGTGGCGACCTCGCTGTTCTCGCTGTTCATCGCGGCCTACGTGATGCGCATGGAAGGCAGCGACTGGTCGCCCATCGCGATGCCGCGCCAGGCTTGGCTGAGCACGGCGCTGCTGCTGGCCGGCAGCGGGCTGCTCGGGCTGGCGCGCCGCGCGGCACGCCGCGGCGACGACGCGCGCGCCCAGCGCCTGCTCGCCGCCGGCGGCGCCTGCGCGCTGGGCTTCCTGGCCTCGCAGCTCTGGGCCTGGGCCGCGCTGCAAGAGGCGCGCGTGGCGCTGGCCGGCAACCCGGCCGCGAGCTTTTTCTACCTGCTGACCGCGCTGCACGGCCTGCACGTGGCAGGCGGCCTGGTCGCCTGGGCGCTGGCGCTGCACCGCCCCTCGGCCGTGCGCACCCGGCTGCTGGCGCGCTACTGGCACTTCCTGCTGGCGGTGTGGCTGGTGCTGTTTGCCACGCTGGGCTGGCTGACGCCCGAGGTGGTGGATTTCATCTGCGGGAGGGCCACGAGGTGAGCGCGATCCCCCTGCCCCTGGACGAGCGCGCGGCCCGGCCGGCCCCGGCCACGCCGCTCGCCCGGCCCCGCGCCGGCCTGCGCGGGCTCGTCGCCGACTGGTCGTCCGACCGCGCCACGTTCCACGTGTCGTGGGGCAAGGCGATGATGTGGATCTTCCTGCTGTCGGACACCTTCATCTTCGGCAGCTTCCTCACCGGCTACATGACGGTGCGCGCCTCCACCACCGTGCCCTGGCCCAATGCGAGCGAGGTGTTCTCGCTGTCGGTGGGCGGCGAGGCGGTGCCGCTGCTGCTGATCGCGATCATGACCTTCGTGCTCATCACCAGCAGCGGCACGATGGCGCTGGCGGTCAACTACGCCTACCGGCGCGACCGCGTGATGGCCGCGACCATGCTCTTCGTCACCGCCGGCTTCGGCGAGGTCTTCGTCTGCATGCAGGCCTTCGAGTGGACCAAGCTCATCATCGAAGGGGTGCGGCCCTGGGGCAACCCGATGGGCGCGGCGCAGTTCGGCTCCGCGTTCTTCATGATCACCGGGTTCCACGGCTTCCACGTGACCTGCGGCGTGATCTACCTGATCTGGGTGGCGGTGCGCGTGCTGCGCGGCGCCTACGAGAAGACGGGCAACTACCAGGCGGTGGAGATCGCCGGCCTGTACTGGCACTTCGTCGACCTGGTGTGGGTGTTCATCTTCGCGTTCTTCTACCTCTGGTGATCGCCATGGACACGGCAGCAGCTTCCGGGCAACACACGCAGCAGCACCCGTTCTCGCTGTACTTCAAGATCTGGATCCTGCTGTTCGTGCTGAGCACGCTGTCGTACCTGGTGGACTACTTCCACTTCCAGGGTCTGCTGCGCTGGGGCCTGATCATCGTGTTCATGCTGCTGAAGGCCGGGCTGATCGTGGCGATCTTCATGCACATGGCCTGGGAGCGGCTGTCACTGGTATACGCGATCCTCCTGCCGCCGCTGGCGCTGCTGGTGCTGGTGGGGTTGATGTGGGCCGAGGGCACGCACACCTTCTTGTCGCGGCTGCTGTTCTTCAGCCCGTAGCGCGTCGCTGGCGCGGCGCCTGAGCAGGCGCGGCACGGTGTGCACGAAGCCGTCGGCGGCGGGCGTCTTCTGCAGCACGGTCAGGTGCCTCAGGCCCGCCTCGCGGCGGATCTCGTGCGCGCGCTGCAGCGCCTCTTCGTCTGCGGTGTACACCAGCACCGGCAGCTCGGGCCGGGTCTCGCGCAGGCAATGCAGGAACTCGATGCTGCTGCACTCGCCGGGCGCCGGGTTGACCACCAGCAGGTCGGGACGGAAGCGGCCGAGCTCGTCCACCGCGTCGAGCGCCATCGCGCGCACCCTCACCTCGGGCCGGCTGAGGCAGGCGGCCAGCATCGAAGGCAGCTGGTGCTGCATCTCGGCGTTGACACTCACCACCAGGACGCGACAGCTCCCACGGCGGCGGCCGGTGCGCCGCTCGGGTGTGCAGGGTGCCGCCGCGGTGTGCGGCTCGGGCCGCAGCTGGAATCGCGCGCCGCGGCCGGCCTCGACGCGGGCCAGCTCCTCGCGCGCCCGCTGCGCGGTGCGCCGGTCGCACAGAAGGGATTGCGGGTGGTGGGCGAGGCGCCACACCAGCGACACGAAGCGGTTGAACAGCATTTCCATCTTCGGCCTCCTCCCTCCGTACAGCTGGGGGGTGAAGTCAGTATCGACCTCGTCGAGGGTGCATGCATCCCCAACCCTTGGGATGCGCGGCACGGGCGCCACTCGCTTGCGGGGCCGCTGCTAGGTGCGCCATGGCAAGGGCAGCGGCTCGCCGTCGGGCAGCCGCGTCTGCACCGGCGTGGCGCCGAAGATGCCCAGGATCTCCATCGGCTGGCTGCCCGTGTTGAAGATCTGGTGCACCGGCCCGCGGCGCAGCACCAGCGTGCAATCGGCGCCGAAGCGGTGGACCTGGCCGTCCACGTGCACCTCGCCCTGCCCGGCGGTGCACAGCACCACCTCGTCGCAGTCATGGCTGTGCGGGGGCGTCGCGGCACCCGGTTGAAGGGTCTGGCGCCACAGCGACAGCTGCGTCAGGCCTTCGGCCTCGCCGGCCCAGGTGGCATGGGCCACGCCGGGAATGGGCGCAGGCTCCGGGCGGGTTTGCGGTATCACGATCATCGTCATCTCCAGTTGCGTTGGGTCTTCAGGCGTCCGGGCGCCACGGACTGCACGCAGTGTGGCGGCGCGCGGTCTGTTGTTGAAGATGCGTCAATGTCGGAACATTGCCGAACCTTCTTCCTCAATTGCATCCCGCGATGAAAGGCCTGCAACCGCTGATCGCGTTCTCGGAAACCGCCCGCCAGGGCAACTTCGCGTCGGCTGCGCGCGAGTTGGGCACCGCACCCTCCACGCTGGCCAAGGCGGTGCAGCGGCTGGAAGCCACGCTGGGCGTGAAGCTGTTCCACCGCACCACGCGCCAGGTCAGCCTCACGCCCGACGGCGAGCGGCTGTTCGCGCGCTGCCAGCGCGTGCTGGCCGAGCTGGAGGAGCTGCAGGCCGACGCCGCCGGCACGCGCGTGGTGCCGGCGGGCACCGTGAAGGTCGATGTGCCCATCGCCTACGGCAAGCACTGGGTGATTCCCGCGCTGGGCGAGCTGGTGCGGCAGCACCCGGGCCTGCAGCTCGACGTGCGGCTGAACGACAGCTACGCCGACCTGGTGCGCGACGGCATCGACCTGGCGGTGCGCGTGGGGCGCCTGAGCGATTCGTCCCTGGTGGCACGCACCATCGACCGGCAGGACATGGCGCTGTGCGCCAGCCCGCACTACCTGGCCGAACACGGCACGCCGCGGCGCATCGACGAGCTGCAGCGCCATGTGGCGGTGCTGTTCCGCCAGCCCACCAGCGGCCGCAACCGGCCCTGGGAGTTCAAGCGCCGCGGCGAGCGCCTGGAGATGCAGCCCGCGTCGCGCGTGCGCGTGAACGACGGCGAAGGCATGGTCAGCGCGGCGCTGTGCGGCCTGGGCATCTGCCAGGTGCCGCGCGTGATGGTGGTGGACGCGCTGGCCGCCGGCCGCCTGGTGGAGCTGCTGCCCGGCAGCCGGCCCGAACCGCTGCCGATCAGCCTGGTGTGGCCCTCGGCGCGCGCGCTGCCGGCGCGCGTGCGCGTGGCGATCGACGCGCTGGTGGAGATGGGGCGGCGGCGAGTGGCCGCAGCCTAGCCCAGCCGCGACACCACCCGCACCACCGCCAGCGCATGGTCCTTGAACCCCATGCGCTGGTAGAGCCGGTGCGCGCCCTCGTTGTCCTGCATGACGTGCAGGAACGGCGTCTCGCCGCGCGCGAGCTGGCGCCGCAGCAGCATCGCGATCAGCCGGCGCGCGAGGCCGCGGCCCTGGAACTCGGGATGGGTGCAGATGCCGCTCACCTCGCGCAGCGCGCCGGCGTTCAGGCGCTCTCCGGCCATCGCGATCAGGCGGCCCTGTTCGAAGCAGCCCAAGTAGTCGCCCAGCGCCAGCGTGCGCGGTCCGAAAGGGCCGGGCTTGCACAGCGCCGCGAGTTCCATCGCTGCCCCGGCGTGCTGCGCGGCATGCAGCGGCACGGCCTCGTGCAGCGGCTCGTCGTCGGGCGGCGGCGCGCCGCCCCACACCATGCGCCACATGCGGCCTTCCGCTTGCAACTGCCAGCCGGTGGGCATGGAGCCGGACCAGTCGGCGCAGTAGAAGGTCTCGCCGGGCTGACACACGCCGGCGAGCGCGCCGAAATCGGGCCGCTGCAGGTCGGCGAACGCCAGCATCGGCGAGAAGCCCGGTGCAAAGCGGCGCGCGGTGTCGCCGCCCACCGCATGCCGCGCCTGCGGGCCGGAAAGCGCATGCCAGAAGATGTTGTCCAGCGCGTCCATGCTTCAAGCCCCCTGCTTCGCCGCGACGATGCCCCGCTCCACGTTCACCAGCCGCAGCAGACCCAGCCCGAGCAGGAAGAACACACCGGTGGACACGATCGCCAGCCGGTGGTTGCCCGCGCTCAGCATCGTGATCAGCCCGTAGGTCAGCGGCCCCACGATGGCGGCCAGGCGGATCGCAAAGGTCCACAGGCCGTAGAACTCGGCGCGCTGCGCCTCGGGTGAAAACAGCCCCGCCAGCGCGCGCCCGGCCGACTGGCTGCTGCCCATGCACACGCCCGCGATCACGGCCGCCACCCAGAACAGGCCCGGCCCGGTGGCCAGCGCGGCCAGCACGATCATCACGATCCAGCCCGCCAGCGTGATGCCCAGCGCGGCGCGGTGGCCGATGCGGTCCTGCACGTAGCCCCAGGCGAACGCGCCCACCACCGAGGCGATGTTCACCAGGAAGATCAGCAGCATGACCTGCGTCTGTTGGAAGCCCAGCACCTGCTCGGCATACACCGCGGCCAGCGCCACCACCACCGCGATGCCGGCCTGGTAGGCCACGGCGCAGGCGAGCAGCGCGGCAAAGTCGCGGAAGCGCCGCGCCTCGTGCCAGGTGTGCGCCAGGCGTGCGAGGCTGGCGCGCAGCCCGGTCTGCGCGGGCGCGGCCTGCGGCTGCGCGCGTTCGCGCAGCAGCGCAAAGGTGGCCAGCGACGCAAGGCCGTACACCGCGGCGGTGATCCACATCGTGACCGGCACGAACTTCGACGCCGGCACCCCCTGCGCCTGCGCGTGCAGCACATAGGCCAGGCTCAGGCCCAGCGTCAACATGCCGCCGAAGTAGCCGAAGCTCCAGCCCCAGCCCGACACGCGGCCCATGCTGTCGGAACGCGCCAGCTCGGGCAGGAAGGCCGCGATCAGCGATTCGCCATAGGAGAAGAAGGCATTCGACAGCACGATGGCCGCCACCGCCCAGGCCACCTCGCCCGGCCCGGCGCCGGCCAGCGCCGCGGTGGCCAGCACGCAGCCCAGCGTGGTGAGCGCCAGCAGCCGCTTCTTCGCCGCGCGCAGGTCGGCATAGGCGCCCAGCGCCGGCATCGTGAGCATCACCAGCAGGCTGGACACGGCCAGCGCCGCGGTCCAGGCAAAGGTGGCCCAGGGCGCGCCGCCGGCCACGCCGCCCACGAAGTAGGCGCTGAACACCGCCGTGAGCACCACCGTGGTGTAGCCGGAGTTGGCGAAGTCGTACATCGCCCAGCCGAACACCTCGCGCTTGCGCACGCCGTCGTTGAGCGCTTCCTGCGGAAAGAGGGCCATGGCGGTTCGCGGACGAGTGGGGGCGCGCGAAGTATCGCGCCGGCTCACGACGCGCGCTGGTCGGCCTGGGCCTGCGCCACGGTCAGCCGCGCCACCTTGCGCAAGGCCAGCGCCAGCCCCAGCGACACCAGCACCAGCCCGATCACCAGGCCGACCCAGAAGCCGTACACCTCCATCGGCCCGCTGCCGCCGAAACCCCGGTAGCCCAGCCAGGTGCCGGCGGGGATGCCCACCAGCCAGAAGGCCACGAGCATCAGCACCATCGGCAGCATCGTCACCTTGTAGCCGCGCAACGCGCCCATGGCGCACACCTGGGTGGCGTCGAAGAGTTGCCAGAAGGCGGCAAACAGCAGCAGGTTGGCCGCCAGCGCGCGCACGGCCATGTCGCTGCTGTACACCGCGGCCACCTGGTGGCGCAGCCCGATGATGGGCGCGATGGCGGCGGCCGCGATCATCAGGCCCAGCGCGATGCCGGTCCAGGCGATGAAGCGCGCCTTGTGCGCATCGCGCGCGCCCAGCGACTGGCCCACGCGGATGGCCAGCGCCGACGACAAGCCCATCGGCAGCATGAAGATCAGCGCCGAGAAGTTCAGCGCGATCTGGTGCGCCGCGATCTGCACCTCGCCGAAGCGGCCCACCAGCACCGCGATGCTGGAAAACGCCGCCACTTCCGCCAGCCCCGCCCCACCCATCGGCAGGCCGATGCGCAGCAGGCGCTTTTGCGCCACCCAGTCGGGCCAGCGCCAGTCGCGCCACACGTAGGTGGCCTTGTAGACCGGTGCGCGCGCGGTCCACGCGGCCAGCGCCAGCGCCGACACCCACATGCCGATGCCGGTGGCCCAGCCGCAGCCGGCGCCGCCCATCGCCGGCAGGCCGAACTGGCCGTAGATCAGCACCCAGTTGAGCGCCGCGTTGACGCCCAGGCCCAGGAAGGCCAGCACCATGATGGGCCGCGTCTGGTTGATGCTGGCCGAGTAGAAGGCCAGCGCCCGGTACACCAGCGCCGCCGGCATGCCCAGGCCGATGCCCCAGAGGAACAGCTCGGTGCGCGCGGCCAACGCAGGCGCGATGCCGGCAAACACCAGCAGCCCCTCGGCAAACGGCAGCAGTGCCAGCGGCACGACGCTCACCCAGGCCGCGAGCCAGATGCCCTGGCGCGTGTCGTGCGCGACGGCGCGCAGGTCGCCGGCGCCGAAGTGATGCGCGATCACCGGCGACAGCGCCTGCACCACGCTCATCAGGCTCACGAACACCGGGATCCACAACGCCACGCCCAGGCCCACCACGGCCTGCTCCATCGCGCCGGCGTGGCCGGCCATCACCGTGTCCACCAGGCCCATCAGCACCTGCGCGATCTGCGACAGGATGATGGGCCCGGCCAGGCGCAGCAGCGCGCCGCTTTCGTCGGCGAAGGAATGGTGTTGTCTAGACATCGGCGCTCGGGTGAGCGCGGGAATGTAGCACCGCGCCTGCCGACGCGCGGCTACCATGCGGCATGCCCGCCTCCACCACCAGCTGCGGCGTGCTGCTGCTCGATGCGCAGCAGGAGCTGCTGCTGTGTCACGCCACCGGCGCCGCGCACTGGGACATCCCCAAGGGCCTGGCCGAGCCGGGCGAGGCGCCGCGCGATGCGGCGGTGCGCGAAACGTTCGAAGAAACCGGCCTGACGCTGGCGCCCGGCAGCCTGCTCGACCTGGGCCGCATGGCCTACCGGCCCGGCAAGGACCTGCACCTGTTCGCGGCCTGGAGCGAGCGCTTCGACCCGCGCGGCTGCGTGTGCACCAGCCTGTTCAAGGACTTCCGCGGCCGCATGGTGCCGGAGGCCGACGCGTTCGACTGGGTGCCGTTCGAGCGTGTGGCGCTGCGCTGCGCCAGGAGCATGCGCAGGGTGCTCACGGAAACGCTGTCGCTGCCCGATCTCTGGCAGCGCCTGAAACCGGCCGACGGCTGAAGGGCCGCTACCAGCCCGCGGCCTGCAGCACGAGCATCGCGCCCTTGCCGGGCGTGGCCATCAGCGACAGCTTGGAGCCGCCGCTCAGGTCGAACGTGATCGAGGGGGCGGCCCAGCCCACATGCTGGCGCAGCGGGCCTTTGACGCCCAGCGCGAGGCCGGCGGAAACAGGCTCACCGGCCACGCGCTCGGCGGCGGCGGGCACATACAGGCGCGTGGAGACACGGCCGTTGGGGCGCAGTTGGCCTTGATCGTCCCGCTGCCCGGCATGGCAGGTGGCCATGCCGCACAACAACGCGGTGGCAAGGAGGGCGGGAACTGCGGCGACCATGCCGTCAGTTTCGACAGCTTCGCGCGGCCGGATAGCCCCGAATTGAGGGGCGCTTTGTATGTGCCGTTGCCAGACGTATCAGCAGGGGTGCAACTCCGTCACGGTTTGCGGGCTGCCACCGGCGGCAGCGGCTCCGGCACCTTGTTCTTCACCGGCGGAATGCTGCGCAGGTAGGCGAACACGGCCTCCAGGTCGGCATCGCTGAAGTTGCTGTACACGGGAATCGGCATGGGCGGCAGGATCTCGCGCCCGCGGCCCATGTGGCGGCCGGTGCGGATGGTCTGCTTGAAGTCGCGCACGGTCCAGTTGCCCAGGCCCGTCTCGGGGTCGGGCGTGAGGTTGGCGGTGAAGCTCACGCCCCAGGGGCCGGAGAACGCGGTGTTGGTGTAGGAGGACACGATCAGCCACGGCCCTTCGGGCAGGGCCGGCGCGGGCGGCATCTTCAGCTGCTCGGGGTGGCCCGAGAGCATGCGGCTCATGTCCCACTCGGGGCCCTTGGGGCCCATCTTCATCGGCGTGTGGCAGTCCATGCAGCCGGAGGTGCTGACGAGGTACTTGCCGCGCGCCACGCGCTCGGGCGTGAAGTCGTCGGCCGCGAGCGCGGGGGCCGCGGCAGCAAGCGTGAAGACGGCCCAGGCGGCCGCTGCGAAAGAACGGTTCATGGTTGTTGCTCCTTGGTGGTTGCAGGTTTGGTGGTTGCAGGCTTGGTGGTGGCGAGGTCGCTGGCGATCCAGCGTTGAACGAGAGCCAGGCCCTCGTAATCGGGCCGCTCGGTGCCGAGCGGCGGCATCTGTTGCCGCGGGTCGCGCGAGGCCATGCGCTGCACCAGCAGGCTGGCCTCGGGGTGGCCGGCCGCCACGATGCGCGCATCGCTGCGGCCCGCGGGCTGGTAGCGCGCCACCACGTCCACCACGGAGCGCAGCACCTCGTCGCGGCTGAGGGCGGGCTCGGCCACGCGCTGGGCCAGCGTGAGCTTCAGCGGCACGCGGTTGGCGCTGGTGTTGTGGCAGTGCGCGCAGTTGCCGTGCAGGCTGCCCAGCGCGGCGCGCTCCAGTGGCGAGACGGCCGCGATGCGCGGCGGCTGCCTGGCCAGCCCCTGCGGCAGGCCACGCAGCAGACCGCGCTCGACGAGCACGCGCAGGTCCAGGTCGCGCGGGCCGGGTGCCTGCGCCCCGGCGGCCAGCGGGTCGCGCTCGGTCGAGAGCTGCAGGGCCGCGAAGCCCAGCACCGGCGCCGGCGCGCTGCCGTGGCAGGCAAAGCAGTCGCCGCGCGAAGGCACGGCGTAGCGGCCCACCCTCGCGCCGCGCGCCGGCGCCAGCCGGGCCTCGGTGCCCTCGGCGTTCCACACGTAGGTGGCGAAGCGCCAGCTGCCGTCGCGCAGGCGCTCGATGAAGCGCGTCTCCACCGGGCGGCCCTGGACGGCGAACTCCTTCCACAGCCTCGTGCCGAGCGGAAACTCCCACGCGTCGGGCTTGGACGCGTCGATGGCGCTGCCGGGCGGCAGGTAGATCCAGCGCCGCTTCTCGGCGCCGTCGGACCACAGCGGGTACTGCGGCGTGAAGCCCAGCACGCCGGTGCGCACGGTGCGCGCCGCCGCGTACAGGCCGGTGTCGTGCAGACGCTCGGGCAGCGGTGCGGCGGGGTCGCCCGCGGGCAGCGGCGCCTGCTCGCGCCCGGCGCCGGCGCAGCCGAGCAGCGCCGCCGCGGCCAGCCACAGGCCCAGCAGCCGCAGCAGGTGCGCGGCCCGCCTCATGCGGCGCTCCGCTTCGCGGCCTGCCATTGCTGCAGCGCCGCGTGCGCGCGCGACGGGTCCATCGCCCCGGCGGCGCCGGGCTTGCGTGCGCACAGCTCCACCACATAGCCGTCGGGGTCGCGCAGGTAGATCGAGTCGATGAAGCCGTGGTCGGAGACGCCGCGCGCCTCGATGCCCTCGCGCCGGGCGCGCGCCAGCATCGGCTGCAGCGTCTCGGGCGCCACCTCCAGCGCGATGTGCAGGTCGAAGTCGTGCTGGGCCTTGAACTCGAACGGCAGGTCGGGCGCCTCGAAGAACGCGAGGTACGAGCCGTCGCCCAGCTGGAAGAAGCTGTGCAGCACCGCGGTGGCGCGCCCGGTCTTGGTGTGCCGGATCTCGAACGCACCCGCCAGCGGCAGGCCCAGGAACTCCTCGTAGAAACGGCGCGTGCGTTCGGAGTCGCTGCAGCGCCAGGCGTTGTGGTGCAGGCGGCGGATCTGCGGGTTCATCGCGGCGCCCTCCTTCATGACAGCCGCAGCGCGTGCGCCAGGCGCTGCCAGCGCGGCTCGTCGAGCTGCGCCCGCACCTGCGACAGCGCCGCGCCGAAGGCCTCGGGCGGCGCCTTGCGCTGCAGGTCGCCCATCAGCTCGGCCAGCTCCTGCGGGTTGAGCGCCTGCGCCATCCAGCGCAGCGCCTCCATGCGCGCCTCGGGCTCCACGGCGGCCAGCAGCCGGTCGTGCAGCGCCTGCAGCTCGATGTCGCTGTACAGCGTCCACAGCAGCTCGTTGTTGTGGGTCTCTTCGCGCTGCATGTGCTGCAGCTGGTCGGCGGCCAGGTCCACGAAATGGCGGTACAGCCGTTGCGCGAGCGGGCCGCGTTCGGCCGGCAGCGCGCGCCGCAGCGCCGCCACCTCGAGCCCGAGCGCATGCAGGGTCTCCAGATGCTCGCGGTGCTCGTCCGCGGTGCGCTGGGCGCCGCCGGGCCGGCGCGCCTCGATGGCGCAGTGCACGAAGTCGTTCTCGTGCTTCACGTGCGAGGCCATCAGCATGAGCAGGCGCTGCGCCTGGTCCAGCGCCTGCTGCAGCGCCTCGGGCTCCTCGGTGTTCAGCCGGCCGAAGCGGCAGGCGGTGTCGAACATCGCGGCGCGCAGGCCCTTGTGGATGTTGCGGTAGAGGTCGCAGCGCGGGCTCATTGCCGGCCCCATTGGCGATAGCGCTGGGCCAGCTTGTCGGCCAGCCGCGGGTCGCGCGGGTCCAGCGGCCGGGTCGGGTCGTCGGCCACATCGGCCTGGGGTTGCGGCGTGCCGCAGCGGGCGTCGAGCGCCTGCTCGGGCGGCTGGGCCACGGCGAACGACATGGACATCGACAGCAGTGCGGCGCACAGGGCAGCGCCAGTGATCAGGGGGTAGCGGGTGAAGGGGTTCATGGGGTCTCTCCATGGCTTGCGGCGATGGGAGGCAGTCTCGCGATCGGCTGCCGCGCGCGCATCGCCCGGAGGGACCAGCGTGGCGCCAGGCGGGCGGCCGGCTCCCGGACACCGCCAATGGCCCGAATGGACCATCGGCCGCGGGAAGCCGGCGCCGCCGGCGCTATGCGCTCGGCGCCAGGGTTTGCGCCAGCGCCTGCAGCAGCGCCTGGCCATCGCCGCGCCAGGCACTGCCGTGCATGCAGGCCAGCGTGCGCGGCTTCTCGGCGGCCAGGCGGGCCAGCGCCGTTGCCGTGTGCGGCGCGTGGGCGAAATAGTCCATCGGCTGGCGGAAGGCTTCGCTGGGGCCGAGGATGTCGCCCTCGGTCAGGGCCTGTGCGCCGCCGCCGGGCTGCGTGAACAGGTCGCCGCAGAACAGCGTGCGCGTGGTGTCGTCCACCAGCAGTCCGGCGTCCCAGCCGTGCGGCAGGTGGGGTGTGTCGAGCCAGCGCAGGCTGTGGCGGCCGAGCACCAGCCGCTCGCCGTCGGCCAGCGCGCGCGGCGGCCGGTCGGCCTGGTCCTCCATCGAGACCATGGCGCCGATGCGCCCGCACACCGGCGCGGCCTGCGGCGCCGCGGCCAGGAACAGGTTCATCGCCCCGCACTCGTCGGCCTCGAAATGCGAGTAGCCCACGTGGCGCAGCCGCTGCAGCGGCATCACGCGCGCGATCGCCTCGCTGATCAGCGGGAAGAGCCGGCGCGGCCCGGTGTGGAACAGCAGCGGCTCATCGTCGACCACCAGGTACTGGTTGAAGCTGAAGCCCTGCCCGTCGGGGAAGGTGATGGGGGTGTTGATGCGGTAGATGCCATCCTCGATTTCGTGGATGTTGGTGCCGCTCTGGGGGTTTGTGACCATGGGGTCCTCCGTTGAATGACCGCAGGATGTGTCGCGAGCCGGCGCGGCGTTACAGTCGCGCCCATGGAGGCCACCGACCTGGACAGCGAGAGCATCGAAGCCGCCTTGGCACGGCGCATCGCGGCGGCCGCGCCCGGCCAGGCGCTGGACGCCGAGGCCGAGCTGTACCGCCGGCTGGCGCCGCGGGCACGCCGCTACGGGCTGCGCCACCTGCGCGACGCCGATGCCGCCTCCGACCTGATGCAGCACGTGATGGCGCTGACGATCGAGCAGCTGCGCAGCGGCCGGCTGCGCGAGCCCGAGCGCGTGGTGTCGTTCGTGCTCGGCGCCTGCCGGCTCACGGTGCAGCAGCTGCAGCGCGGGCTGCAGCGGCGCGAGGAGCTGCTGCAGCGCTACGGCGACACGCTGGCCCTGGCCGACATCGCCGTGCCGGCGCGCACCGACCACGAGCGCCTGGTGCGCTGCCTGCAGCAGCTGCCCGAGCGCGAACGCTCGGTGCTGGTGATGAGCTTCTACGAGGACCGGCCCTCCGACGAGGTGGCCAAGGCCCTGAGCACCACAGCCGGCAACGTGCGGGTGATCCGCCATCGCGGCATCGCACGGCTGCGCGGCTGCATCGAATCAGGAAAGGACGCGTCGTGAACAAGCCTGCGGCCGCACAGGCGCATCCGGCATTCGGCGAACTGGTCGACTACTGGTTCGGCGACCTCGACACGGCCGCCACCGACGCGGTGGACGAGCACCTGATGCACTGCGAGGCCTGCGGCGCGCAGCTCGACAGCCTCATCGGCCTGGGCCAGGGCGTGCGCGAGGCCTTCACCGCAGGGCGTGCGGCGGCCTTCGTCAGCGGCGGCTTCGTCGAGCGCCTGGCCGAGCGCGGCCTGCAGGTGCGCGAATACCGCGTCGCGCGCAACGGCAGCGTGGCCTGCAGCGTCGCGCCCGACGACGACGTGCTGGTGAGCCGGCTGCAGGCGCCGCTGCAAGGCGTCAGCCGCCTCGATGCCGTGGCCGAGCTGTCACCGGGCGGCGACGTGCAGGAGCTGCGCGACATCCCCTTCGACGCGGCCCGCGGCGAGGTGGTGATGGCGGCCGAGCTGGCCCAGGTGCGCACGATGCCGGCGCACGAGCTGCGCGTGCGCCTGCTGGCGGTGGACGGCCAGGCGCGGCGCGAGATCGGGCACTACACCTTCCGCCACACCCCCTATCGCTGAAGCTCGGCCTGCGCGTGGTACCAGGCCGCCGCCTGGCCGCGCGAGGCGAGCGCCAGCTTGTCGAGGATGTTGGCCACGTGGCGCTTCACGGTGAAGGGGCTCAGGTCCATCGCGCGGGCGATCAGCTTGTTGCTCTGGCCGTTGGCGATGTAGCCCAGCACCTCCCATTCGCGCGCGGACAGCAGGTCCTGCTGCGGTGCGCCGGGGCTGCTGGCGGCCGCTTCGGTGGCGGTTGGCGCCTGCTGCGGCGCGAGCAGGCGCGTCCAGCCTTGCAGCGTGGACACCTGCTCGCGCGAGAGATGGCCCTGCCAGTCCACCGCGGCCAGCGCGGCCAGCGAGGCACCCACGTACAGCGCCCCGTTGGGCCCGTCGACCACGCGCGCGAGCATCGGCTCCAGCAGCGCGGCCGCCTCGGGCAGCGCGCGCGCCAGCGGCTGGGTCTGCAGCAGCGCATGGGCCAGCCGCACGCGCACCTCGTTGGCCTGGCCCAGCAGGTCCATGTGGGCCTCGTGCCGCAGCGCCTCGCGCCACAGCGCGATCGCCTCGGCCGCGCGGCCTTCGAGCCAGGCGATCGTGCCCTGCAGGGCCTGCGCGGGCCGCAGGCGCTCGGGCGTGGCATCGGGCAAGCCCGGCTGCAGGGCGGTCAGGCGGCGCGTCCAGTCGCCCGCCGAAGCCAGGTCGCCGCAAGCGGCGGCCACGCGGGCGGCAAACGACAGCGAATGCCACAGGCCCCAGTCGCCATAGGTGGGCGGGTGCTCGGCCACGCGCTGGCGCACCGCCTGCACCGCCTCGGCATGCCGGCCGCGCGCCACGTCGAGCAGCGCGTGCATGGCCAGCGACTGGTTGCGCGAGATGTTCTGCTGGCCGATCCACTGCGCGTCGGCGTCGGCGCGCGCCAGCAGGTCCTCCGCTTCGTCGAGGCGGCCCTGCCACAGCGCGATCCAGGCCCGGGTCATGGTGGCCAGCGAATGCAGCGGCACCGGCCGGTCGCCGGCAGCGGCCATCGCGCCGCTGGCCCAGCGTGCGAGTGCCGGCGCGATGCCGCGGCACGAGGTCTGGCGCGGCGCGGGGATGGTGTTGTTCCAGCGGTCCAGCGCCGGCGCTTCCTCGAGGCATTGCACCAGCTCCATGAAGGGCGCGGCCACCGAGTCGTAGTGGGCCGCCTCCATCACGTGCCAGGTGGTGGCCAGCAGCGCCAGCCGGCGCGCATCGGGCTCCAGCGGCTGCTGGCGCAGCGATTCGATCAGCACGCCGGCTTCCTGCAGCCGGCCCAGCGCCACCAGCGTGACCGCGCGCCGGCCGCTGGCGCGCTGCGCCAGCGCCGCGTCGCCGCGCTCGCGGAACAGCTGCTCGGCGCGCGCCAGGTGGCGCTCGGCCGGGCCGGTGTCCCACAGGGCCCACTTGGCTTCGCCCACCAGCATCTGCAGCTCGGCGCTGGCCTGCGCAAAGGCCGGTGGGTACTGCTCGTACAGGCGCACGATGGTGCTCACCGCGCCCTGCGTGAGCAGGCCGATGCCCGCGTCCACCAGCGCACGCGCCGCCTCCTCCAGCCGGCCCGCGGCCAGCAGCAGCTGCTGCTTGCGCACCGGGTCGGTCTCCACCGCCGCGGCACGCTGGTGCAGCGCCACCCAGTCGTCGGGACGCTCCACGCGCAGCCGGTGCTGCAGCGCGTCGCGGAACAGGTCGTGCAGCTTGAGCGTGTGCACCGCGTCGTCCACCACGCTGGCAAACAGGCCCAGGCGCTCGATCTGGTCGAGCTTGCGCGCGGCGTCGGCGTCGCCGCTCACCGCGGCGCAGCGCGCGGCGTCCAGGTCGGGCAGCACGCTGGTCAGCAGCAGGAACTCGCGCAGCGCCGGGTCGATCTGCGCCAGCACCTCGGTGGCCAGGAACTCGAAGGCCTGGCGGTCGATCGCGCTGCGCAGGTTGCTGCCACGCGCGCCGCCCAAGGCCAGGCGCAGGCCGGCGGGCCAGCCGCCGGTGCGCTCGTGCAGCCGTTCTGCCTGCGCGGCATCGTGGCCGGCCGCGGCCATCAGCTCGGCCACCTCGTCGCGGCTGAACTGCAGCTGCGCCTGGCCGATGTCGGCCAGCTCGCCCAGCGCCCGCAGCCGCGCCAGGCGCAGCGCCGGCTCGTGGCGCGCGGTGATGGCCACGGTCCAGCGCGTGCCCAGCCGCTGCAGCAGCAAGGCCAGGAAGCTCAGGCAGGCCGGGTCGTCCACGTGGTGCAGGTCGTCGAGCACGATCACACCGTGCGCCACGTCGCAGGCCTGCAGCGTGTTGACCAGCTCGTCGGTCACCTGCGTGGGCGGCTGGTCGCCGGCGCGCTCCACCGCGGCCATCAGCCCCTCGGGCGCGGTGCGCCAGGGCAGGTCGAAGGGCTCCAGCGCGGCCATCAGGCATTCGAGCAGGCGGTGCAGGTCGTCGCCCGGATCGAGCGAGATCCAGGCGACCGCATGCCGCTCGGGCAGCTGCTGCAGTGCGCTGGCCAGCAGCGCGGTCTTGCCGTAGCCGGCCGGTGCGCACAGCAGCACCACCCGCTGCGTGCACAGGGCCTGCACGAGCTCGCGCTCCAGCGTGGGCCGCGACAGCAGCAGCGACGACCGCGGACGCGGCTGCTGGATCTTGGTATGGGCAAAGCTCATCGGTGCGCGCCTCTCTCTCGCGCGGCAATCATAGGGCGCGGGGGCGCAGCCTCCACAATCCAACGCAACGCCATCACCCCAGGAGCTGCAGCGTGTTCTCGCATGTGTTCACCAGCGTCACCGACTTCGAGCGTGCCTTCGCCTTCTACAAGCCGCTGATGGACAGCCTGGGCATCGGGCTGCGCTTCCACCAGCCCGACAGGCCCTGGGCCGGCTGGCACAGCGAGGGCGGCACGCGCCCGTTGTTCGTGATCTGCAAGCCCTACGACGGCCAGCCGCACGACCCGGGCAACGGGCAGATGGTGGCCTTCATGGCCAGGGACCGCGAGACCGTGCACAAGGCCTACGAGGCGGCGCTGGCCCACGGCGGCCGCAGCGAGGGCGCGCCCGGCCCGAGGCCGCACTACCACGCCCACTACTACGGCGCTTACTTCCGCGACCCCGACGGCAACAAGCTCTGCGTGGCCTGCCACGCACCAGCCGGCACCGCCGCGTGACCGGGCCGACGTGCAGATGAAGACGCTGATCCTCGGCGGCTACGGCAACTTCGGCGCGCGCATCGCGCGCGCGCTGAGCGGCGACCCGGCCCTCGCCGTGCTGGTGGGCGGACGCGACGGCGCACGTGCCTCGGACTTCGCGCGCACCTTGCGCGGCCACGCGCAGGGCGTGGCCGTGGACACCACCTCGCCGGACCTGCCGCGCCTGCTGCAGCGCCTGGGCGTGGGGCTGGTGATCCACACCGCCGGCCCGTTCCAGCAGCAGTCGTACGCGGTCGCGGCGGCGGCTGCGGCGGCCGGTGCCCACTACATCGACCTGGCCGACGGGCGGCGCTTCGTGTGCGACCTGCCGGCGCAGATGGACCCGGCCTTCCGGGCGGCCGGCCGCAGCGCTGTCACCGGCGCGAGCACGGTGCCCGCGCTGTCGTCGGCCGTGGTGGACCACCTGTGCGCCGGCTGGCGGCACATCCGCAGCATCGACATCTGCATCGCGCCGGCGCAGACCGCTCCCCGAGGCCTGGCCACGATGGAGGCGGTGCTCGGCTACTGCGGCCGGCCGATCGAGGTGTGGTCCGGGGGGCGCTGGTGCACGCAGTACGGATGGGCGCAGCCCACACGCGCCGAGTTCCTGCACCTGAAGCCGCGGTGGGGAGCGCTGTGCGACATCCCCGACCTGGAGCTGTTCCCCGCGCGCTACCAGGTGAGCGAGCGCGTGATGTTCCGCGCGGCACTGGAGGTGCGCGCCGGCCAGCACGGGCTGGCCATGCTGTCCTGGCTGGCCAGGCGGCGCGTCGTGCGCCGGCCGCAGCGCTGGGCCGGGGCGTTCAATCGCGCGGCGGCCTGGCTCGACCGCTTCGGCAGCGCACTCGGCGGCATGTTCGTGCAGGTCGCCGGCACCGACATGCACGGGCGTGACCTGCGCCGTACCTGGCACATCGCCGCAGACCATGACCACGGGCCCGAGATTCCCTGCATGGCCGCGATCCTGCTTGCGCGTGCCATCGCCAAGGGCGAGCCGCCGCCCATCGGCGCACGGTCCTGCACCGGCCTGCTGACGCTGGCGCAGTTCGAGCCCGAGTTCCGGCGCTGGGGCATGGTGACCGACGTGGTGGACGAGGCCTCGGCCCACGCGAGCGCGGCCTGACGTCGCCGCGGGGCCGCGCCCATCGCCCTTGCCTGCGCTTCATCGCGCGCTTTCCGCAGCTCGTCGCAACGCGCTCGCGCAGCGCAAGGCGCCGGCCGATAGTTCAGCCAACGCAACACGCATCGAACCCAGGAGCCCGCGATGAACACCTCCCTCGGCCTGCGCCTCGCTTCCTTCAGCGCCGCCTGCGTGATGACGCTGGCCATCCTGGTCGGCGTGCACAGCATGGCCATCACCGCCCCCGCGCCGGACATGCTGGCGCAGGCCGGTGCGGTGGCCGGCAACGGCTGATCTGCGTTCGATTCCTCTACCCGATTGGGGGCGCCCGGCGCCCCTTTTTTTTTGTGTTCAGCCGCCGAGCAGCGGCGTCTCGCTGTCGTCCTTGAGCGCCACGCCCGACAGCCGCCGCCGCAGCGACTCGCGCAGCAGCCATGCGATGCGCGCCGCGGCCGCCGCGGGCGGCAGGCCTTCGGGACGGATGTTGCTGACGCAGTTGCGCTCGGCATCGACCCGGCCCACGCGCGGCTCGTAGGTGAGGTAGGCGCCCAGGCTGTCGGGCGAGCTCAGGCCCGGACGCTCGCCGAGCAGGATCATCACCGTACGCGCCTGCAGCAGCTCGCCCGCCTCGTCGGCCAGTGCGACCCGCGCTTGCGTGGCCAGCACCAGCGGCGCGACCGAGAGCTCACCGTCCAAGGCCCGCTGCAGCGCGCGCAACGTGGGCAGCGCGTGGCGTTGCACCGCTGCGGCCGACAGCCCGTCGGCCACCACGATGGCCAGGTCGCAGGGCCCCTGGCTGCCTTGCCGCAGCGCCTCGGCGTCCTGCTCGCGCAGGCGCCGGCCCCGGTCGGGGCGGCGCAGGTACTCGTCGCGGTGGGCGGCGCGGCTTTGCACCTGCAGCACCCGCCAGCCCTCGTCCTGCAACCACGCCTTCAACGCCTGGGTGTCCAACGGCTCGTGCACCGCATCGCGCGCCTGCGCATGCGCCGCGGCGAAGCGCAGCACTTCGGCGGTGGGCAGGCTGGTGCCCGCGCGGCCGAGCGCGATGCGCGCCGGCGTGTGGCGGCGCAATTCGCTCCACAGGTCGGGTACCACGGGCGACGGGTTCATGGCGGCGGCAGCAGGTCGGTGACGGTGCGTGCCAGCGCAGGGGCCTGGCGCTGCAGCCGCAACGCCCCAAGTTCATCGGTGATGCCCATGCGCTGCAGCCAGGCCTCGAACTCGGGCGCACGCTGCAGGCCCAGCAGCTTGCGCACGAACAGCGCGTCGTGGAACGAGGTGCTCTGGTAGTTGAGCATCACGTCGTCCGCGCCCGGCACGCCCATCGTGAAGTTCAGGCCCGCGGCAGCCAGCAGCACCAGCAGGTTGTCCATGTCGTCCTGGTCGGCCTCGGCATGGTTGGTGTGGCAGATGTCGCAGCCCATCGGCAGGCCCAGCAGCTTGCCGCAGAAATGGTCTTCCAGGCCGGCGCGGATGATCTGCTTGCCGTCGTAGAGGTACTCGGGGCCGATGAAGCCGACCACGGTGTTGACCAGCAGCGGACGGTAGCGCCGCGCCACCGCATAGGCGCGCGCCTCCAGCGTCTGCTGGTCCACGCCGTGGTGCGCGCCGGCCGACAGCGCGCTGCCCTGCCCGGTCTCGAAGTACATGAGGTTGTCGCCCAGCGTGCCGCGCCGCAGCGACAGCGCGGCCTGGTGCGCCTCGTCCAGCAGCGCCAGGCTGATGCCGAAGCTGCGGTTGGCGGCCTCGGTGCCGGCGATCGACTGGAACACCAGGTCCACCGGCGCGCCACGCCCGATGGCCTGCAGCGTGTTGGTCACGTGCGTGAGCACGCAGGCCTGCGTGGGGATGGCGTGGCGCTGGATCAGCGCATCGAGCAGCTGCAGCAGCTTCACCAGCGCCGGTACGCTGTCGTTGACCGGGTTGACGCCGATCACCGCGTCGCCGGCGCCGTACATCAGCCCATCGACCACGCTGGCCAGGATGCCCGCGGGGCTGTCGGCCGGGTGGTTCGGCTGCAGCCGCACAGCGAAGCGGCCGGGCAGGCCCAGCGTGTCGCGAAACCGCGTGACCACGCGGCAGCGGCTGGCGGCGAGGATCAGGTCCTGGTTGCGCATGAGCTTGCTCACCGCCGCCACCATCTCGGGCGTGAGGCCGGGCGCCAGCGCCTGCAGCGCCTCGGGCGTCGCGTCATCGCCGAGCAGCCAGTCGCGCAAGCCGCCCACGGTGAGGTGGGCCACCGGCGCGAAGGCGGCCGCGTCGTGGCTGTCGATGATGAGGCGGGTCACCTCGTCGGTTTCGTAAGGCACCACCGGCTGCTGCAACAAGGCCTTCAGCGGCAGGTCGGCCAGCGCCTCGCGCGCGGCCACGCGCTCCTGCGCGGTCTCGGCCGCAACGCCGGCGAGCTGGTCGCCCGAGCGTGCGGGCGAGGCCCGGGCGAGCAGCTCGCGCAGGTCGGCGAATCGGTAGGCGGTGCCGGCAAGGGTGGCTTGGTAAGGCATGAAGCGTGGGCCGGTTGCGGCTGCAGTGTGCGGCGCATCCGGCTTCGCATCAATCGCCGTGCCAAGGCAGGCTCAGCCCGCCTTGGCGTAGCACACCGCCTCCACGTTGTGCCCGTCGGGGTCGAACAGGAAGGCCGCGTAGTAGTCGTCCGAGTAGTCGGGGCGCGGGCCGGGCGCGCCGTTGTCGCGGCCGCCGGCATCGAGCCCCGCCGCATGGAAGCGCTGCACCGCCTTCGGCTCGCTGGCCTTGAACGCGACGTGCGTGCCGGCTGTGATGGGCCCGTCGTGCGCATACAGCCACAGCTGCGGCGCGCCCGGCGGGCCGAAGCCCGCATAACCCTCGCCGCTGGACTCGAGCTTGCAGCCCAGCGGCGCCAGCGCACGCTCGTAGAAACGGATGCTGGCCGCGAGATCGCGCACCTTCAGGCCGATGTGATCGAACATCGAAATCTCCTCGTGGAAAACGAAACGAGGAGCCGATGCTAGGAACGCGCGCGCCGCCGTTCTTGGAGAATCTTGCGGCGCCAGCGCGCCGGCGGCAGGCCCGCCGCACGACCGAAGGTGCGCACGAAGTTCGACAGGTCGGCGAAGCCGGCGTCCAGCGCCACCTCGGTGACGGCGCGCTCGGGACGGTCGGCCAGCAGCCGCGCGGCCTGGCGCAGGCGGCAGCGCAGCAGGTACTGGTGCGGCGTGACGCCCAGCACCGCCGAAAACAGGCGCAGGTAGTGGTAGGGGCTGAAACCCGCCTGCGCCGCCATCGCGGCCAGCTCCAGCGGCTCGGCCGCATGCGCCTCGATCCACAACGCCGACTCCACCGCGCGGCGGCGGTCCATCGGGCTCAGGCGGTAGTGCGGCAGGCGGCCCGGACCGGCCAGGTCCACGAAGCGCGAGACCAGCGCCAGCGCCGCTTCGTCGAGGCCGACGTCCGCCTCGCCGGCCGCCGCGACACGCGCAGCCTCGCCCTGCACCATCAGCCCGGGCAGCGGGGGCAGCACGCCCGATGCCCAGGGCCTGCCGCGCGACACCTCGTCCACCAGCTCGGGCGCCACGAACACCGCCAGGCACAGGTCGCCGCCCTGGTGGTGGTCGTGGGTGCACTCGTACTCGTCGCCCGGCCGACCCACCAGCAGCGAGCCGGGCACCAGCTCGTGGTGCTGCCCACGGCAGCGGCAGCCGAAGCTGCCGCGCTGCACGTACGAGACCGACCAGCCTTCATGCTGCTCGGCGAAGGGGCGCTCCCCCGGGCCGGCGTTGCAGGCGTACTCGACCACCGAAACGGGGCCCGTGGACAAGGTGCGCGCGGTGAGCATGCGCGGCAGTGTGTCCCGCTGCAACGGCCGCGGCAAGCGCGGGCGCATGGCGCGCACGCCGGCCACCGGGAAGTGATAGCGTTGGGGCCATCGTTCACAAACCCCTTGCCGTGCACTCATGGAGACCACCCCCACCCCCCTCGTCGACCCCCGCACCAGCTTCCTGGAGGAAAAGGCCTTCAAGTCGCGCACGGTGCTGCTGTTCGGCACCATCACCGACGTCACCGCGCAGGACACGGTGCGCCGGCTGATCGCGCTGGCGGCCGACTCGCAAGAGCCGATCGACCTGCTGGTCTCGTCGCCCGGCGGCCATCTCGAATCGGGCGACACGGTGCACGACGTCATCCGCTACATCGACGCGCCGGTCAACATCATCGGCACCGGCTGGGTGGGCAGCGCTGCCACCCATGTGTACCTGGCCGTGCCGCGCGAGCGGCGTTTCTGCCTGCCGCAGACCCGCTTCCTGATCCACCAGCCCAGCGGCGGCGCCGGCGGCCAGGCCACCGACATCGCGATCCAGGCGCGCGAGATCGTCAAGGCGCGCGAGCGCATCGCCCGTGTGATCGCGCGCGAGACCGGGCAGCCGCTGGAGCGCGTGCTGGCCGACATCGAGCGCGACCGCTGGCTCTCGGCCGAAGAGGCGGTGGACTACGGCCTGGTGGGCAGGATCGTGCAGCGCCACGCCGAGCTGCGCGCGGCCTGACGGCGCATCACCGGGCGTTGCAAATGGATGCCATCACACTGGCCCGGCAGGTGCAAGCCGCCTGCGTGCAGGCCGCCTTGCAGGCCTATGAAGACGCGGGCATGCAGGGCCTTTGCGCCGAAGGCCGCTGGGAGGCCGCCGTGAGCGCGATGCGCGCCCTGGACCTGGCCGCGACCATCGCCGGCCTGCCCGGTGACGGGCCGGCCGGCGGCGCGGCATCGTCGTCCGCGCGCTGAGCTGCACCGCCGCCGTCGACCACGTCGCACAACTGCTGCAGACCCTGCTGCGCGGCGGCGAGCTGCCGCGCCCACGCGGCCTCGTCACTGCCATGCTCCCTGAACAGCGTGAGCAGCACCTCGCAGCCTTCGCCATGCGGCAGCGCGCGCAACGCCACCAGGCGCGCATGGTCCTCGTCCTCCAGCAGCCAGTGGTCGGCCACACCGAAGGCGTTGCGCTCCGAAAACCTCACCTTGGCCCAGCCGCCCCGAGGGCGGCGCACGCTCCATTCGCCGCCCCGATGCCGCAGCGACGGACCTATCCACGAGGCCCAGCGCGCATAGTGGCGCGGCTCCGCCAGGAAGCCGCACACTTCGCGCCAGGGCCTCGCAATGCTGATCTGCATGGTGCACGCCTGCATGCCGCCCTCTGCTTGTTTCAGCCGCAGGCCGGTCCGCTCTGGGCCATCATGGCCCGCAGCCGCTGCTCGATCTGCTCGTTCGTCAAGTCTTCCTGGTGGGTGGAGACAAACCACTGGTGGCCGAACGGGTCGGTGATCGTGCCGCTGCGGTCGCCCCAGAACTGGTCGGCCACGGGCATGCCCACCTTGGCCCCGGCCGCCACCGCGCGCGCCACCGTGGCGTCGGCATCGGGCACGTACAGCACCGCATGGGTGGCCGAGCCGCCCAGCGCGAGCGGGCCCAAGGCACCGCGTTCGGGCCGCTCCTCGGTGAGCATGAAGCGCGCAGGGCCCACCTTCAGCTCGGCATGGAGCACGCCGTCGGGCGCGTCGAGGCGGCCGCTGACCTGCGCGTCGAACACCCGCTGGTAGAACGCGATCGCATCGGCCGCGCCCTTGACCACCAGGTACGGAATGGCGCCTTCGGCCGGCGGCACCGGGTTGGCCTTGCCCTGCGCCTGCTGGCGCCCGATCTCGGCGCGCAGGCGGTCTTCCTGCGCGCGCAGCTCGGGCGTGAACTCCTCGCCGAAGTCGTCCGCCTCGAACACCGGGCGGATCTCGATCTCGCTGTCGCCCGGCATCGGGTTGGGACAGCGCTCGACCCATTCCACCGCCTCCTGCATCGACTTCACGTTCCACATCCAGAAGCCGGCGACCAGCTCCTTGGTCTCGGTGAACGGGCCGTCGATCACCGTGCGGTTCCTGCCCTCGAAGCGGACGCGCACGCCCTTGCGGCTGGGGTGCAGGCCTTCGCCGGCCTGCATGATGCCGGCCTTCACCAGCTCCTCGTTGAAACGGCCCATCTCGGCCAGCAGTTGCTCGCTGGGCATCACGCCGGCTTCGCTGTCGGCCGTGGCCTTGACCATCACCATCACTCGCATGTCGGTCTCCTTGGGTTGAGAAGTGGAACCTTCGGTTGCTCCACCCCTACGACGATCCGGCCGGCCCGCGTTCGACATGACGGTGCGACTTTTTTTGTAACCGCCGGGGCGGCGGCCCACCGCTGGCCGCCCACCCGATGTCGTGGCTACTTCAGCTCGTACCCCGGCATTCCCATCTGCCACAGCGCGAATGCATAGATGTCGGCCACCTCGTCGAAGATCTGCGACTTGGTGTTGCCGATGCCGTGGCCGGCTTCGTAGTTCAGCCGCATCAGCACCGGCTTGCCCGAACTGGTGGCGGCCATCAGCCGCGCCGCGGTCTTGGTGCTCATCCAGGGTTCCACGCGCGGGTCGTTGGCGCCATGCACCAGCAGCACGGCGGGGTAGGCCGTGCCCTGCTTCACGTGGTGGTAGGTGCTCATTTCCAGCAGCGCGCGGAAGCCGGCTTCGTTGGCGCGCGTGCCGAACTCGGGGATGTTGGGCACGCCGTTGGGCGTGGTCTCAGCGCGCACGGCGTCGAGCAAGCCCACCGAAGGCACCACCACGCCGAACAAGTCGGGCCGCTCGGTCATCGCACGGCCCACGAGGATGCCGCCGGCGCTGCCGCCCCAGATGCCCAGTCGCTTCGGCGAGGTCCATTTCTGCGCCACCAGGTACTCGGCGCAGGCGATGAAGTCCTTCCAGGTGTTGGGCTTGGTGGTCTGGCGCCCCGCTTCGTGCCAGGCGCGGCCGAACACGCCGCTGCCGCGCGGGTTGGCCACGGCGAACACGCCGCCGGCGTCCATCCACGCCAGGCGGTTGTAGCTGAACCACGGCTCCTCGGTGATGCCGTAGGAGGCGTAGCCGTACAGCAGCGTCGGATTGTTGCCGTCGAGCTTGATGCCGCGCTTGTGGATGATGGACATCGGCACCATGGCGCCGTCGTGGCTCTTGACCATCACTTCCTCGGCCACCACGTCGTCGGGCGCGTCATACGGCCCGGCAGGCTGCAGCCCGGTGTTGCGCACCACGCCGCCCGGCGCCACCGCATAGATCTGGCGCGCGCGGGTCCAGCCCTGCAGGTCGAGCAGCACGCCCGGCAGTTCGGGCCGCACGCCGGCGAAGCTGAAGTTGCCCTGCACCGGCAGCTTCACTTCCTGCGGCTTGGCGCCCGGCGCATAGGCCAGCTTCATCAGGCGCTTGACGTTGCCGTCGCGCAGCGCCACGTACAGGCCGTCGGCTGCCGCGCCGATGGAGGTGAGCACCTTGTCGCTCTCAGGCATCAGCACTTCGGCCTTGGCCGGCGAGAAACCCTGCAGCGGGCCGCCCAGCAGCTTGTAGCGCGGCGCATCGCGGAAGCTCAGCATGAAGACCTGGTCGTCCTTGAGCTGCAGCGCGGTGATGCGGTCCTCGCGCGCGGCCAGCGGCTGCCACCCGGGCTTGCCGGCGCGCACCGCGGCCAGCGTGCTGTGCCAGGCGCTGAAGTCGGGCGACACGCCGTCCACCACGTAAAGGATCACGCGGCCGTCGGGTTGCACGTCCAGGTAAGGGAACTCGGTGGCCGGTATGCCCAGCGCCTCGCCGGCCTGCAGCACGGTGCGCAGGTCCTTCTCGGCCTGGCCGGGCTTGAGCGCCACCACGCTGCTGCGCTGGTACTTGTCGGTGGCCGGCATGCCGGGCTTGAGCTCCTGCAGGCGGTTGAAGAAGAGCTCGCCGTCGGGCGACCAGCTCTGCGCGCCGAACTGCGCGCGCGTGATCTCCGGACCCACCTGCTTGCCGCTGCGCGTGTCGATGATGCGGATCGCGGCATCTTCCGACCCGGCGGCCGAGACACCCAGCGCCACCCAGCGCCCGTCGGGCGAGGGTGTGAAGTAGTTGATCGCGTGCGGCTTGCCGGTGGCCCGCTTCAGGGTCTCGGGGTCGAACAGCAGCTTCTCCTTGCCGGCCAGGCCCTTGCGCATGTAGAGCTTGAACTGGTCGTCCTTGACGCCGCGGCGCTCGTAGAAGTAGAGGTCGCCGCGCACGCGGTCCACGGCGGTCACGCGCGCCGGCGCGCTGGCGTCCAGGCGCTCCAGCTTGGCGCGCAGCGCGTCGCGGCCGCCGATGCGCTGCAGCAGCGCGTGCGCATGGTCGCTGTGCGCCTTCATCCAGGCCGCCACCTCGGGCGCCTTGGTGTCCTCGAAATAGCGGTAGGGATCGTCGACCTTGGTGCCGAAAAAGGTTTCCGGCACGTCGCGCACCGGCGCCACCGGCGGCGCATCCGCCGCCCAGGCCAGGGAGGAGGCCAGCAGCGCCAGGGTGGTGGCTGCGCGGCGCAGGGAACAGGGCTTCATCGGTCCGGTCCTCGTCGTGGTTGAACCGCAGATGCTAGCCGCCCGCCCGGGGCGCGACGCAAGCCCCATGCGACAGGCTGCGGTCGGCTGCGACGGGCAGCGGCCGGGCAGGCGCTATCCTGCGACTCGCCACTCCTGCAGTACCCCGCATGCCCCGTTTCCCGACCGCACTGGCCCTGGCCCTGCTGCTGGCCGGCTGCGCCATCGAAGAGCGCACCCGCGCGCCCGAGCGGCGCCCGGCCGAGGTGCGCGCCCAGATCGTGTCGCTCCTGCCGGCCAGCGTGCCCGACCGCGCCGGCTGGGCGGTGGACCTGTACGCCGCGTTTTCCGCACTGGGGCTGGAGCCCAGTGCGCAGAACCTGTGCGCGGTGCTGGCGGTGACCGAGCAGGAGTCCACCTACCGTGCCGACCCGCCGGTGGCCAACCTGCCGAAGATCGCATGGGGCGAGATCGAGCGCCGCGCCGAGCGCATCGGCGTGCCGATGCTGCTGGTGCGCGGCGCACTGCAGCTGTCGTCGCCGGACGGCCGCAGTTACAGCGAGCGCCTGGACACGGTGAAGACCGAGAAGCAGCTGAGCGAGATCTTCGAGGACTTCATCGGCATGGTGCCGCTGGGCGAGCGCCTGTTCGGCGGCTACAACCCGGTGCGCACGGGCGGGCCCATGCAGGTGAGCATCGCCTTTGCGCAGCAGCACGCCGAGGACAAGCCCTACCCGTACCCGGTGCAAGGCTCGATCCGCCACGAGGTGTTCACGCGGCGTGGCGGCCTGTATTTCGGCGTCGCCCACCTGCTGGGCTACCCGGCCCCCTACGACCGGCCGCTGTACCGCTTCGCCGACTTCAACGCCGGCCGCTACGCCAGCCGCAATGCCGCATTCCAGAACGCGGTGAGCCTGGCCTCGGGTATCCCGCTCACGCTGGACGGCGACCTGATCCGCCACGACGGCGACGACGCAGCACCCGGCCAGACCGAACGGGCGGTGCGCACGCTCGGCGCGCGCATGGACCTCGGCGAGACCGCAATCCGCCGCGCCCTGGAACAAGGCGACAGCGCCGACTTCGAGCGCAGCGCGCTCTACCGGCGGGTGTTCGAACTCGCCGAGCGGCTGGAGGGACGGCCGCTGCCGCGCGCGGTGATGCCCCGCATCCGGCTGCAAAGCCCCAAGATCACCCGCAAGCTCAGCACCGAGTGGTTCGCCACGCGGGTGGACGAGCGCTACCGGCGTTGCATGGCGCGTGCCGGCTGAAGCGGCGCCGCTGGCACAGGGTCAGCCGGCCACGCGTGTCACGCCGCTCATGTCGCTGTCTTGCTCCACGTCGACCGGCAGCTCGAACAGGTGGAACGGCGGCCGCTCCGGATGCATGCGTTGCAGCAGCGGCTTGGCGACGTTGTAGACCGGCACGCCATTGACCGTGCGGCCCTGCAGGCAGCCGCGGTGCGCATGGCCGTGAAACACCGCCTGCACCGGGTAGCGCACCAGCGGGTCTTCCAGCCGGCTGCTGCCCAGGAACGGAAAAATCTCCGCCGGCTCGCCCTGTACCGTGGACACCACCGGCGAGTAATGCAGCAAAGCGATGCGCTGCGGCGTGCGCAGCTTGGCCAGCGCGGACTCCAGCTTCATCGCCTCATGGATCGCCTCGTTGACAAAATCCTTGATCGCAGGCTCGCCCCAGGCGCCCAGCGAGCCACGGCCGAAGCCACCCGCGAAACCCTTGGCGCCGGCGATGCCCACGCCCTGCACCTCGCAGGCTTCGCCGTCGAGCACGCGTGCGCCGCCCGCCACGAGAATGCGGCGCACCTGGTCCGGCTCGCCGGATTCGTAGTCGTGATTGCCGAGCACGGCGATGACGGGCACCGACACCACGCTCAGTTCGTCGGCCAGCACCTTGGCCTCTTCGGGCAGGCCGTAGTCGGTCAGGTCGCCGCACAGCAGCAGCGCGTCCGCCGCCTCGGAGGCCTGCGCAAAAAAGCCGCGCAGGCTGCCGGCCATTTCTTTCGTGCAATGGAGGTCGCCGACGGCGGCGATGCGGACGGTCTTTCGTTCGGCAGACATGCGGGCTCCTCGTCTTTCGGCGGATCCC
Organism: Pseudomonadota bacterium; assembly: GCA_040758375.1. Classification (GTDB taxonomy): domain Bacteria; phylum Pseudomonadota; class Gammaproteobacteria; order Burkholderiales; family Burkholderiaceae_C; genus CAMLIZ01. The sequence continues at coordinate 46,971 of JBFLWE010000008.1, forward strand.
ATGCTGCCTGCAAAAGAAGCGCCTACCCCGGTGGCACGCCCGTTGCACAGCAAGCCTCACCCGCATTCGCTGGAGCCCGCGATGTCAGCACTGCCCGACACGACCGAGCTGCTGGACCAGATCGACGCCGAGACCTCGACCTTCTACCGCCACGTGCTGCAGACCTTGAGCGACGATGGTGTGCCGTTTCTCGTGGGAGGTGCATTCGCGCTCGCCTGCTTCACGGAGATCCGGCGCCACACCAAGGACCTGGACCTGTTCATCCGGCGCGAGGACTTCGAGCGCGTGTCCCAGGCACTGGGCCGCGCCGGCTACCTCACCGAGCTGACCTATCCGCACTGGCTGGGCAAGGTGCATGCGGGCGACGCCTTCGTGGACCTGATCTTCGGCTCCGGCAACGGCGCCGCCCCGGTGGACGAGGCCTGGTTCCAGCATGCCACCGAGGCCACGGTGCTCGGCATCGCGGTGAAGGTGTCGCCGCCGGAGGAAAGCATCTGGTCCAAGGCCTTCATCATGGAGCGCGAACGCTACGACGGCGCCGACGTCGCCCACCTGATCCACGAGTGCGCCGGCTGCATGGACTGGCAGCGGCTGCTGGCGCGCTTCGGCCCGCACTGGCGCGTGCTGCTCAGCCACCTGGTGCTGTTCGGCTTCGTGTACCCCGCCGAGCGCACCCGCATCCCGGCATGGCTGATGGACGAGCTGATCTCCAGGCTGCGGCACGAGACGCATGCGCCCGCGCCGCGCACCGACCTGTGCGGCGGCACGCTGCTGTCGCGCGAGCAGTACCTGATCGACGTGGAGCAGCAGGGCTACCGCGACGCGCGGGTCACCCCGGAAGGCAACATGACGCCCGAGGATGTGGCGTACTGGACCAGCGCCATCCCCGGGCGGCAGCAGGAGCAAACGGCTCCCGAGGAGCCGTGAGACCGGGCTTTCAGCCGGCGTGGCGGTCGGCCGCGGCGTACAGGTCGGCGGCCATGCCCGGCATGGTGTCTTCCAGCTCGCGCGCATACGCGCGCACTTCGGCGGCCTCGCGGGCACGCTGGCGGGCCGCGCGTTCGGCGCGCATGGCGCGCGCGAGAGCTTGAACAGCGCTGATGGCGCGTCCCACCCACACCGCGCCGCGCGGCGCGGTAACGCCAACGGGGACTTGGACGGTGACATGGGTACTCATGATGATTTCCTTTCGTGGGTTGGCCCCGTGGTTCAGGGTTAACCCTATATTAGTGGAAACCCTTAATGCACACCAGAGGGAGGCCTCTCGAAAACCCATGCCGCGTTTGCGCTGGCGCAGGCCTGCTTTCATGACGGGCGCAGAATGGGACGATCTTGCTGACTGAGGAGCGCGAGATGAAGCTGCAACATCTGGCAGGGGCCGCGTGCGTGCTGGGGCTGGCGGCGGCCCCGGCCTGCGCGGCCGCGGTGGAGGTGAAATTCACGGATGCCGAGCGCTATGCCGACGCCGGCAACACCCGATGGGACGAGCGCGCCAACCTCGAAGTGCTGGCCCGGCACTTCAAGGCCATGGGCGGGCGCTATCTGCCGAAGGACCAGACGCTGAGCATCGAGGTGCTCGACGTCGACCTTGCCGGCGAGAGCTGGCCCTCGCGCCGGGGCTACAACATCCGCGTCGTGAGAGGCATGGCCGACTGGCCGCGCATCACGTTGCGCTACACGCTGCAAGGCCCCGGCGGCGAAATGCTGCGGCAGGGCGAGGAACGCATTTCCGATCCCGGGTACACCGGCCGGTCCGTGACCTTCGGCGACAGCGACGCACTGCGTTACGAGAAGCGCATGCTGGACGAGTGGTTCCGCAAGAACTTCACCCGAAACCAGGCACAGGCCGGCGGCTGAGCCGGCTCGGCGCAAGGGGCGGCTGCTAGCATCGCCCGATGTCCCGAGAGCCGGCCCCCGCACCGATCAGCGCTGACGTTGCCCGCTTCATACAGTCGGGCCTGTCGATCATCGTGGCGGCGCGCGGAGAGCGGCTGGTGCCTTCGATCGCCCGCGCCGCGGCCTGCCGGGTGGCCGACGACCTGTGTTCGGTCACGGTGCTGCTGTTCGCCGACCAGGCCGAACGCCTCGTGGGCGACGTTGCACGCCACGGCCGCGTCGCGGTGTGCTTCAGCCGCCCGAGCACCCACGAGACGCTGCAGATCAAGGGCAGCGATGCGGTGTCGGCCCTCGCCACGCCCCAGGACGTGGCCGCCGTGCGGCGCAGCCTGGACCTGTTTGCCGAGGACCTGGGGCCCATGGGTTGGGAGCCGGAGTTCGTGGACGCGTTGCTGTGGCGCGACCCGGCCGAGCTGCTGGCGATCCGCTTCACGCCCGAGGGCGTGTACGCGCAGACGCCGGGCCCCGATGCTGGCCGGGCGCTGAAGGCCCGATGAAGCCGATTTCGCTCGACGCGATCCGCCACTGCCTGGAAGGCGTGATCCCTGCCACGCTGGCCACCTGCTCCAGCGACGGCATGCCCAACGCGACCTACGTGTCGCAGATGCAGTACGTGGGCGCCAGGCACGTCGCGCTGTCGTTCCAGTTCTTCAACAAGACGCGCGAGAACATCCTGGCCAATCCGCAGGCCACCGCCATGGTGATCGACCCGATCACCGCCGCGGCCTACCGGCTGCAGCTGCTGTACCTGCGCACCGAGACGGCAGGCCCGCTGTTCCAGAGCCTGAAAGCCAAGCTGGCAGGCATCGCCTCGCACAGCGGCATGAGCGGCGTGTTCAAGCTGCAAGGCGCCGACGTGTACCGCGTGCTCGGCGTCGAGCGCGTGCCAGGACGCGAACTGGAGCGCCCCGCACCGGCGCGCAACCTGCTGAACGCGCTGCGCAGCGCCAGCATGCGCCTGGCGGAGTGCAGCGGACTCGACCAGCTCTTCGACCAGACGCTGGCCCTGCTGGGCAGCGAGTTCGACATCCCCCATGCCTTGTTGCTGATGGCCGACGAGACCCGGCAACGCCTGTACACCGTGGCCAGCCGCGGCTACACGGCCACCGGCGTGGGCTCGGAAATCGGCTTCGGCGAAGGCGTGATCGGCGTGGCGGCCCAGTACCGCACGCCCATCCGCATCAACCATTTCACGATGGACTACGGCTACGGCCGCGCGGCACGCGAGGGCGCCGCCGCGCATGCGTTGCCGCTGGAGCCCGAGATTCCCTTTCCCGGCCTGGCGGAGCCGCACAGCCAGCTCGCGGTGCCGATCGTCGCCGGCGCGCGGCTGCTCGGTGTGCTGTGCGTGGAAAGCCCGCAGGACCTGCGCTTCACCTATGACGACGAGGACGCACTGGTCACGCTGGCGGCCCAGTTGGGTGCGGCCATCCGCGCGCTGCTGGCCGACGCCGACCTCGGCGCAACGGAAGCGCCGGCACCGCCGGTGGCCGCCGCACCGGCCGGCCAGCCGATCGAAGTGCGCTACTTCCGGGCCAACGACAGCGTGTTCGTCGGTGGCGACTACCTGATCAAGGGCGTGCCGGGCGCCATCTTGTGGAAACTGCTGAAGACGCAGCAGGACAGCGGGCGCTGCGACTTCAGCAACCGCGAGCTGCGCCTGGCCGCCGCCGAACTGCGCCTGCCGGAAGTGACCGACAACCTCGAGGCGCGGCTGATCCTGCTGCAGCGCCGCCTGGCCGAGCGTTGCCCTCATCTGGCCATCAAGAAAACCGGGCGCGGCCTGTTCCGGCTGGAGATCTCCCGCGCCCTCACCCTGGTGGAAGCCGATGCCTGACCGAACGACCTTGCCTGCCCGCAGGCTGTGCCTGGTGGCCTTGCTGGCGCTGGCCGGCGCCAGCGCCGCCGCGCAGACACTCAAGCTCGACAAGGACGCGGCCAAGCCGCTCACCCGCGACGAGCTGCGCCGCTGCATGGCGCAGGAAGACTCGCTGCAGCAGCGCAAGCGCGAGCAAGAGGCCGAGCGGGCGCTGATCGCGCGCGAGAACACCGAGGTCTCGCTGGCCGCACGCCAGCTGGCCGAAGACCTGCGCCGCACCGACACGCGCGACTTCTCGAAGGTGGACGGCTACAACGCGCGCGCCACGGCCCACGAGGCGCGCACAGCCGCGCTGAACGAGCGCGTCGAGCGCTTCAACGAAGCGGTGGCGCAGCTCAACGCCGAGGGCGCAGCGCACGTGGCCCAGTGCGCGACCCGGCCCTACGACGTGGCCGACCGCGAGGCCATCCTCGACGAACCGAAGAAGCTGCAGCCGGCCGCAAGGCCTACAGTCCGAGCGCCAGACTGAGCTTGCGCCAGTCGCGCCCGCCGAGAAGGGGGCGCACCAGGCCCAGCACGCCCTCGAACACCTCGGCGGGCGCGGCCTGCCGCATGCCGCGCAGCAGGGCCGCACGCTCGGCAGGGCTCATGTGGGGCAGCATCCAGCGCAGCGCGAGCCGCATCTCCTCGGGCTCGATGCTCATGTGGATCTCGTGCTCGATGCCGCGGATCTCGTCGTCGCTGTAGCAGGCCCACAGCACCGCGTTGTGGGCCGTCTCCTCCTGCTCCATGTGCTCGTAGTTGTGGGCCACGAAGGCCGCCAGCGCGTGGTACAGCGCATGGGCGGCGTCATCGCTGCCCGGCAGGCGGTCGAGCAGGGACTGCAATGCGGCGATCGACCGCTCGTGTTCCACGTGTTCGCCGGCGATCGCCGCGCTCGACCCGGGCCGGCGCGCTTCCATCGCGCGGTGCACGATCTCGTTCTCGTGCTTCAGGTGGCCGGCACAGGTGTGCAGCAGCGCCTGCACCTCCGCGCGCACCTCGGCCACGTCGTCCGGGTCGTGCGGATCGAGCCGGCCCAGGCGCACCAGGCTGTGCGCCATGAAGGCGCGCAGCCCCTTGTGGATGAAGGCATAGATGTCGTGGCGGGGAGAACTCATGCGATGGCCTCTTGGCAGCAGTGAAGAAACGGGAGCTGCCGGCATCTTGGCGTCGCGGCCCTCTGCGTGTTGCTAAATGTTGCCTCGACGAATGCTAAGAATTTGCTATCCGGCGCTTGCGCCGGGTCCACAGCGGGCGCTTCAAGCACGTACCATCACGCCTCCACGGCGCGCCGGTTGCTGGGGCACCGGCGTTCTTGTGAGCACACATAAAGCGAAAGGGAAACGGATGTCGAGCGTTCACGCAGTGCGGCGGCCCGGCCGCCGGTTGGCTGCCTGGGCGGCGGCCGGCCTGCTGTGGAGCGCGTCGCTCGTGCAGGCGCAGGCGCCCGCGCCGAACACGCCGGCACCGTCGCCCGTCCAGCTGCGGGTGGTGGGCGGCCTGGCCAACCTGAACCAGTACACCCGCCACGAAGAGCCGTTCTGGACGCGCGAGGTGCCGCGCCTGTCGGGCGGGCGCCTGCGGGCCGACATCGTGCCCTTCGACCGCGCCGGGCTGCGCGGCCAGGAGGTGTTGCGGCTGGTGCAGCTCGGCGCCGTGCCCTTCGCCACGGCGCTGCTCAGCCTGGCCGCGGCAGAAGACCCGGTGCTGGGCGCGCCCGACCTGGCGGGCCTGAACACCGACATGCCGGCGCTGCGCCGCACGGCGGCGGCGTTCCGGCCCTACCTCGAGAAGATGATGCGCGAGCGCTACGGGGCGGAGCTGCTGGCGCTCTACACCTATCCGGCGCAGGTGGTGTTCTGCGCCAAGGCCTTCAGCGGCCTGTCCGACCTGGCCGGGCGGCGCGTGCGCACCTCCAGCCCCACCCAGTCCGACATGATCGAGGCGCTCGGCGGCACCCCGGTGCAGACCGGCTTCTCGGAGATGATCACCAACCTCAAGAGCGGCAATGTCGAATGCGTGATCACCGGCACCATGTCCGGCTTCACGATCGGGCTCGATTCGATGACCACCCACGTGCACAGCATGGCCGTCAACTGGGGCTTGGCGGCCTTCGTCGCCAACGGCGCGGCCTGGCGGGCCCTGCCCGCCGACCTGCAGGCCATGCTCAAGCGGGAGCTGCCGCGGCTGGAGCAGGCGATCTGGGCCGAATCCGAACGCGAGACGGCGGAGGGCATCGCCTGCAACACCGGCGCACCGAGCTGCAATGCCGCGCGCAAGGGCCGCATGACCGAGGTGCGCGCAGCACCGGCAGACGAGAAGCGGCGGCGCGAGATCTTCGCCTCCACGGTGCTGCCGCGCTGGGTGCAGCGCTGCGGACAAAACTGCGCGCTGGTGTGGAACCAGACCATCGGGCCGGCGGCCGGCTTCGAAGCCAGGGTGCGCTAGCGCGATGCTGCTGAAGCACAGGACCCTCATCGCGATCTGGGGCATCGTCGGCGCGCTGCTGCTGGCCATCGTGCTGACCGCGGCGACGTTGCTGGTGCGCGGGCAGCAAGAGGCGCTGGCCGACGCGGAAGGCCGTGCAGCGCGCTTCATGAGCAGCGCCGAAGCCTCGCTCAACCGCACGCTGGTGGGCGTGGACGTGCTGCTGGCCGGCATGGACGAGCTGCTCGCCCCTGCCATGCGGCCCGACCACACGCTCGACGAAGCGATGGCGGCGCAGTTGCTGCGCGGCCTGGAGCACCGCAACCTGATGGTGCGCAACGTCATCATCCTGGCCGAGGACGGCCAGGTGGTGGCGGCGGCGCAGCCCGACATCCGGCGCGTGGGCCTGCCGCTGCCGCCGGAGTTCCTGCAGGCGGTGCACAACCAGGCCGCCCCGCAGCTGGCGATCAGCCCGCCGGTGGTGAACTTCTCCACCTCCGAGCGTTCGCTGTACTTCGCACGTCCGCTGCAGCTGCCCGGTGGCTCGCGCGGGGTGGCGCTGGCCGACATGCCGGTGTCGGTGATGGCCACGATGCTGGCACCGGCGGCCGAGGTGCCTGGCCTGCAGGTGACCATGGAGCGCGACGACGGCCGGCTGCTGGCGGCCGTGCCGGCCAACGAACTGCGCATGGGCCAGGTGCTCGGCCCGCCGCTGGCCGGTTCGGTGTTGAGCGGGGCCGCGGTGCGCGCGCCGGGCCGGCTCGACCGCGAGCCGGCGATCGTGGTGGCGCGCCCGACGCTGTACCGCTCCATCGTGCTGGCCGCCAGCATCCCGCTGGCCACCGCGCTGAAAGACTGGCAGCGCGAGCGCCTGATCATCGTGGCGGTGGCCCTGACCTTCGCACTGGTGATCGCCGGCGCCGGGGCGCTGACCCAGTGGCACTTCGCCGGGCTCGAGCGCGCCAAGCTCGAGATCGCGCGCTCCAAGGCCACGCTGGACCAGGCGCTGGCCTCCATGGCCGACGGCTTCCTGCTGTGCGACGCGCAGGACCGAGTGGTCGCCTGGAACAAGCGCTACGTGGAGCTGTTTCCCTGGCTGGAGGGCGTGATCGCACCCGGCGTGCCCTTCCGCCGCCTGGCCGAGGCCGGCGCGCAGGTGCTGGTGCCCGAGGGCGACGACGCCGCCCGCAAGGCCTGGATCGACATGCGCATGGAGATCCGCAAGAAGGGCCGCGGCATGTACGAGCTCGACTGGGGCAACGGCATGGTGATGGACGCGGTGGAGCGCCCCACGCCCGACGGCGGCACCGTGAGCGTGATCCGCGACATCACCTCGGCCGAGCGCGAGCTGGCACGTGCCAAGGCCGCGGCGGAGGCGGCCAACGAATCCAAGAGCCGCTTCCTGGCGGCGATGAGCCACGAGATGCGCACGCCGCTCAACGCGGTGCTGGGCATGAACCGGCTGATGCTGAAGACGCCGCTGACCGAGGAGCAGCGCCGCTACGCGACGATGATCCGCAGCTCGGGACAGGCGTTGCTGGAGCTGATCAACGACATCCTCGACCTGTCGAAGATCGAGGCCGGCCGCATGGAGCTGGAGTTCGTCGACTTCAGCCCCGCCACCACGGTGGACAACGTGGTTTCGCTGCTGTCGGCACGCGCGCAGGCCAAGGGCCTGGCGCTCAACCTGCAGATCGAGCCCGGGCTGCCGCTGGCGCTGCGCGGCGACCCGACGCGGTTGCGCCAGGTGCTGCTCAACCTGGTGGGCAATGCGGTCAAGTTCACCGAGCGCGGCAGCGTCAACGTGCAGGTCAAGCACCGCCGCCTGCCCGACGACAAGGTGGAGCTCACGATCGCCGTGCGCGACACCGGCATCGGCATCGCGCCCGAGGCGCTGCCCAAGCTGTTCGAGCGCTTCGTGCAGGCCGACAACACCACCGCACGCCGCTACGGCGGCACCGGCCTGGGCCTGGCGATCAGCGCCGAGATCGTGGGCCTGATGGGCGGGCGCATCCACGTGCAGAGCGAGCCGGGCGTGGGCAGCACCTTCGAGGTGGTCGTGCCGCTGCCCGTGGGCGACCCTGAGAAGCTCACCGCGTTCGAACCCGGCGCCGAGACCGGCCCCGACAAGCTGCCCGGCGGCCTGCGCGTGCTGGTGGCCGAGGACAACGAGGTGAACCAGCTGCTGATCCAGGCGCTGCTGCACGACATGGGCCACCACTGCGACATCGTGCACAACGGGCGCGAGGCGGTGCAGCAGATCCAGAGCTCGCCGTACGACCTGGTGCTGATGGACATCCAGATGCCCGAGATGGACGGCGAGTCGGCCACGCGCGCCATCCGCACGCTGCCCGGCGCGGCAGCGCACGTGCCGGTGATCGCGCTCACCGCCAACGCGATGGTCGAAGACCGCGAGGCCTACCTGCGCTCAGGCATGGACGACTACGTGCTCAAGCCGGTAAACCCCAAGCAGCTGGCGGCGGCCATCGCCCGCGTGATGGGTTGAATTCACGGCTCCCCCAAGGCCCCCTCCGAGCGGGGGCCTCCAGATGGATCGACAAGGCCGGCCTGCTGGCCGGCCTGCCGGATCTCCGTCTGGATCTTCGCCCAGCCTTCGGGCCCCAGACGCTCGAGCGTCTCGATGTTGGCCTCGTAGATGCGTTCGGCCTCGGGGAAAGCGTCCACCGCGCGGTCCACACTGCCCTCGCGCAGCAAGTGCAGCGTGGGGTACGGGCTGCGGTTGCTGGCATTGCTCACGTCGTCCGGCTCGGTGCCTTCGAACTGGTACTGCGGGTGGAAGCTCGCCACCTGCACCAGGCCCTCCAGCCCCAGGTCTTCGACCGCCTGGTCGGCCAGGTCGAGGAAGTCGTTGTAGTCGAGGAAATCCGTCAGCACGCGCGGGTGGATCAGCAGCGTGGTGTCCACCTCGGCCGCATCGGCCTTGGCCAGGTGCTCCAGCTCGGCGCACAAGGTGTTGAGCAGGTCCTCGGGGTCGGTGTCGTCGCTCACCACGTAGCGCACCTGTCCCTTCAGGTGCACCGCCTTGGCGAACGGGCAGAGGTTCAGGCCGATCACGGCCTGCTCCAGCCAGGCGCGGGTTTCGGCGATCGCCTGCTCGGGCGAGGGGAATGCGGAGGTGTCGGCCACGGCTGCAACTCGGGACAAAACGCCAAGCCTACCCGAGTGCGTCCAGCCACCTGCCGGCAGCGTACGTATGAAGGCGGGAGGCGACGGCCGACAAGCTGTCAGCCGGATTCCTACAACGCGAATCGCGCCGGTCCGACGCCGCGCATCGGCGCGTACCGATCGCGGTGGTCCAAGGTGGCGCCTACGCTTGTATCAACGTGACAGCCCGGCTGCACAGAACGGATGGCAAGGAGTACCGACATGAACGCAATGCCCTCGACCGATGCCCCGCGCGAACGGCCCCAAGGCGGATATGTGTTGCGCTTCCAGTCGCTGTTCGAGGAAGGACGCGCCTACGCGTTTCCCTGCGACGAACAAGGCCATGTGGACCTGGACGCGCTGAGCGAGCGCGCACGCAACAACTACCTCTACGCCCGCGCCGTCATCGGCCGCGAGGTGGCGATGCCCGCCGTGGAACGCACGGTGCACTGAAGCAGCCCCATCTGCGGCGCCCCGGGTTCTGCCGCGGGGCGCTCAACGCGCCAGGCGGGCGATCCACTGGCGCGCGGCCAGCTCGGCATTGAGCGCCGCCTCCAGCGGCGCGCGGCACAGCCCGGCGTGCTGGTAGTTCAAGTTCTCGTACAGTTCGGCGGCCGCCGGAAAGGCGTTGAGCAATGCCTCCAGCGCCTCGCCGGGCGCGGCTTCGTGCAATGCGTCGGCGAGGCGGCGCACCACCGAGCGGTACTGGTCGGCCGACACCGGCTCGCGGCTGAGCTCCAGCCGCTGCAGCAGCTGCGCCAGTGCGGCCACGACGGTGAGCGAGGCGGGAATGGCAACGGGTTTCAGCGCTTTGGCGTTCATGCCCGGAAACTGGGGATGCCGGCATGCCGGTTCAAGAGGGCGGGATGGAAAAGCCGATTCGCTGGGGGCTGCTGGGCACGGGCGGCATCTGCCAGGCGCTGGCCGAAGCGCTGGCGCATGTGCCCGACGCGCGGCTGGTGGCCGTGGGCTCGCGCGGCCCAGAGCGCGCGGCGGCCTTCGCGGCGCGCAATGCTGCCGCCCACCCGGGCGTGCGCCCGCACGCCAGCTACCAGGCGCTGGTGGAAGACCCCGAGGTCGACGTGGTGTACATCGGCACGCCCCATACCGACCACGCCGGCTCGGCGCTGATGGCGCTGCAGGCCGGCAAGGCGGTGCTGTGCGAGAAGCCGTTCACGCTCAACCGCGCCCAGGCCGAAGCGGTGGTGTCGCTGGCCCAGGAACGGCGCTGCTTCCTGATGGAAGCCATGTGGACGCGGTTCGTGCCCGCTGTGGCCGAGGCGAAGCGGCTGGTGGACGGCGGCGCGATCGGCGAGCCGCTGTCCCTGCGCGCCGACTTCGGCTTCGCCGCCACGGACCTGCCCGCGGAGCACCGCGCGCTCAACCCGGCACTGGGCGGTGGCAGCCTGCTCGACGTGGGCATCTACCCGCTGTCGCTGGCGAGCTTTCTGCTCGGGCCGATCGACGATGCCCAGGCCGTGGCGCGGCTGGGCCCCACCGGCGTGGACGTGCACGCCGCCTTCACGCTGCGCCATCGCGGCGGCGGCCTGAGCCAGGGCCTGAGCTCGCTGCGCGGCCGCACGCCGTGGACGGCGCAGGTGCTGGGCAGCGCCGGCTGGATCGAGTTGCACCCGCCGTTCTTCCATGCCGAGGGCCTGACGCTGGTGCGCGAAGGCGCGCCGGCGGTGGAACAGCGCCTGCCGCACACCGGCAACGGCTATGCGCACCAGGTGCTGGAGGTGCACCGCTGCCTGCGCCAGGGCCTGCCCGAAAGCCCGGTGATGCCGCTGGCGGAAAGCCTGGCGCTGATGGGCTGGCTGGACAGGATGCGCGCGCAGATCGGGCTGCGCTACCCGGGCGAGTGAACCGGCAGCAGCGGCGTCACAGCTTGGGGATGCGCAGCGTCTTGCTGATCATCAGGCTGCCCGACAGGGCATACAGCAGCACCAGCGGGTGCAGCTGCCACGGTCCCAGCTGCCACACGCCGCCCCACAGCTGCTCGCCCACCCGGCCCTGCCATGCCGCCAGCGCCACCAGGCCGCTGAGCAGCACGCTGGTGGGAATGGGCGTGCCCTCGAAGTACTTCACCTTGTCGCCGCCTTCGGACAGGCTCTCGGCGGTGACGTTGTAGCGCGCCAGCCGGCTCACGCCGCAGCACACGAAGTACAGCAGCACCGCTACGTCCCAGCCGCCTTGCAGCCCCGCGGCAAAGCCCAGCGTGGCCGGCGCCACGCCGAAGGAGATGACGTCGGCCAGCGAATCGAGCTCGCGCCCGAGCGCCGAGTGCTGCTGACGCCAGCGCGCGACGCGGCCGTCGAGCACGTCGAAGGCAAAGGCCGCCGGCGCCATCGCGGCCGACCACAGCAGGTAGCGCGCGTCGGCGCCCGCGGTGGCCAGCATCGCCAGCAGCACCGCCGCCGTGCCGCAGGCCGCATTGCCCAGCGTGAGAAAGTCGGCCAGGTGGAAGCCGCGGATCATCGAGAAGTGGCGGCGCGGCTTGGCGGTGGTGGTCATGTCGTGTCCTCGGTCAGCCTCGCATTTTTCGGCAAGCCGGATGCCAGCAGCCTGCCGGCTACTGCATGCGCCGCCGGTAGTGGCGCGTCAGCTCGATGCTCATGATGCACACCGCCAGCCAGGCGAAGCCGCTGGCGAATCCCGCCAGCACGTCGCTGGCGAAGTGCACGCGCAGGAAGATGCGGCTGCAGCCCACGGTGAAGGCCACGGCGGCGGCCGCCAGCGCCGCCGGCAGGTGCCAGCGCTGCGGCAGCGTGCGCGCCAGCACGTACGCCAGCATGCCGTAGGCCACCACCGAGCCCGAGCTGTGGCCGCTGGGAAAGCTGAAGCCGTCGGCCGTGGCCAGCGTGACATCGTGCACCGGGCGCGCGCGCTCGAAGATGAGCTTGAGCAAGGGGTTGAGCACGCCATTGCCCGCCACGGCCACCACCCAGCCCAGCGCCAGCCCGCGGCGGCCGCGCCAGACCAGCACCGCGGCCACCACGACGCACAGCACGCTGATGGTAAGCACGTCGCCCAGCCGCGTGAGCCAGGCAAACACCTGCAGCGCGCCGCGTGGCACCGAACGCGCGATCTCGTCGGCCATCGCCTGGTCGGCCCGGCCGAGCACCACCGCGTCGCCATTGATCTCTTCGGCCACCTCGGCAAACACCGAGGCCCCCGCCACCAGCACCGCGAAACCCAGTGCCAGGCGCGTGAACAGGAAAGCGCCTGGTGGCAGCGTGCTCGCCTGCGCGGGCACGATCCACCGGTGCAGCAGGCGCCACAGCAAGGCGCAGCCGAGCAGCAACAGCAGCAAGGCCGTGCCGAAGGCCGGCAAGGCATGCGCACCCAGCCATCGCGCCGCCGCCTCGATCATCACCGCGTCGTGTTCGTGTTCCACTGCGTCGTGTGAGTTGCTGCCGCCGGGAATTCTCCGCTAGCATCGCCCCCGGCCCGCGCCATGCGGCCACGTCGCTCGGACGGTTCCGGGCGCTTACGTGAAGGATCGCTTCCCATGTCGGCTTCTCCAAGCCAGCGCCGCTTTGCGCGCATCGACCGCCTCCCCCCTTATGTGTTCAACGTCATGGCCGAGTTGCGCCTGGCCGCGCGGCGCCGCGGCGAGGACATCATCGACCTGAGCATGGGCAACCCCGACGGGGCCACGCCGCAGCACATCGTGAACAAGCTGTGCGAGGTGGCGCAGCGGCCCGACACCCACGGCTATTCGGCCAGCAAGGGCATCCCGCGGCTGCGGCGTGCGATCTCGCACTGGTACCGCGAGCGCTACGGCATCGAGATCGACCCCGACCACGAGGCCATCGTCACCATCGGCTCCAAGGAAGGCCTGGCGCACCTGATGCTCGCCACGCTGGACCGCGGCGACACGGTGCTGGTGCCCGACCCGAGCTACCCGATCCACATCTACGGCGCGGTGATCGCGGGCGCCGACATCCGCTCGGTGCCCAACACGCCAGAGGTCGATTTCTTCGCCGAGCTGGAGCGCGCGATCAAGGGCAGCTACCCCAAGCCCAAGATGATGGTGCTGGGCTTCCCCTCCAACCCCACCGCGCAGTGCGTGGAGCTGGGCTTCTTCGAGCGCGTGATCGCGCTGGCGAAGCGCCACGACATCCTGGTGGTGCACGACCTGGCGTATGCCGACATCGTGTTCGACGGCTGGCGCGCGCCCTCGATCCTGGAAGTGCCGGGCGCGAAGGACATCGCGGTGGAGTTCTTCACGCTCAGCAAGAGCTACAACATGGCCGGCTGGCGCGTGGGCTTCATGGTGGGCAACCGCGAGCTGGTGGCCGCGCTGGCGCGCATCAAGAGCTACCACGACTACGGCACCTTCACGCCGCTGCAGGTGGCCGCGATCGCCGCGCTCGAGGGCGACCAGCAATGCGTGAAGGACATCGCGGCGAAGTACCAGAGCCGGCGCGACGTGCTCGTGAAGGGCCTGCACGAGGCCGGCTGGCCGGTGGAAAAACCCAAGGCTTCGATGTACATCTGGGCGCGCATCCCCGAGCCCTACCGCGAGCTCGGCTCGCTGGCGTTCGCGAAGCAGCTGCTCGCCAGGGCCAAGGTGTGCGTATCGCCGGGCATCGGCTTCGGCGACTACGGCGATGGCCACGTGCGCCTGGCGCTGATCGAGAACGAGGCCCGCATACGGCAGGCGATACGGGGCATCAAGGCGATGTTCCGGTCGGATGGGTTGGCGGCGGCTGCTTGAGGCATTGAGCGGCAAGGTACCGCCCGCCGCGACGCTCAATCGTTGCAGGAGAAGAGGAACCAGCGCCATGGCTGACATCACCCCCATCCTCGCCCTGCTGCGCGAACACGCCGCCACACCGCGCGATCTCGAAGGCATGGCGCGCTTCGGCATGGAGATGCAAGGCCGCATCGGCGTGCGCATCCCGGTCCTGCGGCGCCTTGCGCGCCAGATCGGCCGCGACCACGAGCGTGCGCTGGCGCTGTGGGACACCGGCATTCCCGACGCGCAGATACTGGCCGCATTCACGGCCGAGCCCAAGGCCTTCACTGCGCGGCAAATGGACGCGTGGGTGAAGACGATGCGCTCCTGGGACGTGTGCGACCAGGCCTGCAACAACGCCTTCGCCGGCTCGCCGCTGGCCTGGGACAAGGTGGACCGCTGGGCCGGCCGCCAACAGGAGTTCGTGCGCCGCGCGGCCTTTGCGCTGCTGGCGTCGCTGGCAGTGCACGACAAGGGCGCGCGTGACGAGGTGTTTCTCGCGCGCCTGCCGCTCATCGAGCAGGCCGCCGAAGACGACCGCAACTTTGTCAAAAAGGCGGTCAACTGGGCCTTGCGGCAGATCGGCAAGCGCAACGCGGCCCTGCACGGTCCGGCGCTGCAACTGGCCCAGCGGCTGCAGGCATCGGCCTCGCGCCCGGCGCGCTGGGTGGGGGCCGACGCGGCGCGCGAGCTGGCCGGCCGCTGAGCGCGCGCGCCGGCGCACGGGTGCGCCGTTTGCCAACGGGCGGGATTGGAGGTGCGGCCCGATGCGCTACCCGATTCCCTTCTTGGTCCTCTCGTTCTCGGTCACGCTCAGCGCCTGCGCCGAGACCATCCGCAGCCCGGAGCCGATCGGCATCGGCCCCAACCCCACGCTGCCGGCGCCCGACAAGCAGCTCGTGCCCACGGTCAACGTGGCCGAGGCCACCGGCTGGCCGGCCGATGCGAAGCCGCAGCCCGCCCCCGGGCTCACGGTGAACGCCTTCGCCAGCGGCCTGTCGCATCCGCGCTGGCTGTACGTGCTGCCCAACGGCGACGTGCTGGTGGCCGAGACCAACGCCCCGCCGCGCCCCGAGGACAAAAAGGGCGTGAAGGGTTGGTTCATGAAGCAGACGATGAAGAAGGCCGGCGCCGCCACGCCCAGCGCCAACCGCATCACGCTGCTACGCGATGCCGACGGCGACGGCGTGGCCGAGCTGCGTACGCCTTTCCTCGAAAACCTCAATTCGCCCTTCGGCATGGCGCTGGTGGGCAAGGATTTCTACGTCGCCAACACCGACGCGGTGATGCGCTTTCCCTACAACCCGGGCGACACGCGCATTGCCGCGCCGGGCACCAAGGTGATCGACCTGCCGGCCGGGCCGCTCAACCACCACTGGACCAAGAACATCATCGCCAACCGCGACGGCAGCCGGCTCTACGCCACGGTGGGCTCCAACAGCAACGTAGGCGAGCGCGGCATGGAGGCCGAGGCCGGCCGCGCGGCGATCTGGGAGATCGACCCCAGGAGCGGCCGCCACCGCCTGTTCGCCACCGGCCTGCGCAACCCCAACGGCCTGGCCTGGGAGCCGCGCACCGGCGTGCTGTGGACGGTGGTCAACGAACGCGACGAACTCGGCAACGACCTGGTGCCCGACTACCTGACCTCGGTCACCGAAGGCGGCTTCTACGGCTGGCCCTACAGCTACTGGGGTCCCAACGTCGACGAACGCGTGAAGCCGCAGCGACCCGATCTGGTGGCCAAGGCGCTGAAGCCCGACTACGGGCTGGGCTCGCACGTGGCGGCGCTGGGCCTGGCTTTCGCCGACGGCGCTGCGCTGGGTGCGCCCTTTGACGGCGGTGGCGCCTTCATCGGCGAACACGGCTCGTGGAACCGCAAGCCCTTCAGCGGCTACAAGGTGGTGTTCGTGCCCTTCGCCAACGGCAAGCCCTCGGGGCCGCCGGTGGACGTGCTCACCGGCTTCTTGAGCGCGGACGAAAAGGCCTACGGCCGGCCTGTTGGCGTGGTGGTGGACAAGCGGGGCGCGCTGCTGGTGGCCGACGACGTGGGCAACACGATCTGGCGCGTGGCGCGATAGGCCGCGCTACAGCTTCATCTCCAGCTGCACGCGCCAGCGCGTGCTGCCGGCGGTGACCGTGCTCGCCGTCTCCAGCGCCACCGTGTTGACGGCTTCGTAGTCCAGCGGCGCCAGGTTGCTGGCCGAGGCGCGCAGCTTCAGCGCCGGGTCGAAGCTCCACAGCGCATAGGCGTCGAACACCCGCTTGCGCGACTGGGTGGTCGTCTGCAGCTGCGACACCCGCGTGGTGGTGGCAGGCGTGAGGCCGAGGTTGCCACCCAGCATGAGCGGCGTGCCTTTGACGCGCCCGTCGGCGCCGATGTTGGCGCTGCCGCGCGGCTGCTGGTCGAGGCGGTTGTCGGGGCCCGGCACGCTGTGCACCTTGGAGCGGAACACGCTGCCGTTGAAGCGCAGGTCCACCGGCAAGGCGCCGGCCCACACCGAGTCGAGCCGGAACTTGGCTTCCAGCTCCAGCCCCTGCGCCGTTGCGCCGCCGATGTTCTCGGGCCGGGCCACCCAGCGCCCGCCCTGCTGCGACACCTGGGTGCGGATGTAGTCGCGGATGTGCCGGTGGAAGACGTTGGCGCTCAGCAGGCCGCCTTCGGGGAGGTAGTGTTCGAGCGCCAGGTCGATGCCGCTGGCCAGCTCGGGCTTCAGGTCCGGGTTGCCCTGGCGGTCGGGGCGCGTGGCCGCGTTGTTGGCCGACACCTGCGTGCGCGCGATCAGGCTGGACAGGCTGGGCGACTTGTAGCTGCGCGTGAGGCTGATGCGCACCTGGTCGCGGCCCTTGGGGTCGGGCTTCCACACTGCATGCAGCAGCGGCGTGAGCACGCTGCTGCGGTTGTGCGGCGACGGGCCTTCGGCCGCGTCGCCGCGCGTGGCGATGGTCTCCCAGCGCAGGCCGGCGTGCGCGGCCCATTGCGGCGTGACGCGCCACTCGTCCTGCGCGTACAACGCCAGCCGCTCGGTGCGCGCGCGCAGGTTGTCGCCTTCGTTGCTGGCCGCCTCGCCGTTGGTGAGCGACGCCTCGCTGCGCCGCGTGGCTTCGAGTTCGGCACCGCCCACCAGGCTGTGGTCGTTGTCGAGCAGGCGGCTGGACTTGAGGGCCAGCGAAGCCGAGCGCTCGCGCGAATGGAGCCGTTCGTCCTGCGTCGCGGTGAGCAGGTCGCCCGCGTCGAACTCGCGCCGCAGGCTCTGGCTGCGGCTGTCGGCCAGTCCCAGGCCGAAGCGCCACTCCAGGCGCGTGCCGCCGTCGAGCAGCTGGCGGGCCTGGCCGTTCAGCCGCGCCAGCGTGAAGCGGCTGTCGCCTTCCGTGCGCGCATGGTCGTAGTCGGCGTCGCCGGGCTGCAGCGTGCCGGTGCTGGCGAGCTGGGCCTGGTTGTCGCTGCTTCCACGCGAGTGCACCACGAACGGCATCAGCGTCAGGCTGTCGCCGCGCTCGTTGAGGCGCCACTGCAGGCGCGAGCCCAAGTGCAGCCGGTCACGCCGGCTCTCGCTGCGCGCGCGCTCGTGCTGCTGCAGCCGCCGGCCGCCCGACGCGTCGGCGATGCGCGTCGAGGTGGTGGAGGTGCTGGTGTCTTCAGAGTGGTGGGCCGACATCGACACATTGAAGCTGAACGGCCCCTGGCCGCCGTTGCGCGTCCACGAGACGCTGGGCGAAACACGCCCGCTTTCGACCTGAGCGGCGATGCGCAGGTCGTTCATGCGCTGGGTGAAGCCCTCGCGCGTGACGATGTTGATCGTGCCGGCGATCGCGCGCGCGCCGGTCTCGGCCGTGGGCGCGCGCAGGATCTCGATGCGCTCGACCTGCTCGGGATCCAGCCCATCGAGCGAAAACCCGCGCGGCACCGCCTGGCCGTCGAGCAGGATCTGCGTGTAGCCGGCGCCCAGGCCGCGCATGCGGATGCCGCCGCCACGGCCCGGTGCGCCGGACACCGTGACGCCGGGCAGACGCTTGAGCACCTCGCTGAGCGTGCTGTCGCCGAAGCGCTCGATCTCCTCCCGCCCGATGACGATCTTGGCCGCGGTGGACTGGCGGCGCTGTTCGGTGTCGCTTTGCCGGCCGCCGGTGATCTCGATGCGCTGCGACGTGCTGGCGGGCGTTTCGGTGGCCGGCGGCTCCTGCGCCGCCGCCATGCCGCTGCCCAGCAGGGCACAGCACCAGGAAAGCGAGAACATGCGCTCGAACGACAAGAGCCAGCACCGACCAAGCAGAAGATGCCGCAGTATCCCCGGCCTTGTTTGCTCGTTCGTTGCGCCTTCGTGTGCGGCGGCTCAGCCGACCGCAGGCAGCCGCACCTCGACGGCCAGGCCCGGCTCGGCGTTGCGGATCGTCAGCGTGCCGCCATGGGCGTTCACCACCAGCCGGCACAGGTACAGGCCCAGCCCCACGCCGCCGGTGGCCCGCTGGCGCGCGGTGTCGGCGCGGTAGAAGGCGTCGGTGAGATGAGGCAGGTGCTCGGGCGCCACCCCGGACCCGAAGTCGCGCACCCTCAGCAGCACCGCGTCGCCGTCCGGCACGGTGCACACCACCGGCGGCTGCGCCGCATCGGCGCTGTGGCGCAGCGCGTTTTCCAGCAGGTTGCGCAACAGCAGCCGGATGCGCGTGCGGTCCAGCGGCGGCCTGGCTAGACCCTCGGCCAGCTCGGTGCCGATGTCGCGGCCGGCGAACTGCGCCTTCAGCGTCTCGAGCACCAGCGCGTTCAGGTCGGTGGGCTCGCGCTGCAAGGCCGCGTGGCCGTTGGTCAGGCGCTGCGTTTCCAGCAGGTCGCTGATGAGGTCGCGCATCTCGGCCAGGTCGCGCAGCAGCGCCGCCTTGGCCTCGCTGTCGTCGATGAGCTCGGCATTCACGCGCGCCCGCGTGAGCGGCGAGCGCAGCTCGTGGCTGATGGCCAGCAACAGGCCACGCTTGGCTTCGAGCATGCGCTGGATCTCGCCGGCCATGGTGTTGATCTGCACGGTCAGGTCGCCCAGTTCATCGTGGCAGCGCAGCGGGATGCGGTAGGCGAAGTCGCCCTTGCCGAAGCGCACTGCGCCTTCGTGGATGTCGTCCAGCGGGCGGAACAGATGGCGCACATAGGCATAGGCGCCCAGCGTGCACAGCAGCAGCAATGCCAGCGTGGCCCAGCCCGCATAGTGCGGGCCCATCGCATCGGTGGGCACCGGCTCGGCCAGCCCGAAGGTGAGCACGTGCCCGTCGGGCAGCTTGCGCACGTGCACCCACGAGCCCTCGGTGCCGCTGACCATGCGGCCCGGCCGCTGCCAGTAGCGCCAGCGATCGGGATGCGAGTCCCACCGCACGCGCGGGCCCTCGATGCGCACGGTGATCGGCAGCCGCTCGGTCAGCGCGCGCGCCTTGTCCACGCTGGGCGGCGTGCCGATCTCGGCGGCGAGGTGGTTCACGTAGTCCGACAGCAGCGGCTTGCCGTAGCCCTGCCAGCCGGCCTTGACCAGGTGGTGCACGCCGATGATGAAGGTGATGGTGACCGCCACCGCAAGCGCGAGGAACAGCGTGACCAAGCGCCACTTGAGCGTGTGCTGGAAGCGGTGGACCGCGCCCTTCCAGCCCTGGCGCCAGGGTTGGTGGGCGTGCGGCGCGCAGCGCGCGAACGGGTTCACGCGCCGGTCTTTCCGGCCGCGAACGCGTAGCCCACGTTGCGCAGGGTCTTGATGCAGTCCAGCGGCTCGAGCTTCTTGCGCAGGCGGCTGACCAGGATGTCCACTGCGCGTGTGTACAGGTCTTCGGCCGAATGGCCGCGCAGCTTCTCCAGGATCTCGTCGCGGCTGAACACGCGTGCCGGCTCGCGCGCCAGCAGCGCCAGCAGCTCGAACTCGGTGCCGGTGAGCTCGACCCCCACGCCCTGGCGCAGCACCTCGCGGCGCTGCAGGTCGATGGCCAGGCCCTCGAACTGCAGCCGCTGCGAGGCCGCGCCCACGCGCACGCGGCGCAGGATGGTCTGGATGCGCGCCAGCAGCTCGCGCGGCTCGAAGGGCTTGGGCAGGTAGTCGTCGGCGCCCAGCTCCAGGCCCACCACGCGGTCCATCACGTCGCCGCGCGCGGTGAGCATCACGATGGGAATGTCGCTCGAGCGGCGGATGGTGCGGCAGAGCTCGAAGCCGTCCATCTCGGGCAGCATCACGTCGAGGATGGCGGCGTCGAAGGCCTGGGTGTTGAGCATCTGCAGCCCCAGGCTGGGCCGCGTGGCCGCCGCCAGCTCGAACTCGAAGCGGCGGAAGTAACTCGCCAGCGGGGCGGCCAGGTGTTCGTCGTCGTCGATCAGCAGCAGGTGGCGCATGGCCGCGATTGTCAGTGAGGCAGGCCCCAGCGATCCAGCCACTGTCTCACAGCCTGCTGCTGTCGTGCATCGAGCCGGTCGTAGAAGCCGGCCAGGGCGGCGATCACCTGCGGGCCCTGCTCGCGCAGCGCCTGCACGCGCGCATGCAGCAGGTCTTCAGCCCGCCAGCGGTCGAAGGTGTCGTCTTGCACCAGGCTGCGCAGGTCCAGCCGCCAGTCGGAGGCCCCGCGCAGCGCCTCGCGTTGTGCGTGCAGGCGCTGCAGCAAGGCGGCAAACGCCTCGCGCTGCGCCTCGTCGAGGCCGAGCCGGTCGCCCACACGCTGCACCGCCCGCTGCTGCCAGGCCGCCGGGTCGCGCCAGCGCGCTGCCTGATGGCGGTGCCAGCGGGCGTGCCATCCGTGGCGGCCGAAGCCGTGCAGCCCCCCGAAGAATGCGCCGGCAAAGGCCGGCCGGAACCACAGTCGCATGGGCGTTCCTTTCTGTGCTGGTGTGCCGCGCATGCTGGGCCACGGGGCCGCCGGCGTCCTCTCCCCGGGGTATCGGCGTGTTTCGTTTCATTTCGGCGCCGACCGAGAAATGCGCACGCCGCACAGCGGGAATACGGGGCGGTAAGCCGTCACTTCTGCGCATCGGCCGGCGCGGTGCGCCGCTAAGGTGGCCGCATGCGGTGGATGAGCGTGTTGCTGCGCTGGGTGTCGTGGCGCTGGATGCTGCTGGGGGCCTGCAGCCTGGCGGCCTCGGCCGCGTTCGCACAGCCGCAACGCGGCGACGCCGCCGCAGCCGCCTTCACGCGCGGCGAGCCGCTGCCCGCCTGGGCCCTGCCCTTTGCCGAGATCCCGGCCACCACACGGCGCGAGCCGGTGGTGCTGCGCGTGGCCGAGACCCAGATCCATCTCGACGGCGGCGTGCGCTACCTCGTCAGCCGCGCGCTGCAGGTCAACGACGCGGCCGCGCTGGCGCAGATCGGGCAGTACGCGCTGTACTTCGTGCCGCAGTACCAGCGCATCCGCCTGCATGCGGCCCGCCTGCTGCGCGACGGCCAGGTGCTCGACCGCACGCACCAGGCCAGCGTGCGATTCCTCGAACGCGAGGCCGGCCTGGAAAGCGGTATCTACAGCGGCATGGTCACCGCGGTGCTGTTCTTCGAGGACGTGCGCGTGGGCGACACGCTGCACCTGGTGTACACGCTCGAAGGCCGCAACCCGGTGCTGGGCGAGCGCTACAGCCACACCGTGATGTGGGACCACGCCGAGCCGGTGGAACTGCGCCGCGCGACGCTGATCGCGCCGGCCGCACGCCGCATCGCCTGGCGCATGCAGGGCGATCACCGGCCCACGCAGATCACGCCGCAGACGCTCGGCGCCGCCGGCAGCCCGCTGCAGATCCTGCGTTTCGAGGAACGCGGCATCGACGGCCTGGACGACGAGCCCGGCGTGCCGGACGACTTCTTCCCCGCGCGCTTCCTCCAGCTGACCGAGTTTGCCGACTGGAACGCGGTGGCGCAGTGGGCCGGCGGCCTGTTCCCGGCGGATGCGCCGCTGCCGCCGGAGTTGCAGGCGCTGGTGGCGCAATGGGCCGCGCTGCCCGAGCCCGAGCAGCGCGCGGCCCAGGCCTTGCGCTGGGTGCAGGAGGAGATCCGCTACTTCAGCGTGTCGCTCGGCGAAAGCTCGCACCGCCCTTCGGCGCCGGCGCAGGTGGTGCAGCGCCGCTACGGCGACTGCAAGGACAAGACCCTGCTGCTGGTGACGCTGCTGCGGGCGCTGGGCATCGAGGCCGACCCGGTGCTGGTGTCGCTGAGCAGCCCGCGCGCGCCGTCGCGGCTGCTGCCCACGCCCGAGGTGTTCGACCACGTGGTCGCGCAGGTGCGCATCGGCGGGCATGCCTACTACCTCGACGGCACGCGCCTGGGCCAGCGCGGCCGGCTCGAGCGGCTGGGCGTGCTCGAAGGCGCCGCCGGCCTGGTGGTGCGGCCCGACGCGCGCACCCTGG
Organism: Pseudomonadota bacterium; assembly: GCA_040758375.1. Lineage (GTDB taxonomy): Bacteria > Pseudomonadota > Gammaproteobacteria > Burkholderiales > Burkholderiaceae_C > CAMLIZ01. Next base: position 69,405 of record JBFLWE010000008.1, read on the forward strand.
TCACGCTGCAGTCGCGCGACCCGGTGGCGCTGGCCACGAGCGAGCTCAGCGAGACCTTCCACGTGCAGGCCCTGGGCGGTGCCGGGCGGCTGCAAGTGCGGCAGGTCTGGCACGGCAGCACCGCCGAGCTGATGCGCTTGGCCTACCAGCGCATGACGCCCGAGCAGCGGCGCAAGCAGCTGCAAGGCGGCTACGAGCGGCGCTACCCCGGCATCCACCTCATGACCGACCCGGTGCTGCTCGACGACACCGAGGCCAACAGCTTCGGCGTGCAGGCCGAGCTCGAGATCCCGCGGCTCACGCGCGAGGTGGGCGGCGACTGGGCGCTGCGCTTCTTCCCCGACAACATCGCCGGCACGGTGAGGCTGCCCGACAACTTCGACCGCCGCTTTCCGGTGAGCGTGGCCTCGCTGCCTTACCAGGCGCGCTACCACCTGGTGGTGCACTGGCCCGACGAGGTGAGCGTGGTGCGCGAGCCGAGCAGCCTGCGCGTGGCCAGCGAATTCTTCCGCGCCGAGGTGCAGCGCAGCTTCCGCGGCAACCTGACGACCCTGGACGTGCAGTACGCGCCGCGCGCGGCGCAGGTGCAGCCGCGCCAGCTGGCCGCGCTGCAGCAGGACCTGAAGACGCTGGAGCGCTCGCTGCTCGGCGTGATCGCCGTGGAGGCCGGCGCCCTCAAGGGGCGGCATTTGTTCGGCCTGCGGCGCGACACGATGAAAGACAGCCTCGACCAGCGGCTGCAGCGCCAGATCGAGCGCAACACGCTGGCCATCGAGAGCGAGCAGTTGAGCGGCGAAGACCTGGCCGAGGCGCTGTGCGAGCGCGCCGAGGCGCTGGCCGAGCGCGGCCGCCCCCTGCAGGGTCTGCACGATGCCGAACAGGCGGTGCAGGTGGCGCCGGTGTCGGGCCGCGCGCACGAGTGCCGCGGCCACCTGCTGTTTGCCAACGGCGAGTTTGCGCAGGCCGTGCCGGCCTACACCAAGGCGCTCACGCTCGGCCAGGAGGCCTATGCGGTGCTCTACCGGCGCGGCCACGCCCGCTTCTACGCCGGCGACTACCGCGCGGCCGCCGCCGACTTTGCCAAGGCCGCGGCGCTGCGCCAGCGCAGCGGCAACGCCGCCGACACCGCCTATGCCCAGCTCTGGCAGGCCTGGGCGCTGCAACGCGCCGGCCTCGGGCTCACGCAGGAGCTGGCTGCCAGCGCGCGCCGCACCGAAGGCCCATGGCCGCAGCCCGCGCTGGCCATGATGGCCGGCGTGCTCAGCCCCGACCAGCTGCTGGCCGAGCTGGCCGGGCGCAAGCACGGCGACGACCTCGAGCTGGCGCTCGCCGAGGCCTGGTTCCACCTGGGCCAGCATTTCCGGCTGCAAGGCGACGCCGCCCGTGCGCGCGCCGCCTTCGAGCAGGCACGCGCCAAGGGGGCGCCCACCGTGGTGGAGCACCTGGCCGCCGGCTTCGAACTCGCTGGCGGCCAGGCGGCTCGATAAGCGCCTGCGGCGTTCAGTGCACGACGATGCTCCACGGGCTGGCGACGGCACTGCTCAACGCAATGTCGTCCACCACGGCGAGCGTGCCATTGGCACCGATGCTGTACTGCGTGACGAGCGCACCGGGTGCCCCGAGCGAGGTGACGTAGAGCCACTTGCCGTCGGGCGAGACCGCCAGGCCGTGCGGCGTGGCGCCCGCGGTGGCGACGCTGGCCGGCGACAGCAGCGAGAGCTGGCCGTTCGTGCCCACGCTGTACTGCGTGACGCTGTTGCCCGCGAAGTTGGCCACGTAGACGAACTTGCCGTCGCGCGTGATCGTGATGCCGTAGGGCTGCGTGCCGGCCGCGATGGTGCCCGAGCTGCCGATGGCCGCCAGTGCGCCGTCGCTGCCGATGCTGAACTGCGCCACCGCGTTCTGGTTGTTCAGCGTCACGTACAGCGCCTTGCCGTCGGGCGAGACCACCAGCTCGCGCGGGCCGCTGCCGGCGCCCAGCGACACGGTGTTCGCCCGCGCCGTGAGCTGGCCGTTGCTGCCTACGTCGAAGACCGTGATGCTGCCGCTGAGGAAGTTGGCCACATAGGCAAATTTGCCGTCGGGCGTGATCGCGATGCTCGAAGGCCCGTTGCCCGTGTTCGCACGAGAAGGCGACATTGCCGTCAGCTGCCCGTCGGCGCCGATGCTGTACTGGCGCACGTTGTTGGACGTGAAGTTCACCGAGTACAAGGCCTTGCCATCGGGGCTGATCGCCAGGTCGGTGGGGCCCTGGTCGGTGTCCACCGCGGCGGTGGACAGCGCGCTGAGCGCGCCGCTGGTGCCCACGCCGAACTGCGAGATGCTCGACGACTCGGCGTTCGCGGTGTAGGCGAAACGGCCGTCCGGCGTGATCACGATGTCGCGCGGGTCGAGCCCGGTGCTCACCGAGGCCGGGGCCAAGGCGGCGAAGCCGCCGTTGGCGTCGAGCGAGAACTGGTCCAGCGCATCGGGCCCGAGCTTGGTCACGTAGGCCACATAGGCGCGGCACGACACGGCGATGCTGGTCACATCGGCCGAGCCCACCGTGCCGCTCCCGTTGCTCACCATGCAGGTCTGGCCTGCGGGCTGCGCCTGCACCGTGACCGCATAGCTGGCGCCGCCGGCCAGGCGGTCGGCAAAATTGAACGAGGTGGCGCCGGAGGCCACGTCGACCGTGCTGCTGCCATTGGCCAGCACGAGGCCGCTGCCGGACAGGCCGCTGACGCTGCCGCCGATCTGGTAGGTGGAGCTTCCGGGGGGCGGCGTCGAACTGCCGTCATCGTCCCCTCCTCCGCCGCCGCAGGCTGCCAGCACCAGCAAGCCGGTTGCGGCCATGCTTGCACGCAAGAATGACGCGAGCTTCATAAACATTCCTCTTTGGTGGTGAAGTCACTTCCGATGCACAACAGAAGCGAAGCCGTGGAGGCAACGGCCGCTCCCGAAGCGGGTCTTGCCCCCTCCCCGATTCGGGGGGTGCGGCCGCCGGACATCGCGGTCCACCACGTGGACGAGCACCTGCTGGTGTGCGAGAAGCCGGCCGGACTGCTGGCCGTGCCGGGCAAGGGCGAGGCGGGCCGCGACTGCCTGTTCGCGCGGCTGCAGGCGCATTGGCCCGACCTGGAAGTGGTGCACCGGCTGGACATGGCCACGTCGGGGCTGATGGTGTTCGCACGCGGCAAGGCGGCGCAGAAGGCCTTGAGCTGCGCCTTCGCCGAGCGCCGCGTGCACAAGCGCTATGTGGCCGTGGTGCAGGGCTGCGTGCGCGATGCCGGCCAATGGCAGACCATCGAGTTGCCGCTGGCCGCTGACTGGCCACGCCGCCCGCGGCAGAAGATCGACCCGCTGCACGGCAAGCCCTCGCTCACGCGCTATCGCGTGCTCGCCGCCAGCGCGGCCGCTTCGCAAGTAGAGCTCGAGCCCGTGACCGGCCGTTCGCACCAGCTGCGCGTGCACCTGCTCGCGGTGGGCCATCCGATCCTGGGCGACACGCTGTACGCGCCAGAAGCCTGCGCGCCCCGGCTGATGCTGCATGCGACCCGCCTGGGCCTGCCGCATCCGGTGACGGCCTCGTCGCTGCGCTTCGACAGCCGCGCGCCGTTTTGCTAGCGGTCGGAGCGCCCGATCCGAGCAGGACCCGGCTGCGCGCTCATCCGTGCCGCGCCTGGCGCCACTGACGCAGCGCACGCTCGGCATCCTCCAAGGACAGCCCCGGCAGCACCCCGGGGAGCGCGGCCACCTTCCGCATGCCCTGCCCCCCGGCCCACAAGTCCACCTCCGGCGGCAATGCGGCACGCAGCTGCTGCAGCAGTCCGGCGATCTGCCGCGCGGGGAACGCCCTGGAAAACGACAGCGCCACCACGTCGGCACGGTGGCCGACGGCCGCCTGCACGATCTCCAGCAGCGGCATCTGGGTGCCCAGCGCGACGCACTGCGCCCCCTCCAGCGCCAGCAGGCCCTCCACCATCAGCAAGCCCATGCCGTGTGGCTCATCGGGCAGGCTGGTCAGCAGCACGCGCGGCGCTGCGCCACCGGAGACTGCCCCGATCGCCTGCCGCAGCACGCGCGTGGTCATCTCGGTGAACAGATGCTCCTCGAACACGTGGAGCCGGCCTTCTTCCCACGCATGGCCCACCGATTCGGTCAGCGGCGCCACGGTGTCCAGGACAAAGCCGCGCAAACCATATCGGGCCAGGCGCTGCTGCATCAGTTGCAGAAACCCGGCCGCCTGGTGCTGCCGGATCATCGTGACCAGGTGGTCGAGCTCGTCCGCGGCTTCCGGCGCGCCCTGCCGGGCCACAGGCGCAGGGCGCTGGGCCAGCGCCGCGAGCGCTTCTGCCGGAGCTCCGACCAGTCGGCCCGGCCGGTGCCCCTGGTCCATCAGGCGCTTGATCAGACGCAGCCGCTCCACCTGCGACGCCGGATACAGCCGCTCGCCGTGAAGGTCGCGCTGGGGATCCGGAAAGCCGTAGCGCCGCTCCCATACGCGCAGCACGTCCTTGGAAAGGCCGGTGTCCCGCTCGACGGCGGCGATGCTCAGCATGGCTTCCATATTTGTCCTAGACAATCGTTTGACAGACTGGTGCAGGACTCCTATATTAGCCCCGTTGTCTGCGTTTGTTCAGGACAAAACGCATCAACCAGTCTCCGTTCCGCATCCCGCCTTTTCCACAGGAGCTCCACCGTGAAGAAACTCATCGCCCTCGCCACCCTTGCCTTGGCCGCCACCGCACAGGCCAAGGACATCGTCGACACCGCCGTGGCCGCCGGCGATTTCAAGACGCTCGCCGCGGCGCTGCAGGCCGCCGGCCTGGTGGAAACCTTGAAGGGCAAGGGCCCCTTCACCGTCTTCGCGCCCACCGACGCAGCGTTCGCCAAGGTGCCCAAGGCAGACCTCGACGCACTGCTGGCCGACAAGCAGCGCCTGGCCGCCGTGCTCACCTACCACGTCGTGCCCGGCAAGGTGATGGCGCGCGACGTGCGCCCCGGCAAGGTGAAGACCGTGCAGGGCAGCGAGCTCACGGTGGCCTCCGGCGATGGCGTCACGGTCGACAACGCCCGCGTGGTGAAGACCGACATCGTGGCCGACAACGGCGTGATCCACGTGATCGACAGCGTGGTGCTGCCGAAGTGACCTAGGCCCGGGCCCCGGGCGGCCCGAACAGCGTGCGCAGCAGGTGCGCAAGGCCGCGCGCCTTGCGCACGTCCCGCGCCAGCTGCAGCCACTCGAAGAACGCGATGCGCAGCGGGTTGTAGGTGTGCAGCGGCTGCGTCAGCCCGTAGCGCACCGGCAGGTCCTCGCGCTCCTCGACGAAGGTGCCGAACAGCCGGTCGAACACGATCAGCACCCCGCCGTAGTTGCAGTCCAGGTACTCCGCGTTGCTGCCGTGGTGCACCCGGTGGTGCGACGGCGTGTTCAGCACCCGCTCCAGCACGCCCAGCTTGGGGATCCAGGTGGCATGCAGCCAGAACTGGTACAGCAGGTTCAGCGCCAGCGTGGCCACCACGGCGCCCGGCGCGAAGCCCAGCCACACCAGGGGCACGTAGAACACCGTGGCGCCGGTGATCTTGCCGGTCCAGCCCAGGCGCAGCGAGGCCGCCAGCGTCAGCTCGTTGGGCGAGTGGTGCACCGCATGCGTGGCCCACAACCAGCGCACGCGGTGCGAGGCCCGGTGAAACCAGTAGTAGCAGAACTCCTGCCCCGCGAACAGCAGCAGCACCGCCAGCGCGGTGTTCAGCTCGATCGTCTGCAACCGGTGGGTGTAGGCCCATGCGAACAGCGGCGCGGCCAGCGACACGCCCGCTGCATCGAACACCCGCCGCCCGAGCGTGACCGCCAGCGAAGCCCAGAAGGCGCGCCAGTCGTAGGCCCGTCGCAGCCACCGCGTCATCACCACCCCTTCCAGCGCCGCCGCCAGCAGCACCAGCGCCAGCAGTCCCAGCGCCCAGGGCAGCAGCGCGGGCGCGTCGGCGAGGAGCTGGTGCAGGTTCATCGAAGATCATCATCCTTCACGAACCCCACGCCGCGCAACGCGGTTCGCCCTCTTCCCAGGGGAAACCGAGGCGCTATGCTGCACCCAACCGTTCCCCCGCCTGGAGAAAGCCTTTGGCCACACCGAACTACGCCTACGAGAAACGCCAGCGGGAGCTTGCCAAGAAGCGCAAGCAGGAAGAAAAACGCCAGAAGAAGCTCGAGCGCAAGGACGATCCCGCCGACAACCCGCCCACCGAGGGCGGGCCCGCCACCCCTTCCACCCCGGGGCAAGGCAGCGGAAACACCGCCTGACGGCGGACCGGCCCCGCCGCGGGGCACACCGATTGCTCCGGCTTCACCGCGTCACTTGCGCTCACGCTTGGCAACGCGCCGAAGCCGCGTCCGCGCCTATAAGGAGATGCATGCTGCAAGCGCCGCAGGGTGTCCTGTTGTCCGGGACCGCGCGGTGCTGAGGGACATCACCACCATGACATCCGTTTCTTCACCGATGCGCCGCCCTGGCGACGACAGCCGTCCCGCGGGAACCCGCCGCGAGCCGCGCGATGCGCTGCCGGCCGGCACCGTGCTGGGCGGCGGCTACCGTGTCGAGCGCACGCTGGGCCAAGGCGGCTTCGGCATCGTCTACCTGGCCACCGACCTTGCGCTGCAGCGCCCGCTGGCGATCAAGGAATACCTGCCGGTGCAGCTGGCCGGCCGCGGCGAGGGCGCCTCCATCGGCTTGCGCGAGGCCGGCCACAAAGAAGCCTTCCTGCGCGGGCTGCAGTCGTTCCTGCGCGAGGCGCGATTGCTGGCGCAGTTCGACCATCCGGCGCTGGTGCGCGTGTACCGCTTCTGGGAAGAGAACCACACGGCCTACATGGCCATGCCCTATTGCGAAGGGCCCACGCTGCAGGCCTCGCGCCAGACCATGCTGCGCCCGCCCGACGAGGCCTGGCTGCGCGACCGTCTGCTGCTGCCGCTGCTGGGGGCACTGCAGACGCTGCACGCGGGCCAGTGCCTGCACCGCGACGTATCGCCCGGCAACATCCTGCTCAAGCCCGACGGGCAGCCGGTGCTGCTCGACTTCGGCTCGGCCCGCCGCGTGGTGGGCGACATGACGCAGCCGCTCACCGCGATCGTCAACCCCTCGTATGCCGCGATCGAGCAGTACGCCGAGAGCCCCAACCTGCCGCAAGGGCCCTGGACCGACCTGTACGCGCTGGCAGCGGTGGCCTATTTCGCGCTCAGCGGGCGGGCGCCCGTGCCGGCCACGGTGCGCGCAGTCAACGATGCGTCGCTGATGCCGGTGTCCGAGGTGGCGCGCGAGGTCGAGCGCAGTTTCCCCGGCCTTCATTACAGCGCGCCTTTCCTGGCCGCGATCGATGCCGCGCTGGCGGTCCGCCCGGGCGACCGGCCGCAAACCGTGGCTGCGCTGCGTGACGCGCTGCTGCGACCGCATGTGCAACCCGATGTGACGGTGGAAGGCCCGCCCTTGCAGGCCGTGCCGCGCAAGCCCCTCGACCGCGACCTCGCAGCCAGCGCGCCGGTCACCGCCGCAAGCGCCGACGCGCCAGCCAGCCAGGAGCCCGAGGACAAGGCGGTGCGCGCGGCCATCGATGCCGCGCTGGCCGACATCGGCGACTGGCCGCCGATGAGCCGCCGGCCGCCTGCGCGCGTGGACCCGCTGCTCGCACCCGAGGTGCCGCCGCGTGACGAAAGTGGCAGCGCCAAGCCGCCGCTCAAGGTGGTGCCCGGGCGCGAGCCCCCCGCCGAGCCGAAGCCGCTGCCCTATGACGAACTCGGCATCTCGACGGCCCCGCCCCGCGCACCGGCAATGCCCGGCAACGGCGCCTGGATGGCCACCGCACCCGCCATTGCGCCGATGAACGTGCAGCGGCCCGCAGCCGAGCCGCCCGGTGCATCCACGGCCGCCGACACGGCGCCGCCCGCCACCGAGCCACCGCAACACGCGCCGGAACCCGCGCTCACCGCGGCGATAGACCTCGGTTCCGCAGGTGGCCTCGGCCGCGAGCCCGACGTCGACATCGACCACCTGGGCGCCTTCACCGACCCGCCGCCGCCGGCGCGGCGGCGCCGCTCGGCCCTGCCCTGGGCGATGGCCGGTGCTGTGGTCGGGCTGGTGGCGGCGGGTACCTGGTACCTGCAGTCGTATCGCGACGAGGCCCTCGTCGCCGGCGGGCCGGTGGCCACCCTCCCGGCGCCGACAGTGCCGCAAGCCACCGAAAGGTCGGCGAGGCCCGGCGCCATGCCGATCACACCGACCGCGCCCACCACGCCGGCTGCGCCCGCGGCCACCGACGCCGCAGCAGCTGCCCTGCCTGCGTCGGCCGTGGTGGCCCTGCCGGCCCCGGTCACCACCGCCTCGGCGCCCGTGGTGGCCGCCGCGCCGCGCGAGCACGTGGCCGCCACAAGCAGCAGCGGCACCAGCAGCATCGAAGAGAACGCGACGCGCAGCGCCAGCGCCCGCAAGAGCGCCAACGCGGCCGCCGAAGCCCCGCCGCCCCGGCGCACCGCGGCAGCCAGGCCCGCGGTGGCATCCACGCCACGGGCCGCCTGCGGCGCGCGCACCAACTTCTCGCTGTACTACTGCATGAAGACGCAATGCCGCCAGGCGCGCTTCTACAGCCACCCGCAGTGCCAGCGCCTGCGCGAGAGCGACGAGGTTTCCTGATGCCCCGCGGGGGTTCAGCCCGCGCTTGGGAGCGGCCCGGCGCTCGGGCTGGTTGCCACCTCGTCTACCAGGCGCCGGCCATCGAGCCGGCGTCGAAGCGCGGGTCGCTGGTGACGGCGCTCGTGTCCACGAACTCGAACTGGTCCATGCGCAGCGTCTGGAGCTGGCTGATGGTGGCGTCGCTCCAGGCCGCGCTGGGCTCACCCTGCACGTACAAGTCGGTGCCGATGTCGGCCACGTAAAGGCCGTAGCGCTGCATCGCGCGCGCAAGCGCCCGGGCCTGCGGCGTCCAGCTGTCCGGGACGGTCACGTCGGCACGCAGGCGCAGCAAAGCACCGAAGGGAATGCCGCCCGGCGTGTCGCCGCCTGCGCGGTGGCGCGCCGGCCAGACATGGCTGCGCGCCAGCACGCCGTCGCGGAAGGTCACGCGCAGCGCATGCCGTACCTCGCCGGCGCTGGCTTCGTCCACGCGCGCCAGCAGCGGCAGGATGGGCAGGCCCGCCGCGTCACCCGAGGTCCAGGTGTCGGGCCGCAACTGCAGCGAGCGCATGTCCCACGCGGCCGTGGAGTAGGCGTACCACCGGCCATCGACCTTGTAGGAGAAATAGCTCTCCCACAGGCGGCAGCTGCCCTGCTCCACCACCAGCACATGGCGGTCGCCGCACACCTGGGCATCGTTGCAGGCGCCGTATTCGGCGAGCAGGTTGGCATCGAGCGGATACGGAAAGCGGCGGTCGGCCGGCGCGAGCGTCGTGCAGTCGCGCCAGATCTCGTGGCCGCCCCCGGCTGCAGGCGCCGCGCAGTCGCTTTCTTCCGGCACGCCATCGCCGTTGCCGGCGCGCGGGTCGGTGATGTCGAAGGAAACGGTGGGCCACGAGGTGGTGGCCGCCGTGCCGTCGACCACGTTGTAGGGGATGCCGTAGTAGTCCTGCCACTGCGACGGATCGTCGTTGCGGCCCCAGTCGGCATGGAAGCGGCGCGTCCCGCCGATCGACGCGACCCAGGCCGCGCTCTGCGCATGCACGGGGAAGCGCGATGCGTCGTCGATGCGCTGGTTGAAGATGGCCGTCTCGGGAAAGACCGGGCAGCTGGCGATCGCGGGCGAGGGCCCGGGAGCTGGTGCAGGTGCAGGTGCAGGTGTAGGTGCAGGTGTAGGTGCGGGTGCAGGTGCGGGCGGTGGTGCGCCGGCGGTCGGGGCCTCGCCGCCCGAGCCGCCGCCGCAGCCAGCGATGAGCAGCGACGCGAACAGCGCCTGCAAGCGATGCATCTGGAGCTTCATCTGGGTGTTCCTGGATGTGGCCTGGGCCATGCAACCGCCGTTCCGCGGCGGCGCTGTCGCCTTCGTCCCAAACAGCGACACGGCCCGTCAGCAGGCTGACAGGCCGTGTCGCCCACCGGCCATGGTCAACAATCCAGGTCATGCACCTGAAACAGCCGGTACTTCCCGCGGCCTGCCATGGCGCCGCCTAGTCGCCCCGTGAGCGTGGCCGAGCTCCACGCATTCGACGAGCTGATCGACGCGCGCTCGCCGGGCGAGTACGCCCTGGACCACCTGCCCGGGGCCATCAACTGCCCGGTGCTCGACGACGAGCAGCGCCGCATCGTGGGCACCTTGTACAAGCAGCGAGGCGCCTTCGAGGCGCGGCGCGTGGGCGGCGCGATGGTGGCCGCCAATCTCGCCCGGCACCTGCAGGAGCGTTTTGCCGACAAGCCGCGCGGCTGGCGCCCGCTGGTGTACTGCTGGCGCGGCGGCATGCGCTCGGGCGCCATGGTCACCTGGCTGCGGCTGGTGGGCTGGGACGCCCAGCAGCTGGCCGGCGGCTACAAGAGCTGGCGGCGCCATGTGATCGAGCGCATCGAGGCCCTGGGTCCGCAGATCCGTTTTCGCGTGGTCTGCGGCGCCACCGGCAGCGCCAAGACGCGCGTGCTGCAGGCGCTGGCCGGGCTGGGCGCGCAAGTGCTCGACCTGGAGGGCCTGGCCTGCCACAAGGGCTCGGTACTGGGCAGCCTGCCGGGAGTGGAGCAGCCTTCGCAAAAGGCGTTCGAGACGCGCATCGTGGCCGTGCTCGACACGCTGGACCTGCAGCGCCCGGTGTACGTGGAAGCCGAGAGCAAGAAGATCGGCCGCCTGTCGGTGCCGCTGCCGCTGATCGAGCACCTGCGCACCAGCCCCTGCATCGAGATCGACGCCACGCCGGCCGCGCGCCTGGCCTACCTGCTGCGCGACTACGCCTACCTGGGCGACGACCGCACCGCGCTGCAGCACAAGATCGGCCTGCTGCACGGCCTGCAGCCCAACGAGACGCTGGCCCGCTGGCAGGCCTGGGCCGCGGAGGGCGCGATGCAGCCGCTGTTCGCGGAGCTGATGGCACAGCACTACGACCCGCTGTACGCGCGCTCGCAGGGCCGGCACTTGCTGCAATTGAAGGACGCGCTGCGCCTGCCCACCGACGACCTTTCGCCCGAGGGCGTGGCCGCCCTGGCGCGCCGCATCCTGCAACAGGAGACCCTGTGATGAACGAACGGCTGTACATCGTCACCGGCGCATCGCGTGGCATGGGCGAAGCCATCGCCGGCGCGCTGCTGGCGCCGGGACACACGGTATGGGGCCTGTCGCGCGGCACGAGCGAGCGGCTGCAGGCGCGTGCCGCGCAGGCGGGCGCCACGCTGGCGCAATGGCAGCTCGACCTGGCCGACCCGCTGCCAGCGGCCGCGCGGCTGGAGCAGGCGCTGCAGGCGCTGCCGCCCGATCGCTTCGCCGGCGTGGCGCTGATCAACAACGCCGCGCTGGTGTCGGCGCCGGGCCCGCTGCAGGACACGCCGGCGGCCGAGCTGTCGGCCGCGCTGCGCGTCGGGCTGGAAGCGGTGCTGCTGCTCAGCGCGGGCTACGTGCGCGCCACCGCCGCCTGGCGCGGCGAGCGCAAGCTGCTCAACATCTCCTCCGGCCTCGGCCGGCGCGCGATGGCAGGCGCCGCGGCCTACTGCGCGATGAAGGCGGGCATGGACCACTTCACGCGCGCGCTGGCGCTGGAACAGGCGGGCCAGCCCAACCCGGTGAAGGTGGTGTCGCTCGCGCCCGGTGTCATCGACACCGGCATGCAGCAGCAGCTGCGCTCGGCCGACCCGGGGCGCTTTCCCGAGCGCGAGCGCTTCGCGCAGCTCAAGGCCCAGGGCCTGCTCGACAGCCCCGAGCAGGCGGCGGCCAAGGTGCTGGCCTGGCTGGAACGGCGGGATTTCGGCGCCAACCCCGTCGCCGATGTGAGGGACTGAAACGCTTGTCAGCCGGGGCTGACGGCAAGACCCTGTGCGGGCTGACTGCGGCGCGACGCGCAGGCGGCTAGCTTCAAGTCACGCGGCCGGCGACGCCGGCCTCCCTTGGCACTTGGAGCACATCATGAAACAGCTGTCTCGCATCGCCATTGCCGCCGCCGCGGCGGTCGCACTCATCGCCGGCACCGGCTGCTCGAACATGACCGAGCGCGAAAAAGCCATCGCCATCGGCGCCGGCGTGGGCGGCGTCGCCGGCTCGGTGCTCACCGACGGCAGCCCTGTCGGTACCGTGGGCGGCGCGGCCGTGGGTGGGGTGATCGGCAACGAAGTGGGCAAGAAGAAGTAGCCGCGGGCTTCTCGCCTGTGCCAGCGCGAGGCTGCGCATCTTTCTAGAATCGCGCGGTTCTTCCCCCTCCCACCCGCCTCGCGCCGTCGCCTCACAAGGGCGGTCTGCCGCCCTTGCATGAGCCTGTACCGACTCATCGGCCAGTTCCTCCGCCGCCACTGGAGCGCCTACGGCGCAGCCGGCGCAATGCTGCTTGCGATCGCGCTGCTGACGGTGTGGCTGCCGCGCCAGATCGGCCACCTGGTCGACGCGCTGGTGGCCCAGCGGCTCCAGGGCGCCGCGCTGCTGCGCGAGCTGGGGCTGCTGGTCGCGGCGGGCGTGGCCATCTACTTCCTGCGCGTGGGCTGGCGCCTGCAGCTGTTTGCCGCGGCGTTCCGCCTGGGCGTGGAGCTGCGGCACAGGCTGTACCAGCGCCTTTCGTTGCAGGGCCCCCGCTTTTACCAGGGCCGGCGCACCGGCGACCTGATGGCGCTGGCCACCAACGACATCGACGCGGTGGAAATGGCCGCCGGCGAGGCCATGCTCGCCGGCTTCGACGGCTCGCTCACGCTGGTGCTGGTGGTGGCCACCATGACGCTGGGGGTCGACTGGCGCCTGGCGGCGGTGGCGCTGCTGCCCTTCCCGCTGATGGCCCTGAGCTTCTGGTGGATCTCGCGCCATGTGCACGAGGCCTGGGCGCTGTCGCTCAAGCGCTTCGGCGCGCTCAACGACCAGGTGCAGGAGACGCTGTCGGGCGTGCGCACGCTGCGCGCGCTGGGGCTGGAGCAGCGCAGCGCCGCACAGTTCGCGCAGCTGGCCGGCGAAGCCTCGGACGCCAGCTTCGCGGCGCAGAAGTGGGAGGCCGCCTACGAGCCGGCGGTGGGCTTCACGCTCAGCGCCGCCACCGTGCTCACGCTGGGCGTGGGCGGCTGGCTGGTGTGGCGCGGCGAACTCAGCGTGGGCCAGCTCACCAGCTTCAGCCTCTACCTCGGCCAGCTCATCTGGCCGATGTTCGCCGCCGGCTGGGTGCTGTCGCTGGTCGAGCGCGGCAAGGCCGCCTGGGCGCGGCTGCAGCCGGTGCTGGACGAGGCGCTCACGGTGCAGGACCAGGGCCGCGTGGCGCAGGTGGTGCCCGGCCCGCTGCGCGGCGAGGGCCTGCGTTTCAGCCACCCGGGCCAGGCGCGGCCGGCGCTGGACGGCGTGTCGTTCGAGCTGCCCGAAGGCTGCACGCTGGGCCTGGTGGGGCCCACCGGCGCGGGCAAGAGCACGCTGCTGAAGCTGCTGCTGCGCCACCAGTTGCCGCAGGCGGGGCGCCTGGCCTGGAACGGGGTGGACCTGCAGGACTACACGCTGGACGGCCTGCGCGGCGCGATCGCCTGGGTGCCGCAGGAGGCGTTCCTGTTCTCCGCCACGGTGGCCGAGAACATCGCGCTGTCGCGCCCGGGCGCCAGCCGTGAACAGGTGGAGCAGGCCGCAAAGCTGGCCGCCGTGCACGAGGACATCCTGCGGCTGCCGCAGGGCTACGACACGCCGGTGGGCGAGCGCGGCGTCACGCTCTCGGGCGGGCAGCGCCAGCGCGTGGCGATCGCGCGCGCGCTGCTCACCGAGGCGCCGCTGCTGCTGCTCGACGACGCGCTGTCGGCGGTGGACACCGCCACCGAGGCGCGCATCCTCGCCCACTTGCGCGCGGCACGCCAGGGCCGAACGGTCATCATCGCCAGCCACCGCCTGAGCGCCGTGGTGGATGCGGACCACACGCTCGTGCTGCACCACGGCCAGGTGGTGGAACAAGGCGACCATGCCGCGCTGCTGGCGCGCGACGGCTGGTACGCGCGCCAATGGCGCTACCAGCAACTGGAGGCCAGCCTCGATGTCGCTTGAGCACGCCGGCGCGGCCCTGCCCGCGCCCACCGGGAAACAGCAGCGCCGGCGCACGCTCGGCGACGCGGCCACGCTGCTGCTGAAGGCCGCCGCGCCGGAAGCGCGCCACCTGCGCTGGGGCCTGCTGTGGCTGCTGGTGGCGGCCAGCCTGGAAGCGCTGGGCCCGCTGATCGGCAAGGCGCTGATCGACGACTACCTGCTGCCGCGCAACGCTGAAGTGCCGGCCATCGCCGGGCTGCTGCTGGGCGCGCTGCTGGCCGGCCTGGTCGCCAGCAGCCTGCGCTATCTGCAGCTGGTGCGCCTGGCCGGCCTGGCCATGCGCTCGGTGCAGCGCATCCGCGAGCAGGTCTACGGCCACGTGCTGCGCCTGCCGATGAGCTTTTTCGACCGCGCCATCACCGGCCAGCTGGTCAGCCGCGTCACCAACGACACCGAGGCGGTGAAGACGCTGTACGTGCAGGTGCTGTTCGTGATGCTCGACAGCGTGATCGTGCTGGTCGGCGCGATGGCGGCGATGCTGTGGCTGGACTGGCGGCTGATGCTGATCGTGGCCACGCTGGTGCCGGCGGTGGCGCTGATCGTCACGCTGTACCAGCGGCTGTCGGCCCCGGCGGTCACGCGCACGCGCGAGCTGCGCAGCGAGCTCAACGCGCAAGTGGGCGAGTCGATCGCCGGCATGGCGGTGCTGCAGGCGAGCAACGCCACCGGCCGCTTCACCGAGCGCTTTGCCGCCACCAACGAGGCGCACTACCGCTCGCGCCAGCGCGAGCTGCGCGCCAACGCCTGGCTGCTGCGGCCGGCGCTGGACCTGCTCAACGTGCTGCTGCTCGCAGCCGTGATCGGCGTGTTCGGCATGTGGTCGCAAGGCCAGGCCCTGAGCGCGCTGGAAGTGGGCGTGCTCTATGCCTTCATCAACTACATCTCGCGCGTGGTGGAGCCGCTGATCCAGATCACCATGCAGTTCTCGCAGCTGCAGCAGGCGATGGTGGGCGCGGCGCGCGTGCATGCGCTGCTCGAGGAGGCCGAGGCGCCCCGGGCCGCGGCGCAAGGCAGCGTCAGCGCCGGCGGCATCGCGATCGAGCAACTCAGCTTCGCCTACCAACCGGGCCACCCGGTGCTGCACGAACTGAACCTGCACATCGAAGCCGGCAGCTTCCACGGCATCGTGGGCCATACCGGCAGCGGCAAGACCACCTTGCTGTCGCTGCTGCTGCGCTTCTACCCGGCGCCGCCGGGCGCGATCCGCATCGACGGCAACCCGATCGAGACCCTCGGCGACGAACACTTCCGCAGCGCGATCGGACTGGTGCCGCAAGAGCCCTTCCTGCTGGCGGCCAGCGTGCGCGAGAACATCGCGATGGGCCGGCCGCTCAGCGACGAGCAGGTGCATGAAGCGGCCCGCGCGGCGCAGGCACACGGTTTCATCACGGCGCTGGAACAGGGCTACGACACCCCGCTGGGCGAAGGCGGCGCGCGCCTGTCGGTGGGGCAGAAGCAGCTGATCGCGATCGCACGCGCGCTGGCCGGCAAGCCGCGCATCCTCTTCCTCGACGAGGCCACTTCGCACATCGACTCCGAGACCGAGCAGGCGGTGCAGCGCGCGCTGGCGGCGCTGCGCGGCCGGGTGACGGTGGTGGCGATCGCGCACCGTCTCTCGACGATTCGCGACGCCGACTGCATCGTGGTGCTCAACCACGGCCGCATCGCCGAACGCGGCATGCACGCCGAACTGATGGCCCTGCCGCAGGGCTTGTACCAGCGGCTGTACCTGCTGCAGCAGATGGAACAAGCGGAGGCAGAGGACGAAGCGGCAGAATCGCCGGGCCCAGACCTCTAGTTTGAAAGCGCTTGCAAGAGCGCCCGCTTTCCCCTACGCTGCACCGCCATGCCCGCCTCCCAGCTCTCTGTGTATTTCTTCGCCCAGGCGGCGGTGATCGTGCTGGTGTGCCAGCTCGTCGGCCGCCTGGCGCAGCGGTTCGGCCAGCCCCAGGTGGTGGGCGAGATGGTCGCCGGCGTGATGCTCGGACCCTCGTTGTTCGGGCTGCTGCTGCCGCATGCGCAGCAGGCGCTGTTCCCGAAGGAAACCATGGGCATGCTGTACGTGGCCGCGCAGCTGGGCGTGGGCCTGTACATGTTCCTGGTGGGCACCGAGTTTCGGGCCGACCACTTCAAAGCTCGCGCGCGCAGTGCCGTCACCGTGTCGCTGGCCGGCATCGTGGCGCCTTTCGCGCTGGCCTTCGCGCTGGCGCCCTGGCTGCACACGGTGCCGGGGCTGTTTGCGGCCAAGGTCAAGCTCTTCGAGGCTTCGCTGTTCCTGGGCGCCGCCATCGCGATCACCGCGTTCCCGATGCTGGCGCGCATCATCCACGAGCGCGGCCTGGCCGGCACCTCGCTGGGCACGCTCACGCTCACCGCGGGCGCGGTGGACGACGCCGCGGCCTGGTGCATCCTCGCGGTGGTGCTGGCGAGCTTCGGCGGCTCCTGGATGGGCGCTTATGCCGCCATCGGCGGCGGCACGGCGTTCGCGGTGTTCATGCTCACCGCTGGCCGCCGGCTGCTGCGGCGCCTGGCGCACCGCGTGCTGCCCGGCGCGCCGCTGCCCACCAGCGTGTTCGCGACGGTGCTGGTGTTGTTTGCGCTGTGTGCCTTCGCGATGGACGCGGTGGGCATCCACGCGGTGTTCGGCGGCTTCCTGCTCGGCTGCGTGATGCCGCGCGGGCCGCTCACCCAGAAGCTGCGCGAGACGCTGCAGCCTTTCGTGGTGGTGTTCCTGCTGCCGATGTTCTTCACCTACTCGGGCCTCAACACGCGCCTGGGCATGCTGCTGGAGCCCGGGATCTTCGCCGCCGCCCTGGTGATCCTGGCGGCCTCGTTCGGCGGCAAGGGCGTGGCCTGCTGGGCGGCGGCACGGCTGAACGGCGAGCCCAACCGCGACGCCATGGCCATCGGCGCGTTGATGAACGCGCGCGGCCTGATGGAGCTGATCATCATCAACATCGGACTGGCCGCCGGCGTGATCCTGCCGGGGCTGTTCTCGGTGCTGGTGCTGATGGCCGTGAGCAGCACGCTGATGGCCACGCCGCTGTTCAACTGGGTGATGCGCCGGCCGCCTGCGCCGGCGGCCGTGCCCGCCGAAGCCTAGCGCCTGTTCAACGCTATCTGGACCCTCACGCTCGGCCTGCACAGGGCGCAGACCTAGGGCACCAGGCGCCGCCCTCGCGCGCCGTAGCGCGCCAGCACCGCATCGGCCACCGTCAGCGCCTGCCCGCGCTGGCACAAGGCCACCACCGCGCCGCCGAAGCCCGCACCGGTGAGCCGCGCGCCGCACACCCCAGGCTGCTCGCGCAGCAGCGCCACCAGGCGGTCGAGCTCGGCGACCGACACCTCGAAGTCGCCGCGCAGGCTGTCGTGGGAGGCGTTCATCAGCACGCCGAACTCATGCGGCCCGATGCCGGTGATCGCGCGCAGCACGCGTTCGTTTTCGGTGACCACATGGCGTGCGCGGCGGCGCAAGGGCTCGGGCAGCGCTTCGACCTGCGTCACGTCCACCACGTCGCGCAGCGCCTTCACGCCCAGCTGCCGCGCGGCGGCCTCGCACTCGGCGCGGCGCTCGTTGTACTTGCTGCCGGCCAGCGTGCGCGCAATGCCCGAGTCGAGCACCAGCACTTCGCTGCCGGGCGGCAACGGCACCAGCCGCCGCTCGAGCGTGCGCGTGTCGAGGAACAGCATGCTGTCGGTGCCGGCCAGGCTGGAGGCCATCTGGTCCATGATGCCGCAGCGAACGCCCGCGTCCTCGATCTCGGCACGCTGCGCGATCTGCGCCAGCCGCAGGTCGTCGAAGCCGGCGTCCAGGTGCAGCAGCGAACGCAGCGCGCGCAGTGTGGCCACCTCCAGCGCCGCGCTGGACGACAGCCCCACACCCATCGGCACCTGCGACTGCACATGGATCTGCAGCGCCGGCACGTCCACCCCCAGCAGCTGCAGTTGCCGCAGGCAGCCGTAGACATAGCGCCCAAAGGATTCGGCCGGGGGCCGCGCCAGGGTGAACTCCGAGGCCTGGCCGAGCTCGGCGGCATACAGCGTGCTGCGCTCGCCGGGAACGGGCCGCAGCGACACACAGGTGCGCTGCGGTATCGCCGTGGGCAGCACGAAGCCGTCGTTGTAGTCGGTGTGCTCGCCCAGCAGGTTCACGCGACCCGGCGCCTCGGCCTGCACGGCCGCAGCGGCACCGAAGACCTCTTCGAAGCGCCTGCGTTTCACGCGGCCGCCTCCACGTCGACCACCACGGCCTGCAGCTCGCGCGCCTTTTGCTCCGGCAAGGCGTCCATTGCGAAGAAGCCCGCCGCCAGTTCGGTGCCGGCCAGGTATTTGAGCCGGTCGGGCGTGCGGTAGGGCGGATAGAACTGCGCATGCAGGTGCGCCTCGGGATGCGGCTGCCCGTCGGTGGGGGCCTGGTACCAGGCCATCAGGTAGGGCAGCGGACGCTGCCACAGGCCGTCGTACTTCATCAGCACGGTCTTCAGCGCCCGCGCCAGGTCGGCGCGCACCGCGTCGCCGAGGTCGGCAAAGGTTTCCACCGGCTCGATCGGCGCCACCCACACCTCGTACGGATAGCGTGCGCAAGGCGGCACGAAGGCCACCGCCTGCGGCCCCTGGTACAGCAGCCGCGTGCGCTCGGCCAGTTCGCGGTGGATCATGTCGAGCAGGGGGCCACGCCCGCGCTCGGCGCGGTAGCACTCCGCCTGGTGCTGCATGCGGGCCGGCACCGGCGGCACCACCGGATAGGCATAGATCTGGCCATGCGGATGGTGCAAGGTGACGCCCACCTCGGCACCACGGTTCTCGAACGGCAGCACGTACTGCACGCCGGGCCGCCGGCCGAGGTCGCGCGTGCGCTCGCCCCACACGCCCAGCAGCAGCTCCAGATGCGGCAAGGGCAGGCGCCCCAGCGACGACGCCGGGTCCTGCGTGAACACCACCACCTCGCAATGGCCTTGCGCCGGCGCGGTGGGAATGCCCAGCGCCGGCGGGTCGTGGGCCTGTGCCGACAGCGACGGGAACCGGTTGTCGAACACCGCCACGTCCCAGTTGCCGGCAGGCACTTCGGTGGGATGCGCCGTGTCGCGCATGGGTGCCAGCGGGTTGTACTCGGGCGGTGGCAGGAAGGTGCGGTCCTGCCGGTAGGCCGCGTAGGTGACCCACTCGCCGCGCAGCGGATGCCAGCGCAGGTGGGGGTTGGCATCGAGCGGCTGCGCAAAGGGGCTGGGAGCGCACGTGGCGGGATCGATGGGCCCCCTGCCGTAAAGCCTCAAGGCGCGGCCGTCGGGCTTCTGAAGCACGAGCTGGTGCATCTGCATCACACGCCTCCGGGGATGTAGGTGCGCTGCAAGGTGGTGGCCTTGCGCAGGGTCTCCAACGGAATCTTGGGCGTGCGGTCGGCACACAACAGCCCGTTGGCCTCTTGGAAGGTGTCGGCAAACTGCGTGTAGCAAAAGCCCGAGAACAGCGGCGTGTGGATCACGACCTCCAGCAGCTCGGCGTACATGCGCTCGAACTCCTGGTCGGTCTTCGCTCTCGTGTAGCCCCAGGTCTGCTTGACGCCCGGTTCGGGCTTCTTCACGTAGGCGATGCCGCCGAACTCGGTGAGCATGATCGGCTGGCCGCGGTGCGGATAGCCGTCGAGCGTCAGGATGCGTCCGCCTGGACGGCGCCGGTCGAACAGCTGCTGCGGCGCCAGCTCGGTGGCATAGCGCTGGCGCAGGTGCTCGATGTTGGCGTCGTAGTCGTGGATGCCGATGATGTCGGTGGCGCTCGACTCCCAGCCGTCGTTGCCGATCACCGGGCGCGTGGCATCGAGCGTGCGCGTGAGGTGGTACAGCGCCTCCACCGCATGCCGCTGCTCGCGTGCCGAGGCCAGTTCGGGCACGCCCCAGCTTTCGTTGAAGGGCACCCACACGATCACGCAGGGGTGGCTGTAGTCGCGCTCGATCACCTCGGTCCACTCGCGCACGGTGCGCTTGATCGCGGTGCGCGTGAAGCGGTAGGCCGAGGGCATCTCCTCCCACACCATCAGCCCCAGCCGGTCGGCCCAGTAGAGGTAGCGCGGGTCCTCGATCTTCTGGTGCTTGCGCACGCCGTTGAAGCCCATGGCCTTGGCCAGCTCCACGTCCTTCTTCAATGCCTCGTCGCCCGGCGAGGCGAGCAGCGTGTCGGGCCAGTAGCCCTGGTCCAGCACCAGCCGCAAGGTGTAGGGGCGGCCGTTGAGCATGAAGCGGTCGCGCAGGATGGTCACCGAGCGCAGCGCGGTATAGCTCTTGAACGCGTCCAGCACCTTGTCGCGGCACAGCAGCCGCACCTCGGCGTCGATGAGCGTGGGCCGCTCCGGGCTCCACAGCAGCTCGTTGCGGAAGTCGTCGATGCCGGGGTCCGACAGGTGGATGGTGCGGTCGACCTCGCCCTGGATCACCTGGTAGCGGTCGCGCGCCAGCAGGCGCCGGCCCTGGCGCAGCACCACCTCGACCTGCAGGTCTTCCTGCGCCTGGTCGCCCGCCACGCGCGCCGCGAAACCGATGGAGAAGTCCTCCACGTGCGGCGTCCAGCGGATCTTGTCGACGTAGGTGCGCGGCACGCGCTCCAGCCACACCGTCTGCCAGATGCCGGTGGTGCGCGGGTACCAGATCGAATGCGGCTCGAGCTGCCAGTCCTGCTTGCCGCGCGGCTTGGTGAGCTCGTGCGGGTCGTCCTCGGCCAGCACGGTGACGCGCTGCCGGCCCGAAGGGTCGAGCATCGGGCTGATGTCGGCCCAGAACGGCGTGTGGCCGCCTTCGTGGGTGATCACCAGCCGGTCGTTCACCCACACCTTGGCGTGGTAGTCCACCGCCCCGAAGCGCAGGATCACGCGGTCGTCGCCGGGCAGCACGTGGAAGTCCCGCTCGTACCAGACGGCACGGTGGAAACCGCGGTCGCCGATGCCGCTGGCCTTGGCCTCCGGCGGAAACGGCACGTTGATCTCGTGCGGCCAATGGCCGATGTCGCCCGGCCGCGCATGGCGCCTGTCGTCGTCGAAACAGAAGCGCCACGTGCCGTTGAGGCAGGTCCACTCGGCGCGCTGGAGCTGCGGGCGGGGATAAGCGTCGGACATCACCGGCATCGCTGCATGGGGAACACGGAGTTCTTCGCGGCACGCAGCGTGCCCGGCAGCGTGGCTGCCTACGGGCCCGCGAGGCAGCGCGCCAGCGCGTCCAGGTCCACCGGCTTGGTCAGGTGATGGTCGAATCCGGCCTGCAAGGCGCGCCGCTTGTCCTCGGGCTGGCCGTAGCCGGTCATCGCGATCAGCACCGCCGCGCGCCCCCAGCTGGTGTCGCGCATCATGCGCGCGGCCTGCAGCCCGTCGATGCCCGGCATGCCGATGTCCATCAGCACCACGGCCGGATGGAACGCGGCGCCCTGCTCCAGCGCGGCCTGCGCGTTGAAGGCGCTGCGCACGCTGTTGCCGCACTGGGCCATCAGCGCGGCGATGCTTTCGGCGCTGTCGGTGTTGTCGTCGACCACGAGGATGCGATAGCCCGCCACGCCGGCCAGGCCGGGGGCGGCCGAAGCCAGGGGCAGGCTTTCCTCGCCGCCGGACAGGGCCGGCAACGCCACCGTGAAGCGGCTGCCACGGCCCGCGCCTTCGCTGTGCACGCCCACCGTGCCGCCGTGGATCTCGACGATGCCCTTGACCAGCGCCAGCCCGATGCCCAGTCCCGGCTGCGCGCTGCGCAGGTCGGGATGAGCCTGCGAGAACATCTCGAACACCCGGCGCTGCTCGTGGGCGGGTATGCCCAGCCCGGGGTCCTGCACGCTGACCTCCAGCCATTGCGCGTCACGCCAGCCGGCCTGCAAGGTGATCAGCCCGGGCTGCGGCGTGTACTTGGCGGCGTTGTGCAGCAGATTCGCAAACACCTGCGCCAGCCGGGCCACGTCGCCCATCAGCGGCATCGGCTCGGGGGCCACCCGCAGCTGCAGCCGATGGCCTTGAGTCTCGAGAAAGGGCCGCACCTGCTCGGCCGCCAGCTCGATCGCGTCCTGCAGGCGCATGCGCTGGCGCTGCAGGTGCAGCACGTTGCGCGAGATGCGCGACACGTCGAGCAGATCGTCGAGCAGGCGCGTCAGTTGCCGCACCTGCCGCTCGATGGCCTGCGCCGCCCAGCCCACCGTCTTGACGTCGTCGGGCTTCAGGCTCAGCAGGCGCGCCCCGTTGGCGATCGGCGCCAGCGGGTTGCGCAGCTCATGGGCCAGCGTGGCGATGAAGTCATCCTTCTGGCGGTCGGCCTGCTTCAGCTGCTCGAGTGCCTGTTCGCGCTCGGTAACGTCGAGCACCAGCGCCAGCAGCGCCGAAGCGCGCCCCTGCTCGGGCGGGCGCAGCGCCGAGATGCTCCACTCCGCATGCACGATGCGGCCGTCCTTGCGCTGGTTGCGGATGCGAAAGCGCGTGCGCGGGGTATCGCCGCGCAACAGCTCGCGCAGCTTGCGCGGCCCCATCACCTCCTCGGGCAGCGCCCAGCCCAGCGCCGCCGCGCGCTGGCCCAGGGCCTCGCCCGCGGTCCAGCCAAACAGGGCCTCGGCCTGCCCGGCCCAACGCGTGATGTGCAACTCGCCGTCGAACTCGATCACAGCCAGCGGCGTGTTCTCCACCAGCAGCTGCAGGCGCTCGCTGGCTTCGCGCAGGCGTTCGGAGACCTGCTCGCCTTCTTCGATGTCGAACACCATGCCCACCCACTCGGCGATCTGGCCGTCGCGCAGCACGGGGTTGGCGCGGGCGACCACGCGGCGATAGCCCTGGCTCGCGTGGTGCCACAGCCGCGTGCGACCGCGAAACGGCTGTTGCAGCCGCTCAGCCTCGCGCCAGCCCTCCATGGCCTGCGCGCGGTCGTCGGGGTGCAGCGCCTGCAACCAGCCGAAGCCCAGGTACTGCTCGGGCGACTGGCCGGTGTACTCGGCCCACGAGGGCTGGGCGGTGAGGAACTCGCGCTGCGGCCCCGCGGTCCACACGATGGAGGCAGTGGCGTTGACCAGCGAGCGGAAGCGCTCCTCGCTGATGCGCAGCGCGCGCTCGGCGCGCGTGAGCGCGGTGATGTTGGTGAAGAAGATGCAGTAGTCGTCCTCGCCCAGCTTGCCCGCGCTGGTGATCACGTCCACCAGGATGCCGTCAGGCCGGCGCAGCACGGCATGGAACGGCCCGTTGCGGCCCGTCTCGTCCAGTTCCTGCTTGGCCATCCGGTACACCGGCCGCTCGCTCTCGGGCACCAGCGTGGCCTGATTGATGCGCCCGGCCTGCAGATCGTCGCGCGTATAGCCCAGCAGCGTGAGGAAGGTCTGGTTGGCCTCGGTGATGACGCCCTTGCTGGAAAAGGCGATCGCCACTGCCGAGCTGTCCACCAGGCGCCGCAGCCGCTCCTGCGCGCGCAGCTCGGTTTCCGCGCGGGCTTCGGCCCTGTGGCGCGCACGGCGCACCTGCTCGAAGGCCAGGCAGACCATCAAGGCCGAAGGCACCGCGATGGCGGCGCGCAGGAAGTAGGCGCTGTCCAGCGCGGCGTGACCCTCGAACAAGGCCCAGGCCAGGCGGCCGAGCACCATCAGCAGCACCGCCAGCACGCCCGGACCCAGGCCGCCCGCCCAGGCAGAGACCACCACCACCGGCAGTGCCAGCACCAGAACCGGGTCGCGGCCGAGGTGCTCGCCCACCACCGGCCGCGCGGCAAACGCGACGGCGCTCAGCGCGACCGCCAGGGCATAGGCCGCGGCCGGCCGGGCGAGCACCCGGCGCCAGCGTATCCAAGGGCTCATGACCGCTCCCTCTTGTTGCTCCCCATCCGACAGGCCGGCGGCCTGCGGAGCGTGGAGTCTAGCGAGGGCGACGGACCCGGCGGTGGGTTTTTGGCAGGCGCTGCAGCGCCCGCGCTCTCAGGCGCCCGTCACGAGCAGGGTGGCCGCAGTGAGCACCGCGGCCACGGCGGTCAGCACGGTGAGCGCCACGCCGGACGGCTGGCGAGGTACGTGGAGGCACTGCAACTTGTCCATTTCGGCGACTGCTTTTCCCTGCCGGACAAGTATTCGGCGAACCGAAAGCCCGTGCTTGCACCCGGGTCTGTGGCGCCTGCAGCGGCAACGGCTGCCAGGTCAGTGGCGGCGGCTGGGAATGGGCGGAGTTTCGCCGCTGCTGCGCCGCGGCTGGATGGGCGCTGCACGCACGCAGTTGCGCCCGGCCTCCTTGGCGGCAAAGAGCGCAGTGTTGGCTTCATGGACCAGCGCGTCCAGCGAGCCATGCCCCGGCCCCAGGGAGGCCACGCCGACGCTCACCGTGCCGCGCACCTCGCCGCCCTGCCAGCGAAGCCTCAGCTCGCTGACGCGCTCGCGGACGCGGTCTGCAACGTCGAGTGCGCCCAAGGGGTCGGTATGGGGCAGGAAGACGATGAGCTCTTCGCCGCCAAAGCGCGCCAGCAGGTCGGGCTGGCGCAGCGAAGCCTGCGTGACCCGCGTGATCTCGCGCAGCAGCGCGTCGCCGCACGCGCGTCCATGGGTGTCGTTGATGCGCCTGAAGTGGTCGGCGTCGACCAGCAGCAATGCACCCGCGGTCTGGTAGCGGCGGCAGCGCGCCAGCTCGCGCTCGGCCAGGGCGGTGAAGTGGCGGCGGTTGTGCACGCCAGTCAGTTCGTCGTGCGTGGCGTGCAGCAGCCACTCGTCGGCGGCCTGGCCGAAGCCCGGCACCCAGCGTGACACCAGCATCGCCACCCAGGGCACCAGCAAGGCACACACCGCGCCGGCCACGGCGGACGACAGCAGCACCTGCGCGCTGCCCATCAGCCCGGCGACGAGGGCGCCGCCGCC
>JBFLWE010000009.1:0-89980 GCA_040758375.1 Pseudomonadota bacterium
AGCAGGCGGCGCCCGCGCCGGAAGCCGCAGCGTCGGCACCGGCGCAGGAGAAGAAGGCCGACGAGCCCAAGGTCGAGACGATCGTCGTCACCGGCATCCGCCGCAGCCTCGACACCTCGCTGAGCCTCAAGCGCGATTCGCAGGGCATCGTCGACGGCATCGTGGCCGAGGACATCGGCAAGTTCCCCGACACCAACCTCGCCGAGTCGATGCAGCGCATCAGCGGCGTGTCGATCGACCGCAGCAACGGCGAAGGCTCGCGCGTCACCGTGCGCGGCGTGGGCCCCGACTTCAACCTGGTGCTGCTCAACGGCCGCCAGATGCCCACCGCGGCGATCGAGGGCACCAGCGCCTCGAACTCGCGCGCCTTCGACTTCGCCAACCTGGCCTCGGAGTCGATCGCCGCGCTCGAGGTGTACAAGACCAGCCGCGCCAGCACGCCCGCCGGCGGCATGGGCGCCACGATCAACATCAAGACCGCGCGTCCGTTCGACAACCCCGGCCTGGTGGCGAGCCTGGGCGTCAAGGGCATGCACGACCAGTCGAACGACCGCCTGCCCGACCAGCTGCAAGGCGACAAGCTCACGCCCGAGATCTCGGGCATCTACAGCAACACCTTCGCCGACCGCACCTTCGGCATCGCGCTGTCGGGCAGCTACCAGGAGCGGCATTCCGGCTACAACCAGGCCACGGTGTCCGGCTGGCGCGTGTTCCGCGGCGACGAGAACAACTGGGGCACCATCCCGCAGCCCGGGCAACCCGGCTCGGAAAACATCACCAACCGCCCCGGCCCGAACGACATCTACTCGGTGCCGCAGAACATCAACTACAGCGTCAACGGCATCCAGCGCACGCGCATCAACGGTCAGCTGACGCTGCAGTACGCGCCGGTGCGCAACCTCACCGCCACGCTGGACTACACCTACTCCGAGAACAAGCTGCAGACCAAGCGCAACGACATGTCGGCCTGGTTCAACTTCGGGCCCTCGTCCAGCGCGTGGACCAACGGCCCGGTCGCGGCGCCGATCTTCTACTCCGAGACCATCCCCACGACGGCGGGCGGACCGCTGTCGGACGTGGCCATGGGCGCGGGCCGCTTTGCCACGCGTAACAAGAACGACTCGGTCGGCCTGAACCTCGCGTGGAAGGCCTCCGACAAGCTGAGCCTGGACTTCGACGCCCACAAGTCCACCGCCACCTCCGGCCCCGACAGCCCCTACGGCTCCGACGCGGTGCTCGGCACGGCCAGCTTCAACCGCCGCACCACGCGCGTGGATTTCTCCAACGACTTCCCGATCCTGAGCATCGAGAACACGACGACCGATCCGTCGCAGATGATCATCACCGGCTCGTCGTTCCGCAACAGCTACATGAAGTCGGAGATCGAGCAGCTCCAGCTGCGCGGCAAGTACAAGTTCGAGAGCGCGTCGCGGCTCGACTTCGGCGTGAGCCTCACCAACGCCAAGAACCGCTCGGCCTACGGCTTCGTGCAAAGCGACAGCTGGGGCGGCATCCCCGACCCCAACTCGGGCACCAACCCGCCCACGCCCTACGCGCCCGGCGTGTACCCCGACGCACTGTGGTCGCCCGGCAGCGTGACGCCGTACTTCGGCGCCTTCGGCAACACCGGCGGGCTGTTCAACCAGATGTTCATCATCGACTTCGACGCGGCGCGCGATTTCGCGGCGCAGCTCACCGGCAACCCCTCGGCGTATCGGGCGCCGAGCACGTTCTCGGTGGACCGGCGCGTGAAGGAGAAGTCGGACAGCGCGTTCCTGCAGTACAGCACCGACTGGGAATGGGGCGTGCCGATGAGCATGGGCGCCGGCGTGCGCTACGAGCGCACCAAGGTCACCTCCAGCGCGCTGGTGCCCATTGCCACCGCGGTCAACTGGGTCGGCACCAACGAGTTCAGCGTGGTGTTCGGCGCGCCGAACTTCACCACGCTGCAAGGCAAGTACGACTACTGGCTGCCCAGCATCGACTTCGACGCCGACCTCACCGACAAGCTCAAGCTGCGTGCGAGCTACGGCGAGACCATCGGTCGCCCGGCCTGGAACAACATCCAGGGCGGCCAGACGCTGGACCAGCTGGCCCGCATGGGCGGCGGCACCGGCGCGCAGGGCAACCCGGGCCTGAAGCCGCTGAAGTCGAAGAACCTCGACCTGTCGCTGGAGTGGTACTACGCGAAGAGCAGCTACGCCGCGCTGGGCTATTTCGCGAAGAACATCTCCAACTACCCCGGCTTCACCACCGTGACCGCCACGCCGTTCAACCTGCACACGCCCGCCGGCGGCGCCTGGTTCCAGGAGGCGATTGCCACCGGCGGCTGCGCGGCCAGCGACGGGCAGTGCATCCGCAACTACATCTTCGCCAACTACAACGGCGTGGGCGGCGTGGACAGCGCGGCCGGCATCATCCCCGGCCAGCCGGGTGACCCGATCGCCACGTTCCAGATCACGCAGCCGGTGAACCAGCGCTCGGCACGGCTCAACGGTGTCGAGGTGAACCTGCAGCACCTCTTCGCGGGCACCGGCTTCGGCGTCGCGGCCAACTACACCTGGGTCAACTCGGGCCTGAAGTACAACAACGCCAGCCTGGGCGAGCAGTTCGCGCTGGTGGGGCTGAGCGACACGGCGAACCTGGTGGCCTTCTACGAAGACGACAAGTTCAACGCACGGCTGGCCTACAACTGGCGCGACGAGTTCCTGGCGAGCACGGTCGATGGCCTGGGGCTGCACAACCCGACCTACGTGGAGGCGTACTCGCAGCTCGACATGAGCCTGGGCTACCGCCTGAACCAGAACCTGAGCTTCCAGTTCGAAGCGATCAACCTCACCGACGCCACCATGCGCAGCCATGGCCGTCACAAGAACCAGGTGATCGCCGCCACGCAGACCGGTCGCCGCTTCATGATCGGGGCGCGCTACACGTTCTGAGCCCGGAGCAGCCCATGTCAGACCAGCCCGTCGAGCGCATCGTCATCCTGGGCGGCGGCTCGGCCGGCTGGCTCACGGCCGGGCTGGTCGCCGCGCGCCACGGCCACCGCCTGCAGGTGACCGTGATCGAGTCGCCCGACGTCGCACCCATCGGCGTGGGCGAAGGCACCTGGCCCACGATGCGCGACAGCCTGCGCGACATCGGCGTCAGCGAGTCGGACTTCGTGCGCGAGTGCGAAGCCACGTTCAAGCAGGGCTCGCTGTTCCGCGGCTGGGCCACCGGCGGCGCCGACGACCGCTACTTCCATCCGTTCATGCTGCCTCATGGCTGGGGCGAGGCGCCGTTGGCCGAGGCCTGGCTGCGCCAGGCCGCCGGCGCCCGCTTCGCCGAGGTGGTGAGCGTGCAGCCCCACCTGTGCCTGCACGGCCGTGCGCCCAGGCAGTTCGGCACGCCCGAGTTCGCCTCCGTGGCCAACTACGGCTACCACTTCGACGCCGGCAGGTTCGGCCCTTTCCTGCGCAACCACTGCGTGCAGCGGCTGGGCGTGCGCTACGTGCCCGACCACATGGTGGCGGTGCAGTCGCACGACAACGGCGACATCGCCGCGCTGCTGACGCGCCAGCACGGCGCCGTGGCCGGCGACCTGTTCATCGACTGCAGCGGCCTCAACGCCCACCTGCTCGCCGGCCACTACGGCATCGGCTTCGTGCCGGCGCGGCACGTGCTGTTCTGCGACTCGGCGCTGGCGCTGCAGGTGCCCTACGGCGACCCCTCGGCGCCGATCGCCTCGCAAACCATCTCCACCGCCCAGGCCAGCGGCTGGGTGTGGGACATCGGCCTGCAGACGCGCCGCGGCGTGGGTCTGGTGTACTCCAGCGAACACGCCGACGACGACTGGGCCCGCCGCACCCTGCTCGACTACATCGCCCGCACCGGCGGCGACCCCGGCGCGCTGCCCGCGCCGCGCCAGCTGCGCTTCGAGCCCGGCCACCGCAAGACCTTCTGGCACCGCAACTGCCTGGCCATCGGCCTCTCGGCCGGCTTCCTGGAGCCGCTGGAAGCCTCGGCGCTGGCACTGATCGAATACTCGGCCGAGCTGCTGCGCGAGCAGATGCCGGCCGACCGCGCGGCCATCGACCTGGTGGCGCGCCGCTTCAATGAGGCCTGCGAGGTGCGCTGGGCGCGCATCGTCGAGTTCCTGAAGCTGCATTACGTGCTGAGCCGACGCGACGACAGCGCTTTCTGGCGCGACAACCGCGAGCCCGGCTCGGTGCCCGGGCCCTTGCAGGAGC
Source organism: Pseudomonadota bacterium (assembly GCA_040758375.1). Lineage (GTDB taxonomy): Bacteria > Pseudomonadota > Gammaproteobacteria > Burkholderiales > Burkholderiaceae_C > CAMLIZ01. Next base: position 4,233 of record JBFLWE010000009.1, read on the forward strand.
TGCTGTCGCTGTGGCGCCACCGCCCGCCTTCTCGCCATGACTTCGTGCGCCATGACGAGCCGTTTCCGTCGGCCAGCTGGCAGTACGTGCTCTACGGCATGGGCTTCCGGCCCGTGGCCGGCTTTGCCGCGCCGCCGCACGAGGCCGAGCGCGCCGAGGACTACTTCCGCGAGACCGCGGCGCTGGCGCGCAAAATGCTCCCCGCGCTGCCCGGCCACCGCGAGCTGATCGACCACGTGCGGCGCCACGACCTGATGCGCATCTGACCCTCACCCCGAAAGCCCCCATGCCCCGCCACGTCGTCCTCAACAACATCGACCACAAGGACCTGCGCATCATCACCGCCCATGGCGAGCGCTATGGCGACGGCGTGATGGCCGCGGTGACCTTCCCTGCCGAGTTCCGCAACGTGCAGGCGCACTACCCGATCGTGTTCCAGAAGACGCACGACGGCACCAGCTTCCAGCCCCTGGCGCTGTTCGGTTTTCGCGAAGGGGAAAACCTGTTCCTGCGCAACGGCGGCTGGGACGCCACTTACGTGCCGCTGGCGATCGAGCGCCAGCCCTTCCTGATCGGCTTCGACGGCGACGAGCCGATCGTTCACCTCGACCTCGACAGCCCGCGCGTCAGCTCGCACGAAGGCGAGCCGGTGTTCCTGCCGTACGGCGGCATGAGCGAATACCTGGACCGCGTGAGCTCGATGCTGCTGACCATCCACGAAGGCGTGCAAAGCACCCCGGCGTTCGTCAGCGCGCTGCTGTCGCACGGCCTGCTGGAGCCGTTTGCGCTGGACATCGAGCGCACCGACGGCTCGCAGCAGCGCCTGGCCGGCTTCTACGCCATTCATGAAGAGCGCCTGCAGAAGCTCGAAGGCCCCGCGCTGGAACAGCTGAACCGCGACGGACACCTGTTGGCCGTGTACATGGCGGTGGCGTCGATGTCGCGCCTGCGCGACCTGATCGACCGCGCCGAGGCGCGGCCGCGCATGCATGCGTGAGCTGAGCGGCATCGCGCCGCGGCAGATCCCCGAGGAGCTGCTGCGCTCGGCCGAGCCTGTGGTGCTGCGCGGCCTGGTGCGCGAGTGGCCGGCGGTGCGGGCCGGCGACCCGCCCGGCGGCATCATCGACTACCTGCGCGGCTTCGATGCCGGCGCCACGGTGGGCGCCTGGTTCGGCCCGCCCGAGATCGAAGGCCGCTTCGGCTACACCGAAGACTTCAGCGGCTTCAACTTCGCGCGCGAGAAGCTGGGCTTCGCGGCCCTGCTGCAGGCGCTGGAGCGCGCCTTGCTGGCGCCGCACCCGCCCGCCATCTACATGGGCTCCACCACCATCGACACCTGCCTGCCCGGCTTTCGCGCGCACAACGACCTCGACCTTTCGCCGCACGATGCGCTGTCCAGCCTGTGGCTGGGCAACCGCAGCACGGTGGCCGCGCACTACGACCTGCCCGACAACCTGGCCTGCGTGGTGGCCGGCCGGCGCCGCTTTACGCTGCTGCCGCCCGACCAGGTGGGCAACCTGTACGTGGGCCCGCTGGAACACACGCTGGCCGGCCAGCCCACCAGCCTGGTGGACTTTTCGCGGCCCGACCTCGCCCGCTTTCCGCGCTTTGCCGAGGCCCAGCGCCACGCACGGCTGGCCGAGCTGGCGCCAGGCGACGCGATCTTCATCCCCAGCATGTGGTGGCACCACGTGGAGGCGCTGGAGTCGGTGAACCTGCTGGTCAACTACTGGTGGCGCCGCACGCCGATGCACATGGACTCGCCGATGGGCGCGCTGTTGCACGCCATCATGACCGTGCGCGACCTGCCGCCCGAGCAGCGCCAGGCCTGGCGCCACCTGTTCGACCACTACGTGTTCGACGCCGGCGAGCACACAGCCGCGCACCTGCCGCCGCCAGCGCGCGACATCCTCGCGCCGCTGGACGACAACACCACCCGCGCCCTGCGCGCGCGGCTGATACGACGACTCAACCGCTGAAGAGGGAAGCGCCCATGGACACCACGCCACCCAAGCCCGTGCGCAAAGTGGTCATTGCCGGTGGCGGCACCGCCGGCTGGATGGTGGCGGCCTGCCTGGCCAAGACCATGGGCCGGCTGCTGGACATCAAGCTGGTGGAGTCCGACGAGATCGGCACCGTGGGCGTGGGCGAGGCCACGATCCCGCCGCTGCAGATCTTTCACCAGCTGCTCGGGCTGGACGAGCGCGAGTTCATGGCCGCCACGCTGGCCACGTTCAAGCTGGGCATCCGCTTCGAGCACTGGCGCGCGCCCGGCCAGCACTACATCCACTCGTTCGGCATGACCGGCAAGGACCACTGGACCGCCGGCTTCCAGCACTTTTGGCTCGAAGGCCGGGCCCGCGGCCTGGCGCGCGACTACGGCGACTACTGCCTGGAGCTGCGCGCCGCCGAAGAAAACCGCTTTGCCCACCTGCCGCGCGGCGGCATGAACTATGCCTACCACTTCGACGCCACGCGCTATGCCGCATACCTGCGCAAGTTCAGCGAGTCGTTCGGCGCCCAGCGCCTGGAAGGCAAGATCCAGGCGGTGAACCTCGACCCGGCTTCGCGCCATATCCGCTCGCTGACGCTGGCCTCGGGCGCCGAGGTGGAAGGCGACCTGTTCATCGACTGCACGGGTTTTCGCGCGCTGCTGATCGGCGAGGCGCTGAAGGTGCCCTACGAAGACTGGTCGCACTGGCTGCCCTGCGACAGCGCGATGGCCGTGCAAACCGCGTCGGTGGGCGATGCCGTGCCCTACACCTGCTCCACCGCCCACCCCGCGGGCTGGCAATGGCGCATTCCGCTGCAGCACCGCGTGGGCAACGGGCTGGTGTATGCCAGCCGGCACCTGAGCGACGACGAGGCGCGCAGCCGCCTGCTCGCTCACGTGCAAGGCGAGCTGCTCACCACGCCGCGCGTGCTGAAGTTCAGGCCCGGCCAGCGGCGCGAGGTGTGGCGCGCCAACTGCGTGGCCATCGGCCTGGCCAGCGGCTTCATCGAGCCGCTGGAATCCACCAGCATCCACCTGATCCAGCGCGGCACCCTGCGCCTGATGCAGATGTTCCCCTGCGCCGGCATCAGCCCGGCCGACGTGGCCGAATACAACCGCCAGGCGCAGGACGAGATCGAGCACATCCGCGACTTCGTGGTGCTGCACTACCACGTGACCGAGCGCGACGACTCGGACTTCTGGCGCTACTGCCGCACGATGCAAGTGCCCGACTCGCTGCGCCACCGCATCGAACTGTTCCGCGACACCGGCCGCGTGTTCCGCAACCCCAACCACCTGTTCGCCGAAAACTCCTGGGTGCAGGTGATGATGGGCCAGGGCCTCACGCCGCGGCAGCACCATCCGATTGCCGAGCTGATGGGCGACGAGGAACTGAGCGGGTTTCTCGAAGGCATACGCGGCCCGGTGAACCGCACGCTGGCGCAGCTGCCGGCGCATGAGGCGTATGTGCGGCAGTACTGCGGGGTGCAGGCCGTGCCGGCCTGAGGCAGCGCGCGATTACGCGGCGAAGCCGGTTCGCAGCGAAAGGCACCGAACTCCGACGATCCAGACACGGTGCAATCGCCCCAATGCGGCCATTCGAACCGCCGATGTTGCCGCCGAAAAGTGTTCCTTCCGCAGATACGTGACAAACATCGGGGCCTGTATGCGCGGTATGCGAGCGGCACGGTCCGAGAGGCGATGTTCAGCGCACGTGCGCACCCGACAGCGGCAAGTCGGGCTTGACGGTGGACGGAGGATGGCCGGCCGTTATGTTGCTCATGCGCACGTGGTATCCCTGCTGAATCAGATCCCACAGCTCTGCCTCCGAACGAACCCGGCGACCTTCCGGGTCATTGCGCGAGTTCGTCTTGTGGGCAAGGAACATTCCGTCCTCGTAGCGGTGCGGGTCAGAACTAGGCCGACGTTCTTGCCGCGCTTGACGGTGTAGGTGATCTTCATGAGCAGTTGCCTTTCCAGGTTGTGAAGGGGTGAGTTGAGTGATGGACGACCGACCGGCAGCCGGCCGCGAAAGGTGTGCCGGCCGCTCAGCGCGAATAGGCTTCGATAGGTTCCATGCTCGCCTTGATGACCCTCAGCGCATCGCCCGGCTGCATGCCCTGGGGAAGTGGCGGCGGGTTCGCGAAGAAGGCATCGGTGATCTCCAGGAGCATCGAGGCAACCTCCAGGTCGAGCCACAGGTCACACGGATGTATGCCGGAATCAAGTCCACGACGCACCCTGTCGACCAGGCGATTGCTGGACCGCCAGACAGTGGGACCCGAGCGCTTCAGCCAGGCGGCGCGCAGGCGCTGGGCAGGCGTCTCCAGGCGGGTACGGGCACAGGCCACATGCAGCGCCCCGAGCTTGCATTGGGGCGTCACCCAGACCCCCGGTGCCATAGCGAGCGGAGGAAACTCGCGGCACGCGGCACCCCTGGCTATGCTGGCAGGAGCCGCCACCAGGGAAGCCAGCCGCAGCACCTCCACCGTCCGCAGGCCGCAGTTGGTCATGAAGTGCAGGCCGCCCGGCACCAGCCATGCGCCTGCTGCGCCACCCTCGAGCAGATCATCGAGATCAGCGGTGCCCTTGATGCGATTCACCCGGGTCGACAGAAAGCAGATATTGCCCGGCACGTAGCCCAGGTTGTTGGCCAGTCGGTCCACCGACCAATCGCTGTCGCTCAGGGTGCCCTGGGTCAGCGCGGTGCCAGAGACGGGGCACACGGTGACCGTGATCTGGCGCAGGTAGTCGGTGGTGATGGCTGCACTGAACGGCAGGCTCCGCGCATAGGCGTTAACACGCAGCCGGAGCAGCTTGCGCAGGTACGCATCGGCATGCTTGGCAGGACGGCTCAGGCCGTGCTGATAGCCGCGCATCATCTCTGCAGAAGGCCACTCGTCCGGCGCATGCATTCGGCACAGGCCCAGGTCCTCGCCCAGCAAGAACGCATAGCGGTCCGACAGCGAATCCTCCCGGTCAGCTTCAGCGTCCGCGCGGTCGATAGTCGGGAACCCTTGCGGCTGGTCGTGCCAGTAGCGCAGGGGATTGGTCGGCTCAGGGTCGGTGAAGTACATGCCAGGCCTCGCCATCACACGGCCAACGGCGCGGCGCGGACGCCCTTTTTGTTCCAAAGGCCGGCGCCGCTGCCCAGGTGGGTAAGGATGGCCTCCTCTGTTCGGCGGCACAGGTGGTCGGCGGTCTGCGGCAGGGACGCCATTGCGCCGTGAGCCATCAGCACCCGCGCCAGGGCATCGCTGAACAAGGCACTGACCACGAAGGGCGGCGCTTCGTCGCTAAGGCCACGCTCGATGGCGCCCCAGGCCGTGCTGTGGAACAGGGCCTTGCGACCCAGCGGTGCATGCGTCTGCACATCGTGCATCGGCGAGAGGCGCCAGCGGTCCTTCAGGCGCCCACCCGACTCGCCCACCAGGCGCAAGCGGCCCGCCCCGTCTGTCACGAAATAGATGACCTCTCCCTCGCGTTGCCAAGTCTTGCCGTCGAGCACGGTGAACACGGCTTCAAAGCTCCACGGGCCGAATCGAGGGCCGCTCTGCACATTGCGGCACCAGTTGACCGGCTTGACGCCGTCGATGCGCAGGAAGGGGGTGGCGGCCGCGGGCAGCGCTTGAATGATGTTGGTGTTCATGCCCGGTCTCTCCTGGAAGTGAAAGCCGCGGCGACTTGCTGCGGCGACGGGCAGACTGTCGCCAGCGACTTTAGGCCAGCTTACCGGATCAAGCGGCAATAAATCAGCGATCGATCCGGGACATGTAGTCGTCGATGATCGACTGCGCGTGCCATATCCGCGCCAGAAAGCGCGACGCCCGATCCAGATCAGTACCCCTGGCTCCAGGGATACCCAAGAAGTGCGGAGCGGCCCGATTGAGCACGGCAGTCAGCGTGGACTCGGACACCGGAGACCCGCTGTGCTTCTCCAACTCAGCACGCAGGTACGGGCGGAGCCGCTGGCTCGATGCAGGCCAGCCGTCGGACTGCCTGATGGCGGCCCTGACCAACTGCAGTTCTTCGGTCTCCGTCAAGATGGATCGACGCCTGCCACCGTGGCGCGCAGGCGGAGCCTCACCACGAAGAATGCTGTTGCGCGTGCGCGAGACCCAGTGCCGCGACCTCCCTACCGCCGCCGCGGTGGCTTCCAGGCTATGACCCAGCAAAGGCAACAACACCGCCTGGGCTGCGCGCAACTCCTCCGCGGTGCGGGCCTGCCGCATCAACCGCTGCGCCAGCGTCACGCTCTCGTCGCTACCCGTGGGCTGTCTTGCCATGCGGCAGTAGTATGGACAGGCGACGATGAATTATTGCTACTTGCCATCAAGGCACCCTCATTCGGGTGGGGGTATGAGCGAGCTGCGCCGAATTCTGGACGTTGCCACTCGCAACGGCGGGGCGCTGGGCCGCCTGGCATGTTGGATATCGCCGGCCCCAGTGCATCCTCAAGATGGTTGAACTTGGCGGTTCGGATGGTGAGAAGCGGAGCTGGCCGCGCGCTTGGCGGGCCGTCTATGAACTTCCATGCGCTGAAGCAGAGTGCCCGATAGCAGCCGCCAACGACAGTCAGCTTCTGGCCGAGTGCTGCCATTTGCAGATGGAAGACGAGTCCTGACCTTGGACCGCCCCCAACCACCGCAGTTTCGGAGAAGCACTCCCGCGCCGCCGAAGGTACAAACCCGCCTTCCACCAAGGAGCTGCGATGACGCAAGCCACTTCTCCCCTGTCGCCTGCCAACAAGACCCCCAGCACCTGGATCCGCCGTTTCCACCGCTGGGTGTCCATGGTCTTCACCTTGACGGTCATCGCCAACTTCGTGGCCATGGCGTTGGGCAGCGGCACGCCGCCGCCCTGGATCACCTACGCACCGCTGCTGCCGCTGGCCCTGCTGCTGCTCACGGGGCTTTACCTGTTCGCGCTGCCGTACCTCGGCCGCCCTCACCCGCGCCGCGCGCCTGCGCCCTTAGCCGGCTCAAGCTCACCGCCGTGATCCCCAGGTAGCTGGCGATGTGATGCTGCGCCACCCGCCCCTGCAGCCCCGGATGCTGCTGCAGAAACTGCTGCAGCCGCTGCGCGGCGGGCAGCGCGGCCAGCGCCCATTCGCGCTCGACGCGGCGCATCAGCTCGGCGCGCAGCACGGCGTCGCCCCAGCGTTGCACGGCCGGGCTGCGCGTCATGCACTCCACCAGCGTGCGGGCTTCAAAGCCGGCCACGCAGGTGGCCGTCAAGGCCTCGCAGTGCACGCGTGAGCGCTCGTCGGCCACGCGTGAGATGGCGGGCATCAGGATGCCGGGCCCCTCGTGGAAGGCCAGCGTCACGCTGCGCCCCTGCGCGTCGCTCACCCAGGTGCGCAACACCCCTTCCAGCACGAAATATTCGCGTGCGCCGGGCTCGCCGGCGCGCAGCAGCGCTTCACCGGGTTGCAGGCGACGCAGCGCCATGTCGCGCAGCACCGGTTCGAAGGCCGCCGCGTCCAGCGGCGCCAACCCGGCCGCGATGTGCATCACCGCCTGGCGCTCAGGCTCGGTCAATGGCGGCGGGGGGTGGGGCAAGGCCATGGGTGGCGCGGATTATCAAATGTTGTCGCGCGCCGGGGGGCTTGGGGCCGACCATCGGCGCCTCGCTTCTCGCCGGCCGCTGCGCCGCCGATCCACCATGTCGCCACGCCTTCTGCCGCAACGCCTTGTTGTGCTGCTGCTCGCCCTGTTGGCCGCCGCGGTTCAATCGCCCGCCCATGCCGCACCCGCCGTGCCGCCCACGCTGCAGCACGACACGAGCCTGCCGCAGGTGCGGCTCAACGGCTATGCCTTTCATGCGCGGCACTTCGGCGAGCCGGGCAGGCCGGTGCTGATCGTGCTGCACGGCGGCCCGGGCGCCGATCATCGCTATTTGCTGGGCCTGCAGGCGCTGGCCGACGACTACCAGGTGGTGTTCTACGACCAGCGCGGCACCGGCCTGTCGCCGCGCGTGCCGGCCGGCAGCATCAGCGTGCAGACCTTCATCGACGACCTGGACGCCTTTGTGCAGGCCTTCGGCCGCGGCCGGCCGGTGCACCTGCTGGGCCATTCGTGGGGCGCGATGCTCGCTTCGGCCTACGCCGGCGCACACCCCGGCAAGGTGGACAAGCTGATCCTGGCGGAGCCGGCTTTCCTGGACGCGTCAACGATGGACGTGTTCCAGTCGCGGGGGCTGCCGCCGGTGCGTGTGATGTGGGGCTTTGCGAAGGCCTGGCTGGGCAAGTGGTTCATCGACACGCAAGGCGACCCCTATGCGCGCGACGACTGGTTTCTGATGCAGGTGTTCCCGCTCACGCAAGGCGCGGGCGAGCTGTGCAACGGCCAATTGCCGCCGCTGCAGGCCTGGCGTTTCGGCAGCCCCAACTTCCAGGCTACCGTGGGGCGCATGATGGACGACCGCGCCTTCTCCCGGCAGCTCGATTTCCGCAAAGGCATTGAGCGGTTCCAAGGCCAGGCGCTGTTTCTCGCCGGCGGCTGCAACCAGGTGATCGGCGAAGCCCATCAACGCAAGCTGATGGCGCACTTCAAGCAGGCCCGGCTGGAGGTGATACCCGATGCGGGCCACTTCATGTTCAACGACCAGCCCGAACGAAGCCTGTGGGTGGTGCGGCGTTTTCTCGCGGCAGCGCCTTGAGTCAAGGCCCCTTCCAGTACACCGCGGCCGATGGATCGCAGCTCGACCCGTCGCGCAACTCGGGCGGGTACAGCGCATGCACGACGCAGCGGGCCTTGCGGTTCACGTCAAACAGGCCCCAGCCGTCGTCGTCGCCCTTCCACGGCTCGTCAAACGCCTCGAAGTAGAAGATCTGCTTCGGCCCGTCTTTCCAGGCGGCCAGGCGGTCGACATACATCTTCTGGTTGGCGGGGTGGATGCGGTCGGCTTGCGGGCCAAAGGCTTTCCAGCCCGTCTCGCCAATGACGATGGGCAGGTCGTGGCCCAGGCGGCGCATCGTGGCCTGCACCGCGGCGTAGTCGGCCTTGGCCTTGGCGATCATGGTGTCGGCCATGGCCGCGGCGCGCTGGCTCTCGGGCAGCGCCTCGTGCTTCCACGCGGTGAAGTGGGGCATGTACACGCTGTCGAGCAGCGGGTAGGTGTGCAGCGCCACGTAGTCGATCAGCGGGTAGATGCGCGCCGGGTCGTACTTGCCGCCCTCGTTGGCGAAGACGGCCCAGTTCTCGTCGGTGGTGACCGGCTGCGCCACCGCGTCGCGCACGGTGCGGATGTAGCCGGCCATGTCGGCCGCGGGTATGTGCAGCGACCAATCGACCATGGTCTCGTTGCCCACGCTCACCGCGAGCACGATGTCGGGGTAGGCCTTGGCCAGCGCGATGCCCTGGGCCATTTGCGCCTGGTTGGCGGTGTCGTGGGTGGCCTTCGGGCCGGCGATCCAGATGCCCAGCTGCATCTTCAGGTCGAGCTTGTGCTCGCGTATCGTGCGCAGCACCACGCCGGTGTCGAAGTCGTCGGCGCTGAACATGCGGATCAGCCCGAAGCCGCCTTGCACCAGCAGCCGCAGGTCCTGCAACACCTGGGCCTCGGTGGGCGGCGTGTCGTGGTCGGCGCCGCGGTAGCCGGAGTAGGCCACGGCCTTGCGGCCGTAGAACTCGGGGGCCAGCGTGCGCACGCCGGCGCGCGGCGCCGAGGCCGCGGCCTGCGGGGCCGTGCCGGTGCCGCCGAAGCCCACGCAGGCGGGCAGCGTGAACAGCGCGAGGGAAAGCACCAGCAGCGGTGCGAAGCGACGCAGAGGGGCCACAGGGTTCATGGCGGCGCATTCTGCTTGAAAGCGCTTTCAGCTCACGCCCGTGAAAACCCCTGCACGCGCGCCCAGGGGGCCGGCCGTGGCGGCCGTGTGCAGCACCCCAATGCCCACGGCACGCGAGCGGTCAACGGGGTCCGAAGCTTGTGGCGGCGTTTAAAGAGGCATACGCTATGCATCTATTAAAGGTCGATGATGAACCGCGCCGCCCACAGCCCCAAGCCCTGCAAGCCGCAGCGGGTCCTGACTGCATCGCGGCTGACGCGCTTGCACGATCACGAAAGGGCCCTGCGCCATGGCACCCGTTGAGCAGGCCGACGCCCTGGCGCGCACGCTGCAGCGCCCCTACCGCCATGGCTTCGTCACCGACATCGAAAGCGAGTCCTTGCCGCCGGGGCTGGACCGCGACACGGTGCGCGAGATCTCGCGGCGCAAGCGCGAGCCCGAGTTCCTGCTGCGCTGGCGCCTGGCCGCGTTCGAGCGCTGGTCGGCGATGTCGCCTCCCGACTGGGCCCACCTGCGCATTGCGCCGATCGACTTTCAGGCGCTGAGCTACTACTCGGCGCCCAAGTCGCTGCAGTCGCGGCCCGACGCGCCGCAAAGCCTGGCCGACGTGGACCCCAAGCTGCTCGAAACCTACGAGAAGCTGGGCGTGCCGCTGCATGAGCGGGCGCGGCTGGCCGGCGTGGCGGTGGATGCGGTGTTCGACTCGGTGTCGGTGGGCACCACGTTCCGCGAAAAGCTCGCCGAAGCGGGCGTGATCTTCTGTTCGTTCTCGCACGCGGTACAGCACCACCCCGAGCTGATCGAGCGCTACCTCGGCACGGTGGTGCCGCCGGGCGACAACTTCTACGCCGCGCTGAACTCGGCGGTGTTCTCCGACGGCTCGTTCGTCTACATCCCGGCGGGCGTGCGCTGCCCGATGGAGCTGTCGTCGTACTTCCGCATCAACGCGCGCAACACCGGGCAGTTCGAGCGCACGCTGATCATCGCCGAGGCCGGCAGCGAGGTGAGCTACCTCGAAGGCTGCACCGCGCCGCAGCGCGACGAACACCAGCTGCATGCGGCGGTGGTGGAGCTCGTGGCCCACGAAGACGCGCGCATCAAGTACTCCACGGTGCAAAACTGGTACCCCGGCGACGCGCAGGGGCGCGGTGGCATCTACAACTTCGTCACCAAGCGCGGCCTGTGCGCTGGCGCACGCGCCCACATCGCCTGGACGCAGATCGAGACCGGTTCGGCCATCACCTGGAAGTACCCCAGCGTGGTGCTGCGCGGCGACGACTCCAGCGGCGAGTTCCACTCCATCGCGGTGGCCAACCACTTCCAGCAGGCCGACACCGGCACCAAGATGGTCCACCTGGGGCGCAACACCCGCAGCCGCATCGTCTCCAAGGGCATCAGCGCCGGCCGCGCCCACAACAGCTACCGCGGGCTGGTGCGCATGGCCTCCACGGCCGCCGGCGCGCGCAACCACACGCAGTGCGACTCGCTGCTGATCGGCCCGCATTGCGGCGCGCACACCTACCCGTATGTCGACGTGGCGCGCGACGACGCCGTCGTCGAGCACGAGGCCACCACCACGCGCATCTCCGAGGAGCGCCTGTTCTATTGCCAGCAGCGCGGCATCGCCCCGCAGGACGCCACGGCGCTGATCGTCGGCGGCTTCTGCCAGGCCGTGCTCGACGAGCTGCCGATGGAGTTCTCGCTCGAAGCCAAGGCCCTGCTCGCGGTGTCGCTCGAAGGCGCCGTGGGCTGAGCGGACCGCCCGTTCCCACCGACCAAGGATCCACCCCGATGACCCCTTCCGAACCGCTGCTGCAGCTGCGCGACCTGCGTGTCGACGTGGGCGAGCGCCATGTGCTGAAGTCGGTGTCGCTGGCCGTGCCGGCCGGCGCGCTGCTGGTGCTGATGGGCGCCAACGGCAGCGGCAAGAGCACGCTGGGCCTCACGCTGGCCGGCCACCCGCGCTACCGCGTGGCCGGCGGGTCGGCGCGCTTCGCCGGCCAGGACCTGCTGGCGCTCAGCCCCGAGGCGCGTGCGCGCGCGGGGCTGTTCGTGTCGTTCCAGGCGCCGCCCGAGATCCCCGGCGTGAAGAACAACCTGTTCATCCGCACGGCGCTGAACGCCGGCCGCGAAGCGCGCGGCGAAGCCCCGCTCGACGGCTTCGACTTCCTGGGTGCGGCGCGCGCCGCCGCGCAGCGCCTGGGCCTGCCCGAGGCGATGCTCGCCCGGCCGGTCAATGACGGCTTCTCCGGCGGCGAACGCAAGCGCAACGAGCTGCTGCAGCTGGCGCTGCTGCGCCCGCGCCTGGCGGTGCTGGACGAGGTGGACTCCGGCATGGACGTGGACGGCGTGCGCGCCGTCGTCGAGCTGGTGGCGGACCTGCGCGCGCAGGGCACCGCATTCATCGTGGTGTCGCACTACCTGCACCTGATCGAGGCGCTGGCGCCCGATGCGGTGCTGCGGCTGGACCAGGGCTGCATCGCCGAAACCGGCGGCCTGCCGCTGGCCGCGCGCATCGCGCGCACCGGCTTCGCGCAGGCCGCGCCGGCGCTGCAGGGCTGAGGCGATGGACAGCGCCCGCGCCGACGCCCTGGCCGCCGCCCACCGGCTCGCCACGCAAGGCTGGATCCCGCGCCACGCCGAAGCCTTTCGCCACCTGCCGCCGCCGGCCGCCGAGGTGTGGCTGGGCGGCGCGGCCGGGGCGCAACACGCACCGGGTTGCGAAGCGCATCCGCTCGCCGGCGCGGGCTGGACGCTGCACCCCATCGGCCACAGCCCGCAGGGCCGGGTCGATGCCCGCTGGCTCGACGCGGCCGACCCCGAGCAACGCGCCGAGCTGTTCGCCGGGCTGCCCCCGCCCTCTGGCGCCGGCGAGGCCGACGAGGCCGGCGACGCCGCGCCTTTCGCCTGGGCCCACCGCGCGCTGTGCCGCCAGGGGCTGCGCCTGCGCATCGGCGGCACCCCCGGCGCCGAGCGCGGCGCGTCCGACACCGTGTGGCTGCAACTGCGCCACCAGCCGCGCAGCACCGTCGAGGCGCCGCTGCTGGTGCTCGAGGTGCTCGCCGGCGTGCAGTGCGTGCTGGTCGAGACCCACGACCGCCAGCCGCTGGCCTGCCAGCAGGCCATCGTGCAGAACCTGCAGGTGCACCTGCGCCTCGGCGAGGGCGCGACGCTGCGGCATCTGCGGGTCGCCACGCCGGGCTGCACGGACCGCATCGCCCACCACCAGCACACCGTGCTGGCCCGGGGCGCGCGCTACGAGCAGGCCCTGCTCGCCTCGGGCGCCGCCTACCACCTGCAGCACCATGCGATCGAGATGCCGGCCGAACAGGCCGAGGCCCGCAGCGCCGCGCTGCTGCTGGCGGCCGACTCGGTGCTCGATCAACAGGTGCGCATCGCGCACGCCGCGGCGCGCACCACGAGCGCCTTCGAAGGCCTCGCGCTGGCCAGCGGCGCGGCGCGCGCGGTGCTCAACGCGCACACGCGCATCGCGCCACACGCCGCGCAGGCGCAAGTGCGGCAAAGGCTGACCGGCATCCCCACCGGCGGCCAGCCGCGGCTGGTGCTGCGCCCGCACCTGGAGATCCACCACGACCAGGTGCAGGCCGCGCACGGCGCCACCTGGGGCGCGCTGCCCGAGGACGCGCTGTTCTATGCCCGCCAGCGCGGGCTCGACGAGCGCAGCGCACGCGGGCTGATCGTCGAGGGCCTGGCCGGCGCCTCGCTGCAGCGCTGTTTCAGCGACGAGGGGCTGATCGACGCGCTGGAGCTGCCCGCGCTGCTGCGCGATGCGCTGGCGCGCCACCTGGCGGCGGACGACCCGGCCGCAGCGCAGGACGGCCGCCATGGGTGAGGTGCACATGGCCGATCGCGCGGGCCTGGACAGCCTGCGCGCGCTGTTTCCCGTGCTGGCGCAACCGGTCAACGGCGCGCCGCTGGCCTACCTGGACAACGCGGCCACCACGCAGGCGCCGCTGCCGGTGCACGAGGCCATGCGCCGGTTCGAGCAGCACGACCGCGCCAACATCCACCGCGGCGTGCACACGCTGAGCCAGCGCGCCACCGACGCCTTCGAGCAGGCCCGCGCCACGCTCAAGCGCTTCGTCGGCGCGGGGGCGGCGCACGAGCTGGTGTTCACCTCGGGCGCCACCGAGGCGCTCAACCTCGTGGCCCACGGTCTGTCGGCCGGCGGGGCCGCGCCCGCGTTCATCGGCCCCGGCGACGAGATCGTCGTCAGCGGCCTCGAACACCATGCCAACCTGGTGCCCTGGCAGCAGGCGGCGCGGCGCTGCGGGGCGCGGCTGCGCACGCTGTGGCCCGACGCACAGGGCCGGCTCCACCCGCAAGACCTGGCGCGGCTGCTGACGCCGCGCACGCGGGTGTTCGCCGTCACCGCCTGCGCCAACGCCACCGGCGAGCGGCCCCCTTACGAGGCCCTGCTGGCGCTGGCCGCCGAGGCCGGCGCGCTCACCGTGCTGGACGCCGCGCAATCGGTGGCCCACGCGGTGCCCGAGCTGTCGGCGCTGGCCTGCGACTTCATGGCCTTCTCGGGCCACAAGATGCACGGCCCGATGGGCACCGGCGCCCTCGTCGGCCGGCGCGCCGCGCTGGAGCGGCTGGAGCCGCTGCGCTACGGCGGCGACATGGTGGCGGGCGTGAGCGCCACCGAGGCCCGCTTCGCCGAGCTGCCGATGCGGCTGGAAGGCGGCACGCCCCACGTGGCCGGCGCGGTGGGCCTGGCGGCGGCCGCGGCCTTCATCGACCACGCCGGGCGCGCGCGCATCGACGCCCACGTGGGCGCGCTGCGCGCGCACGCCGCCGCGGGCCTGGCGGCACTGCCCGGCGTGACGGTGCTGTCGGCCGGCACGGCCGCGTCGGCCATCGTGTCCTTCGTCGCCGAGGGCGTGCATCCGCACGACATCGGCACGCTGCTCGACGAACGCGGCATTGCCGTGCGCACCGGCCACCACTGCGCGCAACCGCTGCTCGACCACCTGGGCCTGGGGCCCACCACGCGCGCCTCGTTCGCGCTGTACAACACGCATGCCGAGGTCGAGCGCCTGCTCGCCGGCGTGGCGCATGCGCTGGAGGTGTTGCGATGAACCCCACCAGCGCCGCCGAGCTCGAGCTGTACCAGGACGTGGTGATGGACCACAAGCGCTCGCCGCGCCATTTCGGCACGCTGCCGGCCCCCACGCACCAGGCGCGCGGCCACAATCCGAGCTGCGGCGACGACCTGCAGGTGGCGCTGCAGGTGGCGCAGGGCCAGGTGCGCGACATCCGCTTCAGCGGACAGGGCTGCGCGATCTGCATCGCGTCGGCCTCGATGATGGCCGAGGCCGTGCGCGGCGCCGACGTGGCGGTCGCGCAGCAGCTGCAGCGGCGCTTTCGCGCGGTGCTCACCGGCGAGCTCGAGCCCGAGGCGGCGCAGCTGGGCAAGCTGGTCAGCCTGGCCGGCGTGCGCCGCTATCCGGGCCGCATCAAGTGCGCGCTGCTGGGCTGGCATGCGCTGATGCATGCGCTGGACGAGGCGCCATGAGGTCGCAGCGCGAACCGGTGGTGACCCTGCGCGCGGTGCGGGTCGAGTGCATCCCCGACGGCCGCAGCGCCGAGCTGCCGGCCGGCACGCCGGCGCTGATCACGCAGGCGCTGGGCGGCTCGTTCACGCTGTGGGTCGAGGGGCAGCTGGTGCGCCTGCGCGGCGCCGATGCCGACGCCATCGGCAAGCCGCCTCCCGAGGCGCCCACGACACCGGCCGTCACAGGGCCCGAGGGCTTGCGCGGGCTGGTGTGGCAGGCGCTGAAGACCTGCTACGACCCGGAGATACCGGTCGACATCGTAGAGTTGGGCCTGGTCTACGCGTGCGACGTGTCGCCGCTGGAAGACGGGCAGTTCCGCGTGCTGATCGAGATGACCCTGACCGCGCCGGGCTGCGGCATGGGCGAGGCCATCGCCGACGACGTCTGCAACAAGGTGCTCGCGCTGCCGCAGG
The DNA here is from genome assembly GCA_040758375.1 of Pseudomonadota bacterium. GTDB lineage: Bacteria > Pseudomonadota > Gammaproteobacteria > Burkholderiales > Burkholderiaceae_C > CAMLIZ01. The sequence continues at coordinate 20,007 of JBFLWE010000009.1, forward strand.
TGGGCGAGGCGACGGTGAACATGGTGTTCGACCCGCCCTGGGACCGCTCGATGATGTCCGAAGCCGCGCTGCTGACGCTCGGCCTGTGAGCCCTCGCGACGCCGAGCGCCGCCCGGACCGCAAAGGCCCCCAGCGCCAGCGCCCACAGCACCAGGCCGATGCCGGCCCGGCGCTGGTCGTCCTGCAGGTAGTTCACGCACAGCCGCTCGGGCGCATCGACGAACAGCAGGCCCGCGGTGGCCAGCATCCAGGCCAGGTTGCCGACGAAGAACAGCGCCACTTCGGCATCGAGGCGGCGCCAGCCGTCGGCCAGCAGCCAGCCCGCCAGCCACCAGCTGGCGAGCTTGGCCGCGGCCACGCCGGGCACCAGCAGTGCGGCGTCCAGCGCCGACGGCAGCATCCACACCAGCGCGACGCCGCTGGCCAGCGTGGCGCTGGTCCAGCCGTGCCAGTCGAGCCGGCGCTGGCGGCGCAGCCAGCGGCGCGACTGTACGCGGCGCAGGCACAGCCGGCCGGCCGACCAGCCGGCGGCGAACAGCAGCGGGAACTCGCCCAGCATGTGCAGAGACATGCGGCTTTCGATGCCGTGGCGCAGCGCCGGCCACAGCAGCGCCAGCGGCAGCAGCGCCAACAGCGCCAGCACGAGCAGCCAGGCCGCGCGCAGGGGCGGCAGACGCGGCTTCACCGCGCAGCCTCGCGCCGCGCTGCCGCCAGGCGCTGCGCCGCCTCCAGCGCCTGCGGCCACTGGTCGAAGGCGTACAGGCCGCGCAGCCGCCCGTGCCCGTCGAGCAGGTGGATCGCGCCGTTGTGCACGAAGCCGCCGGCCCCGTCCGGGACCACGACGACCCCGAGCGAGCGCAGCAATGCGCCGGCGCCGTCGTGCGTCGCGGGCACCGCGAGCGACCAGTAGCGCGGGTCCGCGCCCATCTGCGCGGCATGGCGCGCAAGCTGCGCCGGATCGTCGTGTTCCAGGTCGAACGAGATCGAGACCAGGTGCACGGCCCCGGGCAGCGCCGCATCCGGCCGGGCGGCCAGCGCGCGCTGCATCTGCTGGTACTCGCTGCCCAGCGCGCGGCACACGCCGGGGCAGCGGGTGTAGATGAAATCGACCAGGTAGGCCGCGGGCGCGGCCCCGCCCGCGCCCCACATGCGGGGCTCACGGCCGTCAGGGCCGCGCAGGGCCACCACCGCGGCGCGCAGCTCCCCGGCCTGCAGCTGCTGCTGGCGCCGCGCGTCGAAGGTCCAGACCTCGAAGCCGTGGGTCCAGCGGTGCAGGCCCGCCGCCAGCGCGAGCAGCAGCCCCAGGCACAGCGCAGCGGTGGCGCGTCGCGCGTTCACTTCAGCGGCAGCAGCTCGGCGTCGCCCTTGAACGGCCCGCTGCGGCCCGCCGTGGCCTGGCGCACCTCCGCCACCATGTCGGCCGTCACCGGCTCCGCGCTGTGGCCCCATTGGCTGCGCAGGTGGGTGAGCACCGCGGCAAGTTCGGCATCGGGCAGCTGCGCGCCGAAGCCGGGCATCGCGCCGTCATAGGTGCGGCCCCTGACGGTCAGGGGGCCGCTGGCGCCGTGCAGCACCAGCGCGACCAGCGTGCTCGGCTTGCCCAGCACCCACTCGCTGCCGGCCAGCGGCGGGAACACGCCGGGCAGCCCGCTGCCGCCGGCCTGGTGGCAGGCCGCGCAGCGCGCGGCGTACACCGCCGCTCCGTCCGCCGCAGCGCCGGCGGCCGCGGGCGCCGCCCCCTGCAGCTCGGCGGCGGAGCGGCCGTCGCCGAGCGCGGGCGCGTTGCCGAGGGACGAGCGGGCGATGTAGGCCGCGCCGAACCCGAGCAGCAGCGCGGTCAGCACGATGACCCCCCAGGGCATCGGGTTCGCGCTTTCGTGAGGCTCCGGATTCTCGCGTTGCTGCTGCGGATGGATGGGCAGGGTCATGGCTTCAAGGCAGGTGCGGCGACGGCGGGATAGCTGCGGTCGAGCGACCGCAGGTACGTCACGAGGTCCACGGCTTGCGGGCGCGCCACCACCACCCGGCCGGCCGGCGCCTGGCCCGGCGGCAGGGTCACGACCACGTCGCCCTGGTCGGCCTTGGCCTTGGTCTCGAACAGGAAGGGGTAGCTCGGCATGATGCTGCCCGGCACGTAGGCGCGCGGCTGGTACAGGTGGCCCAGCTGCCATTGCTCGCTGGGCTGGCGCACGCCGATGTTCATCAGGTCGGGGCCGGTGCGCATGGTGCCCAGCAGGTGCGGCTGGTCGTACGCATAGTCGCCGGCGACCGTGGCGCGTCCCCAGCCGCGCGAGAAGTCGGGCGCGAAGGCCTTGGCGCGCGGCTGCTGCGAGTGGCAGTAGACGCAGCCATTGGCGATGTACACCTCGCGCCCGCGCTGCTCGGCGCTGGTGTAGGGCCTGAGGCCGGGCAGCGGCGGCGTGTCGCGCACCTGCAGGTAGGGCAGCACCACCAGCGCGCTGGTCGACAGCGCCAGCATCAGCATCGCGCCCGAGACGAGCTTGATCTCGTTGTTCATGCCGCCGCCTCCTTGCGCAGCAGCTGGCGCAACAGCGCCGGCCGGTCGCGCCGCGGCCCCAGGCCCAGGGCCAGCGCCGTGAAGTGCGCCGCGAACACCAGGTGCCCCAGCACCATCAGCGCGCCGCCGAGGCTGCGCCCCTTCAGGTAGGGCAGCGTCACGGCCACCGAGTCCATGAAGGGCCGCGCCGCGTCGAGCATCGCCAGGCCCTGCAGCCAGCCCCCCGCGGTCAGGCTCACGAAGTACAGCGCGAAGCCGCCGGCCACGAACCAGAAGTGCGCCGCGATCAGCCGTGGCCAGGGCCACTCGCGCGCGGTGATGCGCGGCATCACGAAATACATCGCGCCGAAGAACACGAAGCTGACGAAGCCGTAAAGCCCCAGGTGGGCGTGCGCCACCGTGTAGTGCGTGAAGTGCGTGACGGCGTTGATGCTGCGCAGCGCCTCGAACGAGCCCTGCACCGAACTGGCCGTGTACATCAGCCCGCCCACGCCGATGAAGCGCAGCGTGGGCGACCAGCGCAGCGCGGACAGCCGGCCCTGCAGCGTCTGGTACTGGTTCACCGTGAACGCGGCGACCGGGATGATCATCATCATGCTCTGCACGATGGACAGCGTGATCATCCACTCGGGCACCGGCCCGCCGATCAGGTGGTGGCCGCCGACCTGGCCGTAGAAGAAGGCCAGGCCCCAGAAGCCGAGCAGCGACAGGTTGTACGACTGGATCGGCCGGCCGATCACCTTGGGCAGGAAGTAGTACACCGAGGCCAGCGCCAGCGGCGTGTAGAACAGCCCCAGCACGTTGTGACCGAACCACCAGTTCATTGCTGCCTGCTGCACGCCCTGGTGCAGCCCCGGCAGCTTGGCGACGACGAACAGCACCGGCAGCCAGAACAGCGCGCAGGCCATGTACCAGACCGACACGTACAGGTGCCCGACGCGCCGGTTCACCAGCGTGAACACCAGCGGCAGACCGATCAGCGCGCCGCCGGCGGCGAACAGGATGCCGATCTGCCACGGGATCTCGAGCCACTCCAGGCCGTCGTTGAGGCCCGCGGCGATGCTGCCCAGCCCGGCGACCAGCGCCGCATTCCAGAGCACCGCGCCGACGAAGGCGAAGCGCGCGCCCAGCAGCGGCGTCTTCAGCAGCCGCGGGATCACGAACATCGCGATGCCCAGGCCCGCCATCGGCGCCCAGCCGTAGGCCACCGCATTGAGGTGGAGGGTGCGGATGCGGCCGAAGGTCAGCCATGCCTGCTGCACCAGCCAGTCGGGCTCGTGCAGCTTGACCGACGCGACCAGCCCGGCCGCCGAGGCCACCAGCAGCCAGGCGACGGCGCAGCAGAAGAAGAAGAACACCAGCGGCGCGGTGGACGCATCGGCGCGTGCGCGCTCGGCCAGCTCGCCGGCATCGGCCGGCGCGGCCCGGCCGCCGCCGGCCGCGTCCACCGCGTCCTGCAGACCCCCTTGTGCCGGCGGCGCGGCAGCGGGTTCCTCGACCAGGCCGATCTCGCCGCGGGCGAAGATCACCTCGGCGCCCGCGCTGCGGCGGTCGAACAGGCCCGTGCGCTGCGACCAGATGAGCACCAGCAGGGCGACGAAGGACAGCACGAAGGCCGACAACAGGATGGCAACGGTGTTCATGGCGGTCAGCTCGAGACCCGTATAAGAAGTATCTGCAATGCATCTTATATGATCCGGATCAAAACTCGTATATTCAATGCATCTTTCTGGGGACATGCATGCGTCTGGCCGAGTACACCGACTACACCTTGCGCGTGCTGATGTACTGCGCCGCGCATCCGCAGCGCCTGGTGACCATCAGCGAACTGGCCGCACACCACCAGGTGTCGAGGAACCACCTGATGAAGATCGTCACCGACCTCGGCCGCCAGGGCGTGCTGGAGACGACGCGCGGGCGCGGCGGCGGGCTGCGCCTGCTGCAAGACCCCCGCAAGATCCGCATCGGCGACGTGGTGCGCGCCGCCGAGACCGACTTCCGGCTGGTCGAATGCTTCGACCCGCGCACGAGCCGGTGCACGCTCACGCCCTCGTGCCGCCTGAAGGGCCTGTTCAGCGCCGCGCTGCGCGCCTACTTCGACGAGCTCGACAGCATGACGCTGGCCGACATCGTCGAGCCGGCGCCGGCGCCGCCGCGCACCGTGGCATGGCCCGGGAGCCTGCGCAGGCCCGCCGGGGCGGCGAAGGCGGGTGCGCGATGAAACTGAACATCCTCTCCGACCTTCACCTGGGGTTCGGCACGATGGACAAGCCGGTCAACGACGCCGACGTGGTGGTGCTGGCCGGCGACATTTCGCGCCCGCGCGAAGCCGTGGCCTGGGCGCTGAAGCTCGACAAGCCGGTTCTCTATGTGCCGGGCAACCACGAGTTCTACGGCGGCAGCATCGACGGCACGCTCGAGGAGCTGCGCTGCCTGTGCGACGGCACGCAGGTGCACCTGCTGGACCAGCGCGAACTGGTCCTGCAGGGCGTGCGGTTCCTCGGCACCACCTTGTGGACCGACTTCGAACTGTTCGAAGACCCGCAGCAGCGCCTGGCCGCCAAGGAGGAAGCCAGGCGCCTGCTGCGCGACTTCAGCCGCATCCGCGCCCGCGAGTCCTCGGCCGAGGCCTTCACGCCGGACGACTCGGCCGGGCTGTTCAGGCGCCATGCGCGCTGGCTGCAAGGCCGGCTCGCCACCGCGCACGAAGGGCCCACGGTGGTGATCACGCACCACGCGCCGTCGCGCCACAGCATCCATCCGCGCTTCGCCGACTCGCTGCTGAACGCCTGCTTCGTGTCCGACGCCACCCACCTGCTGCGGGCAGACCGCGTGTCGCTGTGGGTCCACGGGCACACCCACGACAGCTTCGACCATCACGTCAACGGCACCCGCGTCGTCTGCAACCCGCGCGGCTATGCGCGCGCAGGCGTCAACGAGAACCCGGCTTTCGATCCGGACTTCATCGTCGAGTTGCCCGGCGCGGGAATGAAACCGCAGCGGCCCGCATCCAATGGCATCTAGGGCTTGTTCACCGGAGCTCCGCATGCATGCACCGACCCTGGCCGCCGCCAGCCCCCTCCCCGACCCCGACACCCTGGGCGATGCGGCGCTGGCCGCGCGCGCCGCCGGCGGCGACAGCGCCGCCTTCGAACACATCATGCGGCGGCACAACCGGCTGCTGTTCCGCACCGCCCGCAGCATCCTGAAGAGCGACGCCGAGGCCGAAGACGCCTTGCAGGAGGCCTACCTGCGCGCCTGGCTCGCGCTGGGCAGCTTCAGGTCGGAGGCGCGCCTGTCGACCTGGCTGGTGCGCATCGTCATCAACGAGGCGCTGGGCCGGCTGCGCCGCCGCGGCGCCCAGGTCGTGGCCTTCGATGCCACGGTCGGTCTCGCCGGGGTCTCGATGGAGGACACGATGGAAGGCAACCCCGACGACCGGCCGGACCGGGCCGCGATGCGCTCGGAGCTGCGCGCGCTGATGGAGGCCTGCATCGACGCGCTGCCCGAGGCGTTCCGCACGGTGTTCGTGCTGCGGGCGGTCGAGGAAATGAGCGTCGAGGAGGTGGCGGCCGCGCTGGGCCTGCCCGAGGCCACCGTGCGCACCCGCTTCTTCCGTGCGCGCGGCCTGCTGCGCGAAGGCCTTGCGCAGGGCGTGGACCGCGCGATGGCCGACGCCTTCAGCTTCGACGGTGCACGCTGCGATCGCATCGTCGCCGCGGTGATGGCGCGGCTGGGCCGGCTCGGCTGCAGCGCGCCCGCACCAGGCGGCGCTGCAACGCGCGAGCCGGAACGCCCCTGAGGCGGCTGCCATCGAATGGGCTCCATCACTTCTTCAGGAGCCCACCGTGTCCTTCCTCCAGATGTCTTCACCGCTTGCCGCCCGGCGCCTGTTCCTCGGCCGCACCGGCGGCGCGCTCTCCGCTGCGGCCGTGGCGCTGCTGGCCGGCAACGAGGCGCTTGCCGCCAAGTCCGCCAGCGCGGGCGCGCAGGACGTGCAGATCCTCAACACCGCGCTCGGCGCCGAGCTGGAGGCCATTGCCGCCTACCAGCTGGGCGCCGAGAGCAAGCTGCTGCAGGCCGGCGTACTGGAGCTGGCGCTGTCGTTCCAGGGGCACCACAAGGAACACGCCGAACTGCTGGCGAAAACCGTGGCCAGGCTCGGCGGCCAGCCCGTGCAGGCCAAGGCCCGCTACGACTTTCCGGTCGAGCAGCTGAAGTCGCAGGCCGACGTGCTGAAGTTCGCCGCCAGCCTGGAGCAGGGCGCGGTGAGCGCCTACCTGGGCGCGGTGCCGCTGTTCGGCAACCGCGACCTGGCCAAGGCGGCCGCCAGCATCCTCGGCGACGAGGCGATGCACTGGGCCGTGCTGCGCCAGGCCCTGGGCCAGACGCCGGTGCCGTCGGCCTTCGTGTCATGAACCGCCGCGCGCTGCTGACCGCCGCGGTGGCCGGCGTGGTGGCGCACGGCGCGGCCGCTTCGGCGGCCGCGCCGGACGCGAGGCGCGGCGAGGCGGTCTACGCACGCTGCCTGGCCTGCCACGCGCTCGCCTCCGACCGCGTCGGGCCGCGCCACTGCGGCCTGCTCGGCCGCCGTGCCGGCAGCCTGCCCGGGTTTGACTACTCCGCGGCCATGAAGAAGTCGGCGGTCGTCTGGGACGAGAAGGCACTCGACCGCTTCCTCGCCGCGCCGACGAAGGCGATACCCGGCACGACGATGACCTATGACGGCATCGCCGACCGGCAGGAGCGCGCCGACCTGATCGCTTACCTGCGGCAGGTCGGCCAAAGCCCGGCCTGCCGCTGAGGCGGGTCGTCTGCGCGCCCTTGGGCGGTCGGATAGCATCCGCGCCGGTCGGCGCAGGCGATGCACCCCAGATGGGGTGCGCAGACGATCACATGGGAGAGCAAGTGAAGAAGGTGTTGGCCGTCATTCGGCGCCGGTGGTGCGCCCTGGTGTTGTGCTGGGCCGCGGTGGGCATGGCCCATGCCGAGCCGTTCGACTTCGTGGCGCTCGGCGACACGGCGTACAACGGCAAGACCGACTATCCGGTTTATGCCGCGCTGATCGACCGCATCAACCAGCTACGGCCTGCGTTCACGATCCATGTGGGCGACGTCTGGGGCGCGTCGACCTGCCTGGAGGACGATCACCGCCAGATCCTCGGCTGGTTCGCACGCTACGAACAGCCGGTGATCTACACGCCAGGCGACAACGAGTGGACCGATTGTGTGGACCCGAAGGTGCTGGCCGCATACGAACGCATCAGCCAAGGCAAGGCCGCGCCTGGCGACGAGCAGCTCATGGCCGAATTCCGCCAGCTGCGCAGCCGCGCCGCCCGCCCCGGAAATTGGGCACTGGCGAGCCTGGATCGCATCCGCCAGATGTACTTCGACGCGCCGCGCAGCCTGGGCAAGAACACGATACCCCTGGTGCGCCAGGCGGCGGTATCCACCACCCACCGGCAGATGGTCGAGAACGCGCGCTGGGCCCGGGGCGGCGTGGTCTTCGCCACGGTGCACGTGGTGGGCTCGATGAACGGCCTGTCGATTGCCAGCGAAGACGCGGCGGCCGAGGCCGTGCGCCGCAACCAGGCCAACATCGCCTGGATCCAGGAGGCCTTTTCGGAGGCCACCAAGACCGATGCAAAGGCCGTGGTGCTGGCCATGCACGCGTCGTTCTTCGACAAGGGCCCGGCACGAGGGCACACAACGGGTCGCGGCGTGGTCGGTGGCCGGGCGGGGCCCTTTGGCCTGGTCGCGATGGCCGTCCAGGACCTTGCCGCCGCCTTCGGCCGGCCGGTGCTGCTGATCCATGGCGACGATCATGAATTCATGATCGACCGGCCCTTCTTGGTCAGCGAGGGCGAAGACCGAAAGCCCAAGGGGACGAACGTGACCCGCCTGCAGGTGTACGGGGCGCCGGAGATTCGCGCCGTGCGCGTTGGCGTGGACACGGCCACGCCGTGGGTGTTTTCGTTCTCGCCGTTGTTCGCTCAGTGACGCAGCCGGCCGCGAGCTGGAAACTTGGCGGACAGCGCTGACGCCAATTCAGTGGGCAAGCCTGCAGCGCTCAATCAAACCGCAAGAACGAAACGAGCCTGTTCTCTGCGCAGCATCTGGTACGGCGATACGAACTCCACGCCCAGCCCGACGCAAACGTCCGGAATCTTGATGCGTCGCATTGTCGGCGACGCCACTTCGTGCGTGACCACGACATGATGGCTGGCGAGCGCTGCTGATACCAGCCAGAAGTCCGCCACCTGCAAAAAGGTGTTCACCGCTGCGGGCTCGAAGCCTTGTTGGAGAACCCAAGTGCTGACCCTCGGCGCTGCTGCGAGAACCGCTGCATCCGTTGGCACAAAGAAAGAAGGCGTCGCCCTGGGTCTCCGCCCAGGTTGCCAACTCATCGGCGCCGGCTTCCAACTCGTCGCCCACTTGCCGAACACTGCGAACCTTGCCAGCCCCGTGCGCTCGGACGAGCCAGTCCCAGAACGCCGGGCAGAAGTCGAAGCCGTACTGCAGGTTCTTGGCCTGGATGAAGACGTTGGCATCCAGCAGGTAAGCCATCAGGTCGGGAAGCCGAGTGTGCGGCCCAACTCGTTGAATGTGCCGGGTTTGCTGATACCGAGCATGCGGAACGCATCCCGGTACAGCGTGCGCCCTTCCAGCGTGCTCGCCACGAGCGTCTGTGCAAAACGCCGGCTCACGCGGGCCACTGTCGTACGGTAGAAATCGCCGCCGCCGGCAGTTCGCGCCGCCAGGGTCTGCAGGCGCGCCTCCTCGTCACGGTATGCGCGCCAGAAGGCGGCACGGTCGAGCGAGCCGACGTCCAGCATGCGTCGCAGCAGCACCAGCGTGCTCACCTTGAAGTGCCGTGCCAGACGCTGCAGCGCGGCGTCCAACGGCTCATCTGGCTGCAGGGCGGCGCGGAAGTCGGCCTGTGGCACCAGCAGCTCGGCAGCCACCCTGTTGCACCAGGTCTCGACAGCGTGCACAGGCGCTTCGGCAGCCTGCACGTCCGACAGTGCCGACTGGCCGAGCCAAAGGTGCGCCAGTTCGTGTGCCAACGTGAACATCTGCGCAGCTCTGCTGTCCGCCGCGTTGATGAACACCAGCGGCGCCAGCGGGTCGGCCAGCGCGAACCCGCGAAACTCCTGTGGGTCGAGCTGCCGGCTGTTGTTGTTCATCACCACGCCACTGACCATGACCATCACGCCAGACCGCTCGGCCTGCGAGATGAACAGGCGCAGCGCTTCGGCCCAGGTCGGGCACTCCCGCCGCGCCTGCACACTGAAGCGAAGCTGCTGCCGCAGGCGCTCGGCGGCTTCCACCGGCGGCGTGGCGAGCGTCAGGCTACCCACGAAAGGCAGGGGGGACTCGCCGTTGACCAGTGCCTCGTCGCGATACCAGGCTTGGCGGCTCTGGCAGGTATAGACCACGTCCAGCAGGTCGGCGCTCAGCCTCGGCAGGCCGGCACGGATGGTCCTGAAGTCCGGAATCGGCACTGACTCCTCGGGCGGCGCCGGAAGGAAGAAGTAGCCTATCGGCGCATGCGTTGCCTGTGCATACTGCTCCAGTTGCCGCAGCGTAGGCTGGACTGTGCCAGCCTCCCATTGCGGGAGCTGGGGAAAACGCACGGCCAGCGCAGCCTCATCCAGCCGGGCGCGCCGACGCGCCCAGATGAACAACGCAGGTTGAACGGCAACGCGGGTCATGGCGGAAGCTTATCTCGAGACGAGCCTGGCACACATCCGGCTTGTCTCACCAGCAGTGAGACGATTTCCTCTCTGCGGTTCGCCTCGTAGAACGGCCGCATGCGAAACAGGTGGACGCGGGTGAGGGCCGGGCCAGTGGTCGGCCGGGCCGCCCGCGACCGGGCTCCTCGATTGCCCACCATCGGTGACGGCGGGCACATCGCCCGCCCTTCGCGTGAAGGAAACCGACATGAAGCAGCCGCGCAATCAAGGCCCATCGCAACAAGAGCAGCAACAACCGGGCAGCAAGAGCAGCGCCCAGCAGGGCGACCGCCCCAGCACCCCGCCGGGCGGGCAGCAGCAGGGCGATCGCAAGCCCGGCCCGGTCGGCACCGACCCGACAGGCCGCTCGCAGGGTGTCGCCGGGCAGCGCCGGGCGTCGGATGCCGATGACCTGCGCAGCGACCGGCGAGACGCCCCCGACTCGGGCATTGGCAGGCCCGGTGGCGGGCGGTCGGGCGTTTAGCGCCGCGCGCTTGCGCCAGGGGCGGGGTCGGGTAGGCTCGCGGCGAGCACGCCCGATCGCATGAACACCGACCCCGCCCGCCAAGACCCCGAGCTGCTGCGCCGCCTGCTGCGCGCCAGGGACCGCATCGACGCCGCCTCGCACGAGGCCTGGCCGGTGCGGCGGCTGGCGCGCGTGAGCGGCGTTTCCGAGGCGCATTTCGCGCGCTCGTTCAAGCAGGCCTTCGGCCTGCCGCCCCACCGCTACCTGCTCACGCGCCGCATCGAGCGTGCGGTGGCGCTGCTGCGCGACACCGACCTGCCCATCACCGAGATCGCGTTTCACACCGGCTGGGAAAGCCTGGGCAGCTTTGGCCGCACCTTTCGCGACATCACCGGCGACAACCCGGGAACCGTGCGCGCCCGCGCCCGCGCGGCGGCCAACGCGCTGGACCGCGTGCCCGCGTGCTTTCTCAGCGCGGCGCACCGGCCCGGGCTCACGACCGCAGTTTTGGAGAAGCGCCGCCGCGAGGCGGCCGCTATAAAACGGCCCTCACACAAGGAGGTGCGATGAGCCAAGGTGTTCAAGTGGTCGGCCTGTACGTGCGCGACCAGGACGAGGCGCTCGAGTTCTATGCCGGCAAGCTGGGCTTCAAGGTGCACACCGACGTGCGCAACGGCGACTACCGCTGGCTCACGGTGCAGCATCCGGAGCAGCCCTCGTTCCAGCTCGGTCTGTTCAGGCCCGGCCCGCCGGTGGTGGACGAAGCCACCGCGCACGCCCTGCGCGCGGCGGTGGCCAAGGGTGCGATGCCGCCGCTGGTGTTGTCGGTGGACGACTGCCGCGGCACCTATGCGCAATGGCGCGAGCGCGGCGTCGAGTTCACGCAGGAGCCGGTGGAGCGCTACGGCAACGTGGACGCCGGCTTTCGTGATCCGTCGGGCAACGGCTGGAAGATGATCGAGTCGCGCCGCTGAAGCAGCGACGAGCCCCGAAGCACCCGGTCACTTGTTGTCATGAGCCTGTCGCACGACGGTCATACGCTGCGGCGATGGACATTGCCGCCCCCGAGCAACGGCCGCAGGCCGTGTTGCCCCTGCTCAGCCGCGAACGCTCGATCCTCGAGTTCAACCGCCGCGTGCTGGCGCAGGCGCGGCGCGCCGACGTGCCGCTGCTGGAACGGCTGCGCTACGTCACCATCGTCTCGTCCAACCTCGACGAGTTCTTCGAAGTGCGCTATGCCGACTTCATGGAGGCGGCGCGCCAGCCGGGCAGCGGGGTGTCGCAGGGCGACCTGCTCTCGGTGGCGCAGGCCGCGCATGCGCTGATCGACGAGCAGTACGCCGTCTTCAACGAAGAAGTGATGCCCGCGCTGGAGCGCGAAGGCATCGTGGTGCTCAACCACGCACAGCGCAACGACGCGCAGCGGCAGTGGGTGGCCCAGTTCTTCGCGGCGCAGGTGCGGCCGCTGCTGGTGCCGGTGGGGCTGGACCCGGCGCACCCCTTCCCGCAGGTGGCCAACAAGTCGCTCAACTTCATCGTGCAGCTCGACGGGCGCGACGCCTTCGGGCGCGAGAACGCCATCGCCATCGTCAAGGTGCCGCGCATCCTGCCGCGCGTGATCCGCCTGCCCGATCGGCTGGCGCCGGGCCGGCAGGCGTTCGTGATGCTGTCCAGCGTGATCCGCGCCCATCTGCAGGAGCTGTTCGGCGGTCGCACGGTGACCTCGTTCTCGCAGTTCCGCGTGACGCGCGACTCCGACCTCGAGGTGGACGACGTGGAGATCACCAACCTGCGCCAGGCCTTGCGCTCGGGCCTGACCACGCGCCACTACGGCCAGGCGATCCGGCTCGAGGTGGTGAGCAGTTGCCCGCCGGCGCTGTCGGGTTTTCTGCTGCAGCAGTTCGGGCTGTCCGAGGCGGCGCTGTACCGCGTGAACGGGCCGGTCAACCTGGTGCGGCTGAACGAGCTGATCGACCAGGCCCATGCGCCGGCGCTGCGCTTCGCGGCCTACGAGCCGAGCTGGCCCGTGCGCCGGCTGCCGCAGCACAGCTCGGTGTTCAAGCGCCTGCGCGAGGGCGACCTGCTGCTGCACCACCCCTTTGAAAGCTTCGAGCCGGTGGTGCAGTTCCTGCGCGAGGCGGTCAACGATCCCGACGTGCTGGCGATCAAGCAGACCGTCTACCGCACCGGCACCGAGTCGGCGCTGATGGAGCTGCTGCTGGAGGCCGCGCGCCGCGGCAAGGAAGTGACCGTGGTGGTGGAGCTGAAGGCGCGCTTCGACGAAGAGGCCAACATCAACTGGGCCGAGCGGCTGGAGGCCGTGGGCGCGCAGGTCGTGTACGGCATCGTGGGGCTGAAGACGCATGCCAAGCTGCTGCTGGTCACGCGCCGCGAGGCCACGCGCCGCGGCACGCCGCTGCTGCGCCGCTACGTGCACCTGTCCACCGGCAACTACAACGCCAAGACCGCGCGCCTGTACACCGACGTGGGCTACTTCAGCGCCGACGCCGAGCTGGCGGCCGACGCCGACGCGGTGTTTCACCAGCTCGCCAGCCTGACCACCGTGCGCCCGCCGCGCCGGCTGCTGGTGGCGCCCTTCGGGCTGCAGGCCTGCATGCTGCGCCACATCGACCAGGTGGCCGCCAGCGCACGGCGGGGTGGGCCGGCGCGCATCGTCGTGAAGTGCAATGCGCTCACCGACCCGCTGCTGATCCAGGCGCTGGTGCTGGCCGGCCAGGCCGGCGCGCGCATCGACCTCGTCGTGCGTGGCGCCTGCATGCTGGCGCCGGGCCTCCCCGGCGTGAGCGACAACATCCGCGTGCGCTCGGTCGTGGGCCGCTTCCTGGAGCATTCGCGCGTGTTCTATTTCCGCTGGGGCGAAGGCGAGCGCGACGAGGCGCTGTACCTGTCGAGCGCCGACTGGATGAGCCGCAACATGCTAGGCCGCATCGAGCTGGCCTGGCCGGTGCGCGACGCCGCCTTGCGCCAGCGCGTGATCGACGAATGCCTGGTGCCTTATCTGCACGACCAGCGCGACGCCTGGGCGCTGCAGCCCGACGGCAGCTACCGGCGCGTGGCCCGCGAGGGCCTGAGCGCGCAGCAGGCGCTGATGCAGCGCTTTGCCGGCGCCGGACTTTGATCCGCTCACGGCGCAGACGCCCGGAGGCGCGCGGCCCAGGCGCCTCGGACATAAGCGCGGCACGGTGAACGCCGTGTCGCCATGACTGGGGCTCCAGATCATGCCTTTGGCGATGAGGCTGCTTCTGGTGGGACCGAGAGAGGTGACCTCGCGGCCCAGGAACTCCGCGATCGAGCCCGCCCGGTGCGGGCCCTCGCCCAGTTCGGCCATGGCTCGGAGGTAGCGCCTTCCTGCCGGTGTCAACCGGTCGAAGCGCATGCGAAAGAAGCTCTCGTCCAAAGACGCGATGGTTGCTGCGGTGGCTGCCTGCACGCCGGGCAGCGTGATCGGCGACGCTGGAGCGGCAGTTCGTCGACGAAGATCCCGAGCACGCTCTGAGCGGCCTTCGCAGCGTCTCCGGCTTGTAGCAGCGAGGCTGAAAGGTCGTGTTCCAGGTCACCGTTGTCCGCGAGGCCGGGCTCCAAGTCGAAGTCCAATCCGACTTCGATGTCCTTGTAGGTCACCTTCAGCGCCTTGGCAAACCCTGCCAACGCCTTGAGGCCTCGGGCGGCCACACCCTTGGCACGCTCGGTCCTGCTCAGACGAAGCAGTGCCTGCCGCAGCTGTGGCGCCAGCAACGCCGGCAATGCCACTCAACCTGCCACCGGAAGCACGAGCCGCAGCACGCCGCTGCGCTCCCACGCCGCCGCCTCCTCGCGCAGCAGGTACAGCGTGCGCGGCTCGCACGGGCCAGGCTCCAGCACCGCGCTCGCCGCCTCGCGCCCGAGCTTCCAGTGCAGTGGCGGCTTGCCGCTGCGCACATGGCAGGCGATCACCGCCAGCCGCAGACACAGCAGTTGCCAGGGGTAGTCGCGCCCGCCGAATTCGGCCTCCACCTTGCGCAGCCCGCCGCGCTGGCCCAGCACCAGCGCGGCCAGGTAGCGCTGCTGGCTCTGCGAGAAGCCGGCCGCGTCCACATGACTCAGCAGGTAGGCGCTGTGGCGATGGTGGTCGTGGTGCGATACGAGCATGCCGATCTCGTGCAGCGCGGCGGCCCAGCCCAGCTCGCGCCGCGCTTCGCCCTCGCCGCCCAGTTGCTCGTGCAGCGCCAGCGCCATGCGCTCCACGCGCTGCGCCTGCCCGGTGTCCACGCCGAAGCGACGCTGCAGCTCCGCCACCGAACGGTCGCGCATGTCGATCGGATGGGGGCGCTGCGAAGCCCTGAGCCGCGCATCCAGCTCCACGATCACGCCCTGGCGCAGCGCGCCCTTGGCCGGCAGCAGCGCATCGATGCGCAGCAGCGCGCACAGCGTGTACAGGATCGCCAGGCCGCCGGGGATCACCGGCTTGCGCTCGGGCTTGAGCGCCGCAAAGGGCAGCTGGTCCACATGGCCGGCTTCGATGCAGCGCTCGATGCACCAGGCCAGGCCGGCCGGCGTGATGCGGCCATCGGTGATGCCTTCGGCCGCCAGCAGCTGCGACACCGCGCCCGCCGTGCCCGACGAGCCCAGCGCCTCTTCCCAGCGGCTGGGCGCAAAGGTGCCCAGCGCTTCTTCGATCTCGGCACCGGCGGCCACCTGCGCCGCGCGGAAGGCATCCGCCGTGAGCCGACCGTCGGCGAAATAGCGCATCGACAGCCCCACGCTGCCCACCGCAAACGACTCGGCGGCCATCGGCGTGCGGCCGCTGCCCAGGATCATCTCGGTGGAGCGCCCGCCGATGTCGATGACCAGCCGGCGCCGGTTGGACGGCTGCAGGTGCGCCACGCCGGCGTAGATGAGGCGCGCTTCCTCGCGCCCCGAGATCACTTCGATGCCGTGGTCGAGCACCGCGCCGGCGCGCGCCAGGAACTCGTCGCGGTTGCGCGCCTCGCGCAGCGTCTGCGTGGCCACCGCGCGCACTTGCCACGCCTGCAGCGGCTTCAGCCGCTCGGCAAAGCGCGCCAGGCAGGCCAGGCCGCGCTGCATGGCCTCTTCGCCGAGGCGGCCCTCGGCGTCCAGCCCGCCGCCCAGGCGCACGGTCTCCTTGATGTAGTCGATGCGGCGGTAGCGGCCGTGTTCGAGCTGCGCAATCTCGAGCCGGAAGCTGTTGGAGCCGATGTCGATGGCCGCGAGCGGGCGCGTGGGTTCTGCGTGGCGGAGCGTGTGCATCGGCGCGATTGTGGAGCCTTGCGCGCGGTTCATCGTGCCGTCATGCGGCTGTCACGGGCGGGTCACCCCGCCACCCGAGCATGGCGTCATCCGTCGTTGGGCCGACCACACACCATGAGCGAAGCCATCCTGTTGAACCTGCCGCTGGCCGACGAGCGCAGCGCGCGTCCCGTGGCCCCTTTGCGCCGCCGCACCGACGCGGCCGACCGCCCCGCGCTGGAGGTCACCTGGGCGCGGCACACCGACGAGGTGCGCGAAGCGCAGCGCCTGCGGTTCACCGTCTTTGCCGGCGAGATGGGCGCACGCCTGACGCCGCCGCCTGGCACGCCCGCGGGCCTGGACGTGGACATGTTCGACGAGCACTGCGAGCACCTGCTGGTGCGCACGCTCGAAACCTCGCAGCGTCCCTCGCGCCTGGTGGGCACCTACCGCGTGATGATGCCGGCCGCCGCCGAGCGGCTGGGCGGCTACTACAGCGAGACCGAGTTCGACCTCGCGCCGCTGCACAGGCTGCGCCCCTACATGGCCGAGCTGGGCCGCTCCTGCGTGGACGCCGAGTTCCGCACCGGCGGCGTGATCCTGATGATGTGGTCCAAGCTGGCCGAGTTCATGAACGCCAACGGCGTGGCCGCGATGATCGGCTGCGCCAGCATCCCCATGGCCGACGGCGGCCATGCCGCGGCCAGCCTGTGGCAGCGGCTGAAAGACCAGCACCTGGTGCCCGAGGGCCAGCGCGTGACGCCCAAGCTGGCGCTGCCGGTGCAGGCGCTGCGCAACGACATGGACGTGGAGGCGCCGCCGCTGATCAAGGGCTACCTGAAGTGCGGCGCGCGCATCCTCGGCATGCCGGCCTGGGATCCGGACTTCAACACCGCCGACCTGCCGATGCTGCTGAGGTTGTCGGACCTGCCCGACGCGTACCGGCGGCGGTTTCTGGGCGGTTGAGGCGCGCCCTCACACGGGCCCGGTGGCCAGCCACTCGCCGATGCGCTCGCACACCCAGTCGCCCGCATCCAGCGGCAGGTCGTGGCCGGCCTGCGGGTGCAGCGCGAAGCTGCTGCCCCATTGCGCGGCCAGGCGCTGCGAGCACACAGGGTTCACGAGCCGGTCGCCCGCGCTGGCCAGCACCAGCACGCGCGCACGCGGACGCCCCGGCGGCAGCCGGTAACGCGCGGCTGCCAGCAGTTGCCGCAGCGCGTCCAGGCGCGTCACCGGCCGCTCGCGGCGAATGCGCATCCACTCGGCCAGCACCTCGCGGTGCGCGGCCGGCTGCGCGCTGGTCCACTGCAGCACCCGCTGCTCGGCCGCCAGCGCGTCGCGCCCGAAAAGCACCTGCAGCAGCACCGGCCAGCAGCCGGGCCGCAAGCGCTCGTGCAGCCGGCCCAGGGGGCGCATGCTGCTGTTGACGAGCACGCAGTGCGACACCTCTTCGGGGTGGCGCAGCGCCCAGCACGAGGCCACCATGCCGCCGAGCGACAGGCCGAGCAGCCGGTACGGCGGCTCGGCGCCCGCCGCACGCAACGCGCCACGGCAGTGCTCGGCCATCGCCTGCACCTGCAGCGGCGCCGGCTGGCCACGCGCCGCGCCCGCGCCCGGCAGGTCGAGCGTGATCACGCGGGCCCCCGGCTCCACCTGCGCCATCTGCTGCACGAAGCTGCCCCAGTGGGCGGCCTCCCGCGTGAGCCCGCGCAACAGGACCCAGGTGCTCATTGGGGCACCCTTCGGCCCGCGGCCTGTCCCGCCAAGCGGAAGCGAGCCCCTTCGGGCGGCCGGGCGGGGCTCACCGCTTCCTCCCGCGGTACCAACGGTCCAGCGCCTGCTCGTGCCGCGCCGGCCGGTCGGCTGCAGCGGGCCGCCACTGCGCATGGCTGTAGGCCGCCCGCGTGAAGAAGTCGAACAGCGGCATGTGCCGGCGCAGCACGCGCTGCTGGCGGTGCCCGATCAAGGGGTTGAACAGGCCCTGGCGCGAGAAGAACTGGCGCGGGTTCTTCTTGACCCACAGCCACGAGCCCATCTCCAGCGTCAGCGGCAGCAGCGTGCGGCCGCGTTCGAGCGCGCGCAGGTACAGGTGGTCCCACAGGTCGCCGTGCGCCAGGTACTGGCGGCTTTGCGGCTCGATCACGTAAGGGTGGTGCACCACCGTCTCGTCGAGCAGCGCCGCCAGCGCCTGCAGCTCGGGCAAATGCTCCACCGGCCGCGGCGTGTGGGCATAGGGAAACCACAGCCGGTCGGTGAGCCCGAAGCCGGAGTGGCAATCGAGCGCGATCGCGAACGCATGGCCCAGCAGCTCGGACTCCACCACCTCGCACAAGGCCTGCGCTTCCGGCTGCAGGGCCGCGCCCGCGGGCCCGCGGTACCAGGGCAAGGCAGCGCTCAGGCGCTGGCCGCCGAGCAGGAAGGGCACGTTGGGCTCGCGGCATTCCACCGGCGCGTTGCGCATCAGGTCCACGCCCTGCGGGTTGGCGCGCGTGCCCCGTGCCAGCCCGCCGGGGTTGACCAGCGGCATGAACACCAGGCGCAGCCCCTGCAGCTGCCGCTGCAGCAGCTGGTCCCAGTGCAGGCGGCGCACCAGGCTGCTCAGGTAGGCGAGCACCACCTCGGCGCCGATGCGCTCCAGCCCATGAACCCCGCCGAAGAAGCCGATCGCCGGCACGGCCGGGTCGGGATTGCCCAGCGTGACCGCCAGCACCGGCATGCGCGTGCCGCCGGCCTGCACCTCGCACAGCACGCGCTGCGCCACCCGGTCGCCGGCTTGCGCCAGCAAGGCCTGCAACGCAATCAGTTCCGCGGGCGGCTGCAAGCGCATCGTCGGGGCGGTGCTGGTGCGCGGCAAGGATGCGGGCTAGAAGCGCATCTTGAGCCCCAGCCCCACCGCCCACACGCCCTCGCGCGGGGTGGCCTCGTCCGGCTTGACCCAGAAGCGTCCGGCGATCAGCTCGCCTTGCAGCCAGGAGCGGTGCAGCGGCTGCAGCCAGCGGCCGCGCAAGCCCCATTCGCGCACCGGCACGCCCGATCCGCTGAGGCCCGACACCAGGGCCTCGGCAGCGGCCTGGCGGCCGGCGCCCAGGTCCTTGATCAGCCCGAGGTCGCTGGACCAGTCGAAATGGCGGTTGCGCCGCGTGATGATGGCCGCACCCAGCCAGCGCAGCGCGAGCGTCGGCGAATACGCATGCTCGTACGACAGCGCGGTGGTCGAGCCGAAGTGGTCCCGCAGGCTCCAGAACAGCGTCTCGCGGAACTCGACCAGGCCCTGCGGCTCGACCACCCAGCGTTCGCGAAAGCGCGCCTGCGCGTAAGGCTTCAAGCCGCCGCGCAGGCCGAGCCGGAAGTCGATGTTGTCACGCCAGTCGTAGCCCAGCCCCGCGAAGAAGCTGCGCTCGGAGCGCTGCGCGGGCTGCAGCCGGTCCTGGCGCGTGAACGCGCCGGGCGTGTCGGCCACCACTTCGCGCTCGTCGTCGCGGCCCAGGAAGAAGTGGGTGTGCTCCTCCATGTTGGGCAGCCGGAAGCGGGCATTGAAGCGCAGGCTGAAGTCGTTGCCTTCGTCGCGGCGGTGCAGGAAGTTGAGGTCCAGGCGCCCGTCGGTCACCTTGCCGCCTTGTTCGAAGGGGCGGTCGCCGAACCAGCTGTCGACGCTGCGCGCCAGCCACTCGGCCGACGAGCGCGCCGTCGCGCGCGCGCTGTCGAACACGTCGCGCGGCTGCGCGGGCGGGATGTCGGCTTCGGCCTGCGCTGCGGCAGCAGCCTCTTCTGCAGCGGCCTCCTCGGCTGCCGCGCCGGCCGGCAGCAGCGCGGCCAGGCACAGCGACAGCGGCGCGAGAGATCTGATGAGCTGTTGCATTCCTTTCCTTGGGCAGTGCGGCAACAAGCGTGCCGATGCGCGAGACCCTAAGGGTTGACGCGGCTCAAGTCCAGTGCCGCGCGGTCGAGCGCGGCATGCGCCTCCTTTTCGGCCGCGGCGGGATCGTCCGCTTCTTCCGGCTCGATGGAGTCGCCCAGGAAGCCGCCGCTCTGGTGCGCCCACAGCCGCGCATACAGCCCGCCGTGGGCCAGCAGCGTGGCGTGGTCGCCTTCTTCGACGATGCGGCCCTTGTCCAGCACGATCAGCCGGTCCATCGCCGCGATGGTGGACAGGCGGTGCGCGATCGCCACCACCGTCTTGCCCTCCATCAGCCGGTACAGGCTGGCCTGGATGGCGGCTTCCACCTCGGAGTCGAGCGCGCTGGTGGCCTCGTCGAGCAGCAGGATGGGTGCGTCCTTGAGCATCACGCGCGCGATCGCGATGCGCTGGCGCTGGCCGCCCGAGAGCTTGACGCCGCGCTCGCCCACGTGGGCGTCGTAGCCGGTGCGGCCCTTGGGGTCGGCCAGGCCCTGGATGAAGTCGTGCGCCTCGGCGCGCCGGGCGGCAGCGACCATGCGCTCGTCGCCGGCGTCGGGCCGGCCATAGAGGATGTTGTCGCGCACCGAGCGGTGCAGCAGCGAAGTGTCCTGCGTGACCATGCCCACCTGCGCGCGCAGCGAGTCCTGCGTGACCTGTGCGATGTCCTGCCCGTCGATCAGCACGCGGCCGCTCTCCACGTCGTAAAAGCGCAGCAGCAGGTTGACCACCGTGCTCTTGCCGGCGCCCGAGCGGCCCACCAGGCCGATCTTTTCGCCGGGGCGGATGTGCAGCGACAACCCGTCGATCACGCGCTGCTCGCCGCCGTAGCCAAAGCTCACCTGCTCGAAGCGGATCTCGCCGCGCTGCACCTTCAGCGGCTGCGCACCGGGCCGGTCGAGCACGGCCTGCGGGCGCGACAAGGTGGTGATGCCGTCCTGCACCGTGCCGATGTGCTCGAACAGCGAGGCCATCTCCCACATCACCCAGTGCGAGATGCCGTTGAGCCGCAGCGCCATCGCGGTGGCCGCCGCCACCGCGCCCACGCCGGCCTGGCCCTGCATCCAGGCCCACAGCGCCACGCCGGTGGAGGCCAGGATCAACCCCATCGTGAGCGCATGGTTCACGATCTCGAAGCCGGTGACCAGGCGCATCTGCGCGTGCACCGTGGTCATGAACTCCTGCATCGCGCCGCGCGCATAGGCCGCCTCGCGGCCGGCGTGGGAAAACAGCTTCACGGTGGCGATGTTGGTGTAGGCGTCGGTGATGCGGCCGGTCATCAGCGAGCGCACGTCGGCCTGCGCCTGCGCCACCTTGCCCAGCCGTGGCACGAAGCAGTACAGCGCGCCGATGTACAGCGCCACCCAGCCGAGGAAGGGCAGCAACAGCAGCGCGTTGAACTCGCCCAGCACCGCCAGCAGCGTGACGAAATAGATGATCACGAACACCAGCAGCTCGGCGAACACCATCCAGGTGTCGCGCACCGCCAGCGCCGTCTGCATCACCTTGGCCGACACGCGGCCGGCGAACTCGTCCTGGTAGAAGCCCATGCTCTGCGCCAGCATCAGGCGGTGGAAGTTCCAGCGCAGCAGCATCGGGAAGTTGCCCGCCAGCGCCTGCTGCCGGAACGCCGACTGCAGCGCCACCAGCAGCAGGCTGCCCGCCAGGGCCGCGGCCAGCAGCGCCAGCGTGCCGCCGTGTTCGGCCAGCAGGCGCGCAGGCTCCGCCTGGGCCAGCCAGTCGACGATGTTGCCCAGCATCGCGAACAGCAGCGCCTCGAAGGCGCCGATGGCGGCGGTGAACAGCGTCATCGCCAGCAGCCAGGGCCGCAGGCCGCGCGTGCAGGCCCAGATGAAGGGGAAAAACGCCTTGGGCGGCGGCAGCGGGTCGGCATCCGGGTAGGGATGCACGAGGCGCTCGAAGGCTCGGAACACGGCAGGACTCCCTGTTGGGGGAGTCACTGTAGCGCTGCGCGCTCTTTTGCGCGTGTCAGGCCGTGCGCCGCCCCCGCAGGTACACCGCCCGCACCACCGGATGTCCCTCGTGCTCGCACACGCGCACCAGGTCAGCGCGCAGCCCCGGCGCGATCTCGCCGCGGTCGTGCAGGCCGGCGGCTTCGGCCGGGCCGGCGCTGATGACGCGCACGGCCTCGGGCAGCGAGAAGCCTGCGCGCGCATGCAGGCACCACGCGGCCTGCAGCAGGCTCGAAGGCACGTAGTCGGACGAAAGCCCGTCCAGCACGCCTTCGCGCGCCAGGTCCAGCGCGGCCACGTTGCCCGAGTGCGAGCCGCCGCGCACCACGTTGGGCGCGCCGGCCACTGTCTTCAGGCCCCGGCCGTGGGCGTGGCGCGCGGCCTGCAGCGTGGTGGGGAACTCGCTCATCGAGGCGCCGAGCGCGCACGCCTCGTCCACATGGCCTGGCGTGGTGTCGTCGTGGGTGGCCAGCGCGATGCCGTGCTCGCGCGCGAAGGCGGCGAACCACGCGCGGTGCGGCTGCGCATATTCGGCCTGGCGCAGCGGCGCGATGCGCACTTCTTCTTCGAACTTGGCGTCGCTCCAGCCTTTCTTGCCGGTGTAGTACACGCGTGCATGCTCGATGTCGGTCCACTGGCGCTGGCCGGGCGTGTGGTCCATCAGCGAGATCAGCTTGAGCAGCCGGTGCTGCGCAAACGGCTCGAACAGCTGCATCGCGTTGGGCGCGGGCAGCTCGCAGCGCACGTGGATGTAGTGCTCGGCGCGCAGCAGGCCGGCGGCTTCGAGCGAGTCGAGCACCTGCAGCAGTGCGCTCTGGTCGCGCGAGCGGAAGCCTTCACCATACGGATCGCCCACGCCGATGGAATCGAACACGGTGGTGATGCCGGCGGCGGCGATCTCGGCATCGTGCGCCTGCACCGCCGAGCGCATGGGGAAGCTCACCTTGGGACGCGGCATCACATGCCGCTCCAGGTTGTCGGTGTGCACCTCCACCAGGCCGGGCAGCAGCAGGTCGCCTTCGCAGTCCAGCGCGCCGGGCAGCGCGGTGAGGCCGGCGTCCACCGCAGCGATGCGGCCGTCGCGCACCTGCACCGTGCCGCGCGGCAGCGTCTCATGGCCCAGCACCACGCGGGCGTTCGTGAGGATCAGTTCGGACATCGTCGTTCAACCCAGTTGAAAGCAGCGGTCGGCCACCGCGTCGCGCACTTCCTCGTCGTGGAAGATGCCCACGACCGCGCTGCCGCGCCGCTTGGCCTGATGGATCAGCTCGACCACCACGCGGCGGTTGGCCGCGTCGAGCGAGGCGGTGGGTTCGTCCAGCAGCAGCAGGCGCGCCGGCTGCACGAAGCCGCGCGCGATGTTCACGCGCTGCTGCTCGCCGCCGGAGAAGGTGGCCGGCGGCAGCTGCCACAGGCCTTGCGGGAGGTTCAGCCGCGCGAACAGCGCGCGCGCCTGTTCACGCGCCGATGCCATCAGCGCCTCGTGGCGCGCATCGTCCAGCGGGTCGGCGTCGGCCGCCTCGAGCTGCGGCGAGGCCTCCACCAGCCGCTGCGCCACCAGGTCGATCGCGCCCACGCGCGGCAGCGCGCGCAGGAACTGGCTCACGTAGGCGATGTCCTTGCGGCGCAACGCCACCATCTGCTGCGGCGTCGCCTGCGCCAGGTCGATGCGCTGGCCGCCTTCGCGCCGCAGCCACACCCGGCCCGACTCGGCCGCGTAGCTGCCGTACAGGCATTTCATCAGCGTGGACTTGCCCTGCCCCGAGGGGCCGGCCAGCGCGACGCACTCGCCCGCGCGCACCGCCAGCGAAACGCCGCGCAGCACCGGCAGCACGAGGCCGCCGCGCAGGTGCAAGGTGAAACGCTTGTGCAGGCCCTGCACGTCGAGCACGGGTTGTTCTGCGTTCGTGCTCATGCGGCCACCACCGAGGAAACCAGCAGCTGGGTGTAGGGATGCTGCGGATCGTCGAGCACGCGGTCGGTGAGGCCC
This sequence comes from Pseudomonadota bacterium, assembly GCA_040758375.1. Classification (GTDB taxonomy): domain Bacteria; phylum Pseudomonadota; class Gammaproteobacteria; order Burkholderiales; family Burkholderiaceae_C; genus CAMLIZ01. The sequence goes on from JBFLWE010000009.1 coordinate 43,832, forward strand.
TGCTCCACCACACGGCCTTGCGTCATGACCAGCGTGCGCTGCGCGAGCAGCCGCGCCACGCCCAGGTCGTGGGTGACGATCAAGGCCGACAGGTGCAGCCGCGCCACCAGCAGGCGGATCAGGTCGAGCAGCTTCGCCTGCACCGACACGTCCAGCCCCGAGGTGGGCTCGTCCATCAGCACCAGGCGCGGGCGCGTCACCAGGTTGCGCGCGATCTGCAGGCGCTGGCGCATGCCGCCCGAGAAGCTGCCGGGGGCGTCGTCCAGTCGCGCCGGGTCCAGCTCGACGCGCTGCATCCACCGCTGCGCGGTGTCGCGCAGCACCTGGTAGCGGCGCTCGCCGATGCCCATGAGGCGCTCGCCCACGTTGGCGCCTGCGCTCACGTTCATGCGCAGTCCTTCATGGGCCGCCTGCTCCACGAAGCCCCATTCGGTGCGCGCGAGGCGGCGGCGCTCGCGCTCGGGCAGCGCATGCACGTCCAACGCCTCACCGGCCGCGCTGCGGTACAGCACCCGGCCCGCCGACGGCTGCAGCCGGCCGGCGATGCAGTTGAGCAGCGTCGATTTGCCCGAGCCCGACTCGCCCACGATGGCCAGCACCTCGCCGGGGTGCAGCTCGAAGCTGGCGTCCTGCACGGCCCAGTGGCCGTCGCGCGCGCCGGCAAAGCGGTGCGAGAGCTGCCGCACCTGCAGCACGGGTGGTGTCGGCGCGTCCAGGCCGGTGTTCATCGCGTGTTTTCCTGTTGCCGTCCGCGGCAGAAGTCGGTGTCGGAACAGCTCCACAGGCGCTGCCCGCCGTCGAGCACGATCTCGTCGAGGTAGCTGGTGGTGCTGCCGCAGGCCGCGCAGGCATGGCCCTGCGGCTCGATGCGAAACGGCCGGTCTTCGAAGTCGAGGCTTTGCACGTCGGTGTAGGGCGGCACCGCATAAAGCCGCTTCTCGCGCCCGGCGCCAAACAACATCAGCGCCGGGCTCTGGTGCAGCTTGGGATTGTCGAAGCTGGGTATCGGCGACGGCGCCATCACGTAGCGGCCGTTCACCCGCACCGGATGGTCGTAGCTGGCGTCGATGCGGCCCCAGTGCGCCAGGTCTTCGTAGAGCTTCACGTTCATCAGCCCGTACTCTGCGAAGGCATGCAGCTTCAGCGTTTCCCCGCGCCGCGGCTCCAGCCGGTACAGCGGCTCGGGCTGCGGCACCTGGAACACCAGGATCTGGCCTTCGCCGAGAGGCGCCTCGGGGATGCGGTGGCGCGTCTGGATCAGCGTGGACTCGCGCGTGCGCTCGGTCGTGCGCACGCCGGTGGTGCGGCGGAAGAAGTGGCGGATGTTCACCGCGTTGGTGGTGTCGTCCGAGCCCTGGTCGATGACCTTGAGCACGTCGCGCGGGCCGATCACCGCCGCGGTGACCTGGATGCCGCCGGTGCCCCAGCCATAGGCCAGCGGCATCTCGCGCGAGCCGAAGGGCACCTGGTGGCCGGGAAGGGCCACGGCCTTGAGCAGCGCGCGCCGGATCATGCGCTTGGTGTGCTCGTCGAGGTACCCGAAGTTGTACCCTGCAGACGTCTGCCCCCGGTCGCGGGGTACCGCGCCCGCCCCCCGAGGGGGCACGAGGCCGGCTTGAGGCGGCTCGGCGCCGCCCTCGTTGCCTCGCCTACTCATATCGGTTCTCCTCGCGCAGCTTGCGGATCAGCTGCAGCTCCGATTCGAAGGTCACGTAGTGCGGCAGCTTCAGGTGCTGCACGAAGCCCGAGGCCTCCACGTTGTCGCCGTGCGGCAGCACGAATTCCTGCTGTTGCGCCGGCGCGGCCGTGCCCTCGTCGAACTCGTCGCTGCGCAGCGCGCGGTCGACCAGCGACATGGCCATGGCCTTGCGCTCGCCGTGGCCGAACACCAGGCCCTGGCCGCGCGTGAACTGCGGCGGCTGCTGCGCGCTGCCGACGAACTGGTTGATCATCTGGCAGTCGGTGAGCTCGATCTCGCCGATCTGGATGGCAAAGCCCAGCTCGTCGGGCACGATCTCCAGCGGCACCCGCCCCACGCGGATCTCGCCGGCGAACGGATGCGTGAACGCATAGCCGCGCTGGGTGGAATAGGCCATCCCCAGCACCCAGCCTTCGTCGGCGCGGGCCAGCATCTGCAGGCGCGCGCTGCGCGGCAAGGGATAGGCCGGCGGGTCGCGCGTGATGTCGGGCGGCTCGGGGTCGCCGGCCGAGGGCAGGCAAGGCTCGACGAGGCCCTCGGCCGCCAGCAGCGCCAGCGGGCTGGGCACTTCGTGCGCGGCCTCGTCGTGCAGCGGCGCCTCGGGTGCCGCCGCAGGGGCGCCAGGCTGCAGCAGCCCGAAGTCGAGCAGGCGCTGCGTGTAGTCGAAGGTGGGGCCCAGCAGTTGCCCGCCGGGCAAGTCCTTGAAGATCGCCGACACGCGGCGCCTGACCCGCATGCGCGCGGTGTCCAGCGGCACGCCGCTGCCCAGGCGCGGCAAGGTGGTGCGGTAGGCGCGCAGCAGGAACACCGCCTCGATCGGGTCGCCCAACGCCTGCTTCAGCGCCAGCGCGGCCAGCTCGGGGTCGTACAGCGAAGCCTCGGCCATCACGCGGTCCACCAGCAGCGGCTGCTGGCTGCGCAACTGCTGCACCTGCAGTTCGTCCACCGCCGGGTCGCCGCGGCGCGCGGCGTCCAGCAGCTGCAGCGAGGCGGCGATCGCCTGCTCACCCCCTTTGACGGCGATGTACATGCGCTATGCCTCCAGCTCGATCTGCGTGGTGCGCGGCACGGCGGCCAGCGTGTCGCCGCAGGCGAGCACGAGGTCGATGCCGCGCGGGAAGTCGGCCTGGCGCGCGATGCGGGCCTGCCAGAAGGCCGGCGACAGCCCTTCGACGCGCAGGCAATGCAGCGTGCGGATGCCGGGCCCGCGCAGGCGCAGCCGCGTGCCGGCGCCGGCGTCCTCGCTCAAGGCCGGCACCTCGACGATCAGCGTGGCCCCGGCCTGCGGCGCGAGGTCGCTGCCGTCGCGCAGGCGTTCCCACAGCGCAGGCACGGCCTCCTGCGCGGCGGCCACCACGAAGTCGGCCTCTTCGATGGCCGCTTCGCGCAGCCCGGTGTGGAACGCGAGGAAGCGCGTTGCAGCCTCGTCATGCAGCCGCCCCACCAGATGCAAACGCGTGTCGGCATCGAGCAGCGTCAGCAGCGCCGCGCCGCTGGCGCGCTGCAGCGCGGGCGGCTGCAGCCCCTGCAGCACCGCCGGCTCCAGCGCCTGCACGCGGCCCGGCCGGGCCATCGCCTGCAGCAGCGAGCGGAACACCTGCTGCGCCGCGCCCACCGGATCGGCAAAGCCGGGACGCATGTCGGCCAAGGCCCCCGCGTTCATGCGGCCTCCGGTTGAAGGGTGAAGAAGCGCACGCGGCTGGCTTCGGCCTGCGCACGCTCACGCTGCTGCCGCGCCTGCACTTGCTCGCGCAGCGGCTGCAGCACCGCGCGCCACAGCAGCGCATGCAACTCGCCGCGCTGCAGCAGCGCATCGAGCTGCGCCACGCGTTCGGCATGCTGCGCATCGCGCCCCATCACATGGCCCACGCCCGCCACCGCGCTGCCGTCGGCCGCGACGTGCCGCACCGCGCAGCGCGTGACCGTGGCCTCGCCCACATTGAAGCGGTCACCGGTGTTGCCGATGCGAGCACGCACCATCACCAGCCCTTGTTCCGGGCGGCGCAGCCATTCGAAGGCGTAGTCGCGCAGCACCGGCGCGGCCAGCCGCTCCAGTGCCTGCGCCTCGGCCAGGGCCAGCACGCGCAGCCAGTCGGCACGCGGCGTTTGCGGCAGGGAAGCTTGTTCGGTCATGCGAATGTCATCTAGACGACCCTAAGATGGCGGCCAGTATCCGCAGCCCGCGTGACAGTTTCTTGACCGCACACCCTTCATGCTGAAAACCGACAGCCTTGCCCTCGGGCCCGAGTCCGCGACGACCGACGCACCGCAAAAGCGCTGGGAACGCATCGCCACCGACCTGCGCGCCGACATCCTCACCGGCCGCTTCGCGCCCGGGCAGAAGCTGCCCAACGAGTCGCTGCTGGCCGAGCGCTTCAAGGTCAACCGCCACACGCTGCGCCAGGCCGTGAAACAGCTGGTGCACGAGGGGCACCTGCGGGTGCAGCACGGCAGTGGCACCTACGTGCGCGAGCTGGTGCTCGACTACGCGTTGCAGCGCCGCACCCGCATGACCGAAAACCTGGCGCAGGCCGGCGAACGCGGCCAGCGCGAGCTGCTGGCGCACGAGCGCCGCCCCGCGGGCGAGTGGGCCGCGCCGCTGAAGATCGCGCCGCGCGCCGCGGTGGAGCTGCTCTACACGCGCACCGTCGTGCGCGGCCGGCCCATCGGCATCAGCACCACGGCCTACCCCGCGGCGCGGCTGGCGGGCATGGCAGAAGCCTTCCGCCTCACCGGCTCGATCACGGCCGCGCTGCAACGCCTGGGCGTGAGCGACTACCTGCGCGCCGGCAGCACGGTCGCGTGCCGCCTGCCCAGCGCGGCCGAGGCCGACGCGCTGGCGCGGCCGGTGACCGAGCCGGTGCTGGTGGTGCGCTACCACAGCGTGGACCGCCAGGGCGTGCCGGTGGAAGCCGGCTGCACCTTGTTTGCCGCCGACGCGGTGCAGCTCACCGTGGAGCACGCGGCATGACGTTTCGCTACGCGGTGTATTTCGCGCCCGCGGCTTCGCACGCGCTGTGGCATGCCGGCTGCGACTGGCTGGGCCGCGACGCGCGCGCCGGCATGCCCCTGTCGCCGCCGGCGCAGCCGCAGGTGGGCTCGCCCTGGCGCTACGGCTTTCATGCCACGCTCAAGGCTCCTTGCCGCCTGCAGGTGGCACCGCCGCAATGGCTGGCGCAGGTGCAGGCGCTGGCGCAGCGCCATGCGCGCTTTGCGATGCCGGCGCTGCAGGTGGCGATGCTCGGCGACTTCCTCGCGCTGCGGCCGGTGCAGCCGCTGGCCGCCGACCACCCGCTGCGCCGCCTGGCCGACGACTGCGTGCTGACGCTGGACAGCGGGCGCGCACCCGCCGATGCCGCCGAACGCGAGCGCCAGCTGCGCGGCGACCTGAGCATGCGCCAGCGCGAGCAGGTCGAACGCTACGGCTACGCCCACGTGCTGGACGACTGGCGCCTGCATTTCACGCTCACCGACTCCCTGGGCGCGCTGGACGCGGGCACGGTGCAGATGCTGCAGCGCAAGGCCGAGGCGCATTTCGCCGAAGCCTTGCGCGCGCCGCTGCTGTGCGACGCGCTCAGCGTGTTCGTGCAGCCCGCGCCCGGCGCGCCGTTCCAGCGGGTGCACCGCTTTGCGCTGGGAGGTGGCTGATGCACCGCCGGCTGATCGTGGTGGTGGGTCCTTCGGGCGCGGGCAAGGACACGCTGCTCAAGCGCTGGCGCGAGCGCCTGGCCCCCGCGGCGCCGCTGCACTTTGCGCGGCGCCTGATCACGCGCCCGGCCGACCCGCTAGGCGAGCGGCACGAGCCGGTCACGCACGCGCAACTGCAGGCCTTGCGCGCCAGCGGCGCACTCGCATTCGAGTGGCAGGCCCACGGCCTGGCCTATGCGGTGCATCGCGAGGCGCTGGCACCGCTGGGTCGCGGCGAATGGGTGGTGCTCAACGGGTCGCGCGACCACCTGCCCACGTTGCGCGCGCAGGCTCCCGGCTGCCGCGTGGTCGAGGTGACCGCGCCGCCGGCGTTGCTGCTGGCGCGGCTGCAGGCGCGCGCGCGTGAATCGGCCGACGCCCTGCAGGCCCGCCTGCGGCGCGAGACCGCGCCGGTGCAGCCCGACCTGACCCTGGTCAACGATGGCGACCCCGCGGAGTGTGTGCGCGCACTGCACGCCTGGTGGCTTGCACAGCAGCGCTGAATCTCGGCCTCCGGCCGCGGAGTACCGCGGCCACCTCCCAAGGAGGGGCGACCTTGCTTGGGGCGGCCCGGCGCGGCGGCCGCTGAATCTCCGCCTCCGGCCGCGGAGTACCGCGGCCACCTCCCAAGGAGGGGCGACCTTGCTTGGGGCGGCCCGGCGCGGCGGCCGCTAAACGTCACCGGAGCGTCACGCGAGCGTCACGCGTCGTCTAGATGATTCGCCGCAGTCCTATCTGGCGGAGCGCGTGATGAGCGAGACGGTGATCGAGGTGGAATCCCTGCGCAAGAGCTTCGGCGGGCAGCCGGCGCTGCGCAATGTGTCGCTGCGCATGGGCCGCGGCGAAATGGTGGCCCTGCTCGGCGCCTCGGGCTCCGGCAAGTCCACACTGCTGCGCCACCTCAACGGCCTGCAGCGCGCCGACCTGGGCTCGATCAGCGAAGTCACGGTGCTGGGCCGCACGGTGCAGCTGGGCGGCGTGCTGTCCCCGCGCATCCGCGAGCTGCGCGCCGAGGTGGCGGCGATCTTCCAGCAGTTCAACCTGGTGGACCGCCTGCCGGTGATGACCAACGTGGTGGCCGGCGCGCTGCACCGGTTGCCGCTGTGGCGCGCGCTGCTGCGGCGCTTTCCGGACGCGGAGTACGCGCGCGCCTACGACGCGCTCACCCGCGTGGGCATCGAGCGCTGCGCCTGGCAACGCGCCTCCACGCTGTCGGGCGGGCAGCAGCAGCGCGCCGCGATCTCGCGCGCGCTGGTGCAGCAGGCCAAGCTGATCCTGGCCGACGAGCCGATCGCCTCGCTGGACCCCGAGTCGAGCCGCCGCGTGATGAGCCTGCTGGCGGAACTGAACCGCGAGCTGGGCGTGACCGTGCTGGTCTCGCTGCACCAGATCGAGCATGCCTTCGCCTTCTGCCCGCGCACCATCGCGCTGCGCGCCGGCGAGGTGGTGTTCGACGGCCCCACGCGCGAGCTGCATCCCGAGCGACTGAAGTCGCTGTATGGCGCGCAGACCGGCGAGCTGCTGCACCCGCAGGCCGGCACGCCGCAGGGCGAGCCGCCGGTGCTGCTGCCCGAGCCGGCGCTCGCGGCCGCCTGAATCCCGTTTCCCCAACACACGCACACACGCTTTCGAGAGGAGCACGCCCATGAAACGCTGGATCACCACCTCCTTGCTGGCCGCCGGCCTTGCGCTGGCCGGCCACGCCGCCGCGCAGACCAAGGAAATCAACTTCGGCATCATCTCCACCGAGTCGTCGGCCAACCTCAAGACGGCCTGGATGCCGGTGCTGGACGACATGGCCCGTGCCACCGGTTTCAAGGTCAACGCCTTCTTCGCGCCCGACTATGCCGGCGTGATCGAGGCCATGCGCTTCGGCAAGGTGCAGGTGGCCTGGATGGGCAACAAGTCGGGCATGGAGGCGGTGGACCGCGCCGGCGCCGAGGTGTTCGCCAAGGTGGTCAACACCGACGGCAGCCAGGGCTACCACACGCTGATGATCGTGCACAAGGACAGCCCGCTGCGCACGCTGCAGGACGTGCTGGCGCAACGCCAGAGCCTCACGCTCGGCTACGGCGACCCCAACTCCACCAGCGGCACGCTCGTGCCCGGCTACTACGCCTTCGGCGTGAACAAGGTCGATCCGGTCAAGGACTTCAAGCGCACGCTGCGCGCCAACCACGAGACCAACATCCTCGCGGTGGCCAACAGGCAGATCGACGTGGCCACCGTCTCCAGCGACGGCGTGGAGCGCATGAAGCTCAAGCTGCCCGAAAAGGCGGCCGCGCTGCGCGAGGTGTGGCGCTCGCCGCTGATCGCCAGCGACCCGCTGCTGTGGCGCAAGGACCTCGACGCCGACACCAAGCGCAAGCTGCGCGAGTTCGTGCTGAACTACGGCCGCGACGCGCGCGAGAAGCAGAACCTGGCCACGCTGACGCTGGGCGGCTTCGTACCCTCCGACAACAACCAGCTGCTGCCCACGCGCCAGCTCGAGCTGGCCAAGGAGCGCGCCAAGGTCGAGGGCGACACCTCGCTGGCCGGCGACGAAAAGAGCCGCAAGCTCAAGGACATCGACACGCGCCTGGCCGAGCTGGCCAAGCCCGCGCTGCAGTGACCTCGCGCGATGCCTGACGCGATGACCCTGCAAGCCCGCGCCGCGCTGCCGGCCGCGCCGCGCACCTCGGCCTTCACGCTGGCGGCCTGGGCGGTGCTGCTGGCGCTGCTGGCGGCGAGCTGGCGCGGCGCCGAGATGCGCCCGCTGGACCTGCTGCGCGATGCCGGCAACATGGCCGAGTACGCGCGCGGCTTCTTCCCGCCGGACTTCGGCGACTGGCGCCACTACCTCACCGAGCTGCTGACCACGCTGCAGATCGCGCTGTGGGGCACCGCGCTGGCCATCGTGTGCTCGGTGCCGCTGGCGCTGCTGGCCGCGGGCAACCTCACGCCGCGCTGGGTGCACCAGCCGGTGCGCCGGCTGCTCGACGCGTGTCGCGCGATCAACGAGATGGTGTTCGCGCTGCTGTTCGTGGTGGCGGTGGGGCTGGGGCCGTTTGCCGGCGTGCTGGCGCTGTGGGTGCACACCACCGGCATCCTGGCCAAGCTGTTCAGCGAGGCGGTGGAGGCGATCGACCCGCAGCCGGTGGAAGGCATCCGCGCCACCGGTGCGCACGTGCTGAGCGAGGTGATCTACGGCGTGATCCCGCAGGTGATGCCGCTGTGGACCTCGTATGCGCTGTACCGCTTCGAGTCCAACGTGCGCGCGGCCTCGGTGGTGGGCATGGTGGGCGCCGGCGGCATCGGCATGGTGCTGTGGGACGTGATCCGCGGCTTCCAGTATGCGCAGACCGCGGCCGTGCTGGTCATGCTGGTGGTGTCGGTGTCGCTGATCGACCTGCTGTCGGCGCAGCTGCGCCGGCGCCTGGTGTAGCAGCCCGGATGCTCTGAGGCGCGTCCTCCGCAAAGCGGCCGCATCAATACTTTGATGCGGCCGCTCCTGCTTTTGCAGGCACCCGCTGCGCGGCCTCAGGAAAACCCTAGCCAACCTGCGCAACAAAGTATCGGCAATCGCGCCGGCAGTACAACGGCGCGGGGGGTGGCGTTCCTACGCTATCGATGTGGCCGGACGAGCCCGGCACACCCACCCTGAGGAGACAAACGATGAAGCTCAAGACATCGCTGGCGCTGGCCTTCGGCCTGGCGGCGGCTGCCGCCGCCCACGCCGTGGACCTGGTGGTGGCCACGGTGAACAACGGCCACATGATCGAGATGCAAAAGCTCACCCGGCATTTCGAGCAGGCCAACCCCGACATCAAGGTCAAGTGGGTCACGCTGGAAGAAGGCGTGCTGCGCCAGCGCGTGACCACCGACATCGCCACCCAGGGCGGGCAGTTCGACGTGATGACGATCGGCATGTACGAGACGCCGATCTGGGGCAAGAAGGGCTGGCTGCGCGAACTCAAGCCGGCCGCCGCGTATGACGTGGACGACCTGCTGCCGGCCATCCGCAACGGCCTGTCGGTGGACGGCAGGCTCTACGCCGCGCCCTTCTATGGCGAGAGCTCGATGCTGATGTACCGCAGCGACCTGGCCGCCAAGGCGGGCGTGAGCTTTGCCGAGCGGCCCACCTGGCAGCAGGTGCGCGACGCGGCCGCCAAGATGCACGACCCGGCCGGCGGCGTGTACGGCATCTGCCTGCGCGGCAAGCCGGGCTGGGGCGACAACATGGCCTTCCTCAGCACCATGGTCAACGCCTTCGGCGGCCAGTGGTTCGACATGAACTGGAAGCCCCAGCTCGAAAGCAAGCCCTGGAAGGAGGCGGTGGGCTTCTACGTGGACCTGATGAAGCAGTACGGCCCGCCCGGCTCGGCCTCGAACAGCTTCAACGAGATCCTGGCGCTGTACAACGAAGGCAAGTGCGCGATGTGGGTGGACGCCACCATCGCGGCCTCGTTCATCACCGACCCCAAGCAGAGCAAGGTGGCCGACAAGGTGGCGTTCGCGCAGGCGCCTTCGGCCGTCACCCACAAGGGCGCCAACTGGCTGTGGGCCTGGGCGCTGGCCATTCCCGCGGGCAGCAAGAACGCCGACGCCGCGCAGAAGTTCATCACCTGGGCCACCAGCAAGGACTACGTGCAGCTGGTGGCCAGGGAGTCGGGCTGGGGCGCGGTGCCCACCGGCACGCGCAAGTCGACCTACCTGTCGCGCGAGTTCCGCCAGGCGGCCAAGTTTGCCGAGGCCGAGCAGAAGGCCATCTTCTCGGCCACGCCGAACGAACCCACGCTGCCCAAGAGCCCGTACGTGGGCATCCAGTTCGCGGCGATCCCGGAGTTCCAGGCCATCGGCATCGCGGTGGGGCAGCAGATCAGCGCGGCGCTGGCGGGCAAGGCGACGGTGGACGCGGCCCTGAAGGCCTCGCAGGTGGCGGCCGACCGCGAGATGCGCAAGGCAGGCTATTACAAATGACCACCCCCTACGGCCTGACGGCCGCCCCCTCAAGGGGGCAACCCCAGCGGACCGGCGAAGCCGGATCCGCGGGGTTCGCTGGGCTTGTGGCCAACCGGTCCCTCCCGCGGCTGCTGCTCGCGCCGGCGGTGATCACGCTGTTCCTCTGGATGATCGTGCCGCTGGCGATGACCCTGTACTTCTCGGTCATACGCTACAACCTGATGCAGCCGGGCGAGCACGGCTTCGTCGGGTTGATGAACTACGAGTTCTTCGTCACCGACCCGTCCTTCGGCGCCGCGGTGGTCAACACGCTGCTGCTGCTCGGCTCGGTGATCGCGATCACGGTGGTGCTGGGCATCGGCATCGCGATGCTGGTCAACGAGCCCTTTCCGGGGCGCGGCATCGTGCGCGTGCTGCTGATCTCGCCCTTCTTCGTGATGCCCACGGTGAACGCGCTGCTGTGGAAGCACATGATGATGAACCCGATCTACGGCGTGCTGGCGCAGCTGGCGCAGGCCGTGGGCGCGCAGCCGGTGGACTGGATGACCGACCTGCCGCTGGCTTCGGTGATCGTCATGGTGGCGTGGCAGTGGCTGCCGTTCGCAGTGCTGATCTTCATCACCGCGCTGCAAAGCCTGGACCGCGAGCAGCTGGAGGCCGCGCGCATGGACGGCGCCAACGGCCTGCAGCAGTTTCGCCACCTGGTGCTGCCGCACCTGGCGCGCCCGGTGGCGGTGGTGGTGATGATCGAGATGATCTTCCTGTTGAGCGTGTTCGCCGAGATCTTCACCACCACCGGCGGCGGCCCGGGCGACGCCAGCACCAACATCGCGTTCCTGATCTTCAAGCAGGCGCTGCTGAACTTCGACGTGGGCGTGGCGTCGGCCGGTGCGCTGTTCGCGGTGCTGCTGGCCAACGTGGCGGCGGTGTTCCTGATCCGCATGGTCGGCAAGAACCTGGAACGCTAGACATGAACCACCCCCGAAGCGCCTTCGGCGCTCCCCCTCAAGGGGGCGCCGCCAGCAGACCGGCCAAGCCGGATCCGCGGCGTCCGCTGGGCTCCGTCCGCGTACTGGCACGCGCGGTTGCCGCCTGGGCCGTCGCGCTGCTCGTGTTCTTCCCGCTCGCCTTCTTGCTGCTCACGTCGTTCAAGACGGAGCTGCAGGCGATCTCGGTGCCGCCGGTGTGGGCCTTCACGCCCACGCTGGAGAACTACACGCTGGTGCAGACGCGCAGCGACTACCTGGCCTATGCGCAGAACTCGGTGGTCACCAGCGTGGTCTCCACGCTGCTGGGCCTGCTGCTGGCCGCGCCGGCGGCGTATTCGATGGCCTTCTTTCCGACGCGGCGCACCAAGGACCTGCTGATGTGGATGCTGTCCACCAAGATGATGCCGGCGGTGGGCGCGCTGGTGCCGGTGTACGTGATCGCGCAGCAGTCGCAGCTGCTGGACACGCGCATCGGCCTGATTCTGGTGTTCACGTTCACCAACCTGCCGCTGATGGTGTGGATGCTGTATTCGCACTTCAAGGAGATCCCGAACGAAATCCTCGAGGCCGCGCGCATGGACGGCGCCGGCCTGTGGCACGAGTTCCGCCACATCGTGCTGCCGCTGGGCATGGGCGGCATCGCCACCACCGGGCTGCTGTGCCTGGTGCTGGCGTGGAACGAGGCCTTCTGGTCACTCAACCTCACCGCGGCCAAGGCCGGCACGTTGGCCGCGCTGATCGCCTCCTACTCCAGCCCCGAGGGCCTGTTCTGGGCCAAGCTGTCGGCCGCCTCGGTGATGGCCATCGCGCCCATCGTCGTGTTCGGCTGGTTCACGCAGAAGCAGCTCGTGCAGGGCCTGACCTTCGGCGCCGTCAAGTAAGCAAACAGAAGGAGAACCCCGCATGCCGTTCCTCGAACTGCGCGGCGTCGAAAAGAGCTTCGGCCCCGTGCGCATGATCAAGGGCATAGACCTCGCCATCGAGCAAGGCGAGTTCGTGGTGTTCGTCGGACCCTCGGGCTGCGGCAAGTCCACGCTGCTGCGCCTGATCGCCGGGCTGGAGACCATCGACCGCGGCACGCTGCTGCTCGAAGGCCGCGACATCACGCGCCTGCCCTCGGCCCGGCGCGACCTGGCCATGGTGTTCCAGAGCTATGCGCTGTATCCGCACATGACGGTGGCCGAGAACATGAGCTTCGCGCTGCGCCTGGCGCGGGAAGACCGGGCCGCCATCGAGCAGAAGGTGGCGCGCGCGGCCGGCATCCTCGACCTCGGGCCTTACCTCGACCGGCTGCCGCGGCAGCTGTCGGGCGGGCAGCGCCAGCGCGTGGCGATCGGCCGCGCGATCGTGCGCAACCCCAAGGTGTTCCTGTTCGACGAGCCGCTGTCGAACCTCGACGCCGCGCTGCGCGGGCAGACGCGGGTCGAGATCGCCAAGCTGCACCGCGAGCTGGGCGCCACCACGATCTACGTCACGCACGACCAGGTGGAGGCCATGACGCTGGCCGACCGCGTGGTGGTGCTGCGCGACGGCGCGGTCGAGCAGGTGGGCTCGCCGCTGGCGCTGTACGACCGGCCCGCCAACCGCTTCGTGGCGCAGTTCATCGGCACGCCGCAGATGAACGTGATGGCGTGCGACGAGCTGCCGCTGCTGGCCGACCGCGTGCCGGCCGCGGCCTACGTGGGCGTGCGCCCCGAAGACCTGCGCCTGGCGCAGCCCGAGCGCGGCCTCATCGCGGCGCAGGTGGAGCTGGTGGAGGCGCTGGGCTCGGAAACCCTGGTGCACCTGCACACGCGCCAGGGCGCGCAGTTCGTGCTGCGGCAGGCCGCGCGCACCCGCCTGGCGCGCGGCGAGGCGGTGGGGGTGGAGGTGGACGCCGCGCGCCTGCACTGGTTCGACAGCCAGGGCCGCGCGCTGGCCGCGGCGGGGAGCGCCTGATGCCGCCTGCGCTGCGCATCCTGCACCTGGGGCTGGGCTCCTTTCACCGCGCGCACCAGGCGGCCGTGATGCAGCGGCTGCAGGCGCTGGGCGACCGCCGCTGGGAGCTGGCCGGTGCCAACCTGCGGCCCGACATGGCCGACACGCTGCAGGCGCTGCAGCGGCAAGGCGGCGCCTACACGCTGGTCACGGTGTCGCCCGAGGGCCAGCGCCGCTTCGAGCGCATCGAGGCGCTGCGCGAGGTGATCGGCTGGCAGCCCGCGCTGACCCGGGCGATCGAGCTCGCGGCCGAGCCCGACACGCGCATCGTCTCCCTCACCGTCACCGAAGCAGGCTATTGCACCGACCCGCGCGGGCGCCTGGACCTGCAGCACCCCGAGGTGGCCGCCGACCTGCAGGGCCGCACGCGGCAGACGGTGTACGGCGCGCTGGCGGCGATGCTCAAAGCGCGCGCGCACGCCCACGCCGGCGGCCTGACGCTGCTGAACTGCGACAACCTGCGCAGCAACGGCGAGCGCTTGCGCGAATGGCTGCTGCAGTTCATCGAGGCGCAAGGCGACCGCGAGCTGCTCGACTGGGTGCAGACCTACACCACCTGCCCCAACGCGATGGTCGACCGCATCACGCCGCGGCCTGCGCCGGCGCTGCAGGCGCAGGTGCTGCGCGCCACCGGCTGGGCCGACGCGGCGCCGGTGCTGGCCGAGGACTTCCTGCAGTGGGTGATCGAGGACCGCTTCTGCAACGGCCGGCCCGAGTGGGAGCGCGCGGGCGTGCAGCTGGTGCACGACGTGGCGCCGTACGAGGAGGCCAAGATCCGCATCCTCAACGCCACGCACAGCTGCATCGCCTGGGCCGGCACGCTGCGCGGGCTGCACTACATCCACGAAGGCGTGCGCGACCCGGCGATCCGCGCCATGGCCCAGGCCTACGTCGGCGACGACGTGATCCCCTGCCTGCACCGGCCCGGCCACCCGAGCCCGGTGGACCTGCCGGCCTACCGCGACACGGTGCTGCGCCGCTTCGCCAACGAGGCCATCGCCGACACCAACCAGCGCGTGGCCGCCGACGGCTTCGCCAAGCTCCACGGCTTCATCCTGCCCACGCTGCGCGAGCGGCTGGCGCGCGGCGAAAGCATCGCCGCGGTGGCGCGGCTGCCCGCGCTGTTCCTGGCCTTCCTGCAGCGCTGGCATGCGGGCGCGCTGCCCTTCGCCTACCAGGACCAGGCCATGGACCCGGCACGCGCGCACGCCCTGTGCGCCGCGCCCGACCCGCTGCAGGCCTTTGCCCGCGAGCCGGCGCTGTGGGGCGGGCTGGCCGGCGACGAGCGGCTGCTCGCGGCGCTGCGCGCCGCGCAGCAGGAGGTTTCCCACTTCATCTCACGACAAGGAGCATCTGCATGAGCTGCCAACGGCTGCGCGGCCGCCACGCACTGATCACCGGCGCCGGCGGCGGCATCGGCCTCGCCGTGGCGCAGGCCTACCTGCGCGAAGGCGCGCGCTGCACACTGGTGGACCTGGCGCCCACGCCCGCGCTGCGGGCGCTGGCCGGCGAACACCCCGACGCCACCCATGTGCTGGCCGCCGACGTGGCGCACACCGCACAGGTCGAGGCCACGGTGCAGGCCGCGCAGGAGCGCTTCGGGCCGGTGGACGTGTTGTTCAACAACGCCGCGGTGTTCGACCTGGCGCCGTTGCTCGACAGCGACGAGCGCATGTACCAGCGCCTGTTCGACGTGAACGTGAAGGGCCTGTTCTTCACGATGCAAAGCGTGCTGCGCCGCATGGTGCAGCAGGGTTTGAAGGGCCGCGTGATCAACCTGGCCTCGCAGGCCGGCCGCCGCGGCGAGGCGCTGGTGTCGCACTACTGCGCCACCAAGGCCGCGGTGATCAGCTACACGCAGTCGGCCGCGCTGGCGATGGCGCCGCACGGCATCCGCGTCAACGCCATTGCGCCGGGCGTGATCGACACGCCGATGTGGGAGCAGGTGGATGCGCTGTTCGCGCGCTACGAGGGCCTGGCCCCGGGCGAGAAGAAGGCGGCCGTGGGCAAGGCGGTGCCGCTGGGCTACATGGGCGCGCCGCAGGACATTGCCGGCGCGGCCGTGTTCCTGGCCAGCGACGAGTCTTCGTACATCACCGCACAGACACTCAACGTGGACGGCGGTAACGTGATGAGCTGATGCATACCCTGCCCCGCCGGCGCCCGCCCGAGCTGGAACACCCCAACCAGCGCGACCCGCATCTCGGCTACGAGCCGCCCGAGAGCGCCGGCTTCGTGCGCTGCCTGGACCACGGCTTTCCCAACCCGCTGGTGCGCTGGCACTACCACGAGGAATACGAGCTGCACCTGATCGTGGCCACCTCGGGCAAGGTGTTCGTGGGCGACTACATCGGCCACTTCGGCCCCGGCCACCTGGTGCTGACCGGCCCGCGCCTGCCGCACAACTGGATCTCCACCGACGCGCCGGCCGAAGGCGTGCGCCTGCGCGACCGCGTGATCCAGTTCGCGCATGCCCCCATCGAGCAGGCGGCGCAGCAGATCACCGAGTTTCGCGAGGTGCTGCCGATGCTGGAGCGCGCGCGCCACGGCATCGAGTTCTTCGGCCTGTCGGATGCGGCCTACGACCACTTCGAGCGCGTGCGCGGGCGGCGCGGACTGGCGCGGCTGGCCGCGTTCTGCGAGCTGATGACCCTGCTGGCGCGCTGCACCGACTACCGGCTGCTGTCGAGCGTGCAGCTGCAAAGCTTCGACGACGACGAGATGCTGGCACGCATCAACGCCGTGGTCAGCTACATCAGCGAGCACTGCAGCGAGCCGCTGGCCATGGCCGAGCTGTGCGAGCGCTTCCGCATGACCGAAAGCCGCTTCTCGCGCTTTTTCCGCCGCGCCACCGGCAACACCTTCACCGACTTCGTCAACCGCATGCGCATCAGCAAGGCCTGCCAGCTGCTGATGGAGACCGACCGCTACGTCACCAACATCTGCTACGACGTCGGCTTCAACAACGTGGCCAACTTCAACCGCCGCTTCCTCGAGATCAAGGGCATGACGCCGAGCGACTTCCGGCGCGAGGCCGCCGCGCGCTTCGGCGCCGGCGCCGGCGCCCACCGGCCGGGGTGAGGCCCCCCGCAGTTCGGGGGGTTTTTGTGCATTCCTCACAAGTCCACACATGTCAATGGTGTGGTGCGTGAATTAGTTGGCGCCTGGCGGGCCTGCGTGTGTTGGGCCGGCCACGTCGGGCTGCCGACAATGCCGAGGTGGTGCCGCACGGCACTGCGTCCCCTCCCCCCGATCCCGCTCTTTCGATGAACCTGCGTGCACTGTGCGCCGTGGCCGCGCTGATGGCCACTTGTGTTGTCGTCGCCCCCCTTTCCGCCACCGCCGCCGAACGGCAGCCCCAGCGGCTGCGGCCGCTCGCGGCCAGCGCCACCGAGGGCCGGGTGATCGTGAAGTTCAAGGCCGGGGCCACGGCCACGCGCGCGCATGCGCTGGCGGCCCACGCCCCCAAGGACGCCGTGGCCGACACGCTGCAGCGGCGCGCCGACACGCTGGCCCTGCGGCGCGGCGTGGCGCTCGCGGCCGGGCGCGCGATCTCCGAGCGCAGCCAGGTGGTGCGCGCGGCCGGCATCGACTCGGCCACGCTGGCGCGCGTGCTGGCCGCCGACCCCGACGTGGAATACGCGGTGCCCGACCGGCGCCGCCGCCGCGCCGCGGTGCCCAACGATCCGCTGTACGGCCCCGTGCCCGGCAGCAGCCCCGCCAGCGGCCAGTGGTACCTCAAGGCGCCGAGCACCGAAACGCCCGCCAGCATCAACGCGGTCAACGGCTGGGAGCGCAGCGTGGGCAGCACCACGATGGTGGTGGCCGTGCTCGACACCGGCGTGCGCTACGACCATGACGACCTGGCCGGCAAGCTGCTGCCCGGCCGCGACATGGTGTCCGATGCCGCGCTGGCCAACGACGGGCAGGACACCTCGACCAACGGCGACCGCGACGCCGACGCCTCCGACCCCGGTGACTGGGTATCGGCAGCCGACCAGCAGAACTCGCTCTTCGCCGATTGCGAGCAGTCGGACAGCTCCTGGCACGGCACCACGGTCTCCGGGCTGATCGCCGCAGCCACCAACAACGGCATCGGCATGGCCGGCGTGAGCTGGAACGCCAAGATCCTGCCGGTGCGCGTGCTCGGCAAGTGCTTCGGCTATGACTCCGACATCGCCGCCGGCATGCGCTGGGCGGCGGGCCTTTCCGTGCCGGGGGAACCGGTCAACCCCCACCCGGCCCGCGTGATCAACATGAGCCTGGGGGGCGAGGGTGCATGCGAAGGCCACTACCCCGACGCCGTGGCCGAGTTGCAGGCCGCCGGCGTGGTGGTGGTTGCGGCCGCCGGCAACAGCAGCGGCCTGGCGGTGGACGCCCCCGGCAACTGCCCCGGCGTCATCGCGGTGGCCGGCGTGCGCCACGTGGGCACCAAGGTCGGCTATTCCAACGTGGGCCCCGAGGTCAGCATCGCCGCTCCCGCGGGCAACTGCGTCAACGAACTCGGCGCCTGCCTGTACCCCATCCTCAGCACCACCAACGCCGGCACCACCACGCCGGCCACCGGCGCCGGCGCCACGCGCTACACCGACGCGTTCAACATCTCGGTGGGCACCAGCTTCTCGGCGCCCCTGGTCTCGGGCGCCGTGGCGCTGATGCTGTCGGTCAACCCCTCGCTCACGCCCGCGCAGGTGAAGGCCGCGCTCAAGGCCACCGCGCGCCCCTTCCCCGGCACCGGCGGCAGCGCCGGCATCACCGTGTGCCAGGCGCCATCGGCCACCGAGCAGGCCGAGTGCTACTGCACCACCAGCACCTGCGGCGCCGGCATGCTGGACGTGGGCGCGGCCGTGCAGGCGGCGGCCGCCTCGCTGCCCTCGCCCGGCGTCAACGGCCTGCAAGCCGGCATCGCCGCCACGCCGCAAAGCCCGGTGGTGGGCCAGGTGATCAGCCTCAGCGCCTCGGAAACCCAGGTCGACCTGGGCCGCACGATCGCCAGCTACGGCTGGAGCCTGGTCAGCGGCGCCGACATCGCCAGCCTCACGGTCAGCGGCAGCGATGCCAGCATCGCGACCCTCACGACCACCGCCGCCGGCACGGTGACGGTGCGCCTGACGGTGGCCGACGACCTGGGCAACAGCGCCAGCGCAGACAAGACGATCACCGTGGCCGCCGCACCGGCCGACCCCGGAACCCCTCCGCCTCCCGAGAACCCCGAAACCCCCGACGAGCCCCCCGGCACCGGTGGTGGCGGCGGGGGCGGCGGCGGCGCGATGTCGGCCGTCTGGCTGCTGGCGCTGGCCGGCGCCGTCGCGGCGCTGCGCGGCGCGCGCCGGCAGGCGGCCGCATAGCGCTTTCGGCAACCGGCTCAGCCCGCGCGCCGGGCGTAGGCCAGGCCGTCTTCCCACACCGGGCGCATGCTCTCGCGCAGCGCCGGCGCGATGCGATCGTCGCCGGCCGCCTCTTGCAGCGCGTCGCGCATGCCCTGGGCGATGCGCTGAAGGGTTTCGGCCGGCCTGGCCACGCCGCACACCCTGCTGCCGAAGCGGTGCAGCTCCTCCACGGTGGGATAGGCGCGCGTGTGCCCCTTGCCGGCAAACAGCTTCAGCGCCAGCGTGCGGTCTTCCAGCTCGGGCCCGCCCTCGTAGCGCGTGTAGCGGTAGATCGAGGTGGTGACCACATCGAACATCGGCGCCAGCCAGGCCGGGCCGGTGTCGCGGTACAGCACGCCGAAGTTCTTGAGATGGCCGTCGCCGTTGCGCACCATCACCGTGAACGCCACCTGTTCGAACAGCCGCTCCAGGTCGCAGCTGCCCAGTTGCAGCAGCTGCAGCAGCTCGGCGATGCGCTGGTAGCTGCCGTGGTACTTGCGGTCGGAGTGGATGTCGCGCACCCGCAGGCCCATCAGCGCGGCAACGTCCTCGAAGCCCAGCCGGGTGCCGTCGGCCTCGATGTCGAAGCGGTCGATCAGCAGCATCTGCCCGTCGTGCGACAGCTCGAAGCCCGGTACCTCGATGCCGGCGCGGCGCGCGGCGGCCAGGCAGAGGTATTCGTTGGCGGCCAACCCGGGATAAGCGGGCGAGGCCGCCTTGACGATCAGCGTGGGGATGGGGACGCTGGGGCGGTCGGGCACCATGATCTTGGGCTGCACGCCCGCCACGCCGGCGCCGGTGCTCAGGTAGGCCTGCACCAGCTCGTCGAACACCTGCGGCGTGTAGCGGGTGGCCAGCAGCGTGGCCTTGTGCAGCATCACGGGCGCCGGCGGCACCGGCGCATCGGGCAGCCGGTAGCCCAGCCGGCCGATGCCGTTGGAGCCGATCAGCGCCAGCAGGTGCATGGGCGTGAGCCGCTGCTTGGGAAACATCGTCCGCAGGCGCAGGAACAGGTCGCCCTCGGGCAGGTTCTGGTCCATGGGCGCGAAGAGGTCGCCGTCCTGGTAGGTGGGCCGCGTGGGGGGCATCAGCAGCGCCACCACTGGCTGCTCGCGCAGGTCGGTGCGCAGGTAGCGGTATTCATAGACCGCATGCTTGAGCAACTGGCCCGACGGGCGGCCGGCGATGTCGACCTCGAGCTGCTTCACCCGCTCAGGCAGCATGGCCCGGGCCCTCGTGCTCGTCGTCATCGTCGGCCGCGAAACGCTGCTGCACTTCCTCCAGCGTGGGCATGCCCAGCCGTTCCAGGCGCAGCGTGAGCCCCATCGCGCGCAGGATGTCGAGCAAAGAGGCCACCGTGACGTCCTCGCCGCGCTCCAGCCGGTAGAGCACGTTGCGTGAGCGGCCCGAGCGCTCGGCGATGGTGGTGGCCTTCAGGTGGGCGGCCTTGCGGGCTTGGTGGATCGCTTTCCCAAGGTCCTGCGGAAGCCTGATGATGTCCTTCATGCGGAACATATTAGACGGTGGAACCCTCCTCTGTCACGCATAAAGCACATTTTGACCCTCAACGCAGCCTCAGCACCTCCAGCGGCTGCACCGCTTGCGCCTCATGGCCCCAGGCATTGCGGACGTAGGTGGCCAGCGCGGCGACCTCCCGGTCGTTGAGCACCTGGCCAAACGGCGGCATGCCGTAGGGGCGCGGGTTGCCGGCAGTGGCCGGTGCGAAGCCGCCGCTCACGATGGCGTGCAGCAGGTTGGTGGGGCTGTCCATCGTGACCGCCGGGTTGCCGGCCAGCGCGGGGTACACGCCCGGGGCGCCCTGGCCCTGCTCGCCGTGGCAGTCGGCGCAATGGTCCTTGTACAGGCGCTGGCCGAGCTGCATCTGCGCCGGGTCGGGCTTGGGCGGCTTCTCGTCGCGCACAGGCTTGGGCCTCGGCAGGCTCTGCAGGTACACCGCCATCGCGCGCAAGTCGTCCACGCTCATGTGCTGCGTGCTGCGGAACACCACCTCGGCCATCGGCCCCATCACGGCGCTGCGCGCCGACACGCCGGTCTTGAGCAGCCGCACCAGCTCGTCCACGCTGGCTTCGGCGCTGGCCGCTAGCGAGGGCGCATACCAGTTCTGCAGCGGGATCAGCCCGCCGCTCAGCTCGGCCTGGCTGCCGACGGCCGTGGCGCCCAGCAGGTTGCGCCCGGCATGGCAGGCCACGCAATGGCCCAGCCCGCGCACCAGGTAGGCGCCGCGGTTCCACTCGGCCGAGCGCTCGGGCTCCGGCCGGTACACCCCGGGGCGGAAATAGAGCGCGCGCCACACCGCCAGCGCCGCCTGCGTGTCATAGGGAAAGCGCAGCACGTGCGCGCGGTTGGGCTGCTTCACCGGCGGCAGGCTGCGCAGGTAGGCATAGATCGCATCGGCGTCCGCGCGCGCCACCTGCGTGTAGTCGGGATAGGGAAACGCGGGGTACAGCAGGCGACCATCGCGCGAGCGGCCGTTGTGCAGCGCGCGCCAGAAATGGTCGGCCGACCAGCGCCCCAGCCCGGTGTCGGCATCGGGCGTGAGGTTGCTCGAGTACACGGTGCCGAAAGGCGTGTCGATCGCGCGGCCGCCGGCATAGGGCGCGCCGCCGCGCGCGGTGTGGCAACCCAGGCAGTTGCCGGCGCGCGCCAGGTAGGCGCCGCGCGCCACCTGCTCGGGCGCCAGCGCGGTCGGCGGCTGGTGTTGCGCGATGGGCGATTCGTCGCGCCGGTTGAGCACCCACACCAGGGCCGCGAGCAGCGACAGCGCCAGCAGCGCCGCCAAGCCCCAGCGAAGAAGGCGGGGGCTCATGGCGCCACGCTCCCGCAGCGCAGCGGCAAGGCCTGCGTGGCCGGCGGCTCCGGCGCGGCCGGCTGCGGCACCGGCTGCGCGGCCAGCCAGCTCGACACGGCCGCAATGTCTTCCGGCGAGAGGCGTTGCGCGATCTCGGCCATGCAGTCGGGCGCCACCGCCTGGCGCACGCCGGTGCGCCAGTTGCCGAACTGCGCCACCAGGTAGTCGCGCGGCAGGCCCAGCAGTCCGGGGATGGCCGGTTGCACGCCGGTGAGCTGCAGGCCGTGGCACTGCGTGCAGGCGGGCAGCCGGCGCGCGGCGTCGCCGCGCTGCGCCAGGGCCTGGCCGTGCTGCAGCATCCCGGCGCTCGCGGCGCTGGGCGCCGGCGCGGGATACGGCAGGTCCAGCGACGCGAAGTGCTCTGCGATCTGGCGCAGGTAGGCGTCATCCAGATGCTCGACCAGGTAGGTCATGGTCGCGTTGCGGCGCCGCCCGTCGCGGAAGTTGAGCAGTTGCCGGTAGAGGTAGCCCGCCGGCTTGCCCGCGATGCGCGGGAAGTAGCCTTGCTCGGTGGCCCGGCCTTGCTT
This sequence comes from Pseudomonadota bacterium, assembly GCA_040758375.1. Classification (GTDB taxonomy): domain Bacteria; phylum Pseudomonadota; class Gammaproteobacteria; order Burkholderiales; family Burkholderiaceae_C; genus CAMLIZ01. The sequence continues at coordinate 65,890 of JBFLWE010000009.1, forward strand.
GCCGTGGCACACGGTGCACGCCACCAGGCGCTGCGCCATCGTATCGGGCACGCTGACCGGCGGCGCTGCGCCGGCCGTCGAGGCCATCGCGAGCACCGTCCACCACGCCGCCCGCAAGCTTGCTGTTCGCGTCACGTCATCCCTCGTCGCCACGGCGCACTGTGCCGCAAGCGGCATGCCCTCGCTGACATCGTGTTGCAGCCACTTGCCCCCATAGCGGTACGCTGACGATTTTGTCGGGAGCTGTGTCCGCCATGTGGGGGCAACCGAAGGCTGTTGTTTTGAGTCCTCGCGGCAAGCGCCGCCGCGGCCCGCCGCGCTGGCTGGTGCTGCTGGCCGGTGGCGTGGCCCTCGGCGCGGCCGGCGTGCTGGTGGCGCAGGAGAAGTGGTTGCCGCCGCGCCTGTCGGCCAGCGAATCGGCGCAGCTGCGCAGCACGCTGGCGCACACGGAAGACCAGCGCCAGCAGCTGGACCAGTCGCTGGCCGACACGAGCCGCCGGCTCGACGCGGCGCTCGAGGAGAAGAAGACGCTGTCGGCCGAGCTGGAGGCCAGCCGCCGCACGGTGGAGCAGCTGCGCCGCGGCCTGGCCTCGGTGGTGGAGTCGCTGCCGCCCGACCCGCGCGGCGGCGCGGTGCAGGTGCGCGCGGCGCGCTTCAAGGCAGAGCGGGGGCAGTTGCTCTACGACGTGGTGCTGTCGCGCGAGCGTGCCAACGGCGCGCCGCGCAACGCGGTCATGCAGCTCGTGGTGGCCGGCGCGCGCCGCGGCGCGGAAACCAGCGTGAAGCTGCAGCCCGTGGCCTTGACGCTGGGCGCGTTCGAGACCCTGAGCGGCGGGCTGCCGCTGCCCGAGGGCTTTGACGCGCGCCAGGCCACGGTGCACGTGCTCGACCGGCCCGAGGGCCGGCTGCTGGGCATGCGGGTGCTGCTGGTGAAGTGAACACCCCCGCGAGCGCCTTCGGCGCCTCCCCCGAAGAGGCGACACCAGCGGAGCGGCGAAGCCGGATCCGCGGTGTCCGCTGGGCTGCGGGGTGCGTGCACGCGGGACGCGCGAAGTGCGGTGGAGCCACTGAAGTGAAGCACTGGCCTCAGGCGGCGGCTTTTGCCGGCCGGGAGCGCAGGGCCCACACGACGCCGGCCACCAGCAGCGCCACGCCCAGCAACGTCAGCGGCGCAGGCACCTTGCCGCGCACCACGAAGGCATAGGCCAGCGCCGCCAGCGTCTCGAACACGATCAACTGCCCGGCCAGCGTGGTGGGCAGGCGCTGGCTGGCTTCGTTCCAGCACAGCGTGCCCAGCCAGGAGGCGAGCAGCCCGATCACCAGCATCAGGCCGACGAACACGCCCGGCCGCGGGCCCAGCGGCATCTCGAATGCGTCGCCGGTGGCCGCGCTCCAGGTCCACACCGCGGCATAGCCCAGCAGCGCCAGTGGCAGCGTGGCCAGGCCTTGCGCCGTGGCCCAGCTGCGGGAATGGCGGTCGGGGTGGGCGCGCAGCCAGTCGGCGTTGCGGATGGGGTACCAGGTCCAGCAGGCCAGCGCGCCCAGCGCGAGCAGGCCGCCCGTGGCATAGCGGCCCAGCTCGGCCCGCGCGCCGATCTGGGCCATCTCCACCTGGTTCACCGCCGCGATGCCGGCGCCGATGAGCAGCAGCGACACCGCCAGCCGGCGCCAGGGCAGGCGGCCGTCGCGCGCCGCGTCGCGCCGGTTGGACACCAGCGCGATCACCACCGGCAGCGTGCCGATGATCACCGTGGGCAGCGGCCCGCCCGCGCGCTGGATGGCCGCGGCCAGGCAGAGGTAGTACACGACATTGCCCACCGCAGCGAGCTTGAGCGCCTCGATCCAGTCGGCGCGCGACAGCTGGGCGAGCCGGGCGCGGTCGAGCCAGCCCAGCGGCAGCGCGATCAGGCCGAAGGCCAGGTAGCGGCCGAACGACTGCAGGCTGGCCGGGTAGTCGGGCAGCAGCAGCGGCGACACGAACACCAGGCCCCACATCAGGCCCGCCGCCAGCGCGAACAGCGTGCCGCTGACCAGTGCCGCGCGGTGCGGGTTCATCGCGCACCGCCTTCGGGCTGCACGTAGGCCTCGCGCAGCGTGCGCTTGAGCACCTTGCCGATCGGGCTGCGCGGCAGCTCGTCCACAAGGCGCAGGTCGGCCAGGCGCTGCGTCTTGCCCACCTGGGCGTTGAACGCCTGCAGCAGCGCTTCGCGCGAGACGGTGCTGCCCGGCCGGAGCACCACGAAGGCCACCGGCGTCTCGCCCCAGGCGGCCGAGGGCACGCCCACCACGGCCGCCTCGGCCACCGCGGGGTGGGCACACAGCACGGCCTCCAGGTCGCTCGGGTAGAGGTTGAAGCCGCCCGAGATGATCATGTCCTTCTTGCGGTCGAGCAGCGTGAGGAAGCCTTGCGCATCGAAGCGACCGATGTCGCCGGTGCGGATGAAGCGCAGGCCCTCGGGGCTGAACCACTCGGCCGCGCGCGTGGCCTCGGGCTTGCGGTGGTAGCCGGTCATCATGCCGGGCGAGCGGCCCACCACCTCGCCCGCCGCACCGGCCGGCAGCTCACGGCCTGCGTCGTCGATGAGGCGGATGTCGTGGCCCTCGGCGGGCCGGCCCACGGTGTGCAGCTTGTCGGGGTGGAGGTGGGCTTCGAGGATGCAGGTGCCGCCGCCTTCGGTCATGCCGTAGAACTCGACCAGTCCGCCCGGCCAGCGCCGCAGCACCTGGGCCTTCAGGGCCGCGGAGAACGGCGCGCTGGTGCAGAACTTGAAACGGAAGGCATCAAGGTCGAAGGTGTCGAACTCCGGCAGCGCCATCAGCCGCTGGTACTGCACCGGCACCAGCATCGTGTGCGTGGCGCGGTGGCGCTGCGCCAGCTCGAGATAACCGCGCGCGTCGAACTTGGGGCACAGCACCGCGGTGCCGCCGAAGGCCAGCGTGGGAAAGAACACCACCAGCGTGGTGTTCGAGTACAGCGGCGTCGCGAACAGGCTCACCGTGCCGGGGCCGTAGCCGTAGCGCGCGCCGCGCCGCACATGCGCCCAGCGCATCGCATGCGGCTGCACGATGCCCTTGGGCTCGCCCGTGGTGCCGGAGGAATAGATGATGTTGAAAGCCCACTCGGGCCGGATCTCCACGCGCGCCGGCTGAGCGCCCTGGGGCGCCAGCCAGTCGGCCCAACGGCGGCCGGCGCTGCCGCCATCGAGCGCGATGCGCGACACGCGGCCGGCGCCCGCCGCGCCCGCAGTGGGCAGGCCGGCACTGTCGAGGAACAGCAGGCGCGCGCCGGCGTCGTCGAGCATGCGCGCGAATGCGTCGGGCGCAGAGCCCGGCGCCAGCGGGGCCACCGCCACGCCCGCGCGCAAGGCGCCAAGGAACAGCGCCGCATATTCCAGCGACGGCGCGGCGCACACGCCGATCGCGTCGCCGGGCTGCAGGCCGTCGCGCTGCAGCGCCGCGGCCACGCGGTCCATCAGCGCATCGAGGCCGCGGTAGTCGAGGCGGCGTTCACCTTCGATCAGCGCGTCATGGGAAGGCTGGTGTTGCGCGTGCTCGCGGATCAGGCCGGCGATGTCACGGAAAGGGCTGTCGGCAAGGGGCGCGGGAATGGTGGCGGTCTTCATATGCCCAGCGTATTGCATTGGCGCTGCAAATGCCGGCACGATGCCGCGACGCGGCAGGTTGGCGCGCTCTCTCAGACGGTCGCGCCGGTTTCGTCGAACCGCAGGCAGTCGGCTTCGCTCGCACCGAGCGTCACGGCCTCGCCGGGCCGAAGCCGCAGGTCTGGGGTGGCGCGTGCCACCATGGCCACGCCGTTCGCCTGCGCATGCAGGTAGGCGGTGTCGCCCAGGTGTTCGACGAGTTGCACTGTCACCGGCATTTCGAGGTCGGCACGTTCGCCCGCCTGCAGCACACGCAGCGCCTCGGGCCGCACGCCGAGCGTGGCCGCGCCGCCACCGAAGCGCGGCGCCAGCGCCGCCGGCAGCAGGTTGATGCGCGGCGAGCCCAGAAAGCCGGCCACGAACTGGTTGGCCGGCCGGCGGTACAGCGCCAACGGCTCGCCCACCTGCCCGATGCGCCCGCCGTTGAACACCACGATGCGGTCGGCCAGCGTCATGGCCTCGGCCTGGTCGTGCGTGACGTAGAGGATGGTGGTGCCCAGCTCGCGGTGCAGGCGCGCCAGCTCCAGCCGCATCTGCACGCGCAGCGCGGCATCGAGGTTGGACAAAGGCTCGTCGAACAGGAACACGCCCGGCTGGCGCACGATGGCGCGGCCGATGGCCACGCGCTGGCGCTGGCCGCCGGACAGCGCGCGTGGATGGCGCTGCAACAGGTGGCCGATCTGCAGCACCTCGGCCACGCGCTGCACGGCCGCGTCGATCTCGGCGCGCGGCTTGCCGGCCAGCCGGAGGCTGAAGCCCATGTTCTCGGCCACGGTCATGTGCGGATAGAGCGCGTAGCTCTGGAACACCATCGCCAGCCCGCGCTGCGCCGGCGGCACCTCGTTCATGCGGCGTTCGCCTATGGTCAGATCGCCCGCGTCGATCTCTTCCAGGCCCGCGATGCAGCGCAGCAGCGTGGACTTGCCGCAGCCCGAAGGGCCGACGAAGACGACGAACTCGCCGTCGGCCACGTCGAGGTCGATGCCGTGCAGCACGGGCACGCCGTTGAAGGTCTTGCGCAGGCCGCGCAGGGTCACAGAGGCCATGTCAGTTCAGCCATATCGTTGCGGGTGCCGAGGGGATGCGGTGCTCCTGCCCGCGCCAGCGCAGCACGAAGCCGCCCGGCGGCGCAACGCCTGCGCCGATGTCCAGCCGCAGGCGGCCGGCTTCCCGCTGCAAGCGATAGCCCAGGTGACCCCACGGCGTGGACAGGCCATCGACGGCAATGCCTTCCTGCAGCCAGGCCTCCGGCACGCCGGCGGCCAGCACCAGCACGCCGTCGGCCTCGCGCTCGTAGGCCAGCAGGTCGAGTGCCGAGCGCATGAAATCGGAGGACACCCAGGCGTGCGGCATGTCGCCCAGGAAGCGCGGCTGGCGCTCGTCGGGCAGCACCACCTCGGCCCATTGGTTCCAGCCCCGGGGCCGCTGGTGGCCGAAGAACCAGGCGAAGGCCTGGTGCGCGCGCTCGGGCTGGCCCAGGCGCACGAAGCTGCCCGGCGTGCGCAGTTCGTAGGGCGTGTAGTCGTGCCAGGCCCTGGCGCCGTCGCGCCGAGCGACGAACTCGCGCCAGTAGCGCTCGAAGGTCTGGTGCAGCAGCTCGGGCGGCAACGCCTCGCCGGCTTGCGCCGGATTGAGCGCCACCGTGGTGGAGGTGGCGTCGAAGTCGCCCAGCTCAGCGGCACCGGGGATGAAGCCGATGCCGTGCTGCGCGGCGGCGGCGCGGATCGAGGCCACCAGCTCGCGCTCGAACTCGTCGCGCCAGGCGGCATAGCGCGCGGCCTGCGCCGTCCGGTCCAGCGCGGCAGCCAGTTGCACCGCGTCCTTGTAGCCGCGCAGGGCCCAGAAGTCGTCCCAGTACGAATGCATGGGCTTGGCCGAATAGCCCTCGTGGCTGATCGACTCTGGCATCAGGCCCCACAGCGGCGAGCCCTGCTGCGCCGGCGTGCGGCGGCTCTGGCGCAGCCGCTCCATGTAGCGCACGGCCGACTCCACCTGGGGCCACAGCTGTTCGACGAAGGCGCGGTCGTGCGTGTGGCGCCACAGCTCGGCCACCGCGTAGAGGAACTGGCCGCTGCTGTCGTTCTCCACCACCGGGTCGGCGCCGCGCGCATCCACGCAGCACGGGACCTTGCCGCTCGCATACAGGTAGCCGGCGTACCACTGCACGAACTCCCGCGCGGCAGCCACTTCGCCCATGCGCAGCAGGCCGGCCACCATCATCGCGCCGTCGCGCACCCAGGTGCGCTGGTAGCTGCGCGTACCGGGCTGCAGCGCCGGGCCCTCGCGCGAGATGAGGATGTGGGCGAGCGAGGTGCGCAGCGTGTCGTGCAGGGCCTGCGCCTGGGCCGGCAGCTGCAAGGCCAGGCGGTTCAGGCGGGCGCGCCACTGCACTGCGATATGGTCGAAACGCGCCTGCACCGCGGCATCGTCCGGCGCGGCGGCAGGCGGCAGCGCACCGGCGAGCGGCGCTTCGATCGTGACCGAGCGGCTGCTGCGCGCCGGCACCTCCAGCCGCCAGGCGAGCACCGCCGAAGCCAGCGCCTGCGGGTCTTGCAGCCGATCGAGCAAGGGCTGTTGCTCGGGCGCCAGCAGCGGCGAGCCGGCGTCGAAGGCACGCGCCACCACGCGCTGCGGCGGCTGCAGCGGACGCAGCGCGGGCCGCTCGTTGACCGACAGCAGGCCCTCGCGCCATTGCAGTGTGCGCACGGGGCTCGCGCCGCCCGGCGTGGCGAGGAATTGCTGCGGAGGGTTCACCTGCCAGGGCCGCAAGGCCAGCAACAGCGTCGCGCGCAGCGGTGTCGCGCCGGGGTTGTGCAGCGTGTAGCGCGCGAGCAGCTGCGACGCCGCACGCTGGCCGTCGGCGGCGGCTTCGATGTCGAGCGTGAACGCCTCGTGCTGCCACTGCACCGCCGGCATGGGCAGGTAGCCCTCGCGCAGCCGGTGGCTCATCTGCACCTCGCTCCAGCCGACCAGCGGGCCGTCGCCGCCACCTTGCCCCTGCAGCTGCACGAACGGCTCCACGCTGGCGCCGCCAGGGGCCAGCTCGAGTGCGCCGTCTTCCGACAGCAGCGCGGTGCGCGAGCCCGCACCGTCCACGCCCACCACGGTCCAATAGTTCTGCTGGCCGTGGAAGGCGCGCGGAAAGTGGCTGCGCGGCGCCTGCGCGGCCAGCGACGCGAGCATCGCGTTGCGGTTCGGCCATTCGGCAGGGGCCTTCAGGGTCAACGCCTGCAGCGCGTAGCCGCGGCCGGGGCCGCGCAATGCGCGCAGGCGCAGGCGGCGCGTTTCCGACTCGGGCAGCCACAGCGCGTCGGCACCGCCATCACCACCACGCACGCGGCGCAGCAGATGCCAGCGTCGGCCGTCGCTGGAGGTTTCGATGTCGTAGTCGCTGGCATGCCGGCCGGGCTGCCATTGCAGCCACAAGCCGTTGAACTCGCGCAGGGCCTTGAAGTCGAGCTTCAGTGTCTGCCGGCCGGTGCCGGCGGTCCAGCTCACCGGGGCCATGGGTGCCGTCGCCGGCGGCGGCAGCTCGGTCAAGGCCAGGCGCTCAAAACACACTGAGCCCCTGCCGCCACCCCCGCGCGCCGCGACCACCACCAGCTCGATCGCGGCAAAGCGGCGCAAGGACTGGTCCTGCGTGGGGCCCCAGGCGAAGCTGATGTGGCGCTTCTTGAAGCGCAGCGTCGAGGCTTGAGGCGCAAACGGCTGCAGCGGCCGGTTGACCCACCACACGTTGTCGCCGCTGGCATCGACCAGCTTGAACTGGAAGTCGTTGAACCCGAGCGCCGGGCCGCCCCAAGCTCGGGTTGCCACTCCCCCCCCGGGGGGTGGCCGCCGCACCCGGTGGCCGGGGGCGCCATCCACCGGCCCCCGACCGCGCACACGGAGGTCGAAGGCGTAGTGCTCGGGCAGCACCATCGGCAGTTCGCGCCGCAGCACGGCATAGCCCGACACGCCGGCAAAGTCGTAGTCGAGGCACAGGCCCTTGCCGGGCTCGGCGCGCAGAGCGGCCTGCACCTGGTCGGAGGCGCTGGCCTTCCACTGCGAAGGGTCGCTGAAGTCGTCCAGCACCTTGGGCGCGGCGGCCCAGGCGCCCAGGCACAGCACGGCCGCACACGCGCCGGCGGCAGCACGCTCCTTCCATCTCATTGCTTCACGCTCCCCATCATCAGGCCCTGCATGTAGTAGCGCTGCAAGGCCAGGAACAGCAGCAGCACCGGCAGCACGGTGACCACGGCGCCGGCCATCATCAGCTCGCTGTCCTGCACGTGCTCGCGCGACAGCGCCGCCAGCGCCACCGGCAGCGTTTGCAGCTCGCCTTCGGTGAGCACGATCAAGGGCCACATGAAGTCGTTCCAGCTGCCCAGGAAGGCGAACACCGCCAGCGTCACCAGCATCGGCTTCAGGATCGGCAGCACCACCTCGAAGAAGATGCGGAACTCGCCGGCGCCGTCGAGCCGCGCGGCTTCGAGCAGCTCGTCGGGCACGTTGCGCGCGTACTGGCGCACCAGGAAGATGCCGAAGATGCCGGCCAGGCTGGGCACCAGCGCGCCGGCGTAGGTGTTCACCAGGCCCATGCCCTTGAGCATGAGGAACAGCGGCAGCATCGCCACCTGCGCCGGGATCACCAGCGCCGCCAGCAGCGCGGTGAAGATCTTTTCGCGGCCGTGGAACTGCAGCTTGGCGAAGGCATAGCCGGCCATGGTGTTGAGCAAGGTGGAGATGGCCGTGGCGGCCAGCGCCAGCCCCAGGCTGTTGAGGAAGTAGCGCCCCATGCCGCCGCGGCCGAACAGCTCGCGGTAATGCTCCAGCGTGGCGCGCTCGGGCAGCAACGGCGGCGGGTAGCTGCTGGAGGCGCCGGCCGGCATGAACGACACCGACACCATCCACGCCAGCGGCGCCATGGCCACCAGCGCGGCCAGCCACAGCAGCCCGTTGACGGCGATGCGCGCGAACAGCGTGCCTTTCATCAGCGCGCCTCCTTGGGGGCCAGGCGCATCAGCGCACGCGTGACGGCCACGATCACCAGGAACAGCACGAAGGCCACCGCCGAGGCCACACCCAGGTTCCACCAGCGGAAGCCTTCCTCGTACATCAGGTACAGCACGCTCACCGTGCTTTGCAGCGGGCCGCCGCGCGTCATGACGTAAGGCTCGGCAAAGAGCTGGAAGTAGCCCGCGATGGTGAGGATGCTCACCATCAGCATCGTGGGTGCGAGCATCGGCAGCGTGATGTGGCGAAACTGCGCGGCCGCGCCCGCGCCGTCGAGACGGGCCGCCTCGTACAGGTCGTCGGGAATGGCCTGCAGCGCGGCGATGAAGATGATCATGTTGGCGCCGAAGTTCTTCCACACCGCGAAGAGCACGATCGTGGGCATGGACCAGTCGGGGTTGCCCAGCCAGTCGATCGGGGCGATGCCCACCTGGCCCAGCAGGTAGTTGACCCAGCCGTAGCGCACGTGGAACAGGTAGCGCCAGATCACCGCCACCGCCACCAGCGTGGTGACCACCGGCGCGAACAGCGCCGTGCGCAGCAGCGGCTTGAAGCGCGCCAGCTTCGACTGCAGCAGCACCGCGCAGGCCAGCGACACCACGATGGACAGCGGCACCCCCAGGCCCACGAAATAGGCGGTGTTGCCGAGCGCGCGCCAGAACAGCGGCATCTGCAGCACCTGCACGTAGTGGTCGAAGCCCGCGAAACGCAGGTTGCGCAAGTCGGCCAGCGCGTAGAGGTCGAAGTCGGTGAGGCTGAGCACGAAGGCCGCGACCACCGGCAGCGCGAAGAACAGCGCGATCACCGCCAGCGCCGGCGCGACGAAGGCCCAGGCGGCGACTTGCTGCCGCTTCATGCGCTGTTCCTCCGAGCGGCCACACGGTCGAGGATCCAGCGGCGCTTTTCCAGGATGCCGTCGACACGGGCATCGAGCGTGCGTGTCACTTCGTCCACCGGCACGCGCGCGCGCACCGCGCGCTCGGCGGCGAGCTGCATCTCCTGCACGATGCGCTCCCATTCGGGCACGGCCGGGGTGGGTTTCACGCGCTCGAGCTGCTCGGCGAAGGCGCGCGCCTTGGTGTCCTCGGCCAGCAGCGGCGTGGCCCAGCTGCTGCGGCGCGGCGGCAGGTTGCCGGTGAGCGCGTAGAAGCGCTGCTGCACCGCCGGGCGGCACAGGTACTCGATGAGCCGCGCGCTCTCGTGCTTCAAGCGCGAGCGACGAAAGATCACCAGGCTGGCGCCGCCTGCCAGGCTGGCGCCGGGGCCTTCGGGCCCGGGCAGCGGCGCGGTGGCCCAGCGCGGCTCCATGCCGGCCGGCAGGCGGCGGCGGAACTCGCCGATGTACCAGGGGCCGCTGATGTAGAACGCGATGCCGCCGCGGCCGAACTCCTGCGCCACGTTGGCGAGCTGGTTCTCGTTGAAATCGGGCGCCCAGCCGCGGCGGAACATTTCGACGTAGTACTGCAGCGCGCGCCGGAAACCGCGGGACGAGAAGTTGCCGAAGCGGCCTTCGTCGCGTAGCAGCGGCTCGGGCTGCTGCAAGGCCAGGGCCAGCAGCGGCTGGAACTCGTCGAGCGGCAGCAGCAGCGGATGCGGCACCGGCCCGGCGTGCAGCGCCTGCAGCATGGCCGGCCACTCGCTCCAGCGGCGCGGCGGCTCGGCAAAGCCCGCCTGGCGCAGCAGGTCACTGCGGTAGAACAGCAGCCGCGTGTCCACGTACCAGGGCACGCCGACCAGCCGGCCGTTGACCACGTTGGTCTGCCAGATGCCGGCGTAGTGGTCTTGCTCGGGCACCCGCGCGGTGTCCACCCGGCCCTGCAGCGGCTCCAGCGCGTTGAGCGCGTCCATCTCCGGCAGCCAGGTGTTGCCCATTTGCGCGAGGTCAGGCGTGGCATCGCCGGCAAAGGCGGTGAGCAGCTTCTCGTGCGCCGCGCTCCAGGGCAGTTGCTCCACCTTGACCTTCAGCCCGGGGTTCTCGCGCTCGAAGCCGGCCACCAGCTCGCCCAGCACCTCGCCTTCGCGGCCCATGGCCCAGAAGCGCAGCGTGCGTTCGCTGCCCGCGCGGCCGCAGGCGCCCAGCGCCGGCAGCAGCGCCATCGAGGCCGCGGCCTGCAGGCCGCGGCGGCGGCGCAGCCCCGCAGGGGTCAGTTGCCCAGCCATCCGCCGCTGAATCCTGCCCGTTGCAGCCCGCGCTTGAGCGCCGGGTGCCGGCGCATGTGCTTCCACACCAGCTCGTCTCGGTAGTTGCCGATCATGCCGATGATGGGGCCTTGGTCGATGCCCAGGTAGTCGGTGCCCACCCAGCCCCAGCCTGGCACCACGCGGCCGCCTTCGATCTTGACCGCGGTGGTGAAGCTGCGGTTGAAGGCATCGGTGAAGCCGTAGGTGGAATAGATGACCTCGCCATAGCGCTGGTGCATGGCCTGCACCGCGGGGATCACCACCTCGGGCGCAAAAGGCAGCGAGCCGGCCGCCGCGGTGGGCGCGATGGTGCCGTCGTCCAGCGTGTGCACCCGGCCGGCGCCGCGCGCCGCGTAGCCGTGGAACTGCACCGTGCGGCCCTGGTAGTCGCCCGCAAGGATGTAGCCCGGCCCGTCGCAGGCGGTGAGGCCCCACACGTCGGCGCCGTAGTCACGCCAGCCGCCCGGGTTGGCAATGGCGTACTCTCGCTGGGCCAGCGTGGCGCGGCGTGCGTTCTCGAAGTAGTCGATGCCCTTGTCACGCATGTAGGCGTCGCGGATGCCGCGGAAATCGACCCACAGGTGCGAATACTGGTGCCAGAACAGCGGGGCACCGCCCAGGTGGCGCTGGCCCATGTAGCTGCCCCAGCTGCGGCCGTAGGTCTCGGTGAACGCCTGCCACGCAGCCGGCTCCACCGCATGCGTGGGCGAGCCCAGCGCCAGCAGGTACAGGATCATCGCCTCGTCATAGCCTTCGTAGTCGTGGGCGATGAAGCCGGACTCCGGCTTCCACCCCATGCCGATCCGCGGCGGGCGCACCTGCGCCCAGCGCCAGTCGATGCGCTCGTAGATGCGCTGCACCGTGTCGCGGATCTCGGCCTCGCCGGCGTCGGGCCCGTCGAAGTAGGCCTGAGTGAACAGCATGCCGGCCACCAGCAAGGCGGTGTCGATGGTGGACAGCTCGACGCCCGAGCTCCAGCGTTCGCCGGTGCGGCGATGCAGCCAGTGATAGAAGAAGCCCTTGTAGCCCGCCACGCCGCTGGCCTGCGGACCTTGCGGCGCGCGGTCGAAGAAGCGCACGGTGGCCAGCACACGCTCGCGGGCCTGCGCGCGGGTGATGTAGCCGCGCTCCACGCCGTCCACATAGGCCACCAGGGCGAAGCCCACCGAGGCGATGCTGGCGAAATCGGGGCTGCTGGGCCAGCGGTCGGGCACCAGGCCGTTGTCGGGGTTGGCGGTTTCCCAGAAAAAGTTGAAGGTGCGGCGCTCGAGGTCGTCGAACAGCGGCGGCAGCGGTGGGTGGGCAACCGTGCTGACACTGTCGGCGACAGGCGTGCTGCTGTCGGCGTTGCCGGTGCTACCGCAGCCGACGAACAGGCTGAGCAGCGAGGCGAGCAGCGCGAGCGCTGCTCGCCGGTGGATGCGCATCAGGAGATCCAAGACTTGTGTCCCTTTGAACAGCAAGAGCGGCGGTTTTCGAGGCCGCCGCCCTTGACGACGAAGGCAGCTCTAGCGGTCAGAACCGGTAGCCCAGCATCACGCGCACGGTGCGCGGGTCGCCTCGCACGCTGTTGGGCTTGCCGAGGTTGGCGTTGTCGCCGCCCAGGTGGTTCTGCGGGTTGCCCGGGCCGCCGCCCCAGTCGTCGAAGCCGCCGTAGTTGGTGGTGTTGAAGACATTGAGCACGTCGCCGCGCAGGCGGAACTTCTGGCCCATGATCTCGAACTCCTTCATCAAGCTCAGGTCCACCTGGCGGAAGCTGGGCGAGTCGCCTTCGACGGCGATGCACTGGTTCCAGCCCAGGTGGCAGTCGATGATGCGGCGCGGCAGGCCGCTGTCCCAGGTGGCCTTGACCGAGGTGACGATGCCCCACGGCAGCAGGCGGTCGAACACGCCGGCCGCGACCACCCGGTGTTCGGCCACCAAGGTCGAAGGGTTCCAGCCACGGCCGGCGCGACCGTAGGTCCAGTCGAAGATGTCGTTGTTCCACTCGCGGCTGGTGGTCTTGGCGTCGCTGAAGGTGTAGGCAATCTGCGCGCTCCAGCCCGACGTCTTGGTGTAGGGCTTCTCGGCCTTGACGAACACAGAGTCGGTACGGGTCTCGCCCACGCTGTCGCCGAGGATCAGCGTGCCGAATCCCGGCGGGCCGCCCCACAGCGGATCAATCGGGCTTTGCGTGGCGAAGCCGCCGTTGGCGTCTCGGTTGCCACCGAACCAGACGAACTGGTTCTTGGCCTCGATGCGGCTCAGCGCGATTTCGCCGTTCCACTCGCCCAGCGCCTGGCGCAAGCCGATCGTGTACTGGTCGGCGTAGGGCATCTTGAGGTCGTTGCGGATCAGCCAGATCTCACCGCCGGTCTGTGCGTTCTTCTGCAGCTCGTCGAGCGCATGGTTGGCCATGGCGCGGTCGTAGCTGCGGCCATAGCCGCCGAACACCACCGAGCGCCGGTCGCCGAAGAGGTCGTACGAGGCACCCAGGCGCGGCGCGAGTGCGCCCTTGTAGGCCTTGCGCGAGCTGCCGTTGCTGATGTACTGCTCGATGTCGATGCCGCCTCTGGCCAACGACTGCGCATAAGTCTGGCCCGGCGGCGGCGTGATGCCGTAGCGCTCGGCGTCGGGCCCGCGCAGCGCCGCCACGCGGTCGGCCGGCGTCACGTAGTCGTTGTTCAGCATGTTGGTCTCGTAGTCCCAGCGCAGGCCGAGGTTGAGCTCGAGCTGCGGGTTCACCTGCCAGTCGTCTTGCAGGTACATGCCGAACTGCGTGTTGTCGAAGTTGGCGCCGGCAGCCGGGATGGCGCGGCGAATGAAGCACTGGTCGCTGTTGAGGCCGCCGTTGGTAACGTTGGTGCCGGTGCACAGGCCACCGCTGTAGTAGGGCTGGCCCGTCGTGCGGTCGATCAGCACTTCCACCGTGTCCACGCTGTTGGCGGTGCCCGAGAGGTCGTAGGTCATGGCCTTGACCTTGACGCCGCCCTTGATCACGTGGCCCGCCAGACCGGTGTAGGTGAGGTCTTCCGAAAGGTAGCCGCCCTTTTGCTGCCGGCGCTGCGCATCGGGCGAGCCGCCCACGAACAGCACGTCGCGCGAGTTGCTCAGGCGCTGGTCGCCGGCGTCGTTGCCGACCTTGTACTTGATGAAGGGTTCGCTCGAAGCCGAGTGCGGGTGCCACACTGCGTCTTCGTAGCCGGCGCGCGCCTCGCTGAGCCAGGCGCCGCGCGACCACTCGTGCTTGACGTCGATGCGGGCCTCGTTGTTCTCGCGGTCCTTGTCGTTGCCCGGCGCGCTGAGGTTGCGGTCTTCGGCACGGCGGTCGGACTCGCGCCGCACCTTGGCGCTGACCGACAACCGCTGCTGCGCGTTGATCTCGAGATCCACCTTGCCGAACAGCAGGTGCTCCTGGAAGTCATCGACCTGCGTGCCCTGCAGCGCCACCAGCGAAGGCACGATGCCCTGTCCGCTGGGCAGCAGCGACATCGAATCCCCAGGAATACCGGGCTGGCGCGAGTCGCCGATCTGCTTGCCGTCGTAGGCGAAGAAGAAGTGCGCCTTGTCCTGCTGGATCGGCCCGCCGACGTTGAAGCCGTACTCGTACTTCTCCGATTCGGGCAGCGGTCGCCCCTGCGCCTCGGCCTGCTTCTCGAACACCGTCTTCGCGCGCCAGTTGGTGCCGGTGCGGTCCACGTAGGCCTCGCCCTGGAACTCGTTGGTGCCCGACTTCGTGATCGCGGTGATGGCGGCGCTGCTGACCTGCTCGTACTCGGCCTTGTAGTTCTGCGTGAGCACGCGGTATTCGGCGATGGCGCCTTGCGGGAACGGATTGCCGCGCGAGGTGTCCTGCCCCGTCAGGCCGCCGCGCAGGATGTTGTTTTTCTGGCCCACGCCGTCGATGAAGACGTTTACATGGTCGAAGTTTTGAGCGCCGGATTGGACGCGCGTGTCGCCCGAGGTCTCGCTGCGGAAGCTCACCCCCGGCGCAAGGTCGGCCGCGCTGAGGAAGTTGCGCGTCGACTGCGGCGTGGCTTCGATCATGCGCCTGGACACCAGCGTGCCGATCTCCGAGCTCTTCACGTCCTTGCGCTGCAGGCTTCCCACCACCACCACCTGCTGCGCCTGCGCGCCGCCCACGGCCAGGTCCACCGAGGCCGTCTCGCCCACGCTCACCGTCACCAGCTCGGGCTGCACCTGCTCGCCCACGCGGATCTGGTAGCTGCCGGGGGCCAGCCCGGTGAGCACGTAGGAACCGTCGGCGCGCGTGGTGGTGCGGTAGGTGTTGCCGTTGGCCTGGTTCACCGCCACCACGGCCAGGCCTTGTTGCGCGGCGGCCTGGCCGCTGGTGATGCGGCCCTGGATGGTGGAGGTGCTCAACTGCGCGTGGGCCGTGCCGGCCAGCGCGACGAGCACGGCCACGACCAGCACGTGGCGGGAGAAGCTGGGGTGGAGCTGCTGTCTCATGTGTGTGTCCAGTCCTTCTGTGAGGCGGTGTGTGGGGTGGGCTTGCAGCCCGCTATGCCCTGGCGGCCCGTTTGGGCACCGGGGCGGTGGAATGGCGCACGATCAGGTCCACGCCCAGGGTCTGGCGCAGCACGGCCTGTCGGGTGTTGCCTTCGATCTCGGCCACAAGGCGCTCCAGCGCGAGCTGCCCGAGGTCGGCGATGCGCGCGCGCACGGTGGTGAGCGAAGGCGTGATGTAGCGCGCGATCGGGATGTCGTCGAAGCCGGCCAGCGAGATGTCCTGCGGTACGCGCAAGCCCGCCTCGCTCAGCGCCGACAGGCAGCCGATGGCCATCATGTCGTTGCCGGCGAACACCGCCGTGGGCCGCTCGTGCTGCTGCGCGATGCGCCTGCCCGCGGCATGGCCCGAGGCCTCGTTAAAGTCACCGGGAATCACCTGCAGTTGCACGCCGGCCTCGGCGGCGGCCTCCTGGCTGCCGCGCAGGCGCTCGCGCGCCTCGTAGTTGTTGTCGGGGCCAGTGATGAAGGCGATGCGCTTGTGGCCCAGGCTCACCAGGTGCTGCACCATCGCCATCGCGCCGCCGTGGTTGTCCACCGCCAGGCTGGGCAGGCTGGTCTTGCGCGAGTGGGTGTTGATCAGCACGGTAGGCGTGTCGCGCGAAAGGTCGGCGTCCAGTCCTTCGGCGTCGAGACCAGGCCACAGCACCAGCAGGCCGTCGACGCGACCCCGCATCGCATGCAGGGCGTTGGCCGCCGCCTTGCTGTCGCCGTGCGAGCTCGAGACCAGCAGGTACAGGTCATGCGCGCGCGCCGCCAGGTCGATACCTCGGATGAGTTCCGAGAAGTACTCGCCGTGCAGGTCGGGCAATACCGCGCCGATGGCCTGGTTGCGGCGCGTGATGAGGCTGCGCGCGGCGCCCGAAGGCGCGAAGCGCAACTCCTTGGCCACCGCCAGGATGCGGGCCTTGGTCTCGGGGGTGACGTTTTCGTGGCCGTTGAGCGCGCGTGAGACGGTGGCCACCGATACGCCGGCGATGCGCGCGACATCGCGGATGGTGTGAGCCGAAGTGGAGGAGCGGGAGGTGGTGGTGCGGACCATGGAAGTGTCGGCGGCGTCGGCGCCCATGCTGCCGGCCGGCACCGCGTCGTGAAAGGATGTAAACGCTTCCATGCTAGCAGTGCGCCAAGAGGGCGTCGGCCCCGTTCGTCTCGATCACGCGCGAATAGAAGCGCGCGCTGTCCTTGGGCGTGCGCTGCTGGGTGTCGAAATCCACGTGCACGAGGCCAAAGCGCTTGGAGTAGCCATGCGACCACTCCAGGTTGTCCAGCAGCGACCAGGCGAAGTAGCCGCGTACGTCCACGCCCTGCGCAATGGCCTGGTGCAAGGCGCGCAGGTGCTCGCGCAGGTAGGCCACGCGCAGCGGGTCTTCGACGCGGCCCTGCGCCGCCACCGGTGGGTCATAGAAGGCTGCGCCGTTTTCGGTGATGTAGATCGGCACGGCGCCGTAGCGCTCACGCAGGCGCAGCAGCGTGTCGGTGAGGCCTTGGGGGTACACCTCCCAGCCGGTTTCGGTGTGAGTGGCGCGCGGCTGCCTCACGCTCACCGCGCGCAGCGGCCAGGCCGCATCGCCGTGGCGCACCACGGCGCGCGTGTAGTAGTTGACCCCGAGGAAGTCGATGGGCTGACCGATCAGCCTGAAGTCGGCCTCGTGCCACTGAACCGAAGCTTCGCCGAACACCTCGCGTAGCTCGGGCGGACAGCGGCCCAGGAATACCGGGTCGAGGTATTGCCGGTTCATGTAGGCCTCGGCGCGCGCAGCGGCGGCCAGGTCGCCTGCGCCTTCGCTGGCGGCGTACTTGGGCTCGATGTTGACCACCAGGCCGATCTGGTGCCGGCCGACCGCGCGATAGGCCTGCACCGCGGCGCCGTGGGCGCGCATCAGCTGGTGCGAGGCGATCGCCGCCTCGAACAGGCTGCGGTGCCCCGGGGCCAGCGCGCCGTGCAGGTAGCCGCCGTCGGCCACCACCCAGGGTTCGTTGAGCGTGGCCCACAGGCCCACGCGATCGTCGAGGGCACGGAACACCACCTGGGCATAGTCGGCGAACCAGTCCGCGATGGCCGGGTTGAGCCAGCCGCCGCGGTCGTTCAAGGCAGCGGGCAGGTCCCAGTGGTACAGCGTGACCATGGGCTGTATGCCGGCCCCCAGCAAGGCATCGACCAGGCGCTCGTAAAAGCCCAGGCCGGCAGGGTTCACCGCGCCCTGGCCCTGCGGCATCACGCGCGACCACGCGATGCTGAAGCGATAGGCCTTCAGGCCCAGCTCGGCCATCAGCTTTACGTCGCCTTCCATGCGGCGGTAGTGGTCGCACGCCGTGTCGCCGGTGTCGCCATCGCGCACCATGCCCGGCGTGCGCACGAAGCGATGCCAGATGCTGGGGCCTGCGCCGTCGGCCAATGGCGAACCTTCGACCTGGTAGGCCGAGGTGGCGGCGCCCCAAAGGAAGCCGGCGGGGAAATGGGCAGCGCTCAAGATCGTTCTCGTTCGTTTGTGGAAACGTTTACACGCATCATAAGAAACCTGGACCTCCGCGGTCAACCGGGCCTGTGCTAGGGCAAACCCCGAGACAAACTCCCAGCAACTGTACCGCCCTGCTGCATGCACTCGTGTTGCGTCATGAGTCCGTTCTGCTAGGATCTTGGAAACGTTTTCATCGTCATGTCAAATCAAGGTTTCGTTCTCGAAAGTCGCTCCGGACTGCGCGTGCTCGTCAGCGCCAACGGCTCGCTGCAACGCCTGGACTGGCGGCACCCGTCCGAACTCGGGCTGCCCGCCAAAGGGAATGCCCGCGGTACACCGCAGCCGCAGGCGCCCCTGTGCGTGAACCTGTTTCCCGGCCACGCGCTCGAGCGCGGCCCCGCGCAGCTGTATCTGCGCGTGCAGCGCGGCGGCGAAGCGGCGGCCGTGCTGCCGCTGCTGGGGCCGGGCACCGATGCTCGCCTGGAAGTGCAGGCCCACAGCCTCATCTGGCACCGCGAGGCCGCCGGGCTGCGGGTCGCGCTCGCACTGCGCCTGGCCCACGAAACACCGGCCTGGTACTGGCATGTCGGGCTGCACAACGCCGGCGAAGGCGAAGCGCAGGCGACGCTGGTGTACGCGCAAGACCTGGCCCTGAGCCGCTACCACGCCCTCAGGCTCAACGAGTACTACGTCAGCCAGTACCTCGACCACACTCCGCTGCGCGATGCGAAGCAAGGCTGGGTGGTGGCCACACGGCAGAACCTGCCGGTCGACGACGCGCACCCCTGGTGCCTGATCGGCTCGCTGCGGCACGGCGAGGCCTGCGCCACCGACGCCTTGCAACTGCACGGCCTGGCCGCGCGCACGGGCAACGGCGCGCTGCCCGGCCTGGCGCGGGGCCTGCCGAGCCGGCGGCAGCAGCACGAGCATGCGATGGCGGTGGTGCAGGACGCCCCGATCGTGCTGCCGCCAGGCAGCAGCGCGCACACCGGCTTCTTCGGCAGGCTGGTGCCCGACCATCCCGAGCCCACGACCGACGCGGACCTGTCCACGGTGGCCGCGGCGCTGGCGCTGCCTGACGCACGGCCCCCGGCACCCACCGACAGCGGCACGCACCACGCGCTGCCGCTCAGCCTGTTCGACACCGCGCCGCGCCTGGACGCCCAACCGCTGCATGAGCAGGATCTGGCAGAGCTCTTCGGCACCGAGCGACGCGAGGCCGAGCAAGAGGGCGGCATGCTGCTGTCGTTCTTCACCGCGGAACACCGCCACGTCGTGCTGCAGGCCAAGGAGCAGCGGGTGCTGCGCCCCCACGGGCACATCCTGCGCAGCGGCGATGCCTGGGTGCCCGACGAAGCCGCGCTCACCTCCACCGTCTGGATGGCCGGGGTGTTCCATTCGATGGTCACGCAAGGCCATGTCGCCCTGAACCGCCTGCTGTCCACCCACCGCAGCAACCTCGGGCTGTACCGCTCGCTCGGGCAGCGACTGTTCGTCGAGATCGACGGCGCGTGGCACCTGCTCGACCAGCCATCGGCCTGGGAGGTGTCGCCTTCCTCGGTGCGCTGGTACTACCGCCATCGCGGCGGCCTGATCCGCGTGGAGAGCTCGGCCGGCGTCGCGGAACATGTGCTGCAGCTGCGGCTGCGGGTGCTGCAGGGCCCGCCGCTGCGCGCGTTGCTGTCGCACCACCTGGCCATGGACGGCGACGACGGTGCCAGCGGCGAGGCGGTGCCGGTGCGCGTGGAAGCACAGGCCGTACGGGTGATGCCGCGGCCGGACAGCGACCTCGCGCGCCGCTTCCCCGACGGCCACTTCCGCATACAGGCCACGCCCGGCACGCCCCTCGATCGCGTCGGCGGCGACGAGCTGCTGTACCTCGACGGGCTCTCGCGCGGCCAGCCCTGGCTGTGCATGCTTGCAGCGCCGGCCCTGGCCATGGACTGGCAGATCACCGGCCACCTGCTGCCGGAAGCCGGCCCCGCCGCAAACGACGCAGCCGGCTTCTGGCAGCAGGCCACGGCCGGGCTGCGGCTGCAGCTGCCCAGGCACCGCATGGCCGCCGCCTCGGTGCACCGCCTGGGTGAACTGATGCCCTGGCTCGCGCACAACGCGCTGGTGCACTATCTCTCGCCGCGCGGGCTGGAACAGTTCTCAGGCGGTGGCTGGGGCACGCGCGACGTGTGCCAGGGTCCGGTGGAATACCTGCTTGCGCTGGGCCGCCTGGCGCCGCTGCGCGAGCTGCTGCTCAAGGTGTTCCGCGCGCAGAACGCCGATGGCGACTGGCCGCAATGGTTTGCGTTCTTCGAGCGCGATTGCGACAGCCGCGCAGGCGACTCGCACGGCGACATCGTGTTCTGGCCGCTGCTGGCGCTGGGCCAGTACCTGCTGGCCTCGGGCGATGCCGGCGTGCTCGACGAGCCGCTGCCCTTCTATGCCGCCGCGGCAGACGCGACCGCGCAGGACGCTCCAGTGATCGAGCACCTGCGGCGCGCGCTGCGCGTGATCGAGCAGCGGCGCATTCCCGGCACGGCGCTGGCCGCCTACGGCCATGGCGACTGGAACGATTCGCTGCAACCCGCCGACCCGGCCATGCGCGAGCGCCTGTGCAGCGCCTGGACGGTGACGCTGCATGCGCAGACGCTCAACACGCTGGCCGACGGCTTGCGCGGCGTGGGCCGCACCGACGAGGCCGCGGCGCTGGCCGAACAAGCGAACGAGGTGGCTCAGGGCTTCCAGCAGCACCTGGTGGTCGACGGCGTGATCCCGGGCTTCGTGCATTTCCATGCCGACGGCGGCACAGAACACCTGCTGCACCCGCGCGACGTCCACACCGGCCTGCGCTACAGCCTGCTGGCGATGGTGCACGCCATCCTGAACGACCTGCTCACGCCGCAGCAGGCCGAAACCCATCTGGCTTTGATCCGAGAGCACCTGCTGGGCCCTGACGGCGCACGCCTGTTCGACCGGCCCATGCGCTACCGCGGCGGCGAACAGCGCTTCTTCCAGCGCGCGGAGACCAGCAGCTTCTTCGGCCGCGAGATCGGGCTGATGTACATGCACGCCCACCTGCGCTATGCCGAGGCGCTGTGGCACTGGGGCGATGCGCAGGGCTTCTTCGACGCGCTGTGCCGCTTCAACCCGATCGGCCTGCGCGAGCTCGTGCCGTCGGCGGCGCTGCGCCAGGCCAACTGCTACTACTCCAGCTCCGATGCGGCCTTCGCCGACCGCTACCAGGCCGACGCCCACTACGAAGAGGCGCTGCACGGCCGCGTGCCGCTCGAGGGCGGCTGGCGCGTGTACTCCAGCGGTGCCGGCATCGGCTTCAGCCTGGTGCTGCGCTGCCTGCTGGGCCTGCGCCAGGCCCACGAAGCGCTGCTGCTGGACCCTGTGATGCCCAAGGCGCTCGACGGCCTGAGGGCCGAGCTGCAACTGCTGGGCCGCTCCTTCGAGCTGCGCTACCGGGTGGGCGCCGACGGCGCGCCGGTGCAGCGCCTGCGGCTCAACGGCCAGCCGCTGCACTTCACGCGCGAGCCCCACCGCTACCGCTGCGGCGCGGCGCGCGTCGAGATGGAACGGGTGCGGGAGCTGCTCGTGGAAGGCATCAACCGCCTGGTGGTGGAGCTGGGCTGAAGCGGGCAGCCCCGCCCTGCTACACGATCAGCAGCGCGCGAAAGTCGTTGACGTTGGTACGCGTGGGCCCGGTCACCAGCAGCTGGTCCAGCCGCTGGAAGAAGCCGTAGCCGTCGTTGTCGTCGAGCATGGCCGTGGGGTCCAGGCCCAGCGCCGCGGCGCGCTGCAGCACGTCGGGGCCGAACCACGCGCCGGCGTTGTCTTCCGAGCCGTCGATGCCGTCGGTGTCGCAGGCCAGCGCCCACACGCCGGGCGTGCCGCGCAGCTCGCAGGCCAGGCTGAGCAGGAACTCGGCATTGCGCCCGCCGCGGCCGGCGCCGCGCACGGTGACGGTGGTTTCGCCGCCCGACAGCAGCACGCAGGGCCGCACGAACGGCTCGCCGCGCTGCGCCACATGGCGCGCCAGCGCTGCATGTACCTTGGCGACCTCACGCGCTTCGCCTTCCATGTCGTCGGACAGCACGTGCGCGGCCAGGCCCAGCGCGGCTGCCTGGCGCGCCGCGGCCTGCAAGGCGTTGCGCGCGGTGGCGATCACCCGGTGGTCGCAGCGCGCCAGGCGCGCATCACCCGGCTTGGGTGTTTCGTTCTCGGGCCTTTCGAGCATCGCACGCACCGGCGGCGGCACCTCGATGCGGTAGCGCTGCAGCACCGCCAGTGCCTGCTGCGCGGTGCTGGCGTCGGGCAAGGTGGGGCCGCTGGCCACCACGGAGGGGTCGTCGCCCGGCACGTCGGACAGCACCAGCGTGAACACCCGCGCCGGCGCGCAGGCCAGCGCGAGCCGCCCGCCCTTGATGGCCGAGAGGTGCTTGCGCACGCAGTTCATCTCGTCGATGGCCGCGCCGCTGGCCAGCAGCGCCTTGTTGAGGGCGCGCTTCTGCTGCAGCGTGATGCCGGGCGCGGGCGCGCTGAGCAGCGCCGAGCCGCCGCCGGAAATGAGGCACAGCACCAGGTCCTGCTCGCGCAGCCCCGACACCGCCTGCACGATGCGCTGCGCCGCCTGGGCGCCGGCGGCATCGGGCAGCGGATGGCCGGCTTCCACCACCTCGATGCGCCGGCACGGCACGCCGTGCCCGTAGCGCGTGATCACCAGGCCGCTGAGTTCGCGCTCCGGCCACTGCGCCTCCACCGCGGCGGCCATCGCGGCCGCAGCCTTGCCGGCGCCCACCACCACCACGCGCCCGCGCGCCGGCGGCTCAGGCAGGTGCGGCCCGACGCACTGCTGCGCGCTGACGGCCTGCACGGCGGCATGGAACAGCGACTCGAGAACTTGTCTTGGGGCGGGCGGGGTGTGCATCGGAGCGGATGGCTGGGCCTTCGGCGCTGGCCATAGTGTGCGCCCGCCATCGGGCGCGGTCATTGCATCGCCAGGCGGCCTCCGGCGGCGGCCAGGCCCTGCGCCACCACGCGCACCTGCTCGCGCAGCCAGCGCATCGCGGCCGCGCCGTGGCTGCGGTCGTGCCAGAGCTGGTAGTACGCCAGCGGTGGAAACGCCACCGGGCAGGGCACCACCCGCAGCGGCAGCGCGTCGAGGTAGCGCTGGCAGAACTGGCGGCCCGTCGTCAGCACCAGCAGGCTGCGCGCCACCATCAGCGGGATCAGGCTGAAGTGCGCGCTGCGCACCGCCACCCGGCGTTGCAGGCCCAGGTTGGCGAGGTGCTCGTCGATCACGCCGCGCGCGCCCAGGTGCAGCGGCGCCGGCGCGACGTGTTCGCTGCCGAGGTAGCGCTCCACCGTCCAGGCGCCGCGCTGCGCGGCGCGCAGCGCCGGGTGGTCCTGCGCCACCAGGCAGACGATCTCGTCGCTGAACAGCTTGCCCAGGTGCAGCTCGGCCGGCGGCTGCAGCCAGTTGCCGATGACCAGGTCGACATCGCCCGCGGCCAGGCTGCGCCGGTAGTCGAACTCCTCCGACAGCCCGTGCAGGTCCAGCGTGGCCTGCGGCGCCAGGCGCTTCACGTGGGCCACCAGCTCGGGCAGGAAGAAGGGGTCGAGGTAGTCGCTGGCCGCGACGCGAAAGCCGATGCGTGCCTGTGCAGGGTCGAACTCGGCGCCGGCGCGCTGGCGCGGGTTGAACAGCCGGTCGGCCGCATCGAGCAGGCAGCGCGCGTCGTCCAGCATCTGCAGCGCGCGCTCGGTGGGCACGAGGCCGGCGCCGGTGCGCACCAGCAGCGCGTCGCCGGTGAGCTCGCGCAGGCGCTTGAGCTGCGCACTCACCGCGGGCTGCGTGCTGCGCAGCTTCATCGCCGCCTTCGAGACGCTGCGCTCGCTGATCACGGTGTGCAAGACCTTCACCAGCTGCAGGTCGATCCTGCTCGATGCCGCCCGCTCTGCCATGCACGCTGCTCCGTATCGGCCAGCCGGCTGCCCCGCGCGACGCGGCCCCTACTGCGCCTGCGCGCCCCAGCGGCGCAACAGCTCGCGCTCGGCATCGGTGATGCCGGTGGCATTGTTCAGGGGCATGGTGCGCGCCACCGCCGCGGCCTGCACGATCTGCTGCCGGTGCTGGCGGATCAGCGGCTCGGCATCGAGCCGCACGCCCTTTTGCGCCAGCTGCGCGTTGTGGCACATCACGCAGCGCTGCTCGATCACCGCCTGCACCTGCTGCAGGCTCACCGGCGCCGCCGCCGCGCCGCCGCCGGCCGAGGGCGCGGGCGC
>JBFLWE010000010.1:0-88414 GCA_040758375.1 Pseudomonadota bacterium
CGCGGACAAGGGCCGCTGCGGCGCTGCGGCGCGCGCCGCGGCGGGCAGCGGCGTCTTGGGCTGCGCGCTGTTGCGCGCCTCGCGCGGCATCTGCAGCGCCGCCACCGCCGGCTTTCCGCCGCCGCCCGAGGACGACGGAAATGCCAGCAGGCGCAGCAGCACCATCGTGAGCGCGCCGTATTCGTCCGAGGCCAGGCTCAGCTCACCTCGCCCGTGCAGCGCGATGCTGTAGAGCAGTTGCGTTTCGTCGGCCGGCAGCAAGGCCGCGAGTTCCCGCGCCTCGCGGGTGTCGGGGTCGTGCTCGTCCAGCGCGCCCGCGACCACCTGCTCCACCGCCATCTGCTGCAGCAGCGTGGCCATTTCTTCCAGCGTGCCGGCCGCCGAGAGCCCCTGCGCACGCAAGGCATCCACGGCGGCCAGCACCGCCGGCCCGTTGCGCTCGGCCAGCGCGCGCACCAGCGTGGTGGCATGGCTGCGGTCCACGGTGCCCAGCATCGCGCGCACCACCGCCTCGTCGAGCCGGCCGCCGCCATAGGCGATGGCCTGGTCGGTGAGCGAGAGCGCATCGCGCATCGAGCCGCGCGCCGCGCGCGACAGCAGCCACACCGCGCCTTCGTCGTGCGCCACGTTCTCGGCCTGCAGCACGTTCTGCAGATGCGCCAGCACCACCTCGGGCGCCATCGGCCGCAGGTTGAACTGCAGGCAGCGCGACAGCACCGTCGGCAGCATCTTGTCCGGGTCGGTCGTGGCCAGCACGAACTTCAGGTATTCCGGCGGCTCCTCCAGCGTCTTCAGCAGCGCGTTGAAGCTCTCCTTGGTGAGCTGGTGCGCCTCGTCGATCATGAAGACCTTGAAGCGGCCGATGCTGGGCTTGTAGGCCGCGCGTTCGAGCAGGTCGCGCACCTCGTCGATGCCGCGGTTGGATGCAGCGTCGAGCTCGATGTAGTCGATGTAGCGGTCGGCGTCGATCTCGGTGCACGCGGTGCACTGGCCGCACGGATGGGCCGTGATGCCGCCGGTGCCGTCGGGGCCGGTGCAGTTCAGGCTCTTGGCCAGGATGCGCGAGACCGTGGTCTTGCCGATGCCGCGCGTGCCGGTGAACAGGTACGCATGGTGCAGCCGCTGCTGCTGCAAGGCATTGGTGAGCGCCTGCACCACGTGCTCCTGCCCCACCATCTGCTCGAAGCTGCGCGGCCGGTACTTGCGGGCCAGGACGACGTAAGACATCACGGCCTCCGACGAGCCGCCGCTAGGAGGCCGTGCGCCCCCTCGGGGGGCAGCGAACGAAGTGAGCGTGGGGGCACCATCCGGGCATTCTACGGGGGTGCCGTCGCCGATAATCGCGTGATGACCTCCCCAGCAGCCGGCCAAGCCGCCACGCTCACCTACGACCAGGCGGGCGTCAACTACGACCTGATCGACCCCCTGAAAATCGCGGCCCAGCGCGCCGCCGCCGCCACCGGCGCCCACCTCGCGGCGCACGGCTTCAGCGAGGTGAAGGCCTCGCGTGGCGAGTCGGCCTACGTGGTCGACGTGGGCCCGTTCTACATCGCCTCCATCGTCGAGTGCCTGGGCTCCAAGGCGCTCGTCGCCGATGAGATGGCCAGGCTCACCGGCAACAGCTACTACGCCGCCATCGCGCAGGACACGATCGCGATGGCGGTCAACGACCTGATCACCGTGGGCGCCACCCCGCTCGTCGTGCAGGCCTACTGGGCCGCCGGCGGCTCCGACTGGTTCGGCGATGCCCAGCGCGCCCAGGCGCTGGTCGACGGCTGGAAGCAGGCCTGCGACACCTGCGGCGTGGCCTGGGGCGGCGGCGAAACGCCGGCGCTGGCCGGCATCGTGGAAGCCGGCCGCATCGACCTGGCGGCGTCGTGCACCGGCCTGATCAACCCCAAGGAGCGCCTGTCGGTGGGCGACAGGCTGGGAGCCGGCGACGCCATCGTGCTGCTGGCCTCCAGCGGCATCCACGCCAACGGCCTGAGCCTGGCGCGCAAGCTGGTCGAGCGGCTGCCGCACGGCTACCTCACCGAGGTGCTGCCCGGCCTGCGCTATGGCGATGCGCTGCTGGCACCCACGGTGCTCTATTCCCCCGTGACCGAGGCGCTGTACAAGGCCGGCATCACGCCGCACTACTGCGCCAACATCACCGGCCACGGCTGGCGCAAGCTGCTGCGCCATCCCGGTGCGTTCACCTACCGCATCCACGCGGTGCCCGAGGTCACGCCGGTGCTGCGCTTCATCCAGCAGCACGCCAACCAGGACGACCGCGAGGCCTACAGCACGCTGAACATGGGTGCAGGCTTCGCGCTGTTCGTCAAGGCCGAGGATGCCGAGCGCACGGTGCAGGTGGCGCAGGCGCAGGGCGTGGCCGCCATGGTGGCCGGCACGGTGGAGGCCGGCGCCAAGCAACTGCTGATCGAGCCGCTGGGCATCCGCTTTGGCGACGACGACCTGCAACTTCGCTGAACCTCCGATCTCCAGGCGCGCGGCGCTGCCGCCGTGCCGGGGCGTGTTGCGCCTCCTGCTGCTCGCGCTGGCACTCGTCTTCGCACTGGCCGGTTGCGCCGGCACCCTGCCAGCAGTGCAGCGCGCGCCCTCCACCACCTTGCAGGCGCCCCCAGACGCGCCGCTGGCGCGCGTGGCGCAGGATGCGGGCCTCATGCCGGGCCAGTCCGGCTTCTGGCCGCTGCTGCAGTCCGACTACGCGCTCGACGCGCGGCTGGCGATGATCCGCCACGCACGGCGCTCGGTGGACCTGCAGTACTACCTGATCGGCAACGACACCATCGGCCGCCTGATCCTGCGCGAACTGCGCGATGCCGCGCTGCGCGGCGTGCGCGTGCGCCTGCTGGTGGACGACCTGTACACCGAGGAGCTCGACCCCCTGCTGCTGGGCTTGGCCGCGCACCCCCATGTGGAGGTGCGCCTGTTCAACCCCTTCGTCAGCGGCCGCGACATCCACTTCGGCCGCTTCCTCAACTTCGTGGGCGACTTCCGGCGGCTCAACCACCGCATGCACAACAAGCTGTTCATCGCCGACGGCGTCATGGCCGTGGTGGGCGGACGCAACCTCGCCGACGAATACTTCTTCCGCAGCAAGGACGCCAACTTCCTCGACCTCGACCTGCTCGTCACCGGCACGGCGGCGCCGCGGCTCGCGCAGCTGTTCGACCGCTACTGGAACAGCGACCTGGCCTATCCGCTGCACGCGATCGCCTCCACCGGCCACACGCGCGAAGAGCTGCGCGAGGCCTTCGAGGACCAGACCTCGGGTCCAGCCGACCCCGACACCCGCGCGCCGGAAGGCACCGACGCGTTTGGCGGCCTGGCGCTCAGCAAGGCGCTGGCCGAGCGACGCCACCGTTTCGTCGCCGCGGACGCGATCGCCTACGCCGACGCGCCAGAAAAGGCCCACGCCGATCCAGCGCACCTGAAGATCGAAGAGACCGTCACCTACCGCTTTCTGGGCTTCCTGCGCGAGGCCCGCTCCGAAGTCGTGCTGTTCTCGCCGTACTTCATTCCCGGCGAGCGCGGCATCGAGCGGCTGCGCGAGGCGCGCGCGCAGGGCATCACCGTGCGCATCGTCACCAACGCCATGGGCACGAGCGACGAGCCGCTGGTGAACCTGGGCTACCAGCGCTACCGCGACCGCATGCTGGGCATGGGCGT
Organism: Pseudomonadota bacterium; assembly: GCA_040758375.1. Lineage (GTDB taxonomy): Bacteria > Pseudomonadota > Gammaproteobacteria > Burkholderiales > Burkholderiaceae_C > CAMLIZ01. The sequence goes on from JBFLWE010000010.1 coordinate 3,676, forward strand.
GCAGTTGTACGAGATGAGCGCGGCCCGCCTCACGCGCGACCCCAGCCTGAAGAAGGTGCTGGGCAGCACGCGCGGCCGCCTGCACGCCAAGATGGCGTTCGTGGACCGGCAGCTGGTGCTCGTGGGCTCGATGAACATGGACCCTCGCTCGGCCTACACCAACACCGAGATCGGCGTCGCGATCCGCAGCCCCGCGCTGGCCGAGCTGCTGTTCGGCGCCTTGCGCCTGGAAAGCTTCCCCGGCGTGTACCAGGTGCAGCTCAAGCCCGACGGCTCGGGCGTGCAATGGGTCGGCCGCGGCGACAGCGACGAAGAAGTGCTGGGCGACGAACCGGAGCTGGGCTTCTGGCAGCGGCTGAAGCTGCGGCTGATGTTCCTGTTCGTGCCGGAGGATCTGCTGTGAGATCCGCTTGATGGAGCCCCGGGCTGTGAGGGTGACGAGCCTTACCCTCGGCACTGGTCGCAACGGTTAGGGCTGCTTCGTTCCCGACCTGACCCGGTTGGCCACGCTTCCATGCGAGGAGGCCCGTCGCCGGCGATTGTAGGCGACGGTCTTCAGCTTGCCTGCCGAAAGGCCATCACCGCCTGGTTGCGCAGCGTGCGCAGCAGCGACAACTCTTTCTCACCCAGCTCGATCGCGCCGGGACTGGCCTTGTCGGCGTAGATCAGCGCGAAGGGCGCGTTCTTCATCGTCAACGGCAGCATCACGAATGCGGGCGCATTGACCTTCTCGCGAAACCAGGCCGGCAGCCGGGCGGCGATGTTGCCGGCGGTGGCGTCGGCGATCAGCGTGTCGGCGCCCTTGAGGCACACCGCGGTGAACAGGTCCGCCGGCGCACCGGGCTGCAGCCTCAGCGGCACCTTGAAGGCCGGGCTCACCGTCTCGATGCCTTCGCCCAGGCCGAAGCGCCCGGTGAGCGTGTCGGTCTTGGGGTCGCGCAGGCAGAACACGATGCGCCGGAACTCCAGCGCGCGGAACATCGTCTCCAGGATCATGCGCAACACTTCGTTGAGCTTGAAGTTGTCGGCCACCATGTGGTTGGTGATGTCCTGGATGCCCGCGGCCAGCACTTCCACCACCCGCTGCGGGTCGGGCTTGGCCGCCAGCACCAGCGTCTTGTCCTCTTCCGGCGGCACGTAGAGGTTGGCGGTCTTGTCCGGCGCGCCGCCGGGCAGCGTGGGCTGCAGCTGCAGCGGGCTCAAGGTGTCGTGCGCGGGCTCGGGCTTCACCAGCGACAGCAGCCGCCGGGCAGGCGAGTTGGCCGCCACGTGGATGTTCATCGCCTGCGCGAGCTGCGTGAGCTTGTCGCGTGCCTGGTCGGCGGCGTTGAGCACGTCCTTTTCGCTCAAGCCCAGCGACTTGGCATAGCGCGACGCGATCTCGCCCACGCGCTCCTTCAACTGCTCGGGCGGCGTCTGCAGCATCGCGTCGGCCACCGCATTGGCGGCCTGGCCCACCCAGCGCAGCCGTTCGGGGCCGCGCTCGACCATCTTGGCCGGCGGCTCGCCCACGGGCTTGCGCATGGTCTTCTGCAGGTGGTCGGGCAGGCCCCAGGACTTGGCCACGCCGATGCCCAGTTCCTCGAAGCTGATGCCCAGCACCTTCTGCGCGAGCCTGTCCTCCGACGGCGGCACGCGGCCGTCGGCGGGCTTGAGCTGCTGGCGGATCTGGTGCGCCTCTTCGGGAAAGTAGTACTCGGTGAGCAGGCGCCCGAGGTTCTGGAACATCGAGCCGATGAAGGCTTCTTCGCTGTCGCGCGCAAACGGGCACAGTTCGCCCGCCAGCGAGCCGGCCATCAGCGAGCGCAGGAACTCTTCTTTCAGCCGGTTGGCATGGCCCTTGTCGCTCATGTGCTCCAGCAGGACCAGCGACAGCGCCATGTTGCGGATGCCGGCAAACCCCACCAACGCCACCGCGCGCGACACGGTGCTGATCGAGCCGCCGCCGGCGGAGCTGAAGTGGGCGCTGTTGACCACGCGCAACAGCTTGTTGGTGAGCGCCACGTCCTTGAGGATCTCGTTCGAGAGGCTGTTCAGCGTCTCGTTCTCGGAGTTCGCCACCTTCTGGATGCGCGAGATCGAGTCCGACAGCGCCGGGAAGTCGCTCTTGTGCTTCATCCGGCGCAACAGGAACTCCAGCGTGCCGCTGGCCGACGCCTGCGCGCCTTCAGCCGGCGCCTCGGTCTGCGGGTCCAGCCAATGGGCCAGCGCCTGCTGCATCTGGTCGGCGCTGGCATAGCGTTGCTGCGCATCGCGCGCCACGGCGCGCATCACGATGGCGCGCATCGCATCGTCCACACGCGCGCCGCCGTCCGGCAGCACCACGTCTTCTTCCTGCACGCGCTGGATGGTGCGGTAGGGGTCGCGGTCGCGCAGCAGCGGCTTGCCGCACAGCAGCTCGCCCAGCATCATGCCGGCCGCGAAAACGTCCATGCCCGGCTGCGGCGCCGCGCCGCGCGCGGCTTCGGGCGACATGTAGCCGGGCGTGCCGACGATGGCGCCGTCGCTTGTGTCGGTGATGCGCGCGGCGATGCCGAAGTCCATCACCCGGGCGCGTCCGCTGGCGTCGACCAGGATGTTCGAGGGCTTGAGGTCGCGGTGCACGATGCCCATGCCGTGCGCCGTCTTCAGTGCGTCGAGCACGCCGATCAGCAGGGTGGCCGCGTCGCGCGGCGGCATCGATCCCTTGCTGCGCAGCATGTCGGCCAGCGTGCCGCCGCTCACGTACTCGAACACCAGATAGGGAATGCCGTTGTGCTCGTCGGCTTCGAACAGCGGCACGATGTGCGGATGCGTGATCCGGCTCACCGCGCGCGCCTCGTGCAGCCACTGGCTCACCGCCAGCGTGTCGGCGCCGACCTTGAGCATCTTCACCGCCACCTCGCGCTCCAGGCGCGGGTCGAAGGCCAGCCACACCGTGGCCTGCGCGCCCTTGCCGAGCACGCGCCGGAGCTCGAAACGACCGAGGCGGCCGCTGGCCGCCTTGGCGTTGGCCGCGGTGGCGACGCCGCTGTTCATCGCTGGTCTCCCGTCAAGGACTCTTCATCGGCCGGGGCCCCGTCCATGGGCATCGGCTGGGTCTTGGCCATGGCGCGCTCGTGCGCCGCGGGCTCGTCGTCTTCTTCGCGGTCGCCGACCAGTTCGTCGCCGTCGCCGCCGTGCAGCGCGATCTGCACCGCCTCCTGCAGGTCTTTCAGCGTGACATCGAGCGCACGGCCATAGCGCTGGGCCACGCGCGCGAGCGCCGGCGTGACCTGGGCCGCAGGCAGGCCGATCGCGTCCACCACCTCGTTGCCCAGGCTGCCCACGGCGCGCAGCAGGTCGCCGTCGCCATCGAGCTGGCGCACCGGCTTGTCCACCGGCAGGCGGCGGATCATGTGCATCACCTCGTCGTCCATGCCCCATTGCCGCGCGACGGCCGCGCCCAGCGTCTCGATGTCGGCGCCCAGCACCGCGAAGGCCGCGGTTTCCTCGGTCATGCCGGGCAGCGGCGGGTCGCCCGGCTTGGGCGAAGGCTCGGGCTGCATCAGGCGGCGGATCTGCGCCGCCTCGTCCGGGAAGTGGTACTGCACGACCAGGCGCCCCAGGCTCTGAAGCAGGGTCACCAGGTACACCACCTCGGCGTCGTAGCCCGCAGGCCGCAGCGACTGGGCGATGCGCCCGGCACGCTTCACGCGCTCGATCAGCGCCTGCAGGTCGCGTGCGCCTTGCGCGTCCAGCGGGCCGGGCCAGGGGCGCAGGCCCTGCGCCGCGCGCTGCACGCCTTCGAGCCCGATCATCGCGATCGCGCGGCGCACCGTGAGCACCGGGCCGTTGCCCGCCACCTGCGTGCCGCGCACCTTGGCCGTGTTCACCGTGCGCAGCAGCTCGAAGGCCAGCGCCAGGTCGCGCAGCACCAGTTCGGCCAGCTCGTTGGTGCGCTCGCGCTCCATGCGCAGCAGGCGCGCGGCGCGCACCGTGCCGCCGGGCAGCGCCGGCAGCGGGCCAATGGCGCGCACGCGGTCGAGCAGCAAGGCCATCGGCCCGCCGCCCTGGTTGCTCTCGGCGTCGAGCCAGCCCGACAGCGCATGCGCAAAAGTGCGCGCCGTGCGGTAGCGCTGCCGTTCCTGGCGGTCGGTGCTGCGGTTGACGATCGCGCGCAGCGGCTCAGGCACCGGTCGCGGCAGGCTCCAGGGCAGGCGCACGAACTCCGGCCCCAGCGGCGGCAGGCGCTCGATCTGGCGGCCCACGTCGGGCTCTTCCAGCGCCGGCGCTCCCACCAGCAGCTGGTGCATCACCAGGCCCATGGCCAGCACGTCGCGCTGCGCCGCATCGCGCTGCGCGCGCAGCTGGTGGGGGTCGATCGACAGGCTGCGCGCCAGCGTGGGCGTCTCCCCGGGTTGCTCGGCAGCTTCCAGTGCCGCCTCGAAGCCCAGCACCCGCAAAGTGCCCTGCTCGCTGGCCACCAGCATGTGCGGTTGCAGGTCACGGTGCACCACGCCGGCCTCGTGCGCGAAGGCCAGCCCGTCCAGCGCCTGCACCATCCAGCGTGCCGCATCGATCGCCGGCAGCCCTTGCGCGCCCAGCATCTCGGCCAGGGTCAGCCCGTTGGCCCGGTCGTAGGCCACATACGGCCAGCGCTCCTGCTCGCCGATCTCGACCACGTGCGCCAGGTGCGGATGGTTCAGGCGCGCGGCCTTGCGCACGCGTTGCATCCAGCGTTCCATCGCCTCGGCATCGCCCGGCGGCTGGCGCGGGATCACGAGCACCAGCTCCTGCCCGCTGCGCGGGTCATTGACATGCCACACCATGCTGCGGGCGCTCTTGCCCAGCAGCTTCAGCAGCTCGAAGCGGCCCAGCCGTCGGTTGCCCGCGGCAGCGTTTTTGGGAGAAGGTGGGACGGGAGCGGCGCCCATGGGTGGATCAGGACAATGTTGATCCGATTGGACCCTGCGCCGCGCCCCCCAAAAGGGCGAAAGTGGCCGCGAAAGGCGCAGCAATTAACGGCCGCGCCCGCCGCGTCAAGCGCTATCCGGCTCGATCACCTCGCCGCCGGCGGTGATGAAGGCCGCGCGCACCCGGTCGCCCGGCTCGGCCGCCTGCACCAGGGCGCGGTAGTGCGCGAGCTGCTCCCGATAGTCGGGCACGGTGTGCGGCGCCGACTGCAGCTTGTAGTCCAGCACCCACCAGGTGCGCCGCCCGGCTTCTTGCAGCGCCACCAGGCGGTCCAGGCGCACCACCGATTCGCCATCGGCAAAACTGACCTCGTTGCCGGCCCACAGCAGCGCCTGCGGCTCGAAAAAGCGCCGCGCGGCCGGGCTGGCCAGCACCGCCCGGGCGTGCTGCAGCAGCGCGCCCTGCGCCTGGGCGCCCAGGCCGAACGCCGCCGCGGCGTTGGCGGCCAACGCCGGCAAAGGAGCAGCCGGGGCGGCGACCGCCCACTCCAGCAGGCGGTGCAGCGCCTCGCCCAGGCGGGCAGACTCGCTGCGCGCAGGCGGCTCGGCGACCGGCCTCGCCGCCTGCACCGCACCGCCACCCCAGCCCGGCAGCACGCGCACCACCGCAGGCTGCAGTTGCAAGGCGTCGGCCTCAGTGGTTGCAGCGGGCGGCTGCCAGGGGGTGGCCAGCGGCGCCACCCGGGCCCACCACGCACCTTCGTGCGCCCGCTGGTGCGGCGCCACCGCCGACAGCAGCAGCCGCTCGCGCGCACGCGTCATCGCGACGTACAGGCCGTTGAGCTCCTCGCGCTCGCGCGCCGAGCGCTCGCGCTGCAGCAAGGCCTGCAGCCCCGGCGCACAGCGCGTCTCGCTGGCCACGAAGGCGCAGCACAGCGGCGCCTCGTGGTCCACCGGCCAGTCCACCAGCAAGGTCGCGCTCTCGGCCCGTGCGGCGGGCGCGTCGCTGTCCATCAGGATCACCGCGCGCGCCTCCAGCCCCTTGGCGCCGTGCACCGTGAGCAACTGCACGGCATCGGCCTGGGCGCCCAGCGGCATCTTCAGCGCGCGACGCTTGAGCGCCCGCACGAAGCCATAGACGCTGGCGTAGCGCGCGCCGTCGAGCTGCAAGGCCAGCGCCAGCAGCGCACGCACCGCCTGCACCGCCGCCTGGCGCCGCGCCGGCGGCACGACGGCCAGCAGCCGCGGCATCAGCTCCCCCTCGTCGACGATGCGGTCCAGCAGGTCGTGCGGCGGCAACCAGCGCATTTGCTGCGCCCAGCGCGCCAGCAGCCGGGCCGCGCGCTGCAGGGCCGGAGGGGCCGCCTCGCCGGCGCGCATCAGCGCGTGCCACCAGCGGCCGCCGTCGGCCTGCGCCGCCAGCCAGAGCAGGTCTTCATCAGCGGCCGCGAACAGCGGACAGCGCAGCGCATGTGCAAGCGAAAGGTCATGCGCGGGCGAGGCCAGCACGTCGAGCACCGCCACCAGGTCGCGCACCTCCGCCGCGGCCATCAGCAGGTTTTCCTCGGGCGCGACATGCGGGATGCCGGCCGCCTGTAGAGCGTGTGCCGCTTCGCGCAGCACCGCGCGCCGGCGTGCGAGCACGAACACCTCGTCGGGCTTCAGGCCTTCGGCGAGCAAGGCCTGCACCGCCTGCGCCACCAGCCGCGCCTCGTCCTGTCGCAGGCCCTGTTCGGGCTCGTGGCGCGGCACCGTGAGGCTGTCGCGCCATTCGGCGCTGGCCTCGGCCTGCGCCTCCCGCGCCGGCCGCTCGACGCGCGGCAGCAGCATCACGCCCGCAGCCCCGGCCGCTGCACCGGTGGTGTGGTCGCGAAAGCCGTCGAACTCACCCGCGGCCTGCGCACGCAGGAACACCTGGTTCACGACCGCCAGCACCTCGGGCGCATTGCGCCGCGTGTGGTCGCATTCCAGCACCGCGCCCTGCAGCGCCTGGGCCACGAACTCGCGCGCCGCCGCAAACACCCGCGGTTCCGCGCCGCGGAAGCGGTAGATGCTCTGCTTGGGGTCGCCCACGATGAACACCAACGGCGGCCGCTGTCCGCCGCCCACGCCCGCGTAGGCGGACAGCCAGCCGTGCAGCGCATGCCATTGCAGCGGGCTGGTGTCCTGGAACTCGTCGATCAGCACGTGGCGGATGCGCTGGTCCAGGCGCTGCTGCACCCAGCCTGCCAGTGCGGCATCGCGCAACAGGTACAGCGCACAGCGCTCCAGGTCCGCCATGTCGGCCAGCCCGCGCTGGCGCTTCAGCCGTTCGTATTCGGCCAGCAGCACGCGCGCCAGCCGCACCATGCGGCCGTGTTCCTCGTGCGCCTGCTGCTGTTCGACCGCGCAGCGGATCTCCTCCAGCAGCACCGCCGCCTCGTGCAACCCGGGCGCCTCGAGCTTCTTGCGCAGCTCGCCGTCCTTCGTGAGCAAAGCCTGCCGCGCGGCTTCGAGCGCGGCCTGCGGCTCGGCCAGCGACAGCGCCCGCTCCAGCGCCTCGCCCTGCTTGCGCGGCAAGGCGCCCGCCTGGGCTCCCAGCGCGCGCGCCACGTCGAGCAGCAGCCCCTTCACCGCCCCGGCCTGCAGGCGCTCGGCCGGATGCGACAGCCCGGCGAATGCCGGCCAGCGCTGCTGCGCCGACTCGACACTGCCCTGCAGCACGCCGGCGGCGTCGGCCGCTGCCAGCTCGACACGCCGCTGCCAGGCGGCCAGCAGCCACTTGCGAAGCTGCGAGCGCCCGCGCTGGTGCACCTGGGCCACGAAGTCGGCACGCAAGGCCTCGTCGGCACGCACCGCCGCATGGAAGCGGCGAAACAGCTCGGGCTCCAGCTCGTCGGTGTCTTCCACCAGCTCGACCGCGGGCGACAGCCCCAGCTGCGACAGCAGCTCCAGCGGCGCGGCGCGCAGCAGCTGGGAGAACCAGCCATGGAAGGTGCGGATCTCCACGCCGCGTCCGTGGGCCAGCAAACGCTCGTGCAGGGTGGCCAGGCGCTCGGCCAGCGCCGGTGCCTGCGAGGGCGGCACGCCGCGCAGGCGCAAGGCCTGCACGCGCTCCTCGGCGCCGGCATGGGCGAACTCGCGCAGCCAGTTGCCCAGCCGCTCGCGCATCTCGCCCGCGGCCTTGCGCGTGAACGTGATCGCCAGGATCTGCTGCGGCTCGGCGCCTTCGAGCAGGGCCCGCAGGATGCGCGACACCAGCATCCAGGTCTTGCCAGCGCCCGCACAAGCCTCCACCACCACGCTGCGCGCAGGGTCGCAGGCAGCGGCGTAGAACGCTTCGCCTTCGACGTGCTCCCCGTTCAGACGATACGCGGCATGCGGGTTCATGGCTGCCCCTGCGGATCCACCGACCAATGGTCGCGCCGGCACAAGCCGCGCGCCTCGCAGTGCTCGCACACCGCGCCGTCGCCCAGCGCCGGCAGCGGCTCGCCTGCGCGCATTCGCCGCAGCTCCTGGCCCAGCGACTGCAGCAGCACGCGTGCGCTGCGCGTCACGTCGGGGTGCTGCACGGTGCGCACGCCCTCCGCGTCGTCGAGTGCCAGGTACGCCGCTTCCAGGCCCGCGCCGGCGCCATCGGGCTGCAGCAGCTGCAGCGCCGCGTAGAACGCGAGCTGCGTGTCCTCCAGCGGGTCGCGCACGCGCTTGCGCAAGCTGTCGTAGGGCACGGTCTTGTAGTCCAGAAGATGTTGCACCCCGCCGCGCCGGTCGATCCGGTCGATGCGGCCGCGCAGCACGGTGTCCTCCAGCGCTTCAGCGCGCGCCTGTCGCTCAGCCTCGCCCTCGAGCCACTGCGCGCCCTGCGCGTCCCAGGTCTGCAGCCATTCGGCATAGTGCTGTGCGAAGCGCTCGAACGTGGCCTCGAACGGCAGGAAGCTCGCGTCGTCCAGGCCGGCCTCGGCCCGCTCCGCCTCGCCCGTCTCGCGCAAGGCGCGCAGGTCGGCCTCGACGCTGCGCGGGCCGGGCCGTTGCTGATGAAAGCGCCACAGCACGGCATGCAGCCAGTTGCCGTAGTCGCGCTTCTCGGCCTCGTCGTCCAGCTCCTGCGCCTCCTTCAAGCCCAGCACGCTGCGCGAGAAGAAGCGATAGGGGCAGTCCCGCAGCGCCTCCACCGCGCTCGCGCTCAGCGCCGTCGGCAGCCGCCCGGCAGCGCGCGGCGCCGGCCGGCGCAGCGGCATGGGTGTCACCGGCATAGGGCGGCGGGGGTCGGGCATGCACCGCACCGGCACGCCAGCGCGTTCGTGCAACAACAACAGTCTCTCGACCAGCGGGCTGGGTTCGCGCAACTCGCCCTCGTCGTGCCGCCGGCAGGACAACAGCACCTGCGGCACCCGCAGCAACTGCGCCAGCGCCACCGCCTCGTCGCGCTGCTGCGCGGCCGACGACGGCAGGCCCAGCGCCACCGACAGCGCCTCGCCGAGCAAAGGATCGGGGGCCACCGGCGCGCCCAGGTGCCGATCGTCGGCAGCCGGCAGCACCGCCGCGGCAAACGGCCTGAGCACCGCACGCCGCAGCGGCGTGATCACGACCGCCGGCGCTTGGGGCGGCGGGGGCGGCTCGAACACCGCCTGCTCCAGCAACTCATCCACCAATTGCACCCACTCGCTCCAGCGCAACACCGCCCCGCCCAAAGCGCCCCAGGCGCCGGCGCCCGCCTCCAGGCGCAAGGCTTGCAGCACCTGGGCACCGGCGGCGTCCGCTTCGAGAGCGTTCCACTGACCGCTGTCGCGCAGCACGCCGGCCAGGCGCTCCATCCATTGCGCCAGCGGCACCCGCCCCTCGCCCAGCGGGGCCAGCCGCTCCTGCGCCCAGTGCCAGGCCTCGCGGGCCGGCCCTTCGAGGGCCAGATGCTGCAGCGCCTGGCGCCGGGTGCACGCATGCTGGCGGATCGCGCGCTCCAGCGCGTCGACAGTGGGCGCCGACGGCACGGCCTTCAACCAGTCGAGCAGTTCGTCGGTGGAGGCCGAAGGTTGGGCGGCACGCAGCAAGGCCATCACACCGGCTGCGGCGCGCGTGGTCGACAGTTTCCAGCCCGTCTCGTCGAGCACCGGCACTTGCTGCCGCGCCAGCAGCGCACCGACCCGGCGCACCAGCAGGCGGTCCTGCGCGATCAGGGCCAGCGGTCGCTCGCCCCGTGAAAGCAGGTTCAGCAAATGCGCCGCCGTGCGCTCGGCCTCGTCCTCGAAGTCATCGCATACCGTCTGCGCCAGCCCCTTGGAGGCCGGCACCGCCGCCAACGGGTCCATGCCCGCCGGCGGATCGGCTTGCAGCGCGAGGCAGGGCGTCGCTACGCAGGCCGCGCCCAGCAGGGCCTCGACGAAGGCGTTCTCCCCGCCGGCCTGCAGCGCGATCCAGGCTCCCGGGCGCAGCAGGAACAGGTTGTCCGTGTTCCACGGCGCGCTGGCGCACACCCATTCGAACGCCACCCTTGCCAGCAGCCGTTCGGTGCCACCGGGGCCGTCCGAGGCGGCCAGCAACGCGCGGGCCTGCTCCTCCCACGCCGGGCGCTGTGCCGGCGCGATCGCCGCAGCCCGTTGCGCGAGCCGCTGGGCACAATCGACCAGGCTGGCAATCGTGTGCTCGAAGGCCCTGGCGTCGCGCTCGGCCCATTGACGCGCCCAGGCCTGCCCCCGCAGCAACTGGCGCGCGCGCAAGCGATCCTGTGCGGTGTCGAAGCTCAGCGCACCGTCGGGACGCTGCACCGGTGCAGTCGCGGCGGCCAGCGTGCGCACGGTCTCGATGCGCGGCAGCCACGGTCCCAGGCGGCCGAAAGCACGCCGCGCCGGCACGAGATGCTGCGCCAGCGGCACCAGCACCACCGCGTCGCGCGCGACCACGCCGCACGCGCGCAGCCAAGCCCCGCTTTGCTCGGCGATGCGGTCCCACGCAAGCGCCAAGTCGCCTTCGAAGTCAAGGGTGATGCGTGCTATCTCGGCCATAGCCTCTACTGGGCTCCCTGAGGGAAAAAGGGGTTGGGGCTTTATGTCAGAATGGCCTCGCCCCTCGAAAACCACACCAAGAATCTCTTGATTCACTCGCAAATGGGGCCCGAAAGAGGACGCCAACGATGAGCAGTGACCTGATCAAACACATCTCCGATGCATCGTTCGAAAGCGATGTGCTCAAGTCCGACAAGCCGGTGCTCGTCGATTATTGGGCCGAGTGGTGCGGCCCCTGCAAGATGATCGCACCGATCCTCGACGAAGTTTCGCAGACCTACCAGGACAAACTGCAGATCGCGAAGATGAACGTCGATGAAAACCGCGAGGTGCCCGCCAAGTTCGGCATTCGCGGCATCCCGACGCTCATGCTGTTCAAGAACGGCCAGCTCGCCGCCACCAAGGTGGGCGCGCTGTCGAAGGCCCAGTTGACGGCCTTCCTCGACGGTCATCTATAATTCTTTTCAAATGTCGCGGGCCGGGTGAGCCCCATCGGCCAAAAGCGATAGGCCCACAGCCCGCGACCAGCATTGCCACCACGCCTCGAATAGCGCGTGGGTTCGGCCCAAAAAACTCCAGCGTCCCTTAGTTTCTTTCGCGCTCGCGAGTTGGCGCGCTGCGATCCGGCACACGGGCCGGCAGCGCTGAAAGCCGATCGTTTCCGGTGAGGCATGCCTTTGGCGAAGGCGCTCACCTCCACCAGGGTGTCCACCCCATGCATTTATCCGAACTGAAAGCGCTCCACGTCTCCGAGCTCATCAAGATGGGCGAGCAGCTGGAGATCGACAACGTCAGCCGCATGCGCAAGCAGGAGTTGATGTTCGCGATCATGAAAAAGCGCGCAAAGGCCGGCGAACAGGTCTTCGGCGACGGCGTGCTGGAAGTGCTGCCCGACGGCTTCGGCTTCCTGCGCTCGCCCGACACGAGCTACATGGCGTCCACCGACGACATCTACCTCTCGCCCAGCCAGATCCGGCGCTTCAACCTGCACACCGGCGACGCCATCGAAGGCGAGGTGCGCGTGCCCAAGGACGGCGAGCGCTATTTCGCGCTGGTGAAGGTGGACCGCGTCAACGGCCTGTCGCCCGAGGAAAACAAGCACAAGATCATGTTCGAGAACCTGACCCCGCTGTTCCCCAAGGAACAGTTCAGGCTCGAGCGTGAGAACTTGAAGAGCGACGAGAACGTCACCAGCCGCATCATCGACCTGATCGCACCCATCGGCAAAGGCCAGCGCGCGCTGATCGTCTCGCCGCCCAAGAGCGGCAAGACGGTGATGATGCAGAACCTCGCGCACGCCATCACCTCCAACTATCCCGAGGTCTACCTCATGGTGCTGCTGGTCGATGAGCGCCCCGAGGAGGTGACCGAGATGCAGCGCACGGTGCGCGGCGAGGTGATCAGCTCCACCTTCGACGAGCCGGCCGCCCGACACGTGCAGGTGGCCGAGATGGTGATCGAGCGCGCCAAGCGCCTGGTGGAGCTGAAGAAGGACGTGGTGATCCTGCTCGACTCGATCACCCGCCTGGCGCGCGCCTACAACAACGTGCTGCCCTCTTCCGGCAAGGTGCTCACCGGCGGCGTCGACGCCAACGCGCTGCAGCGCCCCAAGCGCTTCTTCGGCGCGGCGCGCAACATCGAGGAAGGCGGCTCGCTCACCATCATCGGCACCGCGCTCATCGACACCGGCAGCCGCATGGACGAGGTGATCTACGAAGAGTTCAAGGGCACCGGCAACTGCGAGATCCACCTCGACCGCCGCATGTCCGAGAAGCGGGTGTACCCCTCGATCCTGCTCAACAAGAGCGGTACGCGCCGCGAGGAGCTGCTGCTCAAGCCCGAGATCCTGCAAAAGAGCTGGATCCTGCGCAAGCTGCTCTATCCGATGGACGAGATCGAGGCAATGGAGTTCATCCTCGACAAGATGAAGGCGACGAAGACGAACCTCGACTTCTTCGACCTGATGCGCCGCGGCGGCTGAAGCGGCCGAAACGCCGTCGCGGCCTATCGTATAATCCGCCGTTTCACGGAAAGTGCCCCGGCGTGGTGCCGAGGTGGCTCCCGGCTCCAGACACGAGGTTTCCATGAAAGAAGGCATCCACCCCAACTACCGCGAAGTCTGCTTCGTGGACCTGTCCAACGGCTTCAAGTTCGTCACGCGCTCCTGCGTGCAGACCAAGGAAACCGTGAAGATGGACGATGGCCGCGAGCTGCCGCTGTTCAAGCTGGAGACCACCAGCGAGACGCACCCGTTCTACACCGGCACGCAAAAGAGCGTGGACAGCCTGGGTGGCCGCGTCGAGAAGTTCCGCAACAAGTTCGCCAAGGTCGGCATCAAGAAGTAAGCCGCTTCGTGGCCCACAAAAAGGCAGCCTGACGAGCTGCCTTTTTTGTTGGCCTCGCACTCCTATCATTCGGCCTTCGTGAGCACGCCCAACCCCGCCCTCGTCAGCCAACAGGCCGTGCAGCGCCTGCCGCGGCTGGCGCTGCTGCTGTTCTGCGCGGCCTACGTGCTGCCGGGCCTCTTCGGCCGCGACCCCTGGAAAAACGCCGACCTCACGGCCTTCGGCTACATGGTGAACATGGCGCAGGGCAAGACGAGCTGGCTCGACCCCGCCATCGCAGGCCTGCCAATGGAAACGGCGCTGCTGCCGCATTGGCTGGGCGCGGCTTTCATCGCCCTGCTGTCGCCCTGGGTCGACCCGGCGTTCGCCGCGCGGCTGCCCTTTGTCGCGCTGCTCACCCTGACCCTGGTGCTCACCTGGTACAGCTGCTTCCACCTGGCGCGCACCGACCGCGCGCAGCCCCTGCCCTTTGCCTTCGGCGGCGAGGCGAAGACGGTGGACTACGCACGGGCCATCGCCGACGGCGCGCTGCTGGCGCTGATCGCCACGCTGGGGCTGCTGCAGCTGGGTCACGAAACGACACCCGAGCTGGCGCAGCTGTGTTCGGCGGTGCTGTTCCTCTGGGGCCTCGCGGCGGCACCGTTTCGCGGCGTCCGGGCGGTGCTGGCCGTGCTGGCCGCATTGCCACTGCTGGCGGCCAGTGGTGCTCCGGCCATGGCCTTGGGCATCGGCCTCTGGGGCACCTGGGTCTGCTTACGGCACCCTCCCGAGGGCGCCCCGCGCTTCTGGCGATGGGCCGCGATCGCCACGCTGGCCGGCGCCTTGGCCGGCTGGGCCCTGGGCACCTGGGCGGTGCGCTGGCACTTCACGCCCGACTTCGCACAGCTTCGCCAGTTGCTGCGCCTGTTCCTCTGGTTCCTCTGGCCGGCCTGGGTGCTGGCCCTCTGGACGCTGTGGCGCTGGCGGCAACACCTCGCGCAACCTCACTTGTCGCTGCCGCTGGGCATGGCGGTCATTGCCGCCTCCTCGTGCATTGCGATGGGAGGCTCCGACCGTGCCTTGATGCTCGGCCTGCCCGCGATGGCGGTGCTGGCGGCGTTTGCGCTGCCGACATTCAAGCGCAGCACGTCGGCCGCGATCGACTGGTTCTCGGTGTTCTTCTTCACCGGTGCAGCCCTGTTCGCCTGGGTGATGTACATCGCCATGCAGACCGGCGTGCCGGCCAAGCCGGCGGCCAACGTCGCCAAGCTGGCGCCCGGCTTCACGCCGGTGTTCTCGCTGGTGGAACTGCTTGCAGCGCTGGCCGGCACCCTCGCCTGGCTGTGGCTGGTGCGCTGGCGCACCGGGCGGCACCGCCACGCGCTGTGGAAGAGCCTGGTGCTGCCAGCCAGCGGCGTGGCGCTGTGCTGGCTGCTCGTGATGACGCTGTGGCTGCCCATCGTCGACTACGACCGCAGCTACCGCCCCTGGGTGATGCGCGTCGCGCGGCACGTCAAGCGTGACGAGTGCATCAGCGCCCGCGGCTTGCCGCGCGCGCCGCTGGCCGCGCTGGAGTACTACGGCGGCTACCGCGTCGATGCGCGGCCTGGCGTGCCGATCGAGGCGTGCCCGGTGCTGCTGAAGCCGGGCGCCGCACCGCCTCCGGCCGGCTGGGTGGTGGCGGCACGCGAGCGCCGCCCCACCGACCGCAACGAACTCACCACGCTGTACCGCCGCGCACCGGCGCGCTGATGGGCGCAGGCCGCTTCAAGCCGCCGCCTGTGTGGCCCGGCGCCGCACGCGCGAAGACGGGAAGATCAGCCTGAAACTCGTGCCCTTGCCCAGCTCGCTTTGCACGTCGAGCTCGCCACCATGGCGTTGCGCCACATGCTTGACGATCGCCAGGCCCAGCCCGGTGCCGCCGCTGTCGCGCGAGCGGCTGCTGTCCACGCGATAGAAGCGCTCCGTCACGCGCGGCAGGTGCTCCTTGGCGATGCCGATGCCTGTGTCGCGCACCTCGACCTCGCCGCCGCCGTCAGGGCGTGCGCGCCACGACACCTCGACTCGGCCGCCCGCGGGGGTGTAACGCACGGCGTTGTTGACGAGGTTGGCGACCGCGCTGAAAAGCTCGCTCTCATTGCCGGCCAGGCTGACGTCTGCATCGTCGACGCGGAACTGCAGCTGGTGGCGGCCGGCCGAGAGCGACTGCGCATCGGCTTCGACCTTCAGCAGCAGGGGCGCCAGCGCCACCCAATGGTCGGGCGCCGGCCGCGGGCTGCCTTCGAGCTGCGCCAGCTGCAGCAGGTCGCCCACGAGGTTCTGCATGCGACCGGTCTGCTGCCGCATCAGCACCAGCACGCGCTTGCGCTCGGCCTCGGTGAGCGGCAGGTTGCTCATGGTCTCCACGAAGCCCGCCAGCACCGTCAGCGGCGTGCGGATCTCGTGCGAGACGTTGGCGACGAAATCGCGTCGCATCGCGTCGCTGCGCTCGCGTTCGGTGATGTCCTGCGTGAGCACGAGCTTGGTGCCTTCGCCATACGGCCGCACCACCACCGACAAGGTACCGCCACCGTGGGGGCTGGGGATCACCAGCGCCTCGCCGAAGCGCTCGCCCTGGAGGTGCGCCACGAACGCCGGCGCCCGAACCAGATTGGTCACCGGCTGCTGGCGGTCGCGCACCGGATCGAGCCCCAGTTGGTCGGCCGCCACGGAGTTGCACCACTCGATCTGGTCGCGCTCGTCGAGCAGCAGCACGCCGTTGGGCGATGCCTCGATGGCCGAAAGAAACTGGCTCAGCCGCTGCCGCTCCTGCTCGAGCGTGCGTTCGCGCGCACGCAGCGCCCTTTCGACGCGGTAGCCCACCTCGCCCCAGAAGCGGCGCCCGCGCGGCGCCTGCCCTTCCTGGGAGCCGCGCAGCCAGCGCATCAGGCGGTGCGCAGCCACTGCGTCGATCAGCACCATCGAGGTCACGGCCACGACCGCACCCACCAGCACCGACCAGCGCGGGGGCACGTCGATCGCCAGGCCGAGCAACCAGCCGCCGGCGCCGCCGGCCAGCACGATCAGCCATGCGGCGACCAGGCGCGGCCAGACCCAGTTCATGCGCCGCGCACCGTCAGGCCGACGCCGAAGGCTCGCCGACCTGCTGCGTCATGCGGTAGCCGGCGCCGCGCACCGTCTCGATGAGCTGAGCGCAACGCACCGGCATCAGCGCTTCGCGCAGCCGCTTCACGTGCACGTCCACCGTGCGCTCCTCGATGAAGACGTGATCGCCCCACACGCGGTCGAGCAACTGGGAGCGGCTGTGCACGCGCTCCGGATGCGTCATGAAGAAGTGCAGCAGCTTGAACTCGGTGGGGCCCATCTTCACCTCGCGCAGCGCGCCATCGACTTGCCGCGTCACGCGCCGCGTGGCCGGATCGAGCCTCAGCCCTGCGATCTCGACCGCCGAGTCCAGCGCCTCCGGCGCCCGGCGCCGCAGCACCGCCCGCATGCGCGCGAGCAACTCCTGCGTGGAGAACGGCTTGGTGAGGTAGTCGTCGGCGCCTGCGTCCAGGCCGGACACCTTGTCGGCCTCTTCCGAACGCGCGGTGAGCATGATGACGGGCAACTCGCGCGTGCGCGGCTCGCTGCGCCAGCGGCGAGCCAGCGCCAGGCCCGACTGGCCGGGCAGCATCCAGTCGAGCACCACCAGGTCGGGCAGCATGCGGTCCACCTCGCGCTGCGCCTGGTCGGCCGATGCTGCGAGCGTGACTTCGTAGCCTGCATGCCGCAGGTTGATCGAAATGAGCTCGGCGATTGCCGTCTCGTCTTCCACCACCAGCACCGAACTCATCGCTTACTTCTCCGATTGCCTGGTCAGCGCACCGCGGATTCCACCGCCTCCATCGGGCTGTGGCGCACATCGGCACCCTTGACGATGTAGATGATGATTTCCGCCAGGTTCTTGGCATGGTCGCCCACGCGCTCGATCGCCTTGGCCACGAACACCAGGTCGATGCTGGCCGAGATGGTGCGCGGGTCTTCCATCATGTAGGTGATCAGCTTGCGCAGCAGTCCGTCGAACTCCTGGTCGATCTGGTCGTCCTGTTTCAGCACCTCGAGCGCGCGCTCGGTGTCCAGGCGCGCAAACGCGTCGAGCGCCTTGCGCAACTGCTTGGTCGCCAGCTCGGCCTCGAACGCGAGGTCTGCCACCGGCAGGCGCAGCCGGCTGGAAACGCCGGCGTTGAGCAGCCGCTGCACGGTGCGCGCGATGCGCGCAGCCTCGTCGCCGATGCGCTCGAGGTTGGTGATGGTCTTGGACACCGCAATCAGCAAACGCAGGTCGCGCGCCGTGGGCTGGCGGCGCGCGATGATCGTCGAAAGATCGCGGTCGATCTCCACTTCCATCGTGTTGACGCGCTCCTCGGTCTCCAGCACCTGGCTGGCGGTTTCGCCGCTGAAGTTGGACAAGGCGTACACCGCCTGCGCCACCTGCGACTCGACGACGCCGCCCATTTCGAGCACGCGGGTGGAGATGGCGCTCAGCTCGGCGTCGAACTGTGTGGACAGATGCTTCTCGGACATGATGAAAGCTCCCGTCAGCCGAAGCGGCCGGTGATGTAGTCCTCAGTCTCCCGCTTCTTCGGCTTCATGAAAAGCTCCGAAGTGGGCCCGAACTCGATCAGGTCGCCGAGGTACATGTAGGCCGTGTAGTCGGAGCAGCGGGCGGCCTGCTGCATGTTGTGGGTGACGATGACCACCGTGTAGTCGGTCTTGAGCTCGTGGATCAGCTCCTCGATCTTGCCGGTGGAGATGGGGTCCAGCGCCGAGCAAGGCTCGTCGAGCAGCAGCACCTCGGGCTTGATCGCGATGCCGCGCGCGATGCACAGGCGTTGCTGCTGGCCGCCCGAGAGACCGGAGCCGATCTGGTCGAGCTTGTCCTTCACCTCGTCCCATAGCGCAGCCTTCTTCAGCGCCCACTCCACGCGCTCGTCCATTTCCACGCGTGGCAGGTTCTCGAACAGTCGCACGCCGAAGGCGATGTTGTCGTAGATCGACATCGGAAACGGCGTGGGCTTCTGGAACACCATGCCGACCTTGGCGCGGATCAGGCTCACGTCGAGCTTGGAGCGCAGGATGTTCTCGCCGTCGAGCAGGATCTCGCCTTCGGCTCGCTGCTCGGGGTACAGCTCGAACATGCGGTTGAAGGTGCGCAGCAGCGTGGACTTGCCGCAGCCCGAAGGTCCGATGAAGGCCGTGACTTTGCGCTCGGGAATGTCGAGGTTGATGTGCTTGAGCGCGTGGAAGCTGCCGTAGTAGAAGTTGAGGTCGCGCACCGAGAGCTTGGCGCTTTCGGTCACGGGGGTCTTCACCGCGGTGTCCATGGTGGGTCTCTCAGGTCTTGTTGCGGAACAGCACCCGCGCCAGGATGTTCAGCGCCAGCACGCCCAGGGTGATGAGGAACACGCCCGCCCAGGCGAGCTTCTGCCAGTTTTCGTAGGGGCTCATCGCGAACTTGAAGATGGTCACCGGCAGGCTGGCCATGGGCTCGAAGAGGTCGCTGGTCCAGAACTGGTTGGACAGCGCCGTGAACAGCAGCGGCGCGGTCTCGCCGGCCACGCGGGCCAGCGCCAGCAGCACCCCTGTGACCACGCCGGCCCGCGAGGCCTTCAACGTGATCGCGAGGATCACCTTCCACTTCGGCGTGCCCAGCGCATAGGCCGCCTCGCGCAGCGCATTGGGCACCAGCGTCAGCATGTTCTCGGTGGTGCGGATGACCACCGGAATGACGATCAACGCCAGCGCCAGCACGCCGGCAAAGCCCGAGAAGGTCTTCATGCGCGCCACGACCACCGTGTAGATGAACAAGCCGATCACGATCGAAGGCGCCGGCAGCAGGATGTCGTTGATGAAGCGGGTGGTGCGACCGAGCCAGCTGCGCTGGCCGTATTCGGCCAGGTACACGCCGGCCATGATGCCCACCGGGGTGCCGATGGCGGTGGCCAGCGCCACCATCAGCAGCGAACCGAAGATCGCGTTGGCGAGGCCGCCTTCTTCCTGCGGCGCCGGCGTCATCTGCGTGAAGGTGGCGAGCGCCAGGCCGCCCACGCCCAGACGCACGGTTTCGAACAGGATCCACACCAGCCAGAACACGCCGAAGGCCATGGCTGCAAGCGCCAGGGCGAGCGCGACGCGGTTCACGCGCTTGCGCCGGCGGTGCATGGCCAGGCGCGACTCGTCGAAAGCCAGCGCGGTGCCGGTGTGGGTGCCCATGGAAGAGCTCATGCCTTGCTCCCCTCGCCCTTCTTCAGCTGCGCCAGCAAGACCTTGGACAGCGACAGCACGACGAAGGTGATGAAGAACAGCACCAGGCCCAGGTAGATCAGCGACGCCTGGTGCAGCCCGTCCCCGGCTTCGGCGAATTCGTTGGCCAGCGCCGAGGTGATGCTGTTGGCCGGCTCGAACAGCGAGATCGAGTTGAGCTGGTTCATGTTGCCGATGACGAAGGTCACCGCCATGGTCTCGCCCAGCGCGCGACCCAGCCCCAGCATGATGCCGCCGATCACGCCCGTCTTGGTGTACGGCAGCACCACCCGCCACACCACTTCCCAGGTCGTGGAGCCCAGGCCGTAGGCCGACTCCTTGAGCATCGCCGGCGTGACCTCGAACACGTCGCGCATCACCGAGGCGATGAAGGGAATGATCATGATGGCCAGGATGATGCCTGCCGACAGCAGGCCAATGCCCACGGGCGGGCCGGCAACCAGGGTGCTCAGCACGGGCACGTCGGCAAACGCCGCCTGCAGCGGCTGCTGCACCCAGGTGGCCAGCAGCGGGCCGAACACCAGCAGGCCCCACATGCCGTACACGATGGAAGGCACGGCGGCCAGCAGCTCGATGGCGATGCCCAGCGGCCGCTTCAGCCAGGCCGGAGACAGCTCGGTGAGGAACAGCGCGATGCCGAAGCTCACCGGCACCGCGATCACCAGCGCGATCAGCGAGGTGACCAGGGTGCCGTAGATCATCACCAAACCGCCGTAGCGGTCTTGCACCGGATCCCACTCGCTGCGCCAGAGGAAGCTCAGTCCGTATTCGCTGATGGCCGGGGCCGCGCCCACCGCAAGCGACACCAGAATGCCGGCCAGCAGCGACAGCGTCAGCAGCGCCGCCGCATGGGCCAGCAACGCGAACAGACGGTCCGGCCAGCGCGACACGCTGCGCGCCGGGCCGGGACCGCCGGTGAAACCGGCACGATCCATGACTGCGTTCTCGGTATGGGAAGGCGCAGGGAGTGTAGCGGTCACGGAGTGCTTCCCTCTCTGGCGGCGGTTCGCGTGGCCGTTCAGCGCGTCACTTGTAGACCACCGCCTTGCCGGAGGCGTCCTTCACCTCGGCCCACTGCTTGCGCACCAGCGCCTTCACGCTGTCGGGCAGCGGCACGTATTCCAGCCCGGCGGCCATCGCGTCGCCATTGGCATAGGCCCAGTCGAAGAACTTGAGCACCGCCGCGCCCTGTGCAGGCTTCTCCTGCTGCTTGTGCACCAGGATGAACGTGGCGCCGCTGATCGGCCAGGCGTCCTTGCCGGGCTGCTCGGTCAGCACCTGGTAGAAGCTCTTGCTCCAATCCGCGCCGGCGGCAGCGGCCTTGAAGTTGGCATCGTCCGGCGCGACGAAGTTGCCGTCCTTGTTCTTCAACAGCACGTGCGCCATCTTGTTCTGCTTGGCGTAGGCGTATTCCACGTAGCCGATCGAGTTGGGCAGGCGCTGCACGTACGAGGACACGCCCTCGTTGCCCTTGCCGCCCGCGCCGGCGGGCCAGTTCACCGCCGTGCCCTCGCCCACCTTGGCCTTCCATTCCGGATTGACCTTCGACAGGTAGTTGGTGAAGATGAAGGTGGTCCCGGAGCCGTCGGCCCGGCGCACCGGCGAGATGGCCGCGTCGGGCAACGCCACGCCGGGGTTCAGGCCCGTGATGGCCGGGTCGTTCCACTTGGTGATCTTGCCCAGGTAGATATCCCCCAGCACCTGGCCCGTGAGCTTGATCTGGCCGGGCTGGATGCCCTTGATGTTGACCACCGGCACCACACCGCCGATCACGGTGGGGAATTGCAGCAGGCCGTTCTTGGCCAGATCCTCGTCCTTCAGCGGCATGTCGGAAGCGCCGAAATCCACCGTCTTGGCGCCGATCTGCTTGATGCCGGCGCCGGAACCCACCGATTGGTAGTTGACCTTGGCGCCCGTGGCCTTGTGGTAGGCATCGGCCCACTTGGCATACACCGGGGCCGGGAAGGTGGCGCCCGCGCCGGTGACATCCTCGGCGAAAGACAGGCCTGCCGAGGCCGTCAAGGCGGTGGCAACCAGCAGGGAACGAGTCGAGAACAGGGTCATGGTCGCGCCTTTCGATTGGCTTGCATCGATGGCCGCGATCGTAGGCAACGCATGTGACAGCAACGTGACACGTGATGACAGTGGCAAGAGCCCGTCATCCGCACGTCACCCAACCGTCATGAAGCAAAAAAACGGGGCATGGCGCCCCGTCGTTCGATGTCACCAGGCCAGCGCTCGAGCCGCGCGCCCGCGGTTCAGGCGTTGACCGCGTCCGCGAGCTGCTGGGCGCAGCGCTTCGCGACCTGCGCATCCCGCGCTTCCACCATCACCCGCAGCACCGGCTCGGTGCCCGAAGGCCGTATCAGCACACGGCCGGCGTCGCCCAGTTCGCCGGCCACCGCCTCCTGCGCCTTGGCAAGCGCGCGGCTGTTCTTCCAGTCGGTACCGTCCGCCAGACGAACATTGATCAAGGTCTGCGGGAACAGCGCCACCCCCTCCAGCAACTGCGCCAGGCTGCGCCCGCTGCGGGTCACGGCCTGCAGCACCTGCAGCGCGCTCACGATCCCGTCGCCGGTGGTGTGCTTGTCCAGAGCCAGCAAGTGGCCCGAGCCTTCGCCCCCCAGCAGCCATCGGCGGGCGGTCAGCTCTTCCAGCACATAGCGGTCGCCGACCTTTGCACGCACCAGCTGCACGTCGCGTTCGCGCAGCGCCACTTCGATGGCCATGTTGGTCATCAGGGTGCCCACGGCCCCCTCCACCCGTTGACCTTGCGCCAGCCGGTCGGCCACCATCACATACAAGAGCTCGTCGCCGTTGAACAGCCGCCCCTCGCCGTCCACCATCTGCAGCCGGTCGGCGTCGCCGTCGAGCGCGATGCCGTAGTCGGCGCCCGTCTCCTTGACCTTCTGCACCAGCGCGGCCGGGGCAGTGGCGCCCACGCCGGCGTTGATGTTCAGGCCGTCAGGGCTGCAGCCGATGCAGCCGACTTCGGCGCCGAGTTCGTGAAAGACGTCGGGCGCCACGTGGTAGGCCGCGCCGTGCGCACCGTCCACCACCAGCTTCAGGCCCTTGAGCGTGAGCTCACCGCCGACGGTGCTCTTGCAGAACTCGATGTAGCGGCCGCGCGCATCATCGATGCGGCGCACCTTGCCCAGGCCGGCCGAATCGACCCACTGCGGCGGTTCCCGCAGCGCCGCCTCGACCGCAAGCTCCCACTCGTCCGGCAGCTTCTCGCCTCGGGAGGAGAAGAACTTGACACCGTTGTCGCCATACGGGTTGTGCGAGGCGCTGATCACCACGCCCAGGTCCAGCCGCAGCGCGCGCGTGAGGTACGCCACCCCGGGCGTCGGCAGCGGGCCTGTCATCATGACATCCACGCCTGCCGAGGCGAAGCCTGCCTCGAGCGCAGACTCGATCATGTAGCCCGAGATGCGCGTGTCCTTGCCGATCAGCACGCTGGCCTTCGGGGACGACCGCTTGAGCACGCGGCCCACCGCATGCCCCAGGCGAAGCATGAAGTCGGGGGTGATCGGGGCTTGCCCGACCGTGCCTCGAATGCCGTCGGTGCCGAAGTAGGTTCTGCTCATAGGTTCAGGTGTCGTCGGTTTCGGGCAGGCCCGCCGCCTGCCACACTTTCAGCGCATCGACCGTCGCGGCCACGTCGTGCACGCGGACGATGCGCGCCCCCTGCTGCACCGCAGCCAGCGCGGCCGCCACACTGGCCGCCAGACGCTCGCCCGCCGACCGGCCGGTGAGCACGCCGAGCGTGGATTTTCGGGACCAACCCACCAGCAGCGGGTAACCGATCGCCAGCAGCTCGCGCTGGCGCCGCAGCAGTTCGAGATTGTGCTGCGGCGTTTTCGCGAAACCGATCCCCGGATCGAGCGTGATGCGTTCCTTGTCCACGCCTGCAGTCAACAGCGCCGCCGCCTGCTGCGACAGAAAGCTCGCCACGTCGGCCACCACATCGTCGTAGTGCGCCTCGGACTGCATGGTGCCCGGCTCGCCCCGCATGTGCATCAGGCACACGCCTGCCCGGGCATGGGCCACCACCGCCTCCAGGGCGCCCGGCCGCTGCAGCGCGCGGACGTCGTTGACGATGTCAACACCCAGTGCCAGCGCTGCACGCATCACCAACGGCTCGCTGGTGTCCACCGAGACCGGCAGGCCCAGGCTCACCGCATGCTCCAGCACGGGCAGCACGCGCGCCAGCTCTTCCTGCGGCGTCGGGGCGCGGGCACCAGGCCGTGTGGACTCGCCGCCGATGTCCAGGATGTCGGCGCCTTCCGCCTTGAGCTGCTCGCAATGGGCGATGGCCGCATCGGCCTGCACGAAACGGCCGCCATCGGAAAACGAGTCGGGCGTGACGTTGACGATGCCCATCACCTGCGGCCGGCCCAGGTCGATGCGAAAGCGCGTGGTCTGCCAGAAAGCCATGGCGTCAGCAGCAGCAAAACGGGGCGCCGCAGCGCCCCGTGGTGGGAGTCGGAAAACCGCTCACGCCGTCGCTGGCGCGCCGTCGGCGTTGACCGGCGGCGTCGGGCCGCCGGGCTTGGACGACGGCGTCCAGTCCTTGGGCGGGCGCGGCGGACGGCCGTTCATGATGTCGTCGATCTGCTCGGCGTCGATGGTTTCCCATTCGAGCAGCGCCTTGGCCATCGCGTGGATCTTGTCCTGGTTGTCCTCGATCAGCTTGCGCGCCACCCCGTACTGCGTGTCGATGATCTTGCGGATCTCGAGATCCACCTTCTGCATCGTCTGCTCCGACACGTTGACCTGCTTGGTGATCGAACGGCCGAGGAACACCTCGCCTTCGTTCTCGGCGTAGACCATCGGGCCCAGTTCGTCGGTCATGCCGTAGCGGGTAACCATGTCGCGCGCGATCTGCGTGGCACGCTCGAAGTCGTTGGAAGCACCGGTGGTCATCTGGTTCATGAACACCTCTTCGGCGATGCGGCCGCCGAACAGCACCGAGATCGTGCTGAGCATGCGCTCCTTGTCCATGCTGAAGCGGTCGCCCTCGGGCAGCTGCATCGTCACGCCCAGCGCGCGGCCGCGCGGGATGATCGTGACCTTGTGCACCGGGTCGGTCTTGGGCAGCAGGCGCGCCACCAGCGCATGGCCGGCCTCGTGGTAGGCGGTGTTGCGGCGCTCTTCCTCGGGCATGACCATGGACTTGCGCTCGGGGCCCATCATGATCTTGTCCTTGGCCTTCTCGAAGTCCTGCATCTCCACGACGCGGCCGTTGCGGCGCGCGGCGAAAAGAGCGGCCTCGTTGACCAGGTTGGCCAGGTCAGCGCCCGAGAAACCCGGGGTGCCGCGCGCCAGGATGTCGGCACGCACGTCCTGGCCGATCGGTACCTTGCGCATGTGCACGTTGAGGATCTGCTCGCGGCCGCGCACGTCGGGCAGCGTCACGTAGACCTGGCGGTCGAAGCGGCCTGGACGCAGCAGCGCGGGGTCGAGGATGTCGGGCCGGTTGGTGGCCGCCATCACGATGACGCCGAGGTTGGTCTCGAAGCCGTCCATCTCGACGAGCATCTGGTTCAGCGTCTGCTCGCGCTCGTCGTTGCCGCCACCCAGGCCGGCGCCACGATGGCGGCCGACCGCGTCGATTTCGTCGACGAAGATGATGCAGGGCGCGCTTTTCTTCGCCTGTTCGAACATGTCGCGCACGCGGGCCGCGCCCACGCCGACGAACATCTCTACGAAATCGGAACCCGAGATCGAGAAGAAAGGCACCTTGGCCTCGCCGGCGATGGCCTTGGCCAGCAGCGTCTTGCCGGTGCCCGGGGGGCCCACCATCAGCACGCCGCGCGGAATGCGGCCGCCCAGCTTCTGGAACTTCTGCGGGTCCTTCAGGAAGTCGACGAGCTCCTTCACCTCTTCCTTGGCCTCGTCGCAGCCGGCCACGTCGGCAAAGGTGATGGAGTTGTTGCTCTCGTCGAGCATGCGCGCGCGGCTCTTGCCGAAGCTGAAGGCGCCGCCCTTGCCGCCGCCTTGCATCTGCCGCATGAAGTAGATCCACACGCCGATCAGCAGGAGCATCGGGCCCCAGCTCACCAGCAACGTGAGCAGCACCGACTGCTCCTCGCGCGGCTTCACGTCGAACTTGACACCGTTGTTGATCAGATCGCCGACCAGGCCGCGGTCAAGATACGTGGCGGTCGAGCGCAGCCGCTTGTCGTCGGTGGTGATGGCGATGATCTCGGTGCCGCTGGGACCTTCCTGCAGCGTCACCGACTTGATGTGCTTGTTCCGCACCTCTTCGAGGAAGTCGGAATAGGCAATCTGGTTGCCCTGCGTGGCTCCACGGTCGAACTGCTTGAACACGGTGAACAGCACCAGTGCGATCACCAGCCAGACAGCGACTTTGGAGAACCATTGATTGTTCACCGCGGCTCCTTTTCCTAACCAAACGACACAGCGACCCGGACTGCGAATCTGCAGAACGCGCTGCCACGGTAATTGGGGGCGATTCTAGTCCACGCAAGCCGCCGGGCCGGATGGCCATGCCCTTCAGGTTTTCGGGTGTTCGGCAGCATATTGGCGCGGGTAGAAACGGTTTTCGTCGGATTTTCAGCGGTTCTTGAGGCCGATTCCGACCAGAAATGTTTCCGAAGACCTGTCTCGCGAGGCTTTGGGCTTCAAGGGTTTGACGACACGGAAATTGCGCTTGAACAACTCCACGAGCTGGCTGTGACCACTGCCATGAAACACCTTGCACACCAGCGCCCCTTCAGGACGCAGGTGTTGGGTGGCGAATTCCACGGCAAGTTCCACCAGGTGCGCGATGCGGGCCGCATCGGAGCTCTCGATGCCGGACAGGTTCGGGGCCATGTCGGACACCACCACATCCACCGGCCTGCCGGCCAGCAGGCCTTCCAGTTGTTGCACCACAGCATCCTCGCGGAAATCGCCCTGGATGAACTGCACGCCCTCGATCGGCTCGAAAGGCAACAGGTCCAGCGCGATGATGGTGCCTTTCAACTCGCCCACCGCCGCCCCGCCGGCGCCGGCCTCCTTGGGCGCGAAGCGGCGCCGCAGGTACTGACTCCAGGCACCCGGCGCGGCTCCCAGGTCCACGACCACCTGGCCGGGACGGAACAGCTTGAGCGCCTCGTCGATCTCCTTGAGCTTGTAGGCAGCCCGCGCCCGGTAGCCTTCTTTCTGTGCCAGCTTCACGTAGGGGTCGCTGACGTGGTCGGCGAGCCACGCCTTGTTCACTTTCTTGCTTTTGGTTTTGATCTTCATTGGCCGAACATAATAGGCACCATGCCTGCAATAGAACTGACTCCGGCCGAGCGCAAGGCGCACAAGGCCGAGGCGCACCACCTGAACCCCGTCGTCCAGATCGGCGGCGACGGGCTCACACCCAGCGTGATCAAGGAGGCTGACACCGCGCTGAAGGCGCACGGCCTGATCAAGATCCGGGTGTTCTCCGACGACCGCGAGGAGCGCGCCGCGCTGCTGGACCGGTTGGCCGACGAACTGAACGCCGCGCCCATCCAGCACATCGGCAAGCTGCTCGTGCTGTGGCGCCCCATCCCGCCGAAGGAAAAGGCGGAAAAGGAAGACCGCCGCCCCGCGCCCAAGGTGGTGAAGATCGTCAAGTTCTCCAAGAGCGGCAACCACCGCCCCACGGTGAAGAAGGTCACCGTGATGGGCAACCAGCGGGTCACGGCCGGCGGCACGATCAAGCGCGCGAAAAAGCGCGTTGGCACCAGCGTCAAGAAGTCCGCCGCCTGAGTCAGAGTGCGGACGGCCGCGCCGTCCGCCAGGACAGCGCGCACACCAGCACGGTCTTCAACCCGAAGAAGCCAGCCGACACGCCGTGCAGCACGGCGAACGAAGGACCACCCTGGCCTGCGCGCGCGGCGGCCATCAGCGGCTGCAGCGCGAAGTACCCCGCCACGGTGCAAAACAGCGTGCCGAGCAGCAGCAGGACGTTGGTGCTCATCGCAGAGCCCCGCCCTGCGGCCGCATCGGCCGCCGCGATGCGCCGCTCCATCAGGAACAGCGCCACGGCCACCACCAGGC
Source organism: Pseudomonadota bacterium (assembly GCA_040758375.1). Classification (GTDB taxonomy): domain Bacteria; phylum Pseudomonadota; class Gammaproteobacteria; order Burkholderiales; family Burkholderiaceae_C; genus CAMLIZ01. The sequence goes on from JBFLWE010000010.1 coordinate 31,201, forward strand.
TGAAATAGGCCTCCTGCGCGAAGATCCGGCCCACCACCCGGCCTGCATCGGCCGGCGTCAGCGTGGCAAAGGGCGCCGGCGTGGCCACCAGCGCAATGCACAGCAGCACGCCAGCCCACAGCGCCGGCAGCAGCACGCGCAGGCGGGCCATGACCGTCATCAGACGTACCGCACTTCCACGATCTCGTAGCGCTTCACGCCGCCTGGGGCCATGACCTCGGCCACGTCGCCGGCTTCCTTGCCGATCAACGCGCGCGCAATCGGCGAGCTGATCGAGATCAGGCCCTTTTTCAGGTCGGCCTCGTCATCACCGACGATCTGGTAGGTGACTTCCGAGCCGCTCTCTTCCTCTTCCAGGTCGACGGTGGCGCCGAACACCACGCGGCCGCCGGCGTCCAGCGCCGCCGGGTCGATCACCTGGGCGGCGGCCAGCTTGCCTTCGAGTTCCTTGATGCGGCCCTCGATGAAGCCCTGCTTGTCCTTGGCGGCGTCGTACTCGGCGTTCTCCGACAGGTCGCCCTGCGCACGCGCTTCGGCGATCGCCTGGATCACCGCGTGGCGCTCCACCGTCTTCAACCGGTGCAGCTCTTCCTTGAGCTTCTCGGCGCCGCGCCTGGTCAGGGGAATAGTGCTCATCTCGATTCTTGGCAGATAAAAGGAAACCGCCGCCTGGGGTCCGTCAGGACTACCGGCGGCGGGCAGATGCGAAAGAGTTTAGTGCAGTTCGGCGTGCAGTTCCTGCAGGGAAACCACGGTCAGGTCGGACTGGTGCTTCAGCGCCTCGGTGGCGGCCTCGCAGCCGGCCATCGTGGTGTAGTAGGTCACGCGGTTGGCCAGCGCCGCCGTGCGGATGTAGCGTGAATCCGCGATGGCGGTGCGGGTTTCGTCCACCGTGGTGAACACCAGTTGCACGTCGCCGGCTTTCACCATGTCGGCGATGTGCGGGCGGCCGTCCTTGATCTTGTTGACCAGCTTCACCGGCAGCTCGGCCTCCGCGATCGCCGCGGCCGTGCCCTTGGTGGCGGCCAGCGTGAAGCCCAGGTTGTACAGGTCACCGGCCACCTTGACGGCGCGCGCCTTGTCGCTGTTCTTCACCGTGATGACCACCGTGCCCTTGCCAGGCAGCTTGGAGCCGGCGCCGAGCTGGCTCTTGAGCATGGCCTCGCCGAAGCTGCGGCCTACGCCCATCACCTCGCCGGTGGAGCGCATCTCGGGTCCGAGGATGGGGTCCACGCCCGGGAACTTGTTGAACGGAAACACCGCTTCCTTCACGCTGAAGTAAGGCGGGATCACCTCGCGCGGAGGCTTGCCGTCGCGGCCCTTCTGGTCTTTCAGCTTCTGGCCGGCCATGCAGCGCGCGGCGATCTTGGCCAGCGGCTGGCCGGTGGCCTTGCTCACGTAGGGCACCGTGCGCGAGGCGCGGGGGTTGACCTCCAGCACGTAGACCACGGCTTCATCGCCTTCGCCCTGGATCGCGAACTGCACGTTCATCAGGCCCACCACCTTGAGCGCCCTGGCCATCAGCGCGGTCTGGCGGCGCAGCTCGTCCTGCAGCGACTTCGACAGCGAGTACGGCGGCAGCGAACAGGCCGAGTCGCCCGAGTGCACGCCCGCCTGCTCGATGTGCTCCATGATGCCGCCGATGAGCACCTCGGAGCCGTCGCTGATGCAATCGACATCGACCTCGATCGCGTCGTCGAGGAAGCGGTCCAGCAGGACGGGCGACTTCTCGCTCACCTTCACCGCTTCGCGCATGTAGCGCTCGAGGTCCTTGTCGCCGTGCACGATCTCCATCGCGCGGCCGCCCAGCACGTAGCTGGGCCGCACCACGAGGGGATAGCCGATCTCGTGCGCCAGCTCGATGGCGGCCTCCTCGGTGCGCGCAGTGCGGTTGGGCGGCTGCTTCAGTCCCAGCTCGTGCAGCAGCTTCTGGAAGCGCTCGCGGTCCTCGGCGATGTCGATGCTGTCGGGCGTGGTGCCGATGATCGGCACGCCGTTGGCTTCGAGGTCCAGCGCCAGCTTCAGCGGCGTCTGGCCGCCGTATTGCACGATCACGCCGACGGGCCTTTCCTTGGCCACGATCTCCAGCACGTCTTCCAGCGTCACCGGCTCGAAGTACAGGCGATCGGAGGTGTCGTAGTCGGTGGACACCGTCTCGGGGTTGCAGTTGACCATGATGGTCTCGTAGCCGTCTTCGCGCATCGCGAGCGCGGCATGGACGCAGCAGTAGTCGAACTCGATGCCCTGCCCGATGCGGTTGGGCCCGCCGCCCAGCACCATGATCTTCTTGTTGTCGGTGGGCTCGGCCTCGCACTCCTCGTCGTAGGTGGAATACATGTAGGCCGTCTGCGTGGCGAACTCGGCGGCGCAGGTGTCCACGCGCTTGTACACGGGCCGGATGCCCTGCGCATGGCGCGCCTTGCGCACCTCGTGCTGGTTCGTGCCCAGCAGCTTGGCCAGGCGCTTGTCGGAGAAGCCCTTCTGCTTCAGGTAGCGCAGTTCTTCAGCGGACAGGCTGGCGAGCGTGCGGCCTTGCAGCGCACGCTCGTCCTGGACGATCTGCTCGATCTGCGACAGGAACCAAGGGTCGATCGCGGTCTCTTCGAAGATCTCGTCGATGCTCATGCCCACGCGGAACGCATCTCCCACGTAGAGGATGCGCTCCGGCCCCGGGTTGCCGATCTGCTCGATGATCTCGTCGCGGTCGGTCGAGCGCTCGCTCAAGCCGTCGATGCCGGTCTCCAGGCCACGCAGCGCCTTCTGGAAGCTCTCCTGGAACGTGCGGCCCATGGCCATGACCTCGCCGACCGACTTCATCTGCGTGGTGAGGCGGGGATCGGCCTCGCGAAACTTTTCGAACGCAAAGCGCGGGATCTTGGTCACCACGTAGTCGATGCTGGGCTCGAAGCTCGCCGGCGTGGCACCACCGGTGATGTCGTTGCGCAGTTCGTCGAGGGTGTAGCCCACCGCCAGCTTGGCCGCCACCTTGGCGATCGGGAAGCCGGTGGCCTTGGAGGCCAGCGCGGAGGAGCGCGACACGCGCGGGTTCATCTCGATCACGATCATGCGCCCGTTGTTCGGGTTGATCGAGAACTGCACGTTGGAGCCGCCGGTGTCCACGCCGATCTCGCGCAGGATCGCGATCGAGGCGTTGCGCATCAGCTGGTATTCCTTGTCGGTCAGCGTCTGCGCGGGCGCCACCGTGATCGAGTCGCCGGTGTGGATGCCCATCGGGTCGAGGTTCTCGATCGAGCAGACGATGATGCAGTTGTCCGCCTTGTCGCGCACGACCTCCATCTCGAACTCCTTCCAGCCGATCAGCGACTCTTCGATCAGGAGTTCGTTGGTGGGCGAGAGGTCGAGGCCGCGCTTGCAGATTTCTTCGAACTCTTCCGGGTTGTAGGCGATGCCGCCGCCGGTGCCGCCCAGCGTGAAGCTCGGGCGGATCACCATCGGGAAGCCGGAGCCGCCGATCTCGGACTGGATGCGCTTCTGCACGGCCCAGGCTTCCTCCATCGAGTGGGCGATGCCGCTCTTGGCGGAGTCGAGGCCGATGGAGGTCATCGCCTCCTTGAACTTGAGCCGGTCCTCGGCCTTCTCGATCGCGTGCTCGTTGGCGCCGATCATCTCCACGCCATATTTCGCGAGCACGCCGTTCTTGTGCAGGTCGAGCGCGCAGTTCAGCGCCGTCTGGCCGCCCATCGTGGGCAGCACCGCGTCGGGCCGCTCCTTGGCGATGATCTTCTCGACCACCTGCCAGGTGATGGGCTCGATGTAGGTCACATCGGCCATCTCGGGGTCGGTCATGATGGTCGCCGGGTTGCTGTTGACGAGGATGACCTTGTAGCCCTCCTCGCGCAGTGCCTTGCAGGCCTGGGCGCCGGAATAGTCGAACTCGCAGGCCTGGCCGATGACGATGGGGCCGGCGCCGATGATGAGGATGCTCTTGAGGTCGGTACGCTTAGGCATTCGTCTTCTCCGCCATCAGCGACACGAAACGGTCGAACAGGTAGCCGATGTCATGGGGTCCTGGGGAGGCTTCCGGGTGGCCCTGGAAGCAGAAGGCGGGTTTGTCGGTGCGCGCCAGGCCCTGCAGCGTGCCGTCGAACAGACTCACGTGCGTGGCGCGCAGGTTGGCCGGCAGCGTGCCCTCGTCCACCGCGAAGCCGTGGTTCTGGCTGGTGATGCTGACGCGGCCGGTGTCGAGATCCTTCACCGGGTGGTTGGCGCCGTGGTGCCCGAACTTCATCTTGAAGGTCTTGGCGCCGGAGGCCAGGGCCATGATCTGGTGGCCCAGGCAGATGCCGAAGGTGGGGATGCCGGTCTCGATGAGTTCGCGGCTGGACGCGATGGCGTAGTCGCAGGCGGCCGGATCGCCGGGGCCGTTGGCGAGGAAGATGCCGTCCGGCTTCAGCCGCAGCGCCTCGGCCGCAGGCGACTGTGCAGGCAACACCGTGATGCGGCAGCCGCGGCTGGCGAGCATGCGCAGGATGTTGCGCTTGACGCCGAAGTCGTAGGCCACCACGTGGAACCTTGCAGCCGCCAGCCGGCCGTAGCCGTTGCCGAGCTTCCACTCGGTCTCGGCCCATTCGTAGGGCGTGCGCGTGGTGACCACCTTTGCCAGGTCGAGCCCGGACATGTCCGGCGCGGCCTTGGCGCGCGCGACGGCCGCGGCAACGTCGTCCTGCGTCAGCGCGTGGCCCGCGGCAAAGGTGGCGATGCAGCCGTTTTGCGCACCTTTGCTGCGCAACGCGCGGGTGAGGCGCCGCGTGTCGATGCCGGCGATCGCCACCGTGCCCTCACGCTCGAGATACTGCGCCAGGGTCATCGACTGGCGGAAGTTCGACGCCAGCACCGGCAGGTCCTTGATGATCAAGCCGGCGGCATGGACCTTCGAGGCTTCCACATCCTCTTCGTTGACGCCCACGTTGCCGATGTGCGGATACGTCAGCGTGACGATCTGCTGGGCATAGCTGGGGTCGGTGAGGATTTCCTGGTAGCCGGTGAGCGCGGTGTTGAACACCACTTCGCCGACTGTGTGACCGGCAGCGCCGATCGAGATGCCTTGAAAGACCGTGCCGTCTGCGAGTGCGAGCAATGCGGGGGGCAGAACGGGCAGCACGGGAATACTCCGGTAGTCGCGCGCCCAGCTTCAGGCCCTCTTCCTCCTTTTCTGGCGGATTCCGAGCTCGAGTCCGGTAGGAAACTGATGGCGTTTCGCTAGGCAGCGGGTGTTGGCAGGTAAACCGCGGAATTATAGCCTGAGCGCGGGTTTTCACCGACACCGCTAGACTGCGCCGATGAGTGTCTCCCCTTCGACGGCATTGCCGGCCGCGCGGGCTGCCGCCGTTCATCGGCCCGGGCTGGCGCTGCTGGCCGGCGCCGTGGCCGCCGCCAGCTTCATCAGCATGGACGCGGCGATCAAGTTCATCTCGCCGCGCTACGACGCGGTCCAGCTCAGCTTTTTCCGCTTCGCCAGCGGCGCAGTGTTCGCCGTGCTGCTGTGGCTGTGGCAGCGCTCGCCGCTGCCGGAGCGCGCGGCCTGGCGCCTGCATTTCTGGCGCAGCGGCCTGCTGCTGGTGTCGCTGGTGACCTACTTCCATGCGCTGACGGTGCTGCCGCTGGCGATGACGGTGGCGATCTCCTACCTGGCACCGATCTTCGTGTCCCTGCTGGCGATGCTGGTATTGCACGAACGGCCCTCGCGCTGGATCTGGCTGGCGCTGGCGGCCGGACTCGGCGGCGTGGGTGTGACGCTCTGGCCGGAGCTGGGCGCCGGCGTGCCGAGCGGCGGCAGCGGCCGGCTGCTGGGCATCGCGTCGGTCGGGCTGTCGGCACTGGCGTTTTCCGGCGTGATGGTGCTCGCGCGACGCCAGGCGCAGCACGATTCGCTGTGGACCATCCTGCTGATCCAGAACCTGCTGCCCATGCTGTTGCTGGCGCTGCCCGCCGGCCTGAGTTGGAAGCCGCTCCAAGCAGCGGACCTGCTGCCGATCGTGCTGGCGGGCACGTGCGCCACCATCGGCCTGCTGTCGCTGACCTACGCGTTCACGCACCTGGAAGCCAGCCGCGTGGCGCCGCTGGAGTACACCAGCTTCGTCTGGGCCAGCGGGCTGGGTTACCTGCTGTTCGACGAAGTGCCCAGCGCGCGCACCGGTGTGTCGGCGGCGCTCATCGTCGCCGGCTGCCTGCTGCTGATGCGGCGCTGATCCGCCGTACTTGTTTTTTCGCACCGCGCCTGCATTTGGCGCGCCAGGAACCGCCGCGGCGCCGCGGGCACGGAACTAGAATGCCCCGACGAGCCCTCTAAGGCTTTGGTTCCCCTGTCTGTCACTGGAGGTTCACGAATGAACGACCGCCTGCAAACCGCTTATCCCGGCTACGCCGGCGCCGGATCGGTGGCCGAGCGCAACCGGGTGCTGCGCAACACCTATTGGCTGCTGGCCCTGTCGCTGGTGCCCACCGTGCTGGGCGCCTGGGTCGGCGTCAGCACCGGCATCATGGCCGCCATGGGCCCGGGCATGAGCCTGGTGGTGTTCCTGGTCGGCGCCTTCGGCCTGATGTTCGCGATCGAGAAGACCAAGCACTCCTCCACCGGCGTCGCGGTGCTGCTGGGCTTCACCTTCTTCATGGGCCTGATGCTCTCGCGCCTGCTGGCCGCCGTGCTGGGCTTCAAGAACGGCGGCACGCTGGTGATGTACGCCTTTGGCGGCACCGCAGCCATCTTCTTCGGCATGGCGACACTGGCCACCGTGATCAAGCGCGACCTGTCGGGGCTGGGCAAGTTCCTGATGGTGGGCGCATGGATCCTGTTCTTCGCCTTCCTGGCCAACTTCTTCCTGCAGTCGTCGGCGCTGATGCTGACGCTGCTGGTGCTGATGCTCGGCGTGTTCTCCGCGTTCATGCTGTACGACATCAAGCGCGTGATCGACGGCGGCGAAACCAACTACATCACGGCCACGCTCGCGATCTACCTGGACCTGTTCAATGTGTTCCAGGCGCTGCTGAGCCTGCTGGGCATCTTCGGCGGCGAGCGCGAGTAGTCCCGTACCACGCTCGAAGCGAAAAGCCCCGCAGTGCGGGGCTTTTTTCATGGAGCGCCGCGCTCGAGGGCGGCCACTGGCTGGCTCCGGCTCGCGTCGCTACACCGGAGCATCACGCTCGAAGAGCGCGATGCTTTCCACGTGTGCGGTGTGCGGAAACATGTTCACCGCTCCGGCGGCCGTGCAGCGGTAGCCGGCCTGGTGCACCAGCAGCCCCGCATCACGCGCCAAGGTCGCCGGATTGCAGCTCACGTAGACGATGCGCGCCGGCGGTGCCCAACCCGCAGGGGCCGACGCCGCCTCCTGATGCAGGTCAGCCAGCGCCTTGGCCAGCGCAAACGCGCCTTCGCGCGGCGGGTCCACCAACCACTTCTGCGCCGTGCCATAGGCGCACAGCGCTGGCGGCGTCAGCTCGAACAGGTTGCACGCGGCGAACCGCGCCCTGCCGGCCAGGCGGTTGCGCGCCGCGTTCTGCTGCGCGCGCGCCACCAGCACTTCGCTGCCTTCGACGCCCAGCACCTCCTTCGCCTGCGTGGCGATCGGCAGGCTGAAGTTGCCCAGGCCGCAGAACCAGTCGATCACCCGCTCGTCGGGCCGCGCGTCCAGCAAGCGCAGCGCGCGGCCCACCAGCACGGTGTTGATCGGGTGATTCACCTGCGTGAAGTCGGTGGGTTTGAAGGGCATCGTGATGCCGAACTCGGGCAGCTCATAGGCCAACGACGGCCCTTCCTGATCGAGCAGGTGCACCGTTTCCGGTCCCTTGGGCTGCAGCCACCACTGCACACGATGCCGTTGCGCAAACTCGCGCAGGGCCGTCAGGTCGCCAGCGCTCAAAGGCTCGAGGTGCCGCAGCACCAGGGCCGTGACGTCCTCGCCGATCGCCAGCTCGATCTGGGGGATCCGGTCGCGGTGCGCCATGCCGCCAACGAGCTCGCGCAGCGGCAGCAGCAGATCGCTCACATGGCGCGGCACCACATGGCACTCGCGGATGTCGGCCACGTAGCGCGACTTGCGCTCGTGAAACCCGACGAGCACCGTGCCCTTCTTCGGCACGTAGCGCACCGAAAAGCGCGCCCGGTAGCGATAGCCCCAGGCCGGCCCCTCGATAGGCCGCAGCATGCGCTCGGGTTTCACCTTGCCGAGGTGCCAGAGGTTGTCTTCCAGCACGCGCTGCTTGATCGCCACCTGCGCCGCGGCTTGCAGGTGCTGCATCTTGCAGCCGCCGCAGGCGCCGGCATGCAAGCCGGCATGCGGACAACGCTCGCGCACCCGCTGGCTGCTTTCATGGCGGATGGCGGTGAGCGTGGCCTGCTCCCACTGGTTCTTGCGGCGGTTCACCTGCACCTGCACCAGCTCGCCGGGCAAGGCGCCTTCGATGAACACCACCTTGCCCTCGGCGTTGTGCGCCACGCCTTGTGCTTCGAGGTCGAGCGACTCGACCTTGAGCCATTCGCTGCTGTCTGTCATGGGGCGCGATTATCGGGCGGCCTCACGCCCAGGCCGCCAGATACTCCCGCCAGTGCGGCTCGTCGATGCCCGCCAGCGCCTGCTTCACGAAGGTGATCTCCTGCTCGTACTCAGCCTCGGTGAAGCCGCCGCGCATCTTCTGGAAGCGGCAGTAGAGCAAGTAGGTGTTCATCACGTCGGTTTCGCAATAGCGGCGGATGTCCTCGATCTCGCCGCGCAGATAGGCCGGGTACACCGCGGAGCCGTCCATGCCGAGCTTGCCCGGGAAGCCGCAGAGCTTGGCCATCGCGTCGAGCGGAGCATTGGCGCGCGGCTGGTACATCGCCAGCAGGTCCATCAGGTCGAGATGGCGCATGTGGTAGCGGCCGATGTAGTTGTTCCACTTGAACTCGCGATCGTCCTCGCCCATGTCCCAATACTTGCTGGCCACAACGCCGTGGCGCAGTCCACGGTAGTGCAGCACCGGCAGGTCAAAGCCGCCGCCGTTCCAGCTGACCAGCTGGGGCACGTGCTTCTCGACGCTGTTGTAGAAGGTCTGGATGAGCCGCCCCTCCTGACTCACACCTTCGGGCTCGCGGTCGACGAAGGAATGCACGCGCAGGCCCTCGGCGTTGCGGAACACGCACGAGATCACCAGCACGCGCTGCAGGTGATGCGGCAGGAATTCGCTGCGGCCGCCTTCGGCGCGCTCGGCCAGTTCGCGGGCGTAGACGTCGGCGTCGCTGAGCGAGGCATCGGCTGCTTTCAGCAGGCGCAAGCCGGCGATGTCAGGAATGGTCTCGATGTCGAAGACCAGAACGGGCCAAGTCATTCTGTGCGAGTTGTCAGAGCACCGAATCGCGGTCGATGCCTTGCCGGATCATGCGGCGCTTGAGTTTGAGCAGCGCCTCTTGCTGGATCTGGCGGATTCGTTCGCGCGTGAGCCCCATGCGTTCGGCCAGCACCTCCAGCGTCTCGGGTTCCCGGTCACGCAGGCCATAGCGTCCGGCCAGCACCTCGCGCTCGCGCTCGTTGAGCTCCGACAAGCCGTTGCGCAGCAGCAGCTCGACTTCGTGGCTGAGCGTCAGGCCCATCGGATCGACCGCATGGTCGTCGGCGACGTTGTCCAGCATCGACTCGCCGTGGTCCACCGCATCACGCTCCAGCGGCGCGTCCAGCGAGGCCGGCTGCTCGGCATAACGCAACAGGTCCGCCACCTCCTGGACCGGCCGGCCCAGGGCCTCGGCAATGGCCTCCACGCGCACGGGCCTGTCGTCGGCGGTGCGGCCGGATTGCGCCTCCAGCGCCCTGCGCGCCTTGAGCACATGATTGAGCTCGCGCACCACGTGCACCGGCAACCGCACCAGGCGCGCCTGGTGCATGATCGCGCGCTCGATGTTCTGCCGGATCCACCACGACGCATAGGTGGAGAAGCGAAAGCCGCGCTCGGGCTCGAACTTGGTGGTCGCGTGCATCAGCCCGAGGTTGCCCTCTTCTATGAGGTCGGTCATGGGCAGGCCGCGCCCGAGGTAGTTCTTCGCGATGCTCACCACCAGCCGCAGGTTGCGCTCGATCATCGCCTGGCGAGCCGCGAAGTCGCCTGCGCGGGCCTTCACCGCGGTGTGGTACTCCTCCTCGGGCGTCAACAAGGGCGCACGTCGGATCTCGCGCAGGTAGGCCTGCAGCGTGTTGCCCACGTCGGGTTCGCCCAGCGGCAGCTCCGCCACCGCGCGCTCCGCGCCCTCGGGCTCAGGCGGTTCGCCGGGCACGGGCGCCATGGGCACCGCCAGCGGGTTGCCCGCCAGCAGCTCGCTCGCATGTCCGTTCTGCGTGTCTCGCTTCCTGGTCATGCGCGCGCCTTTGTATGCATGAACTTCAGCGTGGCGGCAGCAACTTGGAGGGATCGACCGGCTTGCCCTGCTTGCGGATCTCGAAGTGCAGCTGCACGCGCTCCGCATCGCTGGAGCCCATTTCGGCGATCTTCTGCCCCCGCTTGACGACCTGGTCTTCCTTGACCAGCAGCGCCTGGTTGTGCGCGTACGCGGTGAGGTAGGTGTTGTTGTGCTTGATGATCACCAAGTTGCCGTAGCCGCGCAAGCCCGAACCCGCGTAGACCACCCGGCCATCGGCAGCTGCCAGCACGGGATCGCCGGCCTTGCCGGTGATGGCCAGGCCTTTGTTGCGACCTTCGTCGAAGGCCGAGGCCACAGGACCGTCGGCGGGCCAGGCCCAGTTGAGCTCATCGCCCGCTTCGCGCGGCACCGGCAGCGGCGCCACGATCTGGCCCACCGAAGGGGTGGATGCGCCCGAGGCGGCTGGCGCGGGCGCTGAAGCGTTGGGGGCCTGCGCAGGAGCGCCCAGCGGACGCGTCTCCACCTTCGGCGGGGTCACCGGCTTGGCGGATGCCACGGTCGGGTCGACGCCGGGCGGCGCCACGCGCAAGACCTGGCCCACCTCGATGACGTGCGGGTTGTCGATGTTGTTCCACTTGGCGATGTCGCGCCAGTTCTGGCCCGTCTCCAGACCCACGCGGATCAGCGTGTCGCCTTGCTTGACGGTGTAATAGCCGGGCTTGCCGGCGTTTTCGATGCCCGGCGGCGGAGGCTTCACGGCCTCCACGGGCGCCGAAGCGGGCGCCGCAGGCGGACGCACCGCCGCAGGCCGGTCTTCGACCGGTGCGCGGCGGTTCGGCGACGCGCACGCGGCGAGCAGCATGACCAGCACGACCCCGCCCGCCACGCGCAGAACACGCGATGCTTGCACTCCTATCAATTGGTTCACCCAGTTCTCAAGCAACGCCCGATTTTAAGGGGACGAAGTGCACGGGCTCGTGCACGTGGCGCGTGTATCCCCCGTCGTGGCGATCCACCACCATCAGCACCTGGCCTTGGCCGCCGGCCGCGGACATGGGTGCCACCAAGCGTCCGCCGATGGCCAATTGTTCCAGCCATGCCTGGGGCAGGTCGTCACCGCCGGCAGCGGCGATGATGCTGTCATAAGGCGCATTGGGCGGGTGGCCTGCGCGGCCATCGCCGTACACCAGCCGAAGGTTGTGGCGACGCAAGGGCGCGAGCCGTTCGCGCGCCTTGTCGTGCAGCGGCTTCAAGCGCTCGATCGACACGACCTGGCTGGCCAGCTGCGACAGCAGCGCGGCCTGGTAGCCGCAGCCCGTGCCGATCTCGAGCACGCGCCCGAGGCCGTTGCGCGCCGCGGCGCCCGGTGCAAGCTGCAGCAGCTCGATCATGCGTCCCACCACCGAGGGCTTCGAGATCGTCTGGCCCAGGCCGATCGGAAGGCTGGTGTCCTCGTAGGCCTGCGAGATCAGCGCGCTGTCGACAAACAGGTGCCGTGGCACCGCCGCCAGCGCCGCCAGCACGGGCTCGCAGCGCAGGCCCTCGGCCCGCAGCCGCGCGACCATGCGTGCACGCACGCCGGCCGAATCGAGGCCCAGGCCGCTGGGCACGACCTGGCGTTGCGCATCGCGCACGGCCTCGTGCACCGGACGCTGCGGCCGCAGCGTTTCACCACCCACACGGCGCGTGGGCGCGAGGCGGTCCAGGCCGATCGGGAATTTGGGTGGGCGCGCGTTGCTCACGCCGCGCTCCCGAGGCGCTGGGCCCAGGCGGGCAGCGCGACATGGTCGGTCAGGTCTACTTGCAGCGGCGTGATCGACACCATGCCGTTGGCCGTGGCATGGAAGTCCGTGCCCTCGCCGGCTTCGCGCGCGTCGCCGGCCGGCCCGATCCAGTAGATGGGCTCGCCGCGCGGGTTGGACTGCCGGATCACCGGCTCGCTGGCATGCCGGCGGCCCAGGCGCGTGATGCGGCGCGGCAGCAGGTGTGCATCGGCGCGGCTGGGAATGTTGACGTTGAGCAGCCAGGGCCCTGGCGGCGCAGGCTGCTGCAGCACCTGCTCCACCAGCGACCGCACCACGAGGCCAGCCGATTCCAGATGCTTCCAGCCCTTTTCCACCTGCGAAAAGGCGATCGCCGGAATGCCGAAGAGGTAGCCTTCCATCGCAGCGGCCACGGTGCCGGAATACAAGGTGTCGTCGCCCATGTTCGCGCCATTGTTGATGCCCGAGAGCACCAGATCGGGACGCCGCTGCAGCAGGCCGGTCAGCGCGATATGCACGCAGTCCGAGGGCGTGCCATTGATGTAGCGGAAGCCGTTGGCCGCCTCGTACACCGACAGCGGGCGGTTCAGCGTGAGGGCGTTGGAGGTTCCGCTGGCGTTTTGTTCGGGAGCGATCACCTCGATCTCGCCCAGGCCCTGGCAGGCCTGCACCAGCGTCGCGAGGCCGGGTGCGAGATAGCCGTCGTCGTTGGCGATGAGAATTCGCATCGGCGGGATTGTAGGCATCCGTCACCTGCGTGACGCAGCGTCACCGGCGCGCTGCCTATCATGTCCGGCGACACGGGAACTTGATCCCGGACATGGAGAACACGATGAAAGCCTGGCTGTGCGACAACCCCGTGGGCGTGGACGCGCTGCGCTGGACCGAGCTGCCGACGCCCGAGCCCAAGGCGGGCGAGGTGCGCATCGCAGTGCGTGCGGCCAGCCTCAACTTCCCCGACCTGCTGGTCGTGCAGAACAAATACCAGGTCAAGCCGCCGCTGCCCTTCGTGCCCGGCGCCGAGTTCTCGGGCACCGTGGAGGCGGTGGGAGAAGGCGTGACCCACCTGAAGCCCGGCGACCGCGTGGCCGCCATCGGCGTGACAGGCGGATTCGCCACACATGCCTGCGTGAACGCATCGCAGCTGATGCCGCTGCCACCGGGTTTCGACTTGGAGGACGGCGCCGCCTTCGCCTTCACCTACGGCACCTCGCACCACGCGCTGATCGACCGCGGGCAGCTCCAAGCGGGCGAAACGGTGCTGGTACTGGGCGCCGCCGGCGGTGTGGGCACGGCGGCGGTGCAGATTGCCAAGGCAGCCGGCGCGCGCGTGGTCGCCGGCGTGTCCAGCGCCGAGAAGGCCGAGCTTTGCCGCTCGATCGGAGCCGATGAGACCTTGGACTACTCGCGCGAGACCGTTCGCGAGCGGCTCAAGGAGCTCACCGCCGGCAAGGGCCCTGACGTGGTGTACGACGCGGTGGGCGGCGACCTGGCGGAGCCGGTATTCCGCTCGATCGCCTGGCGCGGTCGCTACCTGGTGATCGGCTTTGCCGGCGGCAGCATCCCGGCCCTGCCCTGGAACCTGGCGCTGCTCAAAGGCGCTTCGATCGTCGGCGTGTTCTGGGGTGAATTCGTGCGGCGGGAGCCCAAGGCCTACGCCAAGGCGCTGGGAGAGCTGGCGCGCTGGTATGCCGAAGGCAAGGTCAAGCCGGTGATCGACGCCAGGCTGCCGATGAGCGAGCTGCCGCAGGCCTACGCCCGCATGGGCACGCGCCAGGTGCGCGGCAAGCTGCTGCTGGTGAACCCCTAAGGCTTGCCGGCCGACGGGCGTGCAAGCAGGGGGGTCACCGCCGACGCGGGGCCCCGCTTGCGCTACGATGCCACCCCGCATGCGATGTCGCACGAACGGCATCCTCAGGGGAGAACATCACCATGGCCGTCAAGGTCCTGATCCTGGAAGACAACCCGGTCGCACGCAGCTTCCTCTGCCGTGTGGTGCGCGAGAGCTTCAGTGATGCGATTGCGATCACCGAAGCCGGCGACCTGGAGAGCGCCCGCCGCCACGTCAACCTCACCGGGGGCCCGCGCGGCCTGCATGGGGTTGACCCCTTCAAGCTGATCCTCGTGGACCTCGAGCTGCCCGACGGCAACGGCATGGAGTTGCTCACCGAGCTGGCGCAGTACCCGGCCATCAAGATCGTCACCACGCTGTATTCCGACGACGACCACCTGTTCCCTGCGCTGCAGCGCGGGGCCGACGGCTACCTGCTGAAGGAAGACCGCTTCGAGGTGCTGGTGGAGGAGCTGCAGAAGATCGTGCGTGGCCAGCCGCCGCTGTCGCCGGCGATCGCGCGGCGCCTGCTCACGCATTTCCGCACCGGCGCCGGCGGCGAGGGCCAGACGCACGACTCGGGCTTCACGCCGCTGCAGGGCGGCTTCCAGGCCAGCCGCCCGGTGCCGATGGAAAAGCCGCTCGACCACGAGCGGCTCACCCCGCGCGAGAGCGAGGTGCTCACCTACCTGAGCAAGGGCTTCACGATCAAGGAGATCGCCAGCCTGATGGGCATCAAGTGGTTCACCGTCAACGACCACATCAAGTCCATCTACAAGAAGCTCAACGTGTCCAGCCGCGCCGAGGCCGCCGTACTGGCCAGCAAGCAGGGCCTGGTCTGAGCGCCGGCGGCTTGAGCCCCCGGCCCTGCTGACGCGCCGCTCCCGGGTCTGTCACCCCCAGCAGACGCCGATGGCCGCGCACCACCCGAGCACCCCGCCCACCTTCGCGCCCAGCGGTGCCAGCCAGGCGCCCGACTCGGTGTTCGACGCCAGCTCGCTGGAGCACATGCTCGGGCAGCGTCTGCAGCCCGCGCGCTGGATCGGATGGCGGCTGCGCCTGCTGCTGGCTGCCGCCTTGCTCGGCTGCCTGGGCCTGTTCCTGCTGATCCGCACGCTGGCCGACATACCGCATGTCGACGCCGTGTGGCGCGCCACCGCGCAGGCGCACCTGGAGCTGGTGTCCTCGCGCGACCCGCGCCTGCAGGCGCTCGAGGGCCGCTCGCTGCTGGGCATCGCCGGCGCGGACGGCTCGGTGCTCACCGTGGACGCGCTGGCACTGCAGCGCGCGCCGCGTTGGCTGGTCAGCGATGAGCAGCGCGATCGCCATGCCGCGCTGCAGGACCAGCTCGCCAAGCTGTTTGCACAGCGCGAGGTGACGCTGTTCTTCCACGATGGCGCCACCGTCTCGGTCCCGCCGCGCCCGCGGGGCGCGGGCGGCCTGGGCACGCTGTTCTGGCTTCTCGGCGCGCTGGCCCTGCTGCTGTACCTGATCGCCTGGGTGGTGCTGCTGGCACGGCCCTCGCAGCGCAACCTGATCTATGCGCTGATGGCGCTGGCCCAGGCAGGCAACGTGCTGTTCATCGCCGTGGAGTCGGCTCCGGGGCTCGGCATGCCGGTGGGCTTTGCGCGCGCCGACCTGATGGCGCGCATCGGCTTCGACCTGTTGACCGGTGCCGCGCTGGTGCACGCCACCGCCATCCATCCGCGCCGCCTGCCGGGCTGGCCTTGGTGGAGTGCGGCGGTGTGGGCATCGGCGCTGGCCATCGCAGGGTTTGCGCTGGCAGGCCGGCTCCCCCACCTCTGGTGGACCACGCAGGCCGCCACCATCGGCTACGGCATGGCGGCCATCGTGCTGCTGAGCTGGTCGTACCGACTCGAACCCAACCCGTTTGCGATCGTGCTGCGTCGTTTCGGCTTCGTGGGGCTGGGCACGCTGATCCTGCTGACCCTTGCCGTGGCCGTGGCCGAGCGCCAACCGGGCCTGCAGCTCAACATCGCCACGGTGGGCTCGGTCATCTGGTACGTGTTCCTGGCCTCGCTGCTGCTGCTGGTGCCGTTTCTCTCGCGCTCGCAGCAGGTGATGCGCGAGTTCTCGATGCTGGCAGGCATCAGCACCGTGGCCACGTCGCTCGACCTGTTGTTCGTGGCGGTGTTCTCTCTCGGGCAGTTCGCCTCGCTCACCTTGTCGCTTTTCCTGTCGCTGGGCCTTTACGCCGGCGCGCGGCAGTGGATCCTGAACCAGATGCTGGGCAACAACATGCTCACCACCGAACGCATGTTCGAGCTGCTGTACCGCATCGCGCGCGAGGTCGAGGCACGCCCCCAGCGTGCGGGCGAGCTGCTGTCGCGACTGTTGCGCGAGCTGTTCGAGCCGCTGGAGGTGATGCGCATCGAACGCCCGCTGCGGCAGGCGCGCGTGGTCGGCGACGGCTCCACGATGCTGGTACCCGTCCCTCCGCTGGCCGACGAGGAAGGCACGCCGCAGGGCTCGGTGGTGCTGCGCTTCGCCCACCGCGGCAAGCGCATGTTCACGCACGAGGACGCACGGCTGACCGACCGCATCGTCGAGCAGCTGCGCCGCGCCGTGGCCTTCGACAAGGCTATCGAACAAGCACGCAGCGAAGAACGTGCCCGCATCGCCCAGGACCTGCACGACGACATCGGCGCCCGCCTGCTCACGCTGATGTACAAGGCGCCCAACCCGGAGATGGAGGACTACGTCCGCCACACGCTGCAGGACCTGAAGACGCTCACCCGCGGGCTGGCGGCCTCCAGCCACCCGCTTTCGCATGCGGCCGCCGAGTGGAAGGCCGACATCACGCAGCGACTGGGCGCCGCCCAGTGCGACCTGCGCTGGTCCTTCACGTGTGACCGCGAGATCGTGCTCACCGTCGTGCAGTGGTCGGCCCTCACCCGCATCCTGCGCGAGCTGGTGAGCAACACCATCTCGCATTCCCAGGCGTCGCAGGTACAGGTGGACATCGGCCTGGAGCGCGAGGTGTTCACCCTGCGGGTGTGCGACGACGGCGTGGGGCGCGACCCCAGCAGTTGGTCGCACGGGCTCGGCCTGGGCGGCGTGCGCAAGCGGGTGAAGCTGCTGGGCGGCGAGGTCGAATGGCGCGAGAACCAGCCCCGCGGCATCTGCTGCGCCGTGCGCGTGCGCAAGCTGAGCTGAGCTGAGCCGGGCAACGCACAAAGCAAAAACGCGCCCGGGAGGGCGCGTTCGTCATGGTGTTCGGTGGGGTGGCTGATGGGACTCGAACCCACGACAACCAGAATCACAATCTGGGACTCTACCAACTGAGCTACAGCCACCACCGTTGGAAGCCGGCCATTATAGCCAGTTCCAGCCGCATTTGAGTGTGAGGCATGCCTGACACGCACGACGATTGCCCGGGAAGGACAAGCACCGTCCTACGAAGGAGTCTGCGATGACCTGTCCGCTCGTGCACCCGGCGTTGCACCCGGAGGAGGGCCCACGATGGGGCAACTGATGCCTTCCCTGCCGCGCACACCGTGGATCAACCTGTGCGCCCTTCAGCTGATCCGCCTGAGGCCCGACGTCCCGCCCGAGACCCTGATGTTCGTCGCCACGCTGTTGTGGAACGAGTCACCCGAGCTGCCGCCGCAGGAAGCCGCGCTGCAGGAAGCGCGCGAGTGGGCGGGCGTGCACTGACCCCGCCCAGGCTCCTAGCGCGCGGCGGCGCCGTCCGCTGCCGGCGCGGCATTGGCCGTCTGCACCTTCACCTCCGCCTTGTAGCGGCGCTTGAGCGCCTCGAGATACGCCTCGCTTTCCGCGTTGGCCCAGGCCTGCGCGTAGCGCGGCTGCAAGCCTTTCATTTCTTCGGAGGCGGGATCGGGCGCTTCGACCTTCGTGAGGCGCACGACGGCGTATCCCTGGTCCCCCAGGTCCACCCCCAGCAGCGCCGGCAACTTGGCTGCGTCGGCCTTCAACGCCGCCTCGACCACCTGCCGCGGCACGTTGTCGGCCCTGGCCCGGGACACCACCACCGGCGCACCGAGAGCCGACGCATCGCCGCCCTGCCTGAGCTGGGCAAGCCGGGCCTCGCCATCCTTGCGCGCCAACGCCGCCGCCTGCTCGGCCGCGACGCGCTCGCGCACCTGGTCCTTCACCTGCGCCAGCGGGCGCGTGTGGGCCGGCGTGTGCTGCACCACCCGGCCCGAGGCCAGCTGGTTCGGCCCCACTTCGACCGCCTCGGTGTTGCGCTTGTTGCGCACCGCCTCGGCGCTGAAGACCGCCTCGATGAACTTGGCTGAGGACAGCGGGCCGTTGCCCGGTGGCAGCGTCGCGTGCTGGACGGTGGCGGTCTTCTTTTCCAGCTTGAGCTTGTCGATCACCGGCTGAAGGCTGTCGGGCTGCTCGTAGACCGTGTTGCTGAACTGCTCGGCGGCCTCGGCATATTTGCGCTGCGCCAGTTGCTTCTTCACGTCGTCTTCGATGCTGGCGCGCACCGCTTCGAAAGGCTTGACCTCGCCGCCGCGCACCTCGATCAGCTTGATGACGTGGTAGCCGAAGTCGCTCTCCACCACGTTGCTGATCTCGCCCGGCTTGAGCGCAAAGGCGGCGTCGGAGAAGGGCTTGACCATCGCCTCGCGGCCGAAGAAGCCGAGGTCGCCCCCCTGCTCCCTGGAGCCCGGGTCTTCGGAGTGCTTCTTCGCAAGTTCGGCGAAGGCGCCGGGGTTCTTGCGCACCTCGGCCAGCAGCTCCTCGGCACGCGCCTTGGCCTTGGTTCGCTCGGCCGCCGGCGCGTCCTTCTCGGCCTTGACGAGGATGTGGGCGGCGTGGCGCTCCTCTGGCGTGCCGTAGCGCGACTTGTTCTGTTCGTAGTACTCGCGCAGGTCTTTCTCGGGCACGGTGATGCCTTTCATCAGCGTGTCGAGGTCGAGCACCACGTACTCGATCGACGCCTGCTCGGGCGCGCGGAACTGCGCTTCGTGCGCCTTGTAGTAGGCCTCGATCTCCGCGTCGGTGGGGTTCACCTTCGAAAGGTAGTCCTTGGTGTCGAAGCGCTGAAGCTGGATCTCGCGCTTTTGCAGCAGCGCATCGAGCGCCGCCTTGGACACGCTGCCGGGCGCGACCACGGTGTCGCTGATGCCGCCCAGCACCTGGCGCAACGCGAGGTCCTGCCGCAGCCGGGCCTCGAAGATCGCGGGCGTCATGCCCTGCGCGGAGAGCAGCTGCTCGTACCGGGCCTTGTCGAACTTGCCGTCCGGCCCGCGCAACTGGGCCAGTTCGGGCATCGTCAGCAGCGCCTGGGCCAGGCGGTCGTCGCTGGGCTGCAGGTGCAGCTTCTCTGCGGCGGAGAACAACACCCGCTCGCGCACCAGCTGCTCCAGCGTCTGCTGTTTCATCTCGGGCGTATCGAACAGCTTCACGTCGATGCCGGGCATCTGCGCGCGCACGCGCTCGATCTGCCGCTGGTGCGCCGCATCCCACTCGGCCTGGGTGATCGCCTGGCCGTCGACCTTGGCGACCGGCGCGTTGCCGGCTTCCATGTAGCTGTTGTAGCCCTGCACACCGAACAAGACGAACGACGGGAAGATCAGCAGTGCAAGGATGAGCTGCAACAGCCGGGTGTGCGTGCGAACGAATTCGAACATTGAGTGGAGCCCTCAGATGCGTCAAGGGCGAACCGCGGTTCGCCCTTGAGGAGTTTGGCCCGGGATTCTAGCCATGGCGCCGGGTACGCCTGCAACGGGTGGTGGGTGCTGACGGGTTCGAACCGCCGACCTACGCCTTGTAAGGGCGCCGCTCTACCAGCTGAGCTAAGCACCCGTGTCGCGCAAGCGAAGCCGCCGGGTGGACCGACCGCTTACTTCAGCGCGTCTTTCAGCGCCTTGCCGGCGCGGAACTTGGGAACCTTGGCGGCCTTGATCTTGATCGTGTCGCCAGTGCGCGGATTGCGGCCACTGCGCGCGGCGCGCTTGGTGACCGAGAAGGTGCCGAAACCGACCAGCGACACCGAGTTGCCCTTCTTCAGCGTCGCCTTCACACCGCCGATCAGGGCTTCGAGGGCGCGCCCGGCGGCGGCCTTGGAGATATCAGCCTGGTTGGCAATGTGTTCAATCAGCTCAGTCTTGTTCACGAAGGTACCCCCTCTCAAGGTCTCGACGAAGTGTTCGGTGGTGGGCTGCCGGAGGCTGCGGCTGCGGGCATTCAGGGCCGGTCGATTACAGCCACGCACTCGGGCAGTGTCAAGCGCGGGAGCTGATTCTATGCGTTTTCCCCCGCTGCTTAGGGGCGCAAAACTGCACGCGTTACCTCGCTTGACAGCCGGCGCGCAGTGCCTCTTGCGCGCGGTCAGGCGCAGACGTTTCGAAAGGCTTCAGCGGCGTGGCGCGGGCTCGCGCACTACCAGGGCCACGCCCACGGCAGTGAGCGCCAGGCCCGCGAGCACCAGCGCCGACAGCGACTCGCCGAACAGCCACCAGCCTTGCAACGCCGTGCACGGAGGCACCAGGTACAACAGGCTCGTGACCCGGGTCGCCGCGCCACGCTGGATGAGGATGAACAGCAGCGAGCTGCCGCCGAGCGTGAGGCCGAGCACCGACCACGTCAGCGCGCCGATCAGTTCCGGGTGCCAGCGCATGGGCTCCTGCTCCAGCAGCGCGAAAGGTGCACTGACCGCCAAGGCCGCGACAAGCTGGATGAAGGTGGCCGTGCGCACGTCGTTGCTGCGCACGTGCCGCTTCTGGTAGAGCGTGCCCACCGTGATGGCCATCAGTGCAAAGACCGCCAGCGACACGTTGAGCGGATTGATTTCGCCCACGCCGAGCTTGCGCCACACCACCAGCAGCAAACCGGCAAAGCCCAGCATCAGGCCCGCCCACTGTCGCGGGCGCACACGATGCTCTGCCCCGGTACCCGCCACCCACAAGGCGGTGAGCACCGGCTGCAGCCCGACGATCAGCGCGACCGTGCCGGCGCCCAGACCGGCCTTCACCGCCGCCCACACGCCACCCAGGTAGCCGGCGTGGATGAGCATGCCGGTCACCGCGAGGTGCAGCCACTGGCCCCGGTCTTGCGGCCAGGCCGGCCGGCTCCACGCGATCCATGCGGCAAACACCAGTATGGACAGCGCATAGCGCACCGACAGGAAGCTCAGCGGCGGCGCATGCGGCATGCCATAGCGCGCGACCACGAAGCCGGTGCTCCAGATGAGCACGAACACCGCCGGCATGGCACGCACATAGCCCGACGCGGCCGAAGGCCCGAGCGCTTGGGCCACTACCTTGCCTTGGCCCGGATCTCGGGCAGCGCCTTCTGCAGGTAGTACACCATCGACCAGATGGTGAGCACGGCCGCGATGTAGATCAGCACCGTGCCCCACAGCTGAGTGTCGATCACGCCGAACAGCCTGCCGTGGTACAGCAGGAACGGCAGCGCGACCATCTGCACCGTGGTCTTCACCTTGCCCAGCATGTGCACCGCCACGCTGCGCGAGGCGCCGATCTGCGCCATCCACTCGCGCAGCGCCGAGATCGCGATCTCGCGGCCGATGATCACCAGCGCGACCAGCGCATCCACGCGCTGCAGGTGCACCAGCACCAGCAGGGTGGAACAGACCAGGAACTTGTCGGCCACCGGGTCGAGAAAGGCGCCGAAGGCGGAGGTCTGGTTCAGGCGCCGCGCCAGGTAGCCGTCGAGCCAGTCGGTCAGCGCGAACACCACGAACAGCACCGTCGCGATCAGGTTGCGCATGCCGGCGGGCATCATGTGTTCCGGCAGGTCGAACACGCCGACGATCAGCGGAATGCAGACGATGCGTGCCCAGGTGAGCAGGGTCGGGACGGTGA
This sequence comes from Pseudomonadota bacterium, assembly GCA_040758375.1. Lineage (GTDB taxonomy): Bacteria > Pseudomonadota > Gammaproteobacteria > Burkholderiales > Burkholderiaceae_C > CAMLIZ01. Next base: position 52,957 of record JBFLWE010000010.1, read on the forward strand.
AGAACATCGCGCGATTATGCGGGGGGCCTATTCATCCAGGGTGCGCGGCTTGAACCGCCGCGCGTCGTCGAACAGGAACACCTCGGCAAACTTCCACGGTTTCTTCAGGTGGCGCATGTCGCCGAACGGCGCCGCGCGCCGCACCGCGTCGATCGCGATCTGCGTGGTGTCCTGGGCCTGCCGCGGATGGCGCAACACCTCGATGCGGCGCACGCCGCCGTCGCTGTCGAGCTCGATCTCCAGGACCGGAATCGCGAGCAGCGGGTCGGGCGGCGGCCCGGTGTAGCTGAGCCCGGGATTGGCGGCCACGATGCGCTGCGCCGCCTGGCGCTTGAACTCGTCCCACGTGCGGGCTGCCTGCGGCGAGGGCAGCGTCGGCGCGGCAACGGCTTTGCCGCTTGCGTCCGGCGGCAGCGGCGGCGGCGGCGCCGAGGCACAACCGGCCAACAACGCAGCGAGCGCCGCAAGCCCAGCAAACACCGCGGATGCCGCTTTGCCGGTCCGCTGGTGTTGCCCCCTTGAGCAACTGTCGCCCGGCCGCTCCGAAGACAGTTGCTCGCCCCCTCGGGGGGCGGACGCGGTACTCCGCGGCCGGGGGCCGACATACAAGCAACTGTCGCCCGGCCGCTCCGAAGACAGTTGCTCGCCCCCTCGGGGGGCGGACGCGGTACTCCGCGGCCGGGGGCCAACATGCAAGGGGGCAGCGCCGCAGGCGCTCCGGGGGTGGTCAATGAAGGACACGATAAATCTCCTCGGCCAGCTCGCGGGAGATGCCGTCGACGCTGGCCAGATCATCGACGCTGGCGTTGGTCACGCCGCGCACGCCACCAAAGCGTTGCAGCAGGCGGGCACGCTTCTTCGGGCCCACGCCGGGAATCTCTTCCAGCCGGCTGCCGCCCGTGCGCACCTTGGCCCGCCGCGCGCGCATGCCGGTGATGGCGAAGCGATGGGCTTCGTCGCGGATCTGCGCCACCAGCATCAGCGCGGCGGAGTCGTGCCCCAGGTACAGCTTGGGCCGGCCGTCGGCGAACACCAGCTCTTCCAGCCCCACCTTTCTTCCCTCGCCCTTCTCCACGCCGACGATCAGCGACAGGTCCAGGCCCAGCTCCTCGAACACCTCGCGCGCCATCGCCACCTGGCCCCGGCCGCCGTCGACCAGCACCACATCGGGCATGCGCGCGCTGCCGGCGGCCACGCCCTCGGCCAGCTTGGCGTAGCGGCGCGTGAGCACCTGCCGCATCGCCGCGTAGTCATCGCCGCCGGTGATGCCCTCGATGTTGTAGCGGCGGTACTGCGATGACTGCATCTGGTGGTTCTCGAACACCACGCAGGAGGCCTGCGTGGCCTCGCCGGCGGTGTGGCTGATGTCGAAGCATTCGATGCGGAAGCGGTCCAGGTCTTCGGGCGCGAGGTCCAGCGCCTCCACCAGCGAACGGGTGCGCTCCTTCTGCGAGCCCTCTTCCGCCAGCAGCCGGGCCAGCGCCAGCTCCGCGCCCTTGCAGGCCATCTCCAGCCAGATGCGCCGCTGCTCGCGCGGCTGGTGCTGCGCGCTCACCTTCAGCCCGGCCTGCAGCGACAAGGCCTCGATCAGCGCCTTGTCCACCGCATGGCTCAACACCAGCTGCGGCGGCACGGGGCTGTCGATGTAGTGCTGCGCGATGAAGGCCTGCAGCACCTGCACCTCGGGCGAGATGTCCGGGTCGCGCTCCTCCACCTGCTCGGCATTGAGCGCGGTGGCTTCTTCCACATGGCTGGGGAAGTAAGCGCGGTCGCCCAGGTGGCGCCCGCCGCGCACCATGGCCAGGTTCACGCAGGCGCGGCCGCCCTGCACCCGCACCGCGAGGACGTCCACGTCCTTGTCGCTCGCGCTCAGCGAGCTGGCCTCCACCGACTGCTGGTGCAGCACGCGCGCGAGCGCATGGATCTGGTCGCGCGTGGCCGCGGCCTTCTCGAACTCCAGCGCTTCGGAGTACGCCATCATCTGCGCCTGCAACGCATCGATCACCTCCTGCTGCTCGCCCAGCAGGAAGCGCTCGGTGTTGGCGACATCGCGCTGGTAGTCCTGGGCCGAGATCAGGCCCACGCAAGGGCCCGAGCAGCGGCGGATCTGGTACAGCAGGCACGGCCGCGTGCGGTTGTTGAACACGGTGTCTTCGCAGGTGCGCAGGCGAAACACCTTCTGGATCAGCTGGATCGTTTCCTTCACCGCCCAGGCGCCGGGATAGGGGCCGAAGTAGCGGTGCTTCTTGTCCACCGAGCCGCGGTAGTAGGCCACGCGCGGAAAGGCCGGGTGCGACACCAGCTTGAGGTACGGATAGCTCTTGTCGTCCCTGAACAGGATGTTGAAGCGCGGGTTCAGCGTCTTGATCAGGTTGTTTTCCAGCAGCAGCGCCTCGGCCTCGGTGCGCACCACCGTGGTCTCCATGCGCGCGATGCGGCCCACCATGTGCCCGATGCGCGTGCCGCCATGGTCCTTCTGGAAGTAGCTGGCCACGCGCTTTTTCAGGTTGCGCGCCTTGCCCACGTAGAGCACGCCGCCGCCCGCGTCGTAGTAGCGGTACACGCCGGGCAGGCTGGGCAGTGCCGCCACCTCGGCCAGCAGGCGCTCGCGCAGGGCCTGGTCGGCCTCTGGCGCGGCCGACGTCTCGGTGGATGAAGAGGTGTCGCTCATCGGGATCGAGATTGTCGCGACTTCCATAATCACCGACATGGCGCCCCCACGCTCACTTCGTTCGCTTGCCCCCCAGGGGGCGCGTGGCCTGCCGGAGGCAGCTCGTCGGAGGCCGTGATGCGCTGGGATCTTTTCTGCCGCGTGATCGACAACTACGGCGACATCGGGGTGTGCTGGCGGCTGGCCGCCGACCTGGGCCGGCGCGGCCACGCGGTACGGCTGTGGGTGGACGATGCCTCCGCGCTGGCCTGGATGGCGCCCGAGGGCGCAGCCGGGGTGGAGGTGGTGCCGTGGAGCTCGGAGCCGCCGCCGCTGGTGCCCGGCGACGTGGTGGTCGAAGCCTTCGGCTGCGACCCGCCGCCGGCGTTCGTCCAGCGCATGCAGCAGCGCCCGCCGGTGTGGATCAATCTCGAGTACCTGAGCGCCGAAGACTACGTGGAGCGCAGCCACGGCCTGCCTTCGCCGCAGCGCAACGGGCTGACCAAGTGGTTCTTCTACCCGGGCTTCAGTCCGCGCACCGGCGGGCTGCTGCGCGAACCGGGCCTGATAGAAGCGCGCGCGGCCTTCGACCGCAGTGCGTGGTTGCAGGTGCGCGGGCTCGCGCCGCAGCCCGGCGAGCAGGTGGTGAGCCTGTTCTGCTACGACAACCCTGCACTGCCCGCGCTGCTGCAGACGCTGGCCGCCCGGCCGACCCTGCTGCTGCTCACCCCCGGCGCCGCGCAGCACCAGGCCCTGCCGCTGCTCGATGCCCAGGGGCGGCTGGGCGCCTTGCGGACAGTGCCCCTGCCCTGGCTCACCCAGCCGGACTACGACCGACTGCTCTGGAGCTGCGACCTGAACTTCGTGCGCGGGGAAGACTCGTTCGTGCGCGCCCAGTGGGCCGGTGCGCCGTTCGCCTGGCACATCTACCCGCAGCGCGACCAGGCGCACGCGGCCAAACTCGAAGCGTTCCTCGACCGTTTCGGCGCCGAGGAGCCGGTGCGGGCGTTATGGCGCGGCTGGAACGGGCTGGGCTTGTGGCCCGACGCCCTGCCCTCGCTTGGCACATGGGCCGCCGCCTGCCAAGCCTGGCGGCAGAATTTGTTGACCCAACAAGACCTTACGGCGCAATTGCTGGGCTTCGCCATGGCGAAGCGGCTAAAATAGCCGGCTTTGCGCATTCGCGCCGGACGAAGCAGAAACCGCCGGTCGACAGAACGCGCCCTCCCTGGTGATACCGCGTTCTCGAACGCATTTTTTCCCTTATTGCTATGAAACTCGCTCAGGAAATCCGCGCCGGCAACGTGATCATGCAGGGCAAGGACCCGATGGTCGTGCTGAAGACCGAATACAGCCGCGGCGGCCGCGGCGCCGCCACCGTGCGCATGAAGATGAAGAACCTGCTCAACGGCGCCGGCGCCGAAGTGGTGTTCAAGGCCGACGACAAGATGGACCAGATCATCCTCGACAAGAAGGAGTGCACCTACTCCTACTTCGCCGACCCGATGTACGTGTTCATGGACAGCGAATACAACCAGTTCGAGGTGGAAGCCGAGAACATGGGCGACGCCATCTACTACCTCGACGACAACATGCCGGTGGAAGTGGTGTTCTACGACGGCAAGGCGATCTCGGTCGAACTGCCCACCACCGTGGTGCGCCAGATCAACACCGAGCCCGCCGTCAAGGGCGACACCTCCGGCAAGGTCATGAAGCCCGCCCGCATCGTGGGCACCGGCTTCGAGATCTCGGTGCCGCTGTTCGTGGAAGACGGCGACAAGATCGAGATCGACACCCGCACGCACGAGTACCGGAAGCGCGTGTAACGCGTTTGCGGTTCCCGGTGAACGCTTCGCTCCCCCTGCCCCCTCCAAGAGGGGGCTCCCGCATGGATGACGAGCCGGCCCTGGTGCCGGCTTTTTTGTTCGCGCATGAAGACCTCGCCCATCCGGCCCGCTGAGATCGAGTTCGGCGACGGCGTGCCGTTCGCGCCGGCCTTCGGCGACGTGTACCACGCCCGCGCCGGCGCGCTGGCGCAGGCCGAGCATGTGTTCTTGCGCGGCAACGGCCTGCCGCAGCGCTGGGCGGGGCGCGAGCGCTTCGTGGTGCTGGAAACCGGCTTCGGACTGGGCAACAACTTCCTCGCCACCTGGCACGCGTGGCGGCACGATCCGCAGCGCTGCGAGCGGCTGGTCTTCCTGTCGGTGGAAAAGCATCCGCCCGAGGCAAGGACGCTGGCGCGCGCGCACGAGGCCTCGCCGCTGCGGGCGCTGGCCGGCCCGCTGGCTGCGGCGTGGCCGCCGCTCACGCACAACCTGCACAGCTTGGCCTTCGAGGGCGGCCGCGTGCGGCTGATGCTGGCCTTCGGCGACGTGGCCGACTGGCTGCCCGAACTGGTGGCTGAAGTGGACGCGTTCTACCTCGACGGCTTCGCGCCGGCGAAGAACCCGCAGATGTGGGAGCGGCGTGTGTTCAAGGCGCTGGCGCGGCTGGCGGCACCGCAGGCGACCGCGGCCACCTGGAGCGTGGCGCGGCCGGTGCGCGACGGGCTGGCCGAGGCCGGCTTCGTGGTGCAGCGGGCGCCGGGCTTTGCCGCCAAGGGCGAGATGACGGTCGCACGCCACGCGCCGGCCTTCACGCCACGCCGCGCGCCTTCGCGGCTGGCGGCCGCGGCGGGCGGCACGCGCGAGGCGGTGATCGTCGGCGCCGGCATGGCCGGGGCGTCGATGGCCGCCGCGCTGCAGGCCGAAGGCTTCGCCTGCACGGTGATCGACCGCCAGCCCGGGCCCGCGATGGAAACCTCGGGCAACCCCGGCGGCTTGTTCCACGGCGTGGTCACGCCCGAAGACGGCGCGCATGCTCGCTTCAACCGCGCGGCGGCCTTGCGCGCCCACCAGCAGTTCGCACCCCTGCTCGACCGCGGCATGCTGCCGGGCCGCGCGCAGGGTCTGCTGCGGCTGCAGCCTGACGAAGGCGATGCGGGTGCGATGCGGGCCTTGCTGGCGCGCCTGGGCCTGCCCGCGCAGTACGCGCAGGCGGTGGCGCCGGCCGAGGCCAGCGCGCTGGCCGGCGTGCCGTTGCGTTCGCCCGCCTGGTTCTACCCAGGCGGCGGCTGGATCTCCCCCGCCCACTGGGTGCGGCATGCCTTGCAAGGCGCACGCCTCGTGAGCGGGGCCGCGGTGCAGGCGGTGCGCGAAACGCCCGCGGGATGGCAAGTGCTCGATGCCGGCGGGCGGGTCATCGCCGCGGCACCCGTGCTGGTGCTGGCCAATGCCGAAGGCGTCTTGCCGCTGGCCGGCGGGCCCGTTTGGCCGCTGCAACGGGTGCGTGGCCAGGTGACGACGTTCCGCTCCCAGGTGCGGCTGCACTGCCCGCTGGCCGGCTCCGGTTACGCGATCGACCTGCAGGACGGCCAGCTGCTGTGCGGCGCCACGCACCAGCCCGACGATCCCACGCCCGGCCTGCGCGAGGAAGACCATCGCGTCAACCTGTCGCGCGTGTCGCAGATGCTGGGGCCGGTCGAGCCGCAAGGGCCTTTGTCCGGTCGCGTGGGCTGGCGCCTGGTGTCCAGCGACCGCATGCCGGTGCTCGGGCCGCTGCCGGCGCAGGACCTGACGGCGGCCCGCCTGGACCAGCCCCGCTTCGTGCCCCGCCGCAAGGGCCTGTACACCTTGACCGCGCTGGGTTCGCGCGGCCTGGCGTGGGCGCCGCTGGCCGCGCAGACGCTGGCGGCCTGGATCGCCGGCGCGCCCTTGCCGGTGGAATCGAGCCTGCTCGATGCAGTGGACGTGGCGCGCTTCGCCAGCCGGCAAGCGCGTCAGCGCACCGGCTCGGTCCAGCCGCCGCCGAGCGAGCGGTAGACCGCGATCCGGTTCTGCGTGAGCGCCAGCTGGGTCTGCAGCACCGCCTGCTGCGCGGCGAACATGGCGCGCTGCGCGTCGAGCACCTCGAGCGAGCTGGCGGCGCCGTGCTCGAAGCGCAGCGCCAGCAGCCGCAGGCGGGCCGCCTCGGCTTCGGCCTGGGCCTGCTGGGCGCGCAACTGCTCCTGCAAGGTGGCACGGCCGGCCAGCGCATCGGCCACGTCGCGGAACGCCGCCTGGATGCTGCGCTCGTACTGCGCCAGCGCGATGTCGCGCGCCGCCTCGCTGGCCCGCAGGCTGGCGCGGTTGCGTCCGGCATCGAAGATCGGCATCAGCAGCTGCGGCGCGAAGCTCCAGGCGGTGCCGTGGAACAGGCCGCTCAGCTCGCTGCTCGCGGTGCCGGCGCTGGCGGTGAGCGTGATGCGCGGCCAGAACGCCGCGCGCGCCGCGCCGATGTTGGCGTTGGCGGCGAGCAGCTGCGCCTCGGCCTGCCGCACGTCGGGCCGCTGCAACAGCACCTCAGAGGGCAGGCCCGCCGGCACGTCGGCCAGGGTCTGGGCGCTCCATTCACCCTCGGTGGACGGCTCGTCCACCAGCGGCTGGCCCAGCAGCAGCTCCAGCGCGTTGCGGTCGAGCGCACGCTGCCGGCGCTGCTGCACGAGGGCCACGCGGGCGGTTTCCACCAGCGACTGCGCCTGGCGCAGCTCCAGCTCCGAGGCCACGCCGTTGTCGAAGCGCAGCTGCACCAGCCGCGCCGACTCCTCGCGCGTGGCCAGCGTGCGCTCGATCAGGCGGATCAGCGCGTCGTCGGCGCGCAGCGCGTAGTAGAGGTTGGCCACCGAGGCCACCAGCGAGATCTGCGTGGCCTTGCGCGCCTGCTCGCTGGCCGCCAGTTGCGCCAGCGCCGCATCCTGCAGCGAGCGCACGCGGCCGAACAGGTCGAGCTCGTAGGCGGCCACCGCGAAGCCCGCGGTATAGGTGGTGCCGATCTGGCCGCTGGCACCCGGCTGCCGCGTGGCGCCCGCCGCCAGGTTGACGGTGGGCCATCGGTCGGCGCCGCGGACGCCGGCCTGCGCGCGGGCGGCCTCGATGTTCAACACGGCGATGCGCAGGTCGCGGTTGTGGGCGAGCGCGCGTTCGATGAGCTGCTGCAGGCGCGCATCGGCAAAGAACTGGCGCCAGTCGCGCTCGGCCGCCGCCGAGCCCGCGGCGTCGGAGGCCAGCGGGAACTGCGCCGCCACCGGCGCCGGCGGGCGCTCGTGGTGCGGCTGCAGGTTGATGCAGCCGGCCAGGGCCGCGGCGCCGGCCAGGAGGGGCAGGCGTTTCATCATGCGCTCCCCTCCTTGCCGCTGGCAGACGAGTCGAGCTCGTGCGCATACAGCTTGCGCTGCCGCTCGCTGCCGTGGAACCAGCGCCGCACCACGACGAAGAACACCGGCACGAACAGCACGGCCAGCGCGGTGGCGGTGAGCATGCCGCCCATGACGCCGGTGCCGATGGCGCGCTGGCTGGCCGAGCCGGCCCCCGAGGCCAGCACCAGCGGCAGCACGCCCAGGATGAAGGCCATGGAGGTCATGATGATCGGCCGGAAGCGCAGGTGGGCCGCGGCCAGCACCGCGTCGACCGCGCTGCGGCCCTGCGCCTGCAGATCCTTGGCGAACTCGATGATCAGCACCGCGTTCTTGGCCGACAGGCCGATGATGGTGACCAGGCCCACCTTGAAGTAGATGTCGTTGCTCATGCCGCGCAAGCTCACGCCCAGCACCACGCCCAGCACGCCCAGCGGCACCACCAGGATCACCGCGAACGGGATGGACCAGCTCTCGTACAACGCCGCCAGGCAGAGAAACACCGCCAGCAGCGAGAAGGCCAGCAGCCAGCCGGCCGTGGCGCCCGAGAGCTTTTCCTCGCGCGACTGGCCCGTCCATTCGTAGGCAAAGCCGGCCGGCAGCTGGGCCGCCAGGCGCTCCATCTCGGCCATGGCGTCGCCGGTGCTGTAGCCGGGCGCGGCGTCGCCCGAAATGCGCATCGCCGGATAGCCGTTGAAGCGGATCGCCTGCATGGGCCCGGTGATCCAGCGCGTGGTGGCAAAGGCCGACAGCGGCACGGGCTGGCCGCGCGCGTTGAGCGCATTGATGCGCAGCAGGTCCTCGGGCTGCATGCGCGCTGGCGCGTCGGCCTGCACCACCACCCGCTGCAGGCGCCCGCGGTTGGGAAAGTCGTTCACGTAGCTGGAGCCCAGCGCGGTGGAGATAGCGGCGTTGATCGCATCGAACGAGACGCCCAGGCTGGCGGCTTTCTCGCGGTCGATCTCCAGCTGCAGCTGCGAGGCATCTTCCAGGCCGTCGGGCCGCACGCCGGCCAGCACCTTGCTCTGCGCGGCCAGCCCCAGCAGCTGGTTGCGCGCGGCCACCAGCGCCGCATGGCCGTTGCCGCCGCGGTCCTGCAGGCGGAAGCTGAAGCCCGAGGCGCTGCCCAGCTCGGGGATGGGCGGCGGGCTCAAGGGGAAGATGAACGCATCGCGCACCTTCATCAGCGCGCCAAAGGCACGGCCGGCCACGGCTTGCGCCGAATGTTCGGCGCCCTTGCGCTCGTCCCAGGGCTTCAGGGTCACGAAGGCCAGGCCGGCGTTCTGCCCCTGCCCCGAGAAGCTGAAGCCCAGCACGCCCACCATGCTCTGCACCTCGGGCTGCTGGAGGATGAAACCCTCCACCTGCTGCATCACCTCGCGCGTGCGGTTGACGGTGGCGCCCGGCGGCAGCTGCACGCTCACGACCAGGTAGCCCTGGTCCTCGGCCGGCAGGAACGACGAAGGCAGTCGCATCACGAACAGGATCACCGCGCCGATGATCGCCAGGTACACGATCATCATCCGCCCCGTGCGCTGCAGCAGGCGCGCCAGCCCGCTCTCGTAGCGCTTGGCGGTGCTGGAGAAGCCGCGGTTGAACCAGCCGAAGAAGCCGCCCTTCTCGTGGTGGTGGCCGGCTTCCACCTGCTTGAGCAGCGTGGCGCACAGCGCCGGCGACAGCGAAAGGGCCATGAAGGCCGAGAAGCCGATCGATGCCACCATCACCACCGAGAACTGCCGGTAGATGTTGCCCACCGAACCGCCAAAGAAGGCCAGCGGCACGAACACCGAGATCAGGACCACCGTCACGCCGATGATCGCGCCCGAGATCTGGCCCATGGCCTTGCGCGTGGCCTCGCGCGGCGGCAGGCCCTCCTGGCTCATGATGCGCTCGACGTTCTCGACCACCACGATCGCGTCGTCCACCACGATGCCGATCACCAGCACCATGCCGAACATCGTGAGCACGTTGATCGAGAAGCCCAGCGACAGCAGCACCGCGAACGTGCCCAGCAGCGCCACCGGCACCACGATGGTGGGGATGACCGTGTAGCGCCAGTTCTGCAGGAACAGGTACATCACCGCGAACACCAGCGCCACCGCCTCCAGCAGCGTCTGCACCACCTGCGAGATGGAGATGCGCACGAAGCGCGAGCTGTCGTAGGGGATGCTCCACTTCATGCCCGGCGGGAAGTAGCGCGCGAGTTCGTCCATGCGCGCGCGGATCGCCGTGGCGGTGGCCAGCGCGTTGCCGGTGGGCGACAGCTGCACGCCGATGCCGGTGGAAGGCCGGCCATTGAGCCGCGCCGAGGTGGCGTAGTTCTGCGCCCCCAGCTCGATGCGTGCCACGTCGCGCAGGCGCACGGTCGAGCCGTCGGGGTTGGCGCGCAGGATGATGTTGCCGAACTGCTCCTCGTTCGCCAGCTGACCGTTCACCACCACCGTGGCCGCGATGCCCTGGCCGGCCAGGTTGGGCAGGTCGCCGATGCTGCCGGCCGACACCTGCGCGTTCTGCGCGCGGATCGCCGCATTCACCTCCGCCGTGGACAGGTTGAAGCCCACCAGCTTGGCCGGGTCGAGCCAGATGCGCATCGCGCGCTCGGTGCCGAACAGCTGCGCCTGGCCCACGCCGGGAATGCGCTGGATCTCGGGCAGCACGTTGCGCGAGGCGTAGTCGCCCAGCGTGATCGGGTCGTACTCGCCCTTCTCCGACGACAGCACGACGAACAGCAGGAAGTTCGAGCGCGCCTTGTCCACGCGCACGCCCTGCTGCGTCACGGCCGCCGGCAGCCGCGGCGCCGCGCGCGAGAGCCGGTTCTGCACGTCCACCTGCGCCAGGTCGGGGTTGGTGCCCGGCTGGAAGCTCAGCGTGATGGACCCCGAGCCGTTGGCCTGCGTCACCGACTCCATGTAAATGAGGCCCGGCGAGCCGTTCATCTCCTGCTCGATGACGCTGATCACCGCCTCTTCCATGGTCTTGGCCGAGGCGCCCGGATACACCGCGCTGACGACGATCGACGGCGGCGCCACAGGCGGGTACTGCGCCACCGGCAGCTGCGTGATCGCCACCCCGCCGGCCACCAGGATGAACAGCGCGATCACCCAGGCGAAGATCGGTCGGTCGATGAAGAACTTGGCCATGCCGCGCCCTCGTGGCTTCAGCGGCTGGCGGCCGCAGAGGCCGCGGAAGCCGCCGCGGCGGTGCCGGGCGGCACCCAGGGCACCGGCTTGACCGGTGCGCCGGGGCGCATCTTCTGGAAGCCGTCGACGATCACCTGCTCGCCGGGCTTGAGCCCGTCGAGCACCACCCACTGCGCCCCCTGCGCGCCGCCCAGCTTCACCGGGCGCACGGCGGGCTTGCCGTCAGCGCCCACCACCATCACGGTGTCGCCCTGCGGCGAACGGCTCACCGCCTGCTGCGGCAACAGCATCGCCTGCTCCACCTGCACCTGCGCGATGCGGCCGCGCACATACATGCCGGGCAGCAGCTGCCCCTCAGGGTTGGGCACCTCGGCGCGCAGCGACACCTGGCCGGAGCTCGGGTCCACCGACAGGTCGGAAAACAGCAGCCTGCCGCCTTGGCGCAACTCGCTGCCGTCGTCGAGCACGATGCGCACCGGCACGGCGCGGTCCAGCGCCTGCGCCTTGCCGCTGGCCACCTGCTGGCGCAGCTTGTGCAGCTCGGTGGCCGGCTGCGTGAAGTTGGCGTACACGGGATTGATCTGCTGGATGACGGCCAGTTGCGTGGCCTCGGCCTGCGACACCAGGGCCCCTTCGGTCACCAGCGCGCGGCCGATGCGGCCGCTGATCGGCGCGGTGACCGTGGCATAGCCCAGGTTGAGCTGCGCGGTCTGCAGCGCAGCCTTGGCGCCCGCCACGTCGGCCTCGGCCTGCGCCTGCGCGGCCTGCGCGTTCACGTATTCCTGCTGGCTGATGGCATTGGCCTCGCGCAGCGGCTTGTAGCGCGTGGCCAGGGCGCTGGCCTGTTGCAGGTTGGCCTGGGCCTTGGCCAGCGCCGCGCGTGCGCTGTCGGCGGCGGCGCGGTAGGGTGCCGGGTCGATCTGGAACAGCACCTGCCCGGCCTTGACCTCGCTGCCCTCCTTGAACAGGCGCTTCTGCACGATGCCGGTGACGCGGGCGCGCACCTGCGCCGTGCGCGAGGCTTCGATGCGGCCGGGCAGCTCGGTGGCCAGCGGCAGCGTGCGCGACGCCACGGTGACCACGCCCACCTCGGGCGGCGGCGGGCCGCCGCCGGTCGCTGCCGGCTTGTTGCCGTTGCCACCACCGCAGGCGACCAGCACCAGGGTCGTCAGCAAGCCCGCTGCAGCATGACGCCTCAGCCCGAGCGCCGGGCCGTCCCAAGCTCGGGCGGCCCTCCGCGGGGGGTGGTTGCGGTACTCCGCGGCCGGGGGCTTCATTCAGAACTCCATGCGCTTGACGCCCTGGGACGTGCCCAGCAGGCACACGCCGGCCTTGTGGCGCGCGAAGATGCCCACGGTCACCACGCCCGGCCACTGGTTGACCTCGGTTTCCATGCCCAGCGGGTCGGTGATGGACAGGCCCTGCACGTCGAGGATCTGGTTGCCGTTGTCGGTGGTCACGCCAGCGCGCAACTGCGCGTCGCCGCCCAGCGCCTTGAAGCGCCGCGCCACCTGCGCGGCCGCCATGGGGATCACCTCCACCGGCAACGGATAGCGCCCGAGCACCTGCACCAGCTTCGATTCGTCGGCAATGCAGACGAAGCGTTCGGCCAGGTCGGCCACGATCTTCTCGCGCGTGAGCGCGGCGCCGCCGCCCTTGATCATGAAACCCCGGTGGTCGATCTCGTCGGCGCCGTCCACGTACACCGGGATGCGCTCGACCGTGTTGCTGTCGAGCACCGCGATGCCATGGGCTTGCAGCCGCTCGGTGCTCTTGAGCGAGCTGGAGACGGCGCCGGCGATGCGGTCCTTCATCGTGGCCAGCGCATCGATGAAGAAGTTGACCGTGGAGCCGGTGCCCACGCCGACCACGCTACCGGGCACCACGTATTCCAGCGCGGCCTGGCCCACCAGGGCCTTGAGTTCGTCCTGTGTCATCAACGTCCTTGGAAGTCCACCGCTACAGCCCGGCAGGCGCCGCAGGCGCTGCGGGAGAGTGGGCCATTATCAGATGGGAGAATCCGCGCCCATGTCGCTTGCCCCTTACGCCCTCGCCCGCCCTTTCCTTTTCGGCCTGGACCCCGAGCGCGCGCACGAGCTGACGCTCGATGCCATCGCGGCGCTGCAGAACACGCCGGCGCAGTGCCTGTGGTCGCAGTCGCGCGTGAGCGATCCGGTCGCCGTGGCGGGCCTGAAGTTTCCGAACCGCGTGGGCCTGGCGGCAGGCCTGGACAAGAACGGCCGCTGCATCGACGGCCTGGGCGCCATGGGCTTCGGCTTCATCGAGGTGGGCACGGTCACGCCCAAGGCGCAGCCGGGCAACCCCAAGCCGCGCATGTTCCGCCTGCCGCAGGCCACGGCGCTGATCAACCGTCTGGGCTTCAACAACGAGGGCCTCGACGCCTTTGTCGCCAACGTGCAGCGCGCGCGCAGCTTCCGCGCAAGCGGCGGCGTGCTGGGCCTGAACATCGGCAAGAACGCGGTCACGCCGATCGACAACGCGGTGGACGACTACCTGACCGGCCTGGCCGGCGTGTACCCGCATGCCGACTACGTGACGGTGAACATCTCCAGCCCCAACACCAAGAACCTGCGCGCGTTGCAAAGCGACGCGGCGCTCGATGCGCTGCTCGGTGCGCTGCAGGCGCGGCGCGAGCAGTTGCAAAAGGAACATGGCCGCGTGGTGCCAGTGTTCGTGAAGATCGCGCCCGACCTCGACGAAGCGCAGGTGAAGCTGATCGCCACCACGCTGCGCAAGAACGGCATCGACGGGGTGATCGCCACCAACACCACCATCTCGCGCGAGGCGGTGCAGGGCCTGCAGCACGCGCAGGAAACCGGCGGCCTGAGCGGCACGCCGGTGTTCGAAGCCAGCAACCAGGTGATCCGCCAGCTGCGCGCCGAGCTGGGCAGCAGCTACCCGATCATCGGCGTGGGCGGCGTGGTCAGCGCCGAAACCGCCCGCGCCAAGATCGAAGCCGGTGCAGACCTCGTGCAGGTCTACACCGGCTTGATCTACCGCGGCCCGGCGCTGGTGCGCGAGGCGGCGTTGGCCTTGAAAACCGCGCGGCGCTGAACCCACGCGGCGGCCGCGGCGTCAGGCCAGCAGCTTGACGCCCGTCTTGTTCTGCACCTCGTCGAAGCTGACATCGGGCGCCAGCTCCACTACCTTGAGGCCTTCGGGCGTGACGTCCATCACCGCCAGGTCGGTGATGATGCGGTTGACCACGCCCACGCCGGTGAGCGGCAGCGTGCACTGCGGCAGGATCTTGAGGTCCGTGGTGCCGTCCTTCTTCTTCGCCACGTGCTCCATCACGACGATGCAGCGCTTGACGCCGGCCACGAGGTCCATCGCGCCGCCCATGCCCTTGACCATCTTGCCGGGGATCATCCAGTTGGCGAGGTCGCCCTTCTCGCTGACCTGCATGGCGCCCAGGATGCTGAGGTTGATCTTGCCGCCGCGGATCATCGCGAACGAATCGTGCGAGCCGAAGATCGACGAGCCGGGGATGGTGGTCACGGTCTGCTTGCCGGCGTTGATGAGGTCGGCGTCCACTTCATCGTCGGTGGGAAACGGGCCGATGCCCAGCATGCCGTTTTCGCTTTGCAGCCACACCTCGATGTTCTTGGGCACATGGTTGGCCACCAGCGTGGGGATGCCGATGCCGAGGTTGACGTAGAAGCCGTCCTTCAGCTCTTGCGCGGCCTTCGCCGCCATCTGGTCTTGGGTCCAGGGCATGAGTGTCTCCTTAGGCGGGCCGCGTGGTGCGCTTCTCGATGCGCTTCTCGGGATTCGGGTTCACGACGATGCGGTGCACGTAGATGCCGGGCAGGTGCACGTCGTCGGGGTCGATCTCGCCCACTTCGACGAGCTGCTCCACTTCCACCACGGTGATCTTGCCGGCCATGGCCGCGGCGGGGTTGAAGTTGCGCGCCGTGCGGCGGAAGCGCAGGTTGCCGCTTCTGTCGGCCACATGCGCCTTGACCAGCGCCACCTCGGGGTTGAGCGCGCGCTCCATCACGTACACATGGCCGTCGAACTCGCGCGTCTCCTTGCCTTCGGCCACCAGGGTGCCCACGCCGGTGCGCGTGAAGAACGCCGGGATGCCGGCGCCGCCGGCGCGCAGCTTCTCGGCCAGCGTGCCCTGGGGCGTGAACTCCAGCTCCAGCTCGCCGGCCAGGTACTGGCGCTCGAACTCCTTGTTCTCGCCCACGTAGCTGGAAATCATCTTCTTGATCTGGCGCGTCTGCAGCAGCAGGCCCAGGCCGAAGTCGTCGACGCCGGCGTTGTTGGAAATGACGGTGAGGTCCTTCACGCCGGAATCGCGCAGCGCGACGATCAGCGCCTCGGGGATGCCGCACAGGCCGAAGCCGCCGACGGCCAGCAGCTGCCCGTCCCTCACGATGCCCTTCAGCGCCTCGGCGGCGCTGGGATAGACCTTGTTCATGCGCTTTGTCTCCTGGAAGCGAACCGCGGAAGCGTACTACGTAACGGATTAAGTAGTCGTTACGTAAAATCGCCTAAAACACACCACGGAGACAAGACGATGACCGATCTGCACGCGCTGCAGGAGGCGCTTTCCACCGTGTTCGCGCCCTGGGTGCAGCGGCTGAACCTGCAGGTGCTCGATGCGCAGCCCGGCGAAGTGAAGCTGGCCCTGCCGGTGGGCGCCGAGCACGTGCACGGCGGCGGCGTCATGTGCGGCCAGACCCTGATGTCGGCCGCCGACACCGCGATGGTGCTGGCCATCATGACGCAGCTGGGCGGCTTCAAGCCCATGACCACGGTGCAGCTGCAGACCAGCTTCCTGCGCCCCATTGCCGGCGGCAGCGCCGACGCCCAGGTCACCGCGCGCGTGCTGCGCAGGGGCAAGACGCTGGTGTTCGGCGAGATCGAAGTCGCCGACGCCGCCGGCAAGCTGGCCGCGCACGCCACCACCACCTACGCGCTGTTGTGAACCTCGACTACAAGACGGCGTTCGAGCTGGCGCCGATCGGCCTGGTGCTCTCGCGCAACCGGCTGATGGTGGACTGCAACCGGCGCGTGCTCGAGATGTTCGGCACGGTGCGCGAAGCCCTGGTGGGCCGTTCGTTCGAGGTGCTGTACCCCACGCACGACGAGTTCGAGCGCACCGGCGCGCGCATCGTGGCCAGCCTGGACAAGCACGGCTACTACGCCGACGAACGCGTGATGAAACGCGTGGGCGGGGAACGCAAGGGCGAGCTGTTCTGGTGCCACGTGTCCGGCCGCGCGCTCGACCCGCGGCATCCCCACGCCGCCGGCATCTGGAGCTTCGAGGACCTGTCTTCGCGCCGCCAGCTCAAGGCCGAGCTCACCGCCCGCGAACGCGAGATCGCCGCGCTGCTGATCGAGGGCCTGACCAGCAAGCTCATCGGCAAGCGGCTGGAGATCAGCCCACGCACGGTGGACGTGTACCGGGCGCGGCTGATGAAGAAGTACGGCGCGGCCACCACGCCGGACCTGGTGCACAAGCTGCTGGCCGGCTGATCCCACCGCTACGGCACACAATCGCAGCCTCCCACTTCGTCGCCAGGGGGCCGATGGCCGCCGCACCTGTCCACCCGCTCACCTCGGCCGTGATCGAGACCGACGCGCAATTGCGCACCCTCATCGGCGAGCCCGCCCTACTGACCTGCGCCGAGATCAGCGACCGCCTCAACCCGATGACCCGCCTGTTCGCGGTGCGCGCGCCGCTGGTGTGCCTGGCCAGCAGCGACGCCGCGGGCCACTGCGACCTCAGCCCGCGCGGTGACCCGGCAGGCTTCGTGCGCATCCTCGACGACCGCACGCTGCTGCTTGCCCGAGCGGCCCGGCAACCGGCTGGCCCATCCGCACATCGGGCTGCCGTTCATCCTGTCCGTCGCGAGCTGGGATTGCAGAGGCTTCGCGAAGCCGACCGAGGGCGTCTGGAGGTTACCCTCGTGGAGGCGCAGGACTCGACGCTCTGCAGATGACTCAGCCATCCCACCGGCCCATGCCCTCACGCCTCCAGATCACCCCTTTGCTCCCCCACCACCTCGACGACCTCGCCCTCGCGATCCGCAAGCCCGAGGTCTACGAGTTCATCGAGCGCGAAGTCCCGTCGCACGAGCGGTTTTGCGACGGGCTCGCACGCGCCCTCGCGGGCCCGCAGCAACCGGGCGAGGTCTGGCTCAACCACCTGGTCCGCTTGGCGGACACCGGCCGCGTCATCGGCCGGCTCGAAGCCACCTTGCACCACGGCATCGCGGAGGTCGCTTTTCTCTTCGACCCCGCGGTGTGGGGCCAGGGCTACGCCACCGAGGGCCTGTGCTGGCTGCACGAGCGGCTGATGAACGAAGAGGCCGCGCCGTCGGCGTTCTGGGCGACCACCGTGCCGCAGAACCTGCGCTGCCAGGCGCTGCTGGAGCGCTGTGGTTATCAGCGCACGGCCCAGGACTGGCCGCTGCCGCTGCTCTCCTATGACGAAGGCGACCTCGTCTACCGCCGCGGCGTCTAACCCACCACCGCCCGCAACCACTGCGGCAACGCCACCGACTTCTGCGCCTTGAAGTCCACCCACACCGTCTTCGCGCCGCCCTCGGCGTACACCACGCCCGGCGCATCGGTGCGCTCCAGCGTGATGTAGGTGTCGAAGCTGCTGCGCCCGGGGTTGGCCACGTAGTGCTTGGCCAGCACGTCGCCGGGGAATTCCAGCTGCTTGATGAAGTTGCAGAACGCGTTCACGATCACCGGGCCTTCGCCCTGCGGGTTGGGCGTGGCGCCGATCGAATGCATCCACTCGATGCGGATGGTCTCGAAGTAGCGGAAGTAGACCGCGTTGTTCACATGGCCCATCGCGTCCATGTCGCCCCATCGGATGGGGATCACCATCTCGTGCACCAGCTTCTTGTCTTGCGGCAGCTCGAAGCGCATTCAGGTCTCCTCGGTTTCGTGGGGCAGCGCCATGCGGAAGCAGACTTCCGCCAGGCGCTTGCCGTGGGTTTCAAACTCGTTGGTGCTCGCAGGCTGCGCGCCCATGGCGCGATAGAACGCCATCGCGCGCTCGTTGCCTTCGATCACCCAGAGCCGCAGGTTGTCGAACCCATTCAGTCGCAGCCAGCGGCAGCCTTCGCGCCACAGTGCACGGCCGATGCCGCTGCGCTGTAGCGCCGGCTGCAGGTACAGCGCCCAAAGCTCGCTGTCGGCCGGGGCGGGTTCGATGCCGCCGGCCGGCCGGAACGGGCCGAAGGCCGCGAAGCCGAGCACAGCGTCGTCTCGCGTGGCCACCAGCAGTTGCTGCCGGTTCTGCGGCTGCGCCATGGCCTGCACCATGTCGCCCCAGGTGCGCTCGCGCGCCTGCACGGGGTATTCGTCGAAGGCGGCTTGCGGAAACACGCCGGTGTAGGTGGCGACCCAGCTGTCCCAGTGCAGTTGCGCGATCTGCGCTACATCGGCCGCGGTGGCGGGCCGCACGCGCCAACCCGCCTGCCCGATCATGCCGCCGGGTCGACGCCCAGCTCGCGCGCCAGGCGCTCCACCAGTGCGCGCAGCGACGCGATCTCGGCCGCCATGCGGGCCTGCTCAGCCTTCAGGGCCTCGAACTCGCTGGGCGCCACGTTGTCGAGCACACCGGCCGCCCCGACCGGCATCGCCACCTCGCCGCACAACAAGTGCGCCCAGCGCGACTCGCGCTCGCCCGGCCGGCGCGGCAGCTTCACCACGAAAGGCGGCTCCTTGCCGGCCAGCTCTTCGAGAAAGCCTTCCACCGAGGAGATGTCGGCGAACTTGTGCAGCCGCTCGGTGTTGAGCCGCAGCTCGGCCGAGGTCTGGGGCCCGCGCAGCATCAGCAGCGCCAGCAGCGCCACCGACTGCGTGGGCACGCCTAAGCCGCGCTGGGCGTTGTGCTCGAAGCGCACCACGCGGCTGCCGCTCACCTCGTTGACCAGCGCCTGCTCCTTGAGCCCGTCGATCGCCTGCAGTACCTCGGCCTCGCCGGCGTTCATGACCGGGTCGCGCGCGGTCTTCTGGTTGCAGCCCAGCGTCAGCGCGTTGAGCGAGAGCGGGTAGCTGTCGGGCACCGTGTGCTGCTTTTCGACCAGCACGCCCAGCACCCGGGCTTCCAGTGGGGTCAACGAACGCTTCAGCGGCATTCAGACCCCGAAGCCATCGTCAGCTTGAATCACGGCGCCATTGACGAAATGGCTTTCGTTGGCGCACAGCATCAGCAGCGTGGTGTCCAGGTCCTGCGGCTTGCCGATGCGCTTGCGCGGCAGCATCTGGATCAGCTTCTGGCCCTGCTCGGTTTCCCAGTGGTGGTGGTTGATCTCGGTGTCGATGTAGCCGGGGCAGATGGCGTTCACGTTGATGCCGTAGCGGCCCCACTCCAGCGCCATGGCGCGCGTCATGTGGATCACGGCCGCCTTGCTCATGGCGTACACGCCGATCTGGCCCAGCACGCGCAGGCCTGCCATCGAGGCGATGTTCACGATGCGCCCGCCGGTAAAGGTACCCGGCGCCGAGCCCTTGGCGCGCGCCAGCATGCGCTTGCCCACCTCTTGCGCGACGAAGAACGCGCCCTTGGTGTTGGTGTCCATCACGTAGTCGTAGTCTTCGGGCGTCACGTCGGTGAGCTTCTGGGTGGTGCTCACGCCCGAGTTGTTGACCAGGATGTCGATGGTGCCCATTTCGGTTTCGGCGTGGGCGATGGCGGCGCGGATGCTGTCACAGTCGGTCACGTCCATGCCTACCACGTGCGCATCGCCGTCGTGCGACTCCAGCTCGGCGCGCAAGGTCTTCAGCCGCTCCACCCGCCGGCCGGCCAGCACCACCGCGGCACCGGCCTTCGACAGCGTGCGGGCGAACTGCGCGCCCAGGCCGCTGGACGCACCGGTGACCAAGGCCACGCGGCCTGACAGGTCGATGCAATAACTCATGGTGCAACTCCTCGTGTCATGTGGCGGCGACGATAGCACGCAGCTCCTGACAGTCCTTGTCGCGAGACGGACAGCCGCCGCAGGCACTGGAGGCTATTCTCCAAAAATAGAACGATCGTTCGATTCTGCTTTTCGCGCCCGTAGAATGCGCCCCAGTTTTCATCTCCCCAACAGGACAGTGCGATGACCCCTCAGGAGATCCTTGACCAGTTCGGCCCTCGCGAGGCCATGGAATACGACGTGGTGGTGGTGGGTGGCGGCCCCGCCGGCCTGGCCACCGCGATCCGGCTCAAGCAGATCAACCCCGACGTGTCGGTGGTGGTGCTGGAAAAGGGCTCCGAGCCCGGCGCGCACATACTCTCCGGCGCGGTGATGGACCCGCGCGCGATGAACGAGCTGTTCCCCAACTGGAAGGAGCTGGGCGCGCCGCTGAACCAGCCGGTCACCGGCGACGACCTGCTCACGCTCACCGAAACCGGCGCCTCGCGCATCCCCGACTGGCTGATGCCGCGCAACTTCCACAACGAGGGTTGCTACGTCATCTCGCTGAGCAACGTGGTCAAGTGGATGGCCCAGCAGGCCGAGAGCCTGGGCGTGGAAATCTTCCCCGGCTTCGCGGCGGCCGAGGTGCTGTACGACGAGCAAGGCCGCGTGAAAGGCGTGGCCACCGGCAACATGGGCCTGGGCAAGGACGGCCAGCCCACCGACCATTTCCAGCTCGGCATGGAGCTGTGCGCCAAGTACACCGTGTTCGCCGAGGGCGCGCGCGGTCATCTGGGCAAGCAGCTGATCGCCAAGTACAAGCTCGACGCCGGCAAGGACCCGCAGAGCTACGCCATCGGCATCAAGGAGCTGTGGGAGATCCCGGCTGAAAAAGCCAGGCCCGGCCTGGTGGTGCACAGCGCCGGCTGGCCGATGGACGACGACACCTTCGGCGGCGGCTTCCTCTACCACCTCGAGGACAACAAGGTCACGCTGGGCTTCGTGATCGGCCTGGACTACCAGAACCCGTACATGAGCCCTTTCGAGGAGATGCAGCGCTGGAAGACGCACCCCGCGATCCGCGTCCATATCGAAGGCGGCAAGCGCATCGGCTACGGCGCGCGCGCGATCAACAACGGCACGCCGCAGGCACTGCCCAAGACCGTGTTCCCCGGCGGCGCGCTGGTGGGCTGCGACGCGGGCTACCTGAACGCGGCGCGCATCAAGGGCAGTCATGCGGCCATCAAGAGCGGCATGATGTGCGCCGAGGCGATCGCCGACGCGTTGAAGGCCGGCCGCGCGCAGGACGAGCTGGCCGCCTACCCCGAGGCCTTCGAGAAGAGCTGGCTGTACGAGGAACTGCAGCAGACGCGCAACTTCAAGAACTGGTTCAAGAAGCCGCCGCTGGTGGCCAAGCTGATGACCGGCATCGAGCAGTGGTTCCTGCCCAGGATCGGCATCAGCAGCCCGCCCTGGACGCTGCACCGCGACAAGCCCGACCACGTGTACCTCAAGCCGGCCAGCGAGTGCCAGCCGATCGCCTACCCCAAGCCCGACGGCAAGCTCACCTTCGACCGCCTCTCCTCGGTGTTCATCAGCAACACCAACCATGAGGAGAACCAGCCCGCGCACCTGACGCTGAAGGACGACTCGATCCCGGTGCAGGTGAACCTCACCAAGTACGCCGGCCCCGAGAGCCGCTACTGCCCGGCCGGCGTGTACGAGTTCGTGCCGCAGGAAAGCGGCAGCGGCCAGCGCCTGCAGATCAACGCGCAGAACTGCGTGCACTGCAAGACCTGCGACATCAAGGACCCCACGCAGAACATCGTGTGGGTCACGCCCGAAGGCGGCGGCGGCCCCAACTACGTGGGCATGTAAGCCGGCCCGGGCAGCGTGGGCCGCGGCAATGCGGGCGGCACGCGCCGCGCTGCCTGCCGGCCTGCCTGGACCGCGCGCAAGTAGCGCTCGACCGCGGCTTGCGGGTCGGGCGCGGCCGTGATGCCGCTCAACACCGCGACGCCGTCGGCACCGCAACGCGCGGCCTCCTGCGCGCGCGCCGCGTCCAACCCGCCGATCGCCACCACCGGACACGGCAGCAGGCTGCACCAATAGGCCAGGTTGTCCTCTCCCTGCGGCATCCACGGCATGTGCTTGGTTTGCGTGGCGTGCACCGGCCCGCAGGCGATGTAGCTGGGCTCGAGCGCCCAGGCGCGTGCCACCTCCCAGGGCGCGTGGCTGCTCAAGCCGAGGCGAATGCCGGCCTCGGCCAGCGCGGCGACATCGGCATCGCCCAGGTCCTGCTGGCCCAGGTGCACGCCGTAGGCGCGGTGCTTCATGGCCAGGCGCCAGTGGTCGTTGACGAACAGCCGGACGCCGTGGCGTTCGGCCGCCGCCACGGCGTCACGCACTTGCCGGTCGAGCGCGGCCTCGGCGGCCTGCTTGATGCGCAGCTGCACGGTGCGCACGCCCGCCGCCGCCACGCGCGCCACCCACTCGGCGCTGTCCACCACGGCGTACAAGCCCATGGGCTGCGGTCCGGTGGACGCAAATGCGCGCGTGAGACTGTCCTGTCCTCGCGCCAGCAGCCGTGGCAGCAGCGAGCCATCGCTGGCAAAGCCCGCGCGTGGGCGCACCGGGCCCGCGCCGGCACCCGCGGCGCCCGACTCGCGCAGCCCCAGCGCGGTGGCCATCTTGGCCAGCACGGCGGCGTCGGCCTCGCAGTAGCCCAGCGCCAGTGCCGCGGCGATGGACGACGCGAAGGTGCAGCCGCTGCCGTGGCTGTGGCGCGTGCGGATGGTCGGCAGCGAGAGCCAGCCCTCGGCCTGCGGACTGAGCAGCCAATCACGCGCGCAGTCGGTGGCGTCGTCGCCGCCGGTGATCAACACGGCCGGTACCGCCAGCTCGTGCGCCGCCTGGGCCAGCGCCGCGTCGCCTGACAGCGCCGGCATGCCCAGCAGCCAGGCGGCTTCCGCACGGTTGGGCGTGACCACCGTCGTCAGCGGCAGCAGTTCCTCGCGCAGCGCACGGCGCAGGTTTTCGCCGGACATCGCCGCGCCCGTGCTCGCGCGCCACACCGGGTCGACCACCAGCGCCACCGGCGCATGCTCGCGCAGGCGCCGCACCC
The DNA here is from genome assembly GCA_040758375.1 of Pseudomonadota bacterium. Classification (GTDB taxonomy): domain Bacteria; phylum Pseudomonadota; class Gammaproteobacteria; order Burkholderiales; family Burkholderiaceae_C; genus CAMLIZ01. The sequence goes on from JBFLWE010000010.1 coordinate 75,977, forward strand.
AGCGCACCAGCACGCGCAGGTTGTCCACGCTGCCGAGCAAGCCGGTCTTGATGGCGCGCGGCGGCAGGTCGTCGGCCAGCGCCGCGAGCTGCGCATCGAGCAGCGCCGGCGACACCGCCTGCACCTCATGCACTGCTACCGAGTTCTGCGCGGTGATCGCGGCCACCGCGGTGCAGCCGTGCAGACCAAACGCCTCGAAGGCGCGCAGGTCGGCCTGCAGGCCGGCGCCGCCGCCGCTGTCGGAGCCGGCCACGCTCCATACGATGGGTCGCGCGCTCATAGGACGAACGGTCGCCCGGTCACCGGCGTGCTGGGCACCGCCATGTCCTGCGGGGCGAGCAGGCCCGCTTCGAGGCCCAGGCGCCCGCCTTCGATGGCCAGGCGGAATGCGCGCGCCATCGCCACCGGGTCGGCCGCCTGCGCCACCGCCGAATTGAGCAGCACCGCGTCGAAGCCCAGTTCCATCGCCTGCGCCGCATGCGAAGGCGCGCCGATGCCGGCGTCCACGATCAGCGGCACGCCAGGCAGCCGCGCGCGCAGCGTACGCAGCGCAAACGGGTTGAGCAGCCCCTGGCCCGAGCCGATGGGCGCGCCCCAGGGCATCAGCAGGCGGCAGCCGGCATCGAGCAGGCGCTGGCAGCTCACCAGGTCGTCGGTGCAGTAGGGAAACACCTCGAAGCCGTCTTTCACCAGCTGCGCCGCCGCCTGCACCAGCTCGAAGGGGTCGGGCTGCAGCGTGTGCTCGTCGCCCACCACCTCCAGCTTGACCCAATGGGTGCCGAGCAGCTCGCGCGCCATGTGGGCCAGCGTGACCGCCTCGCGCGCGGTGCGGCAGCCGGCGGTGTTGGGCAGCAGGCGCGCGCCGCTGGCGCGGACCACCTCGATGAAGCCGTTGTCGCCACCGGCGGCGAGCTGCCGCTTCAGGCCCACCGTGACGATCTCGGCGCCCGAGGCCTCGATCGCACGCCGCAGCACCTGGGGCGAGGGATAGCCGGCGGTGCCCAGCAGGAAGCGGCTGGTGAACGACACGCCGCCCAGTTCGAATGCCATGGCTCAACCTCCCACGATGGGTTGGAAACAGGTGACCGCATCACCGGGCCCGAGCAAGCGGGTGGTGCGCAGCGCACGCGGCACGAACTCGCCGTTCAGCGCGGTGGCCACCTGCTGCGGCGCCAGGCCCTGCTGCTGCAGCAGCATCTCGAGCGTGCAGCCGGCACACACCGCGCGCGGCTCGCCGTTGAGGGTGACCGTGAACGGGTCGGCAGGTGCTTGCGTGCTCATCTCACGCCAGCTCCGCGATCGCCTGCTCCACCAGGGCGGGGGCCACCAGCCAGCCGTGGCGGAACAGGCCGTTCAGGCGCGTGAGCCCCGGCGCGGTGTGCAGCTGCGGCAGGTTGTCGGGCAGCGCGGGCCGCAGGTTGGACTCGTTGTGCACGATGCGGGCTTCGGCCAGCTCGGGCAGCACGCTGTGCGCCGCGCTCAGCAGCTCCAGCGTGCTGCGCAGGCTCACCGGCGAGCGGTCTTCGCTTTCCACCTCGCTGGCGCCGACCACGACGATGTCGCCCGGCCGCGGAAGCATGTACACCCTGTGCCGCGGATGCAGCAGCCGCAGCGGATGCGACAGCTGCAGGCGCGGCGCGTGCAGCCAGAACACCTCGCCGCGCACGCCGCGCAAGGGCAGGTCGGGCCGCGCGCCCAGCCCGCGCGCGTCGATCACATGGTCGAAGCGCAGGTCGTCGAGCCGGCCGGGCGCCACCTCGCGCACCGTGCGGGACCAACACCACTGCACGCCGGCGCGGCTGCCCGCGCGTGCCAGGCCGTCCAGGGCCTGCACGGTGTGGATCTGGCCCTCGCCCTGCAAGTGCCAGCCGTGCAACCCGTGCAGCAAGGCGGGCTCCAGCGCATGCAGCTCGTCGGCGCCCAGCTCGCGCGGCGGCCGCTGCGGCGCATGCACCTGGATGCGCGCCAGCAGCCGCTGCGCGCTGGCCCGGTCGCCGGGGTGCGCCAGCAGCAGGCTGCCGCGCTGCGCAAAGTGCACCGGCTCCTCCAGTTCGTCGAGCCAGCGCCGCCACAAGCCGAGCGAGCGCCAGCCCAGCTCGGCGATCACCGCCTCGCCGCGGTCCAGCTCGGCCAGCGGCGTGAGCAGGCCGGCCGCCGTGAAGGCTGCCGCGCACTGCGGCCCGCGCTCGGGGCCGGCCGCGGGGTCGCACACCGTCACCTGGTGCCCCGCGCGCGCCAGCCGCCACGCCATCAGCCGGCCCACCAGGCCGGCGCCTGCGATGCCGATCTTCACGGCGCCAGCCTTTCCTTGGGGCCGCTCACCGGCACGTAGAGCTCGCCGCCCGCGGCGCGGAACTCGGCGCTCTTGGCCTGCATGCCCTCTTGCGCGGCGGCGAACTCGCGCACGTCCTGCGTGATCTTCATCGAGCAGAACTTCGGCCCGCACATCGAGCAGAAGTGGGCCACCTTGCTCGCGTCCTTGGGCAGCGTCTCGTCGTGGAATTCGCGCGCGGTGTCGGGGTCGAGGCCGAGGTTGAACTGGTCGTGCCAGCGGAACTCGAAGCGCGCCTTGCTGATCGCGTCGTCGCGCGCGCGGGCGCCGGGGTGGCCCTTGGCGATGTCGGCCGCGTGCGCGGCGATCTTGTAGGCGACGAGGCCTTGCTTCACGTCGTCGCGGTCGGGCAGGCCCAGGTGCTCCTTGGGCGTCACGTAGCACAGCATCGCGGTGCCGAACCAGCCGATCATCGCCGCGCCGATCGCGCTGGCGATGTGGTCGTAGCCCGGCGCGCAGTCGATGGTCAGCGGCCCCAGCGTGTAGAACGGCGCCTCGCCGCAGTGCTTCAGCTGCTCTTCCATGTTGGCCTGGATCAAGTGCATCGGCACATGGCCCGGGCCTTCGATCATGGTCTGCACGTCGTGCTTCCAGGCGATCTTGGTCAGCTCGCCCAGCGTGCGCAGCTCGGCGAACTGCGCCTCGTCGTTGGCGTCGGCGCCGGAGCCGGGGCGCAGGCCATCGCCCAGCGAAAAGCTCACGTCGTACGCCTTCATGATCTGGCAGATCTCTTCGAAGTGCGTGTAGAGGAAGTTTTCCTTGTGGTGGGCGATGCACCACTTGGCGAGGATGGAGCCGCCGCGCGAGACGATGCCGGTGCGGCGCTTGGCGGTGAGCGGAATGAACGGCAGCCGCACGCCGGCATGGATGGTGAAGTAGTCCACCCCCTGCTCCGCCTGCTCGACCAGCGTGTCGCGGAAGATCTCCCACGTCAGGTCTTCCGCCACGCCGCCCACCTTTTCGAGCGCCTGGTAGATGGGCACGGTGCCGATGGGCACCGGCGCGTTGCGGATGATCCAGTCGCGCGTGGTGTGGATGTTGCGGCCGGTGGACAGGTCCATCACCGTGTCGGCGCCCCAGCGGATGGCCCACACCAGCTTTTCCACCTCTTCCTCGATGCTGGAGGTCACCGCCGAGTTGCCGATGTTGGCGTTGACCTTGACGAGGAAGTTGCGGCCGATGGCCATCGGCTCGACCTCGGGGTGGTTGATGTTGGCCGGGATGATGGCGCGGCCACGCGCCACCTCGTCGCGCACGAACTCGGGCGTGATGATTTCCGGGATGCGCGCGCCCATCGGGTGGCCGCGCAGGCGCTGCTCGCGCTCGGCATCGGCCAGGTACTCGGCCATCCACTCGCGGCGGCCGTTCTCGCGCAGGGCGACGAACTCCATCTCGGGCGTGACGATGCCGCGCCTGGCGTAGTGCATCTGCGTGACGTTGGCGCCGGCCTTCGCGCGCCGCGGCTTGCGTTGCAGCGCGGCCGATTCGTCGCGCAGTTGCCGCAGGCGCTCTGCGTCCTTGGCGCCGTCGTCCACCGGCTGCGGCGCGCGGCCCTCGTAGCGCTCGGTGTCGCCGCGGTCGGCGATCCACCCCGCGCGCAGCGGCGGCAGCCCGCACCGCACGTCGATGCCGGCCTGCGGGTCGGAGTACGGCCCTGAGGTGTCGTACAGCACGACCGTCTCGCCGTTGGTGAGCGTCACCTCGCGCATCGGCACCTGCAGGTCGGGCCGCGAACCGGTGAGGTGAACCTTGCGCGAGGCAGGGAACGGCTCGCGCGACTGCGCGAGGCGCTGTTCGAACGTGGGGCTGGATGTCATCGCAGGGCTCCTTCGGGATGGACTGCTCCGGAAGGGCGCCCCGCCGGGCCGCGCGAACGCGCGGACCCCTGCCTGGACTGCGACTCTCCTTACGCCGGTACGAACCGGTTCAAGTTCTCGGGTTCGGCCATCGAAGCCATCTCAGCCCCTGCTCGATCGAACAGGCGCACCCCGGAGCGTGGGCGGAGTATAGGCGTGCGGGCCGCTCAAGGCGAGATCAGCCACAACGGCCGCGGCGCCACGCGAAACTCCAGCGGCGCGCGCAGCCAGCAAACCTCGCCGTCGATGGCCACCTTGGCGCGTCGCGGGCCATAGGGCAGGCCCGGGCGCACCACCATGCGCTCGAACTCGAAGCTCTCCACGCCCGCGGCGCTGCCCAACGTGCCCAGCGCTCCGCGCAGCAGCAGCCAAAGCATCGTCAAGCTGCCCACCGGCTTGAGCATCACCGCGGCGATGCGCCCACGCGCCGGCGCGGCCGCCTCCTCCAGGCCCACCCGCTCCATCTGCAGGCGATTGTTGCCGACGAACAGCGTCGGCGTGCGCACGCGCCGTCGCCGCCCCTCCAGGTCGATCAGCAAGGTCCACTGCCGGTGCGCGCGCAACAGGGTCCACACACCGGCGAGCAGCGCGTTCCAAGGACTGCGGCCCATGGTGCGCTGGAAGCTCTCGCGGTCTTCCAGCGCCAGCGGATACAAGCCCAGGCTGGCGTTGACCAGGCACACCCTGCCGTTCACCAGCGCGGTCTGCGCCGGCTTCAGCCGCCCCTGCAGCAGGATGGCCGCCGCTTCCTCCACCGCCAGCGGAATGCCGTGGGTGCGCGCGAAGTAGTTGAAGGTGCCCTGTGGCACCACGCCCATTGGGCAGCCGGCGTCGAAGGCCGCCTGCGCCACTGCATTGACCGTGCCGTCGCCGCCCACCGCCACCACCGCACCGCCTTCGTCGCGCGCGCGCAGCGCGGCCGTCTGCGCGAGGCGCGCGATCGGCGCCTCGCGGGTGAGCAACACCACCTCATGCCGCCGGCCGGCCGCCTGCAGCGCCTGCACCAGCGTCTCGCGCACCCGCGAAGTGGGCTGCGCACCCGAGTGCTCGTTCATCACCAGCTGCAGCGGCCCCTGCGGCGCCGGGCGGGCGTCGGGGTCATCGGATGACGGTCGGTCCTGGTCTGCGAGGGCGGCTGTCATGGGCATGGGGCGGCAGCCCGCATGCCTGTGCATGCCGGCCACCTGCCAGCGCCAGGGCACAAGACGTGCCCGCCCACCGCGGCAGTCGGCCTTCGCGCGGTTTGCGCAGGCTCTTCAGCTACACTGCCGGCTTGCCAGGAGAGAGCTGCACACGCAGCCGCCGAAGGCGCAGGGGAAACCCGAACGCTCAGGCAAAAGGACTGGCAAAGACGTCGCCTCAACTCGCGGCGTACCTCACTGGAGAGAGACGGGTCTGCAAAGCTCGTCCACCGAAGGGGCAAGCGGAACTCCCGGCCACACCGGGCTCCGTCAATCTCTCAGGTAAAGCGGACAGCGAGGGCATCCCCCACCTTCACCGGTGCAGGAACGATGGCCCTCGCAACTTCAAGACGTCCGCCATGCCCGACACGACCTCCGCGCTCCTGAAGACCCCGCTGCACGCGCTGCACCTGGAGCTGGGTGCCAAGATGGTGCCCTTTGCCGGCTACGAGATGCCGGTGAACTACCCCCACGGCATCATTGCCGAGCACAAGCACTGCCGCGAATCGGCGGCGCTGTTCGACGTGTCCCACATGGGCCAGCTGCGGCTGGTGGGCGCCGAGGCGGCCGCCGCGCTCGAGACCGTGGTGCCGGTCGACGTGGTGGACCTGCCGGTGTTCAAGCAGCGCTACGGGCTGTTCACCAATGCGGCCGGCGGCATCCTCGACGACCTGATGATCACGCGCCGCGAGGACGACCTGTTCCTCGTGGTCAACGCGGCCTGCAAGGCCGCGGACACGCGCCACCTCGTCACCCACATCGGCCACCGCTGCCAGATCATCCCGCTCCCCGACCGCGCGCTGCTGGCGCTGCAGGGCCCGAAGGCAGTGGACGCACTGGCCCGGCTGAACCCCGATGTGGCCAAGCTCACCTTCATGACCGGCGGCCACTTCGTGCTGGGCGATGCCGACTGCTTCGTCACCCGCTCGGGCTATACCGGCGAAGACGGCTTCGAGATTTCGGTGCCTGCCGAGCATGCCGTCGCGCTCGCCCGCCAGTTGCTCGCCACGCCCGAGGTCCAGCCCGCCGGCCTGGGCGCGCGCGACACGCTGCGCCTGGAAGCGGGCCTGTGCCTGTACGGCCACGACATCAACGAGACCACCACGCCGGTGGAAGCCGGCCTCACCTGGGCGATCCAGAAGGTGCGCCGCCCGGGCGGCGCGCGCGCCGGCCGCTACCCCGGCGCCGCGGCCATCGAGGCGCAGTTGGCCACCGGCGCGGTGGTCAAGCGCGTGGGCCTGCTGGGCCTGGAGCGCGTGCCGGTGCGCGAAGGCGCGCAGCTGTTCGACGCCCAGGGGCACAAGCTGGGCCACGTGACCAGCGGCACGCTGGCGCCCACGGTGAACCAACCCATCGCGATGGCCTACCTGGCCGCCAACCACGCGGCGCCAGGGCACGAGGTGTACGCTGAGGTGCGCGGCAAGCGGCTGCCGATGCGCGTGGCGCCCATGCCCTTTGCGCCGCACCGCTACCACCGCGGCTGACACCCTCTTCCTCCTTCACCCAACGAACAAGCCAGGAGCACCCGATGACGACGAAGTACACCCAGGAACACGAGTGGATCAACATCGAGGACCACGAGGCCGCGATCGTCGGCATCACCCACCATGCGCAGGACGCGCTGGGCGACGTGGTGTTCGTGGACCTGCCCGAAGTGGGCAAGACCTACAAGAAGGGCGACGTGGCCGGCGTGGTCGAGTCGGTCAAGGCCGCGGCCGACATCTACATGCCGGTCAGCGGCGAGGTGGTCGAGGTCAACGAAGCCCTGCGCGCCGACCCGTCGCTGGCCAACAGCGACCCGCTGGGCAACGGCTGGTTCTTCAAGGTGCATGTGACCAACATGGCCGAGTTCGACGAGCTGATGGACCCGCCGGCCTACGACGCGCTGCTCAAGACCCTCTGATCGTCCCCTGCCCTTGCCCGCCCCATCATGCTGAAGTCTGCCGTGCAGCCGCTGGCTGAACTCGAGAACTGCGCCGAATTCACCGCCCGCCACATCGGGCCCGAAGAGCACGAAGAGCGCCACATGCTCGGCGTGATCGGCGCCGCCTCGCGCGCCGCCCTGATCGACGCCATCGTGCCCGGCGCGATCAAGCGCGCTGAAGCGATGGCGCTGCCCGCGCCGCTCACCGAGGCGCAGGCGCTGGCCGAGCTGCAAAGCATCGCGCGCCAGAACAAGGTGCTCAAGAGCTTCATCGGCCAGGGCTACCACGGCACCATCACGCCCGGCGTCATCTTGCGTAACGTGCTGGAGAACCCGGCCTGGTACACCGCCTACACGCCCTACCAGGCCGAGATCAGCCAGGGCCGCATGGAAGCGCTGGTGAACTTCCAGACCATGGTGACCGACCTCACCGGCATGGCCATCGCCAACGCGTCCATGCTCGACGAGGCCACCGCCGCCGCCGAGGCCATGACGCTGGCGCTGCGCGTGGGCCGAAGCAAGAGCAAATGCTTCTTCGTCGCCGACGACGTGCTGCCGCAGACGCTGGAGGTGGTGCACACGCGCGCCCTGCCGCTGGGCATCAGCGTGGTGGTGGGCAAGGCCGAGAACGCAGCCGCATCCGCGCCTTTTGCGGCGCTGTTCCAGTACCCGGGCGTCTCCGGGCGCGTGCGCGAGCTGAAAGCCCTGATCGACGCGGTGCATGCCCAGGGCGGCCTGGCCATCGTGGCGGCCGACCTGCTGGCGCTGACCCTGCTCACGCCGCCCGGCGAACAGGGCGCCGACATCGCGGTGGGCACCACCCAGCGCTTCGGCATGCCCATGGGCAACGGCGGCCCGCACGCCGCCTACATGGCCACGAAAGACGAGTTCAAGCGCTCCCTGCCCGGCCGGCTGGTGGGCGTGAGCGTCGACAGCCACGGCAACCCGGCCTACCGCCTGGCGCTGCAGACGCGCGAGCAGCACATCCGCCGCGAGAAGGCCACCTCCAACATCTGCACCGCGCAGGTGCTGCCCGCGGTGGTGGCCAGCATGTACGCCGTGTACCACGGGCCCGAGGGTCTGAAGCGCATCGCGCGCCGCGTGGCCAGCTACACCGCCGTCCTGGCCGAGGGCCTGAAGGCGCTGGGCTTCCGGCTGGAGCACGAAGAGGCCTTCGACACGCTGGAGGTGCACACCGGCGTGCGCACCGACGAGCTGCTGGCCACTGCCATCGCCGCCGGCATGAACCTGCGCCACGCGAGCAAGGAAACGCTGGGCATCACGCTCGACGAAACCACCACCCGCGCCGACATCGAGGCGCTGTGGCGCGTGTTCGCCGGCGGCCAGGCCGTGCCCGGCTTCGACCGCTTCGAAAAAGGCGTGCTGCCGCTGTACCCCGCTGCGCTGGAGCGCCGCAGCGCCTTCCTCACGCACCCGGTGTTCAACGCCCACCACAGCGAGACCGAGATGCTGCGCTACCTGCGCAGCCTGGCCGACAAGGACCTCGCGCTGGACCGCACGATGATCCCGCTGGGCTCGTGCACGATGAAGCTCAACGCGACCAGCGAGATGATCCCCATCACCTGGCCGGAGTTTGCGCACGTGCACCCGTTCGCGCCGCGCGACCAGCTCAAGGGCTACGAGCTGCTCAACGAGCAGCTGTGCGCCTGGCTGTGCCAGGCCACCGGCTACGCTGGCGTGAGCCTGCAGCCCAACGCCGGCTCGCAGGGCGAATACGCCGGCCTGCTGGTGATCAAGGCCTGGAACGAGGCGCGCGGCCAGGGCCACCGCAACATCGTGCTGATCCCCGAAAGCGCCCACGGCACCAACCCCGCGAGCGCCATGATGGTGGGCATGACGGTGGTGGTGACCAAGTGCGACGCCGACGGCAACGTCGATTTCGACGACTTGAAGGCCAAGTGCGAGCAGCACAGCGCCAACCTGGCCGCGGTGATGATCACCTACCCCTCCACGCACGGCGTTTTCGAAGACCACGTGAAGGAGCTGTGCGCGCTGGTGCACCAGCACGGCGGCCGGGTGTATGTGGACGGCGCCAACATGAACGCGCTGGTGGGCGTGGCCGCGCCGGGCGAGTTCGGCGGCGACGTGAGCCACCTCAACCTGCACAAGACCTTCTGCATCCCGCACGGCGGCGGCGGGCCGGGCGTGGGCCCCGTGGCGGTGGTCGAGGACCTCAAGCCTTTCCTGCCCGGCCACCGCACGGCCGGCATCGGCAGCGACACGCAGATCGGCGCCGTCAGCGCGGCCCCGCTGGGCAATGCGGCCGTGCTGCCGATCAGCTGGATGTACTGCCGCATGATGGGCGCCGAGGGTCTGCGCAAGGCCACCGAAACCGCCATCCTCTCGGCCAACTACATCGCCGCGCGCCTGGACGAGCACTTCCCGGTGTTGTACTCCGGCGGCGTCAAGGGCCTCAAGGGCGGCGGCGTGGCGCACGAATGCATCCTCGACCTGCGCCCGCTGAAGGACAGCACCGGCATCAGCGCCGAAGACGTGGCCAAGCGCCTCATCGACTACGGCTTCCATGCGCCCACGCTGAGCTTCCCGGTGCCCGGCACGCTGATGGTGGAGCCCACCGAGAGCGAGCCGCTGGTGGAGCTGGACCGCTTCTGCGACGCGATGGTGCAGATCCGCGAAGAGATGCGAAAGGTCGAACAAGGCGCCTGGCCGAAGGACGACAACCCGCTGAAGAACGCGCCGCACACCGCCGAGGCGCTGCTCAAGGGCGAGTGGAAGCACGCCTACACCCGCGAGGAAGCCGCGTATCCGGTGGCCAGCCTGCGCAGGCAGAAATACTGGTCGCCGGTGGGCCGGGTGGACAACGTGTATGGCGACCGCAATCTCTTCTGCGCCTGCATCCCCACCAGCGAGCTGGAGAGCTGAACGCCTCGCCGCGTTCGTCCTGCTGATGGCCTGGCTGGCGGCGCTGGCGGGGTGTGTGGAGCGCCAGTTCTTCTACCCCGACCGCACGGCATACACCACGCCCGCGCAGTTTGGCCTGAAGGCCCTGGACGTCACGATCCCCGGGCCCGAGGGCAGCCAGCTGCACGGCTGGTGGCTGCCCGCCGTGGGACCGGCGCTCGGCACTGTGCTGCACCTGCACGGCAACGCGGCCAACATCTCCAACCACCTGCCGTTGGTGGCCTGGGTGCCGCATGCAGGCTTCAACCTGCTGACCTTCGACTACCGCGGCTTCGGCAAGTCCGACGGCGAGCCCAGCCTCGACGGCGTGGTGGCCGACGGCCTCGCGGCCCTGGCCTGGCTGAAGCGACAGCCGGGCGTGGACGCGCACAAGCTGGTGGTGCTGGGGCAAAGCCTGGGCGGCGCCACCGCGGTGCGCGTGGTGGCCGCCGACCCTGCGGGCGTGAAGCTGCTGGTGCTCGATTGCCCGTTCAGCAGCTACCGCGGCATTGCGCGCGACGCGGTGCGCGGCAGCTGGCTGGGCTGGGTGGCTCCCGCGGCCCTGCGGCTGCTGCCCGGCCATGACAAGGACCCGGTCACGGTGATCCGCCGCCTGCCGGTGCCGCTGTTCGTGCTGCACAGCGCCGACGATGCCGTCGTGCCGATTGCACACGGAAAAGCCTTGTACGCCGCGGCGCCCGAACCGAAGCAGTGGCTGGAAGTCCAACAAACACAGCATGTCGATGGACTCACACACGAGTCGATCAGACAGCGGGTGATCGCCGCAATGCAATCCGCACTGCAGGCACGCTGACATACGGAGACCTTCATGGCAGTTTCAGCATTCGATCTGTTCAAGATCGGCATCGGCCCGAGCAGCAGCCACACCGTCGGCCCGATGCGCGCCGCGCGCATGTTTGCCTTGCGGCTGCAGCACGAAGGCCTGCTGGACCGCGCGGCGCGTGTGCAGTGCCAGCTCTACGGCTCGCTGGGCGCCACCGGCAAGGGCCACGGCAGCGACAAGGCGGTGCTGCTGGGGCTGATGGGGCATGAGCCCGACGCGGTGGACGTGGACGCGGTGCCGCTGCTGCTGCAGGACGTGCGCGCCAGCGGCGAACTGGCCTTGCTGGGCCAGCGACCGATACGCTTCGACGAGGTGCAGGACCTGGTGTTCCTGCGCCGCGAGACGCTGCCCTTCCATGCCAACGGCATGCGGCTCACCGCGTTCGACGACGAGGCCGCCGAGGTGCTGGCCAAGGTGTACTACTCGGTAGGCGGCGGCTTCGTGGTCAGCGAGGAGGTGGCGGCCGACGGCACGAAGCAGAAGACGATCGCGCCCGACACCACCGTGCTGCCCTACCCCTTCCACAGCGGGGCCGAGTTGCTGGAGCTCACGCGACGCGAGCGCTGCAGCATCGCCGAGATCATGCGCCGCAACGAGCGCCACTGGCGCACCGACACCGAGATCGACGCCGGCCTGATGCGCATCTGGAAGGCGATGCAGGACTGCGTGACGCGCGGCTGCCGCACCGAGGGCACGCTGCCCGGCGGCTTCAAGGTGCGCCGCCGCGCCGCCGACCTGTACCGCCAGCTCACCAGCAACCCGGAAGCGGCGCTGAAGGATCCGCTGCAGGTGATGGACTGGGTGAACCTCTACGCTCTGGCCGTCAACGAGGAAAACGCCGCCGGCGGCCGGGTGGTCACCGCGCCCACCAACGGCGCGGCCGGCATCGTGCCGGCGGTGCTGCACTACTACGCCCGCTTCGTGCCGGGCGCGAACGACCGCGGTGTGATCGACTTCCTGCTCACCGCCGCGGCCATCGGCATCCTCTACAAGGAGAACGCCTCGATCAGCGGCGCCGAGGTGGGCTGCCAGGGCGAGGTGGGCGTGGCCTGCTCGATGGCCGCCGGCGCACTGGCCGCGGTGATGGGCGGCACGCCGGAGCAGGTGGAAAACGCCGCCGAGATCGGCATGGAGCACCACCTGGGCCTCACCTGCGACCCGGTGGGCGGCCTGGTGCAGATCCCCTGCATCGAGCGCAACGCCATCGCGTCGGTGAAGGCCATCAATGCCGCGCGCATGGCGCTGCGCGGCGACGGCACGCATCATGTGAGCCTGGACAAGGTGATCAAGACCATGCGCGAGACCGGCGCCGACATGAAGGTCAAGTACAAGGAGACCGCCCGCGGCGGCCTCGCGGTCAACATCGTCGAGTGCTGAAC
>JBFLWE010000011.1:0-87539 GCA_040758375.1 Pseudomonadota bacterium
GCCGGCAGAAACTGCTGGAACACATCTGGCAGCGCACATCGCTCTCGCGCCGGCAGTTCGCCACGCTCTACCTCGCCCCACTGGAGCGCTACGCCGAGCTGGTCCAGCAGTTCCCGGCCTCCGAGAACCACCACCATGCCTATCCGGGCGGCATGCTGGACCACGGCCTGGAGATCGTCGCCTATGCGCTGAAGCTGCGGCAGTCATACCTGCTGCCTGCGGGCGTCACGCCGGAGGCACAGGCGGCCCAGGCCGAGGCCTGGACCGCAGGCACGGCCTACGCGGCCCTGCTGCACGACATCGGCAAGATTGCGGTCGATCTGCACGTCGAGCATGCCGACGGCAGCGTCTGGCATCCCTGGCACGGCCCACTGCGAAAGCCCTACCGCTTCCGTTACCGAAAGGAGCGTGAGTACCGCCTGCACAGCGCCGCCACCGGGCTGCTCTACGCGCGCCTTCTCGATCGGGACATCTTCGACTGGCTCAGCGGCTATCCCGACCTCTGGGCCGCGCTGCTGTACGTGCTGGCCGGCCAGTACGAGCACTCCGGCACGCTCGGCGAGCTGGTCGTGCAGGCCGACCAGGCATCGGTCGCCCAGGAACTCGGCGGCGATCCCAGCAAGGCGCTGGCGGCGCCCAAGCATGCGCTGCAACGCAAATTGCTCGACGGCTTGCGCTACCTGCTCAAGGAAGCGTTCAAGTTGAACCAGGCCGGCCCGGCGGACGGTTGGCTGACCCAAGACGCCTTGTGGCTGGTGAGCAAGACTGTCTCCGACAAGCTGCGCGCACATCTGCTGTCACAGGGCATCGACGGCATCCCGGCCAGCAATACGGCGGTGTTCAACGTGCTGCAGGATCACGGCATCGTGCAACCGACGCCGGATGGCAAGGCGATCTGGAAGGCTACCGTCACCAGCGACGCCGGCTGGTCGCACGCCTTCACCTTCCTGAAGCTCTCGCCGGCGATGATCTGGGATGCCGCCGACCGGCCGGCGCCGTTCGCAGGCCGTGTGCAGGTCGAAGAGGAACAAGCGGAGCCGACGCCGCAGGCGCCGGCGGTGGCTGATGGGCCGCGCGTGGAAGGCACCGAAGCTGCACCCGCGAGCGCGGCGCCGATCGCATCCGCAGCCATGGACACCGGCGTCGCAGCGCTGCTCGACCTGCTGGGCGACACCGCTCCACCCACCGCGCCGGAGACCCCGAGTTCCCCTGTTGCCGAGCCCAAGCCGGCCCCTTCGACCATGCCCCCGCCGCAGATGAGCCTCGCGCCTTCCCAGGATCGCGCGGAGCCCTCTGGGGCGCACTTCATGGCCTGGCTGCGTCAGAGCGTCCAGACGCGCAAGCTCATCATCAACGACGCCAAGGCCCTGGTGCATACCGTCGCCGGTACGACCTATCTCGTCAGCCCCGGCGTGTTCCAGCGCTACGCGCAGGAGTACCTTCAAGTCGCCGCGCTGGCCAAGCAGGAGAAGCTGGAGGGGTGGCAGTGGGTGCAGAAGCGCTTCGAGAAGTTGGGACAGCACCGCAAGCAGCCGAGCGGGCTGAACATCTGGACCTGCGAAGTCACGGGGCCGCGCAAGTCGCGCCGGCTGCACGGCTACCTGCTCGTCAGCCCGGATGCGCTGTTCCAGGAGACGCCGCCAGACAACCCATACCTGCGGCTCCTCAACGAGGCCGCAAAGCGCGAAGATTCAGCCCTTGGGGCCAAGGACGACGATCAGGCGTAGGCATGCGACCGCTGTGCGGGCCGGCTTCAATCTGCGGATGGGGCCGACTCCGCCAGCTTGGCTTCGGTCAGAGTCATCAAGTGGGCGGAACTGCATTTCAGCGCACGGGCAATCTTGAGGATGAGAGGGAGCGTGGGGACATGCTCGCCGCGCTCGATCTTGCCCATGTGCGACCGTTCGATGCCGGCCATGTGGGCCAGCGTTTCCTGAGCGATGCCCTGGTTGGTTCTTTCTTCCCGCACGGCAGCCCCAAACGCGATGGCTGGTTCCGCTTCGTAGGTAGTGGTGCCGGTGGGGCGGCCCCTTTGGATCGAACGCTTTGGCATTGCCAAGAGCGTCGAACACGGTCACGATTTAAACCACGTTAAACTTAACTCATTCAACGACTTCGAGATCAGTTGCCACGACTTCACCGCCTGGGGGGAGCTGGACGTGGAATCGAGTGACATCACCGCCGAAATTCGCATGGCCGTCCTCGGCGAATGGGTGCCTCCCCAGCTCGCCGACGTGCTCGCCCTGCAGCGCGCCGAAGAGCCGGAGACTCATGCCGTCCTGGCCGGATGGACAGATCCCGGTCGAGGCGCGGAGCTGCCGGGCGACGGCTTCGACTTCGCCTTGTCTGCGGCTGCCCGGCAGTGGCCTGGCTGGATATGCGAGCCGCTGTGGCATGACACGCTGGCGGTCGCCGTGGCCAAGCGCTCCCACCTGCTGGCCTACCGTGAAGTGCCGTGCGAGGAAGTGCTCAAGCAGCCCTTGATCTGCTCGCAGTCCACGGCCGATGAACCATGGCGCGTGACCGTGCAGCGCGTGTTCGAAAACGCGCTGCAGGAGCGGGAGCAAACGGTGGAGACATTCGATGTGGCGATGACGCTGGTTGCTGCCGGGTACGGGATCGCCATTGCGCCTGCCGCGAGACTGGCGAGCTACCTACGCCGAGGCATCGCCGTACGGCCGCTGGCCGGCGCACCAATGATCGTGATGGCTTACCTGCTCCGCCGCAACGCTACCTTGTCGGACACCCAGGCAAGATTCGCCCGCCGCGCGCGCTTGGTGTCCTGACTGATGCGCTGGCCTTCCCATTGATGCGTAACGGCCGGAACTGCACGTCTTCGGCCCTCCGGCTCTGCCGCCATACGTAGTCGCCGATCAAATTGATGTGCTCCCAGCCCAGCGGCGACAGGTATTGCAGCAACCCGTCGTCGATCCCGTTGCCGGAGTCGCGCAGCGCCTGCGTCGCAGCTCATCCTGACAACAATCTACCCTTGTTACCCTTGTCTCGAATTTCAAGGAACCTAGCGATCAAACAGCCGACTCCGATGGAGATCGCAACATCGGCGAGGTTGAACGCGGGCCAGTGCATGCCCTGCCAGTGGAAGTCGAGGAAGTCCACAACCTGACCGCGCAGCAGGCGATCCACCACGTTGCCAAGTGCCCCGCCAAGAATGAGGCTGTAGCCGACGGCTTCGAAGCGCGGCAGCGTCTGCTTCAGTTGTCGGATGAGCCAGACCGCGACGAGCAGTCCTAACGTGATGAAGAAGTAACGTTGCCAGCCACTCGCTCCGGCCAAAAAGCTGAACGCGGCGCCCGGATTGAGCACATGCACGAGGTTGAAGAACGGCGTGATCTCGACCTGTTTGCCATAGACGAACGCCCGTTCGATCGAGAGCTTGGCTGCCTGATCAGCAGCAACCGCTGCCGCAGCCACCCCGTACCACGGCAAGGCCGGCGCGAGCAGCCCCTTTGCGCGCGCCGCAGTGGCGAACGAGATCAGCCACCGCGAGAGCACGGTGCAGCCCAAGCCCAGCCCCCAGCCTGCCAGCACGTCGCCCGGGAAGTGCATACCTGCCGCCATGCGTGACCAGCCAACCAGGGCGGCATACATCAACAGGCAACCGCGACCGCGCCAGGCCAGCAGCGGCCACAACGCAGCGGCCACCAGCGCCGCGTAGGTCGCGTGCCCGCTGGGCAGGCTGTAATGCAGCTCCACAGCGCCGATGACATGCACCGCTGCGCCCAGCACCGCATGCGGGCGCGGAAAGTCGAGCCACCACTTCAAGGCCGACGCCGCCGCCAAGGCCAGCAAGAACGCGACGCCGAAGTGCAACAAACGGCTCCGCACTAGCCGAACGCGGGCCGGATCGGAAGATGCCTTTGACCATGCCCATAGGCCCAGTACGGTTAGGGGCGCGGTCCAGTAGCTGCCGATTAGGCTGAAGAGCGACGCCAGCGGCCACAGCACTGCGGGCGTCCCAGCATTGATCGCTTGAAATAGCGCGAGATTCAGACCGGCCCAGTCATACAGCACGAATTTCCAACTCATCGGCGCAGCAGCCTCAAGCCATTGCCCACCACCAGCAGGCTAGCTCCCATGTCGGCGAACACCGCCATCCACATGGTCGCGTGGCCGGTGAAGGTGAGCACCAGGAACACGGCCTTGATGCCCAGCGCAAGCGCGATGTTCTGTGTGAGCACCTGTGCCGTGGTGCGGGACAGCCGCACGAAGGTCGGAATCTTGCGCAGGTCATCGTCCATCAGCGCCACGTCGGCCGTCTCGATGGCCGTGTCGGTGCCCGCCGCGCCCATCGCGAAGCCAATGTCGGCACGAGCCAACGCCGGAGCGTCGTTGATTCCATCACCGACCATGCCGACCCCGCCGGACTGGGCAAGCGCTTCGATCTCGCGCAGTTTGTCATCGGGGAGCAGGTTGCCTTGTGCGCGGTCGATCCCGGCCTGTGTGGCAATCGCCTTGGCGGTGTGTGGGTTGTCGCCGGTCAGCATCATGGTCTGGATGCCCAGCGCGTGCAGTTCGGCCACGGCGCTCCGGCTGCTGTCCTTGATGGTGTCGGCCACTGCCATGAGCGCCTGCACGCCCTCGGGCTCCACCAGCATCACCGCCGTCTTACCCTCGGCTTCCAGTGCGGTGATGCGTTGTTCCATTGCGGGGGAGCAATGTCCCAGCTCGTCGAGCATCCGATGGTTGCCGAGGTGATAGGCCACTCCGTCGATCACGCCGCGCACGCCTCGGCCGGGCAATGCGGCGAATTCCGCGACTTCGCGCAGCGCCACGCCGTCGGCAAGGGCGGCTTGCGCGATTGCCTTGGACACCGGATGGTCGGAGCGGCTGGCCAGGCTGGCCGCGAGACTACGGGCGTGCTGGGGCGAAGCGTTACCCAAGGCAACGAAGTCGGTCTGCGCGGGCTTGCCGTGGGTGATGGTGCCGGTCTTGTCCAAGGCCAGCCAGCGCAGCTTGCGGCCCTCTTCCAAATACACGCCGCCCTTGATGAGAATGCCGTGGCGTGCCGCTGCGGCCAACCCGCTGACGATGCTGACGGGTGTCGAAATCACCAGCGCGCACGGGCAGGCGATCACCAGCAAAACCAGCGCCCGATAGATCCAATCCAGCCATGCCGCTCCCACAAAGAGCGGCGGCACCAGTGCGACGACCACGGCCAAGGCGAATACGGCGGGCGTGTACCAGCGCGCGAACTGATCCACGAAGCGCTGGGTCGGCGCGCGGCTGCCTTGTGCGGCCTCCACCGCATGAATGATGCGGGCCAGCGTGGAGTTGTTCGCCAGCGCCGTGACACGGTACTCGAACGAGCCTGACTCGTTGAGGGAACCCGCAAAGACGGGATCGCCTAGGCCCTTGTCGACGGGCAGACTCTCCCCGGTGATCGGCGCTTGGTTCACGGTCGAGCGGCCTTCTACGACCTCCCCATCGAGGGCGATGCGTTCGCCAGGCCGCACTCGCACCCGGCTGCCGATCGCAACCTGCTTGGCATCCACCTCGCGCCATGAGCCATCAGGCTGTTGCACCGTGGCTCGCTCCGGGGCCAGATCGAGCAGCCCCGCGATGGCGTTGCGGGCGCGGTCCAGCGACTTGGCCTCGATGACCTCGGCCAAAGCGAACAACACCATCACCATCGCCGCCTCCGGCCAGTGCCCGATCAACATGGCCCCGGTGACGGCAATCGACATCAGGGCGTTCATGTTGAGGTTGCGGTTCTTGAGGGCAATCCATCCTTTCTTGTAGGTGGACAGGCCACCGGTGAGGATGGCGACCAGAGCCAGAACCATCACCGACCAATGATTGCCGCCTTGGAGCCAGTACACGGCCTCCGCCGCAACAGCGGCGACTAGCGAGATGCCGAGCGGCCACCAATGGGTCGTGGTCTGCCCCGGTGCTGATGACGCAGGCGTGCGGTTGGCTTCTTCGAGCACTTGGGCCTCGAAGCCGAGCGATTGCAGAGCACCCAGCACGTCAGGCAGCACGGCTGGGGCATGGCGCACGGTGAGCGTGCGTTGCATCAGGTTGAAGTCGAGATCGATCACACCGGCCAGCGTGGCGAGATTGCTGCGGATCAGCGCCTCCTCGGACGGACAATCCATCTTGGCGATGGCAAGGCGGGTGGTCTGCACCGCCGAGCGGTCGTCCTGTCGCACCGCCTGCATATCGACAGCCGCCAAGGCTTGTTCCACGGGGGCCAACGACGCCAGGGTGTGCCGCACGGTCAAGGTGCGCCGCATCAGGTTGAAATCGAGCTCCACCACGCCGGGCACGCCGCCCAGCTTGCCCCGGATCAGCGCTTCTTCCGTGGGGCAGTCCATGTTCTCGATGTGATAGACGGCAACCGCCACCCCGGTAGTGGCGCTGGTCTGTGTTTCTGATTTGAGAACGGGAGCATCAGCACAACCGTACCCGCTTGATCCGCAACTCATAGCAATTCCTCGGCGTCGTCATTCGTTCAAATGCATTAAAATCCCTATAGTGGCTATAGGGTCAAGCATTGGAGGACCAGCATGGAAATCAGGATCGGCGAACTGGCGCAGCGCACGGGATGCGAGGTCGTGACCATTCGTTACTACGAAAAGGAAGGGCTATTGCCTGAGCCGGCGCGAAGCAGCGGGAACTATCGGCTGTACGGCGAGGAGCAAGTCAAGCGCATGCAGTTCATTCGCCACTGCCGTTCGCTGGACATGTCGCTGGGCGAGATTCGGACCTTACTGAACCTGTGGGACAGCCCCACCCAGGATTGCGGAAAAGTGAATGCCCTGCTGGATGACCATATCCGGCAGGTGGAGGCGCGGGTCGAGGCGTTGTTGCAGCTAAGGCTGCATTTGACGGCCTTGCGTGAAAAGTGCGCCGGCGCACGACCCGTCGAGGCGTGCGGCATTCTTCAAGGGCTCGTGAATTGTTCTTGCCATACCGTCAGCACCCGAGACGAGGCCAGCGCTGGCGTTTAGCGTACGATTTTTCCCAAATTCTGTGGCTTCCCCTGCTAGGCGACCCCGACTCGCGGCGGGGTCCATTCGCTTTCCTTCACGGCCGTGCTCACTGCCATGGCGAGCTTGTCGAGATTGCTGGCAGTCACGCCCTCCAGTGCCGAACGCCCCCGCAGCATCGAGCGCGGTTGCAGCAGTGCATGGTAGATCTGCCAAGGGTCCGCATCCCTGGTCAGCTTCAGGACGGACTGGATCAGCTCGTGCTTGAGTGGGTCGAGGTGCCAGTCCGGCACGCGCTGGCCGCGGTTGCCTACGTTCAAAGCCAGCAAGTTGCCCGCCTTGATCTCGTAGCTGATCCACCTGCGGGATTTGCCTGCCATCTTGGCAAACGCAGCGACGGGAAGGTTGTGCGGCGCTTCGAAGACATCGAACAGCTCCATCCGCTCGCGCTGAATGTCCGAAGGCACCAGCGGCGCGGCCGATCGAGGGGGCGGAACCGCCGGCAGCCGATGTGCGGCGGCAGAAACCAACGGCATGGCGTCACCCGGCTTTGTCACGAGCAGGATTGGCGAAGCAGCAACCGGCGTAGAGGGGGCGTTTGCGGTTTGCTCACTCGGGAATGCGGGCACGCCTTCCAGATGCACGGTGAGGGGCATGCTGGCCGCCTCGACCTGGTTCTGCTCGAAGAGGTCGAGCCGATCGGCCCAGTCCTGCATCATGCGGCGACGCTGCTCCACGTACTCGGCATGGTTGTAGGTCGCGCTGACCTTGTTGGGATCGACGTGCGAGAGCTGTGCATCCACCCAGACTTTCGGGTAGCCGATCTCGTTGAGCGCAGTGGACATCGTGCCGCGGATGCCGTGTCCGGTCAGGCGTTCCTGATAGCCCATGCGCTTGAGGGCACCATTGAGGGTGTTCTCGCTGATGCGCTTCTTCAAGTCGCTGTCGTGCCGGAACAGGTGGCGCTGGGCCGGCTTGAACTCATCGAGCAGGTGCCGGACGATCTCCATGGCCTGAATCGACAGCGGCACGATGTAGGGCGGGATGTCCTTCGCCTGCTGCCGCTTCTTGCGCATATCCAACTGGAGTTGCTTCACGACGTCGGGCGGGATGATCCACAACCCACGGTCCAGATCGAATTGATCCGGCATCGCCTGTCGCAGCTCGCCGGTTCGCACGCCGGTCAGCAGCAATAGCCGCAGCCCGAGCTGGGTCTGCCGCCTGCCGCGATAGCTGCGCAGCCGCTGCAACAGCTTCGGCAGCTCGGCCATGCGCAGGAACGGGTTGTGGTTGACGGGTGGCAGCGGCAGCGCCACCACATCGAGATCGGAGGCGGGGTTCTGCTCCAGGCCCGGCACGATCACCAGCGCGTAGCGGAACAGTTGGTTGAACCACGTCCTGACTTTCTCGGCGACGGAGAGCGCCCTGCGCTTCTCGATCTTGGCGATCACCTCCAAGAGGTCGGGACGCTTGATCTCATAGATCGACCGCTTGCCCAGGGCGGGCAGCACATCTTTGTCGAAGATGCGCGGAAGTATCGAGAGGGTCGTCTGCCGGCCTTCCTTGAGGCTGAGCCCGCGATGCTTGAGCCACTTGCGATACACCGCCTCGAAGGTGTTTTCGTCGGCGAGCCGGACAGCGGTGCGCTTCTGCTTGCGGTGAACGCGAGGATTGGTGCCTTTGGCCAGCAGGGCGCGCGCTTCGTCGCGCAGGCTGCGGGCCTCGCGAAGCGTCACCTCCGGGTAGGTGCCGAGCGACATCCGCTTCTGCTTGCCCGCCCAGTAGTAGCGGAAGTGCCAAGTCCTGCCCCCTGCAGCCGTGACGGCCAGGGAGAGGCCATCCAAGTCAGGGAGGGTGTATGCCTTGCCAGTTGCCTTGGCCTGTCGAACGGCCAGGTCTGAGAGTGCCATGCTCTTGCTCCTGAACATGAGTCAGGAACCAGATGCTGGTCACGTCGACCTCGCCCCTCCATCAACAATCCGGAATCAGCCGCGCCCGCAAAAATGGACTTGTTTGTGGACTTAAAAGTCCCGGCTGTAGATGGATCGCAGTGGACCGCGGCAGAACGTCAAAGAGAGGAAAAGTCCTTGTGTGGCAACGACTTGCAGACTCTCTTGGACTTCTGCGGAAGTCCGCAGAATGATGCAGTGGAGCGGGTGAAGGGAATCGAACCCTCGTATCAAGCTTGGGAAGCTGGCGTTCTACCATTGAACTACACCCGCGCAAGGGGCAGATTATAGGCAGCGTGCCATCTTGAGGGAGCGCAATGTGAGTTCGGTTCCGTCTTCCGCCCCGCCGGGGCTGCGTGTGCTGTGCGTCGTGATGCCGGGCGACGACGATGCCTGGGCGGGGGCGCTGCCCGCGCTGGAAGCCTCCGGCGAGTCCTCGGCATGGGGACCGTTCGTGCTGGAGCGCTGCAGCGACCAGCAAAGCGCGGCCCGGCGGCTGGCCGAGGCGCCGGTGGATGCACTGCTCGCCGGCCTGCCCGTGTCGCACTGGCCGGGCCTGTCGCAAGCGGCGCTCAACACGGCGGTCGTGCTGGTGGCCGAGACGCCGGTGCCCGAAGCCGCGGCCCGCCTGCTGGCCCAGGGTGTGCAAGATCTGGTGTCCGGCGCCGTGGCGCTGCAGCCCGAGGCCCTGGCGCGGGCGCTGCGGCTCGCGGTGGAGCGCAAGCGCCTGGAGCGCGAGGCGCGCAAGGCCTATGCCACCGACCTGGCCACTGGCCTGCCCAACCATGCGCAGCTCGTCGAGCACATGAGCCACCTGCTGGCGCTGCGCGAGCGCGAGCCGTCGCCCATGGCCTTGCTGGTGTTGCGCATCGAGGGCCTGGCCACCACCGAGAAGCGCCTGGGCCGCGAGTCGGCCAACGTGCTGCGGCGCAAGGTGGCGGTGCGGCTGCGCGCGGGGGTGCGCGCCAGCGACGTGGTGGCCTCGCTGGGCGGGGATGCCTTCGCGGTGCTGCTGTCGGCCATCGAGGAGCCGCTGCATGCGCACCGCGTGGCGCAGAAGCTGGTGGGCGCGCTGCACCAGCCGTTCAGCGTCACCGGGCAGAACGTGGGGGTGGCGGTGAGCGTGGGCACGGCCCTGTACCCCGCCGACGGCAAGCAGGCCGACATGCTGCTGCGCAAGGCCAGCGGCACCGCCGCGATGACGCCGGCCGTGGGCCGCGCCGGCTTTGCCAACCATGGCGAGCTGGGCGGACTGCCGCAGGCCGCGAACGACGACGACGGTTCGCCGGCCTGACGCGCGCTTGATCTACTTCTGAACGTCGCCGAGGCAGAGGTACTTCACTTCGAGGTAGTCCTCGATGCCCTGGCGGCCGCCTTCACGCCCCAGGCCGGACTGCTTGACGCCGCCAAAAGGCACCTCGGCAGTCGAGATCAGGCCGGTGTTCACGCCCACCATGCCGTACTCCAGCGCTTCGCCGACGCGGAAGATGCGGCCGATGTCGCGGCTGTAGAAGTAGCTGGCCAGGCCGAACTCGGTGTCGTTGGCCAGGCGGATCGCTTCTTCCTCGGTCTTGAAGCGGAATACCGGCGCCACCGGGCCGAACGTTTCCTCGCGTGCGCACAGCATGTCGGCGCTGGCGTTGGCGATCACCGTGGGCTCGAAGAAGCGCTCGCCGATGCGCTGGCCGCCGGCGAGCACGCGGCCGCCCTTGGCCACCGCGTCGGCCACGTGGCGCTCCACCTTCTGCAGGCCCTGCTCGTCGATCAGCGGCCCCTGGTTCACGCCGGGCTCGAAGCCGTTGCCCACCTTGATGCCCTTGGTCCTTTCGGCGAGCCTGGCGACGAAGGCGTCGTAGATGCCGTCCTGCACATACAGCCGATTGGCACAGACGCAGGTCTGGCCGGCGTTGCGGTACTTGCTGGCCAGCGCCCCTTCGACCGCGCTGTCGAGGTCCGCGTCATCGAACACGATGAAGGGCGCGTTGCCGCCCAGCTCGAGGCTCAGCTTCTTGATCGTGGGCGCGCACTGCTGCATCAGGATGCGGCCCACTTCGGTGGAGCCGGTGAAGGACAGGTGCCGCACCAGGTCGCTCTCGCACAGCACCTTGCCGACCTCGATGGAGCGCTGGGCGTCGGCCGTGATCACGTTCAACACGCCGGCCGGCATGCCGGCGCGTTGGGCCAGCTCGGCCACCGCCAATGCCGACAGCGGCGTGGCCTCGGCCGGCTTGATCACCACCGGGCAGCCGGCGGCCAGCGCCGGCGCGACCTTGCGCGTGATCATCGCGATCGGAAAGTTCCACGGCGTGATGGCCGCACACACCCCCATCGGCTGCTTGATCACCAGGTAGCGCTTGTTCGGGTCGGTGGTGGGAATGGTCTCGCCGTAGACCCGGCGCGCTTCTTCGGCGAACCATTCGATGAAGCTGGCGCCGTAGGTCACTTCGCCCTTGGCCTCTGCCAGCGGCTTGCCTTGTTCGGCGGTCATGATGCGCGCGAGGTCGTCGGCATGCTGGTGCAGCAGCTGGAACCACTTCATCAGGATCGCGCCGCGTTCCTTGGCGGTCTTCCTGGCCCAAGGCTGCCAGGCCGCGTTGGCCGCCTGCAGCGCCAGTTCGGTCTCGGCGGCGCCGAGGTTGGCCACGTCGGCGAGCTTGTGGCCGGTGGCCGGGTCGTGCACGTCGAAGCGCGCGCTGCCGGGCTGCCATTCGCCGCCGATCAATGCGTGGGTCTTCAGCAGCGAGGCATCGGTCAGCGTCGCGAGCGGGGAGGTCTTCATGTCCATCGAGGGTCCTTTTTTGCGGTGTTCAGCGATAGCGTACGCCGGGCAGCGCGCACAGCATTTCGTACAGCAGGTTGGCCGCCAGCAGCGCCGTGTTGCCCGATGGGTCATAGGGTGGCGCCACCTCGACCAGGTCGCCACCGACGAGGTTCAAGCCCCTGCAGCCACGAATGACTTCCAGCGCCTGCGGCACCGTCAGGCCGCCGATTTCCGGCGTGCCGGTGCCGCCGGCGAAGGCAGGGTCGATGCCGTCGATGTCGAAGCTCAGGTACACCGGGTGTTCGGCGCCGAGGCGCAAGCGCAGCTCATCCATCAGAGGCGCCAGCGAGCGGTACCAGACCTCGTGCGCCTGCACGATGGTGAAGCCCTGCGAGCGGGGCCAATCGAAGTCATCGGCAGCATAGCCGGTGCCGCGCAAGCCGATCTGCCACACCTTGTCGCAGGCGAGCAGGCCTTCTTCGACCGCTCGGCGGAACGGCGTGCCGTGCGCGATGGGCTCGCCGAACATGGTGTCGTTGATGTCGGCATGGGCATCCACATGCACCAGCGCCACCGGGCCGTGGCGGCGGGCGAGCGCGCGCAGGATAGGCAGCGCGATCGTGTGGTCACCGCCCAGCGTGAGCGGCTTGCAGCCGGCGGCCAGCACCTCGCCGTAGAAGCGCTCGACGATCGCGACCGACTTCTCCAGCGAGTACGGGTTGACCGCCACGTCGCCCAGGTCGGCCACCTGCAGCGTGTCGAAGGGCGCCGCGCCGGTGGCCATGTTGTAGGGACGCAGCAAGGCCGACTCGGCCCGGATCTGGCGCGGGCCGAAGCGCGCGCCAGGCCGGTTGGAGGTGCCGGTGTCCAGCGGCACGCCGATGAAGGCGGCATCGAGGCCCTGCGCCGAGGGCGCGGAAGGCAGCCGCATCATCGTCGCCGGGCCGGCAAAACGCGGCATCGCGTTGCCGCTCAGGGGCTGGTTCTTGTCCATGGCGTTTCAGCGACGGCGCCCGCGCAGCCATTCGAGCACCAGCAGCAGGCTGGTGGTGAACACGATCAGCAGCGTGGCCACGGCGGCGATGGTGGGCGAGATGTTCTCGCGGATGCCGGTGAACATCTGCCGCGGCAGCGTCACCTGTTCGGCGCCGGCGAGGAACAGCGTGACCACCACCTCATCGAACGAGGTGGCAAAGGCGAACAGCGCCCCCGAGACCACGCCCGGCGCGATGACCGGCAGCGTCACGCGGAAGAAGGTGCTCAAGGGGCTGGCGCCGAGGCTCAAGGATGCGCGCACCAGGTTCTGGTTGAAGCCCTGCAGCGTGGCCAGCACGGTGGTCAGCACGAAGGGCGCACCCAGCGCAGCATGCACGAGGATCAGCGCGGTGTAGCTGTCGGCCAGGCCGAGGTTGGCGAAGAAGAGATAGGTGCTCACGCCTACCACCACGATGGGCACCACCATCGGCGCGATCAGCACGCTCATCAGCAGGCCCTTGAACGGAAACTGCGCGCGCGCCAGGCCCACGGCCGCCATGGTGCCGAGCACGGTGGCGATCAGCGTCGCCGCGGGCGCGACGATGAAGCTGTTCTTCGCGGCGCGCAGCCACTCCGCCGAGCCGAAGAGGTTTTCGTACCAGCGCAGCGACCAGCCGGTGATCGGGTAGATCAGGAAGGTGCTGTCGGAAAACGACAGCGGCACGATCACCAGGACCGGCAGCAACAGGAACGCCAGCACGCCGGCGCACAGGCCGCGAAAGGCCCACCACAGCGTCTTGTCCAGCGGCGTGGCGTAGGCGGGAAACTGGGGTTTGAAGCTTGCGAACATGGCACTCATCCCAGGCTGAGCTCCGACTTCACGATGCGGCGGTACACCGCATACAGCACCAGCGTCGCGGCCAGCAGCAGCGCCCCAAGCGCGCAGGCCATGCCCCAGTTGATGTTGACGTTGGTGTACTGCGCGATGTAGTAGCTGAGCATCTGGTCGTCGGCGCCGCCCAGCAGCGCCGGCGTCACGTAGTAGCCGATGCTGAGGATGAACACCAGCAGCGCACCGGCACCGATGCCAGGGTAGGTCTGCGGCACGTACACGCGGAAGAACGCGGCCATCGGCGTGCTGCCCAGCGACACCGCCGCGCGCACGTAGGTGCCGGGCACGCTCTTCATCACGCTGTACAGCGGCAGGATCATGAACGGCAGCAGGATGTGCACCATCGCTATCACCACGCCGGTGCGGTTGAACAGCAGTTGCAGCGGCTGCTCGATCAGGCCGAGGCCCCGCAAGGCGCCGTTGACCAGCCCTTCGGATTGCAGCAGCACGATCCAGGCCGCCACGCGCACGAGGATCGAGGTCCAGAACGGCACCAGCACCAGGATCATCAGCACGTTGGCCTTGCGCGCCGGCAGCGTGCTCAGCCAGTAGGCCAGCGGGTAGCCCAGCAGCAGGCAGAACAGCGTGACGACGGCGCTGATCTGGAAGGTGCGCCCCAGGATGGGGGCGAACACGCGCTGGTCGGGCGGCATGCGCTCGACCTCGCCGCGGGCACCGCGCCGCAGGTCCACCGAGGCCAGCAGGTAGTCGGGCGTCCAGCGCGAGGCGTTCTTTGCGATCGCCTGCCAGTACTTGGCCTCGGCCCAGCGTTCGTCGAGCGCGAGCATCTTGGCCTTCACTTCGGCCGGCGAGCCGTCGAACGGCAGCGCGCGATAGGTGCCGAGGATCAGCGAGCGTGCACCCGCCACCTCGGTGTTCAGGCGCCGCGCCAGCGCGCCCGCGTCGGCGCGGTCGGGCAGGGCGGCCAGGTCCGCCGCCACCGCCGCAAAGGCCGAAGGCGGCGGTGTCTCCTCGCGGTTCCAGTGCTCCAGCGCCTGGCCGGTGCGCGGCAGCGAACCGGCCACCTCCGGGTTTTCCACCGCGCGCTTGAGCAGCGCGCCAATGGGCACCAGGAAGGTCAGCAGCAAGAAGGCCAGCAGCGGCAGCGTGAGCGCAAAGGCGCGCAGCTTGCGCAGCCGGTCGGCGCGCGCCAGCGAGCGCTTCAGCGCCGCGCTGCCGGGCAGGGGAACCGCGAGGGTGGTCATCGCTTATTGAGCGACCCAGGAGGCGAAGCGCTTTTCGAGCTCTTCACCCTGGTCGGCCCAGAACTTCACGTTGAACTGCACGGCGTCCTTGGCGTTGGCCGGCGCGGTGGGCAGGTTGGCCAGCACCTTGGGGTGCAGCTTCGCGAGCGCCTTGCCGTTGGTGGGGCCGTAGGAGATTTCTTCGGCGTACTTGGCTTGGTTGTCGGGCTGGCTGGCGTACTTGATGAACTTGTAGGCCGCGTCCTTGTTTGGCGTGCCGCGCGGGATGGTCCAGTAGTCCAGGTCGTAGATGCCGCCGTACCAGGCGATCTGCAGGTACTTGCCTTCGCGCTGCGCGGCGCTGATGCGGCCGTTGTAGGCGGTGGACAGCGCCACGTCGCCGGCCACCAGGAACTGCGGCGGCTGTGCGCCCGCCTCCCACCACTGGATGTGCGGCTTGAGCTCCGTGAGCTTCTTGAACGCGCGATCGGCGCCTTCCTTGGTGGCGAGCACCTTGTACACGTCGGCCGGCTTCACGCCGTCGGCCATGAGCGCGAACTCGAGGTTGTAGCGCGCGCCCTTGCGCATGCCGCGCTTGCCGGGGTACTTTTTCAAGTCCCAGAAATCGGCCCAGTTCGCGGGGCGCTCCTTGATCTTGTCGCCGTTGTAGGCCATCACGGTGGACCACACGAAGATGCCCACGCCGCACTCGTGCACGGCCGCTGGCTGGAAGTCGGCCTTGTTGCCCACCTTGGCCCAGTCGATCCTCTCGAACAGGCCCTCGTCGCAGCCGCGGGTGACGTCGGGGCTTTCCACTTCCACCACATCCCAGGTGACCTTCTTGGTCTCCACCATGGCCTTCACCTTGGCCTGCTCGCCGTTGTATTCCACTGGCACCACCTTGATGCCGTCGGCCTTCTCGAACGGCTCGTAGAAAGCCTTCTTCTGCGCATTGGCGTTGGCGCCGCCGAAGTTCACCACGGTGATCTGCTGCTGCGCCAGCGCCGGCAGCGCGATGCCCGCTCCAACGACGACGGCGGTGGCCAGGATGCTGTTCTTCATTGCGGGACTCCTTCTGGGGTGAGTGGGGAAATCAAGCCGTATAGACGCGGGTGAACTCGGGCGGGAACTCCAGCCACACCGGCTCGCCGGCTTGCGGCGGCGTGCCGGCGGACAGCGGCAGCTTCACGGTGGCCTCGGCTTGCGAGTCGCCCACCGTGCACAGCAGTCGCATGTGATCGCCGTAGTAGATGGCGCCGCTCACGGTGGCCTGCAGCACGTTGGCGCGCTCGGCGCCGGGCTGGCGGTGCAGCACGATGCGCTCGGGCCGGATGCAGGCCTCCACCGCGTCGCCCACCTTCGCGCCGTTGATGTTCAGGCCCGTGACCACGCGGCCGTCGGGCAGCACGAAGCCGCAGCGTTCGCGGTCGGCCGCGCGCACCGTGCCCTTGAGCACCGTGCTGTCGCCGATGAAGCCGGCCACGAAGCGGTTGGCCGGCGCCTCGTACATCTGCGTCACGGGCGCGAGCTGCTGGATCTTGCCGTCGTTGAACACCGCCACGCGGTCGCTCATGGTCAGCGCCTCGCCCTGGTCGTGGGTGACATAGACGAATGTCACGCCGAGCTGGCGGTGCAGCTCCTTCAGCTCGATCTGCATGTGCTCGCGCAGCTGCTTGTCCAGCGCGCCCAACGGCTCGTCCATCAGCACCAGCTGCGGCTCGAACACCAGCGCGCGGGCCAGCGCCACGCGCTGCTGCTGGCCGCCCGACAGCTGCGCGGGGTAGCGCTCGGCAAGCCCCTGCAGGCGCACCATGTCCAGCGCCCTGGCCACGCGCTGCGCCTGCTCGGCCTGGCCCACCTTGCGCACGGTGAGCGGGTAGGCCACGTTCTGCCCCACGGTCAGGTGCGGGAACAGCGCATAGTTCTGGAACACCATGCCGAAGTTGCGCTTGTGCGGCGGCGTGCGCGTGATCGGCCGGCCATCGAGCACGATCTCGCCCGCGGTGGGCGACTCGAAACCGGCCAGCATCATCAGGCAGGTGGTCTTGCCCGAGCCGGACGGGCCCAGCAGCGTGAGGAACTCGCCGCGCTGGATGTCCAGGTCGAGCTGGTGCACCACCAGCACCGCGCCGTCATAGGTCTTCTGCACGCCGCGAAAGCGCACCAGCGGTTCGGCGGGCACGGCCGAAGCCACGGATTGCAAGGCGGGCGAGGGCGCGGCCACGGCCTTCATTTCACCGCTTCGAGGCTGTCGGCCAGGATCTGCAGGCCCTCGGCGATCAGCGTGTCGGAGGCGGTCAGCGGCACCAGGATGCGGATCACGTTGCCGTGCGTGCCGCACGACAGCAGGATCAGCCCGCGCCTGGCGGCTTCGGCCACCACGCGCCTGGTGAGCTCGGCGTCGGGCTTCGAGGTGTCGCCGCCCTGGAACAGCTCGATCGCCACCATGGCCCCCAGCCCGCGCACGTCGCCGATGGACGGCACGTGAGAGGCAATGCGCTTCAGCCCCGCGATGAGCGCCTCGCCCATGTCGCGGCTGCGCTGCAGCAGATTCTCGTCTTCGAACACCTTCAGCACCGCCAGCGCGGCGGCGCAGCCGATCGGCGAGCCGGCGTAGGTGCCGCCCAGGCCGCCGGGGCCGGGCGCGTCCATCACCTCGGCGCGGCCCACCACGCCGGAAATCGGGAAGCCGCCAGCCAGCGACTTGGCGGTGGCGATCAGGTCGGGTGCCACCGGCCATTGCTCGCTGGCGAACCAGGTGCCGGTGCGGCCGGCGCCAGTCTGCACCTCGTCGGCAATGAGCAGGATGCCGTGGCGCTCGGCAATGGCCTTCAGCCCGCCCACGAACGCCGGCGGCGCCACGTAGAAGCCGCCTTCGCCTTGCACCGGCTCCAGGATGAACGCCGCCACCCGGTCGGGCTCGATGTCGTTCTTGAAGATGGTTTCCACCGAGGCCAGCGCGTCGGCGACGCTCACGCCATGCAGCGGATTGGGGAACAGCGCGTGGAACACCTCGCCGGGGAAGGGGCCGAAGCCGCTCTTGTAGGGCGCGATCTTGCCGGTGAGGCCCAGCGTCATCAGCGTGCGGCCGTGGTAGCCGCCGGTGAAGGCGATGATGCCGCCGCGCCGGGTGTGGGCGCGGGCGATCTTCACTGCGTTCTCCACGGCTTCGGCGCCGGTGGAGAGGAACAGCGTCTTCTTGTCGAACCGGCCGGGGGCCAGCGCATTGAGGCGCTCGGCCAGCTCCACATAGGGCTCGTAGGCCACCACCTGGAAGCAGGTGTGGGTGTAGCGGTCGAGCTGCTCCTTCACGGCCGCGATCACCGCCGGATGGCAGTGCCCGGTGTTCAGCACCGCGATGCCGCCGGCGAAGTCGATGTAGCGCCGGCCCTCCACGTCCCACAGCTCGGCGTTGAGCGCGTGCTCCACGAAGATCTCGTGCGCCTGGCCCACCCCGCGGGCCACGGCAGCACGGCGGCGCGCCATCAGGGCGGCATTGTTCAGTTGCGGGTCGCGGTGCATCTGGATCTCCTGCTTCGACTTCGGTTGCAGGCGACTGTAGGCAGTGGCCTGCCGGCCCGCCATATACAGCGGCCGCCTGTCCAGGGTGTACTGTGCAGGTCCGAGGCCCTGTACATGAAAGCCCTGATCGGGTGCATCCGATGCACACTAGAGCGCCATGTTCACCCTGCATCCCGACGCGCCCACCCCGCTGGTGGCGCAGATCGTTGACGGTTTCCGGCGCCTGATCGCCGAAGGAGCGTTGCGGCCGGGCGCCAAGCTGCCCTCGATCCGCAGCTTCGCCGCCTCGCACGGCGTCAGCGTGTTCACCGTGGTGGAAGCCTACGACCGGCTGGTGGCGCAGGGCTGGCTCACCTCGAAGGCGCATGCCGGCTTCTTCGTCAAGCGCCGCAGCGGTGAGGCGGCCGCTGCGGGCGCCCCCAGCGCCGACCTGCGCTTCGACGCGCGCTGGTACCTCAAGCACATCTTCGAGAACAGCAACCTGGCGCTGAAGGCCGGCTGCGGCTGGCTGCCGCACGACTGGCTGTTCGAGGACGGCGTGCGCCGCAGCCTGCGCCACCTGGCCAGCGACGGCGTGGAGCTGGGCGGCTACGGCCTGCCGCACGGCCACATGGCGCTGCGCCAGCTCATCGCCGAATCGCTGGCCGAGCACCAGATCGGCGTGAATGCCGAGCAGGTGCTGCTAACCCAGGGCTCCAGCCAGGCGCTGGACCTGGCGGCCCGCCGGCTGGTGCGGCCCGGCGATGCGGTGCTGGTGGACGACCCCGGCTACCCCAACCTGATGTTCATGCTGCGCTTCCTGGGCGCGCGCCTGGTCGGCGTGCCGCGCACGCCGGGCGGCTACGACTTGGCCACACTGGAAGCGCTGATCGCCGAGCACAAGCCCAAGGCCTTCTTCACCCAACCGCGCCTGCAAAGCCCCACCAACTCGGTGGCGCCGCTGGCCCAGCTGTACCGCGTGCTGCAGCTGGCCGAGGCCAACGGCATCACGCTGGTGGAAAACGACATCTATTCCGACCTCGACCCCGAGCCGCGCCCCTCGCTGGCCAGCCTGGACCAGTTGCGCCAGGTGGTCTACGTGGGCAGCTATTCCAAGACCATCTCGCCCAACATCCGCGTGGGCTACCTGGTCGCGCGGCCGGAGCTGATCGACGAGCTGGCGCAGCTGAAGATGATCTCCGGCCTCACCTCGTCCGACCTCACCGAGCGACTGGCCTTCGGCGCGCTGACCGAAGGCCGCTGGCGCAAGCACCTGAAGTCGCTGCGCGACCGGCTGGCGGTGGCGCACGGCGTGGTGTCGGCCAGGCTCGGCGCCCTGGGCTTCGAGCTGTTCCATGAGCCCAAGGCCGGCATGTACCTCTGGGCCCGCCACCCCGACCTGCCCGACAGCGCCGAGCTGTCGCAGCGTGCGGCCGTGGAAGGCATCATGCTCGGCCCCGGCCACCTCTTTCTGGTGGAGCCGCACACCACCGGCTGGCTGCGCTTCAACGTGGCCTTCAGCCACGACGAGCGCTTGTACCGCTTTCTGGCCGAGCAGATCCGCCTGCAGTCGCACACCGCCGCGGCCTGACCTTTGGAGGGGCCTCCCGAGGAGGCCTTTCCTATAATCAAAAGTTCCGCTGAATCAAGCACTTAACCGCAGGGCACGCCCCGATGAAAGCCGCCGAGATCCGCCAGACCTTCCTGAAGTTCTTCGAGTCGAAGGGCCACGCCGTGGTGGCCTCGAGCCCGGTGGTGCCTGGCGATGACCCCACGCTGCTGTTCACCAACGCGGGCATGAACCAGTTCAAGGACGTGTTCCTCGGCTTCGACAAGCGGCCCTACACGCGCGCAGCCACGGCGCAGAAGTGCATCCGCGCCGGCGGCAAGCACAACGACCTGGAGAACGTGGGCTACACCGCGCGCCACCACACCTTCTTCGAGATGCTGGGCAACTTCAGCTTCGGCGACTACTTCAAGAAGGACGCGATCCACTACGCCTGGGAGCTGCTCACCGAGCACTTCAAGCTGCCCAAGGACAAGCTCTGGGTCACCGTGTATGCCGAAGACGACGAGGCCTACGACATCTGGCACAAGGAAATCGGCGTTCCGGCCGAGCGGGTGATCCGCATCGGCGACAACAAGGGCGCGCGCTATGCGTCGGACAACTTCTGGATGATGGGCGACACCGGCCCCTGCGGCCCGTGCACCGAGATCTTCTACGACCATGGGCCCGAGGTGGCCGGCGGCCCGCCGGGCTCGCCCGAGGAAGACGGCGACCGCTACATCGAGATCTGGAACAACGTGTTCATGCAGTTCAACCGCGACGAGGCGGGCGTGATGCACAAGCTGCCCAAGCCCAGCGTCGATACCGGCATGGGCCTGGAGCGCATCACCGCGGTGCTGCAGGGCGTGCACTCTAACTACGAGATCGACCTGTTCGTCGCGCTGCTGGCGGCGGCCAAGAAGGCGGTGGATGCGGCCGGGGGCGGCGACTGCGATGCCGACAGCCCCAGCCTGAAGGTCATCGCCGACCACCTGCGCGCCTGCACCTTCACCGTGGTCGATGGCGTGATCCCCAGCAACGCCGGCCGCGGCTACGTGCTGCGCCGCATCGCGCGCCGCGCCATCCGCCACGGCTACAAGCTCGGTGCGCGCAAGCCCTTCTTCCACACGCTGGTGCCCGCGTTGGTGGAGCAGATGGGCGAGGCCTACCCCGAGCTGCGCCAGGGCGCGCAGCGCGCGATGCAGGTGCTCAAGCAGGAAGAAGAAGGCTTCTTCCGCACCATTGCCCACGGCATGGAGATCCTGGAGCGGGCGCTGGCCAGCGGCGCGAAGCAGATCGACGGCGAGACCGCATTCAAGCTGCACGACACCTACGGCTTCCCGATCGACCTCACCGCCGACGTGTGCCGCGAACGCGGCGTCACGGTCGACCAGGCCGGCTTCGACGCGGCCATGGAACGCCAGCGCAAGGAAGCGCAGGCAGCGGGCAAGTTCAAGATGGCGCAAGGGCTCGAGTACAGCGGCGCGCCCACCACTTTCCACGGCTACGATGCGCTGGTGCACGACACCGCCAAGGTCGCGGCGATCTACGTGGACGGTACCCCGGTGCAGCAGGCTGCGTCCGGCGACGACGCGGTGATCGTGCTCGACCACACGCCGTTCTATGCCGAGTCGGGCGGCCAGGTGGGCGACACCGGCGAGCTGCGCAACAACACCAGCCGCCTCCTCGTCGAAGACACGCAGAAGATCCAGGCCGACGTGTACGGCCACCACGGCCGCGTGGTCGAAGGCAGCATCAAGGTCGGCGACACGCTGAACGCGAAGGTCGATGCCGAAAAGCGTGCGAAGACGGTACGCAACCACAGCGCCACCCACCTGATGCACAAGGCCTTGCGCGAGGTGCTGGGCGGCCACGTGCAGCAGAAGGGCTCGCTGGTCACGCCCGAGCGCACGCGCTTCGACTTTGCGCACAACGCGCCGGTCACCGACGAGCAGATCCGCCGCATCGAGGCCCTCGTCAACGCCGAGATCCTGGCCAACGTGCCCACGCAGGCCCGCGTGATGCCGATCGACGAGGCGCAGAAGTCGGGCGCGATGATGCTGTTCGGCGAGAAGTACGGCGACGTGGTGCGCGTGCTGGAGATCGGCAGCAGCAAGGAACTCTGCGGCGGCACGCACGTGCAGCGCACCGGCGACATCGGCCTGTTCAAGATCGTGGCCGAAGGCGGCGTCGCCGCCGGCATCCGCCGCATCGAGGCGGTGACCGGCGACAACGCGCTGGCCTACCTGCAGTCGCTGGAATCCACCGTGGGCCAGGTGGCCGGCACGCTCAAGGTCACGCCGGCCGATGCGGTGCCGCGCTTGCACCAGGTGCTGGACCAGGTGCGCTCGCTCGAAAAGGAACTGGCCGCACTGAAGAGCAAGCTTGCGTCCTCGCAGGGCGACGAGCTGCTGGCCAAGGCCGTGGACGTCAAGGGCCTGAAGGTGCTGGCTGCCACGCTGGAAGGCGCCGACGCCAAGGCCCTGCGCGAGACGATGGACAAGCTGAAGGACAAGCTCAAGACCGCCGCCATCGTGCTGGCCGCGGTCGAAGGCGGCAAGGTCCAGCTGGCCGCCGGCGTGACCGCCGACGCCACTTCGAAGGTCAAGGCCGGCGAGCTGGTGAACTTCGTCGCACAGCAGGTAGGCGGCAAGGGCGGCGGCAAGCCCGACATGGCCATGGCTGGCGGCACCGACGCCAGCAAGCTGCCCGGCGCACTGCAATCGGTGCAGGGCTGGGTGGCCGAAAGGGTCTGAGCCCGCCCCGAAACAAGGCCGCGAGCGCGGCCAGTGGGACGCGCAAGCGCATCCTGAAGGGGAAAATGGATGCCCCGCCCCCAAGGGGCGAGTCCCTCTGGGACAGGCCGCGATAGCGGCCAGGGGCGTTATTCGCTAGCGCCCGCTTCGCGATCCGGGTCTCCCGGGCGCGAAGCGCAGCCCCCTCGGGGGCGGCCGCCTTAGCGGCCGGGGCTGACCTCTACTTCTCGACGAAGGCCCGTTCGATGACGTAGTCGCCCTGCTCGCCCTGTCGCGGGCTGATCTGGAAGCCGCGCGCATCGAGCAGCTTGCAGCAGTCGTCCAGCATCGCCTGGTTGCCGCAGATCATCGCGCGGTCGGTGGCCGGGTCCAGCGGCGGCAGGCCGATGTCGTCGGTGAGCTTGGCAGTCTGCAGCAGGTCGGTGAGCCGGCCGCGGTTGCGGAAGGGCTCGCGCGTGACCGTGGGGTAGTAGATGAGCTTGTCCTTGAGCATCTCGCCCAGGAATTCGTGTTCCGGGAGCTCCTTCTGGATGTACTCGGAGTAGGCCAGCTCGCTCACCGTGCGCACGCCATGCACCAGCACCACCTTCTCGAAGCGCTCGTACACGTCGGGATCCTTGATGATGCTCATGAAGGGCGCCAGGCCGGTGCCGGTGGCCAACAGGTACAGGTGCTTGCCCGGCCTCAGGTCGTCGACCACCAGGGTGCCCACCGGCTTGCGGCCGACGATGATCTCGTCGCCCACCTTCAGGTGCTGCAGCCGCGAGGTCAGCGGCCCGTTGGGCACCTTGATGCTCAGGAACTCCAGGTGCTCCTCGTGGTTGGCGCTGGCCACGCTGTAGGCGCGCAGCAGCGGCTTGCCGTCGACCGGCAGCCCGATCATCACGAAGTGGCCGTTGCGAAAGCGCAGCGCGGGGTCGCGCGTGGTGCGGAACGAGAACAGCGTTTCGTTCCAGTGGTGGACGTGCAGGACGCGTTCGGTGCCGAGGTTGGACATCGCGGGTCGGGCAGAGGTGGAAAACCCCTATATTCTCCCCCAGGCCAGACCTCGCCTTAAGAATCTGAGAAATCTATATAAGGCCGGCTTGACGGACATCAGCCGTAGCGCAGCTCGCCAGCCTTGCCCCGGAACACCCAGTAGGAGAAGGCGGTGTAGGCCCCGATGGCCGGTACGGTGATCGCGCAGCCGAGCGCGATGACCACCAGCGAGTTGTGCGCGCTGGCCGCCTGCCAGAGCGTCATGCGGTCCATCACCACGTAGGGATACAGGCTGTAGGACAGGCCGATCGCCCCCATCACGAACACCAGCACGGTCAGCGCAAAGGGCAGCGCGCACAACTTGCCGCGCACCCGGTGCGAGTTGAGCAGCGCGCGCGCGGCGAGCAGGGCGATGCCGGTGGCCAGCGGAATCGGCAGCAGCGCAATGAATTCCGGCAGCGCGAACCAGCGCTGGCGCACCGTGGGGCTCACCAGCGGTGTGGCCAGCGAGACCAGCAGCATCCCCAGCACCATGGGGCCCCAGGCCGCCTTGGCCCAGCGGACCGCGCGCTCCTGCAGCGCGCCGTCGGTCTTCATGATCAGCCAGTTGGCGCCCATCAGCAGGTAGGCCGCCGGCAGGCACAGCGCGATGGCCGCGGCAAACAGCGTGTAGCCCCAGCCGTCGGCGAAGCCGGTCACGTAGCGGCCGAGCATCCAGCCCTGCGCCAGCGAGGCCAGCGCCGAGCCGGCGAAGAACGCCTGGTCCCACAACGGCTTGTGGCTGGCGTGCGCCTTCACCCGGAAGTCGAAGGCCACGCCGCGCAGGATCAGGCCGATCAGCATCAGCGCCACCGGCAGGTACAGCGCCGTCAGCACCACCCCGTGCGCCTTCGGGAACGCGATCAGAAGGATGCCGATGCCCAGCACCAGCCAGGTTTCGTTGGCATCCCAGAAGGGGCCGATGGACGCGATCATCGTGTCGCGCTGCGCCGCCTCGGCACCACGCAGCAGCATGCCCACGCCCAGGTCGTAGCCGTCGAGCACCACGTACAGCAGCATGGCCAGGCCCATCAGGCCCATGAACACCACCGGCAGCGCCTGCTCGAAGCTCATCGTGCGTCCCCTGCGGCCTGCGCCACTTCGGCCACGGCCTGCGCCGAGTAGCCCGGCGGCCGGCTGGCCGCTTCGCCGGCGTGCTCGGCCAGGTACTTGAGCACCGCCACGTAGGCCGCGATCAACACCGCATACAGCATCAGGTAGCCTGCCAGCGTGAGCGCGATGTACGGCGCCGGTGTCCGGGTGGTCACCTCGGCGGTCTTCAGCAGGCCGAACACGATGTAGGGCTGGCGGCCGATTTCGGTGACATACCAGCCGGCCAGCGTGGCCAGCCAGCCGGAGAACGTCATCGCGGTCAATGTCCACAGCAGCAGCCGCGGCAGCGCATGCGCCCGCCAGCGGTGCCTGCGGCAGACCCACCACCCGGTCCAGCTGGCGGCCAGCATCAGCACGCCGGTGCCCACCATGATGCGAAAACCGAAGAACAGCGGCTTGACCGGCGGATGCGCGCCTTCGAACTCGTTCAGGCCGCGCAGCTCGGCCTCGGCGTCGTGCGCGAGGATCAGGCTGCCGGCCTTGGGAATGGCGATCTCGTAGCGGTTTTCGCGCGCCTGCTCGTCCGGCCAGGCGAACAGCAGCAGCGGCACGGCGCGCTCGGTGTGCCAGATGCCTTCGATGGCCGCGATTTTCTGCGGCTGGTGCTTCAGGGTGTTGAGCCCGTGCAGGTCGCCCACCGCGATCTGCACCGGGATCAGCAGCGCTGCCACCGTGAGGCCGAAACGCAGGGCCTTGGGCGTGGCGGCACTCGCCGTGCCCTTGAGCAGCTGCCAGGCCGACAACCCGCTCACCAGGAAGGCCGCGGTGAGAAACGAGGCCAGCAGCATGTGCGCGAGCCGGTACGGGAACGAGGGATTGAAGATCACTTCCATCCACGAGCGCACGTGGAACTCGCCGTCCACGATCTCGTGGCCGGTGGGCGTCTGCATCCAGGAGTTGAGGCTGAGGATCCAGAAGGCGCTGAGCGTGGTGCCGGCGGCCACCAAGAAGGTGGCGAGCAGGTGCACCCGCTCCGACACGCGGCCGTGGCCAAACAGCATCACGCCGAGGAAGGTGGCCTCCAGGAAGAACGCGGTGAGCACCTCGTAGCCCAGCAGCGGCCCGGCCACGTTGCCCACGCGCTCCATGAAGCCCGGCCAGTTGGTGCCGAACTGGAAGCTCATCGTGATGCCGCTCACCACGCCCAGCGCGAAGCTCAACGCGAACACCTTGGTCCAGAAGCGGTAGGCGGCAAGCCAGCCCTCGTCGCGGGTGCGCAGCCAGCGCAGGCGGAAGAACAGCAGGAACCAAGCCAGCGCGATGGTGATGGTGGGGAACAGGATGTGGAAGCTGATGTTCGCGGCGAACTGCAGGCGGGACAACATCAGGGCATCCATCGGGAACTCCTTCCTCCGGCCACGCCAGCAGGTTTTGCGCCCGCTCGGCTACAGTGGCGCCCATGAACGACGCGACGGAACTGCTGGGCAAGAGGCTCGTGCTCGGGCTCTCGGGCGGCATCGCCTGCTACAAGTCGGCCGAGCTGCTGCGCGAGCTGGTGAAGCTGGGCGCCGCGGTGCAGGTGGTGATGACCGAGTCTGCCACGCAGTTCATCACGCCGGTGACGATGCAGGCGCTGTCGAACCGGCCGGTGGTGCTGGACCAATGGGACGCGCGGGCACCCAACAACATGGCCCACATCAATCTCACGCGCGAGGCCGATGCGGTGCTGGTGGCGCCGGCCAGCGCCGATTTCATCGCCAAGCTGGCGCAGGGGCGGGCCGACGAGATCCTGAGCCTGCTGTGCCTGGCGCGGCCGATCGAGCGCTGCCCCCTGCTGCTGGCGCCGGCGATGAACCGCGAGATGTGGGCCCATCCGGCCACGCAGCGCAACCTGGCGCAGGCGCGCGCCGATGGCGCGCTGGTGCTGGGCCCTGCCGCCGGCAACCAGGCCTGCGGCGAAATCGGCGACGGCCGCATGCTGGAGCCTGAAGATCTGCGCGATGCGGTGGTCGCCTTCTTCCAGCCCAAGCTGCTGGCGGGCAAGCGCATGCTGATCACGGCGGGACCGACCTTCGAAGCGATCGACCC
Source organism: Pseudomonadota bacterium (assembly GCA_040758375.1). Classification (GTDB taxonomy): domain Bacteria; phylum Pseudomonadota; class Gammaproteobacteria; order Burkholderiales; family Burkholderiaceae_C; genus CAMLIZ01. The sequence continues at coordinate 26,673 of JBFLWE010000011.1, forward strand.
GGTGCGCGGCATCACCAACCTGTCCAGCGGCAAGATGGGCTTCGCGATCGCCCGCGCGGCGCAGGAGGCGGGCGCCGAAGTCACGCTGGTGGCCGGCCCGGTGCACCTGCCCACGCCGGCGGGCGTGGCGCGCATCGACGTGCAAAGCGCGCGGCAGATGCACGATGCCGTGCTGCCGCTGGCGCCGCGCCACGACGTGTTCGTGGCCACCGCCGCGGTGGCCGACTGGCGGCCCGCCGCGCTGGCCGAGCACAAGATCAAGAAGGACGGCGAGAAGCTCGCGCCCAGCTTCGAGCTGACCGAGAACCCCGACATCCTGGCCGCCGTGGCGCGCCTGCCGGAGCGCCCCTATTGCGTGGGCTTCGCCGCCGAGAGCCACGACCTGCTCAAGCACGCACGCGAGAAGCTCGAGCGCAAGAACGTGCCGCTGATCGTGGGCAACCTCGGCCCGGCCACCTTTGGCCGCGACGACAATGCGCTGCTGCTGGTCGATGCCCAGGGCCAGCGCGAGCTGGCCACCGCCAGCAAGCGCAGCCTCGCGCGCGAACTGGTGCGCGAGATCGCGCAGCGGCTTTCTTCCTCCACCACCGCCCGATGACCACGATCGACGTGAAAGTGCTCGACCCGCGCATGGCCGAGCAACTGCCTTCCTACGCCACCCCCGGCAGCGCCGGCCTGGACCTGCGCGCCTGCCTGGACGCTCCGCTGGTGCTCGAGCCCGGCCAGGCGCATCTCATCCCCACCGGCCTGGCCATCCACATCGGCGACCCTGGGCTGGCCGCGATGATCCTGCCGCGCTCGGGCCTGGGCCACAAGCAGGGCATCGTGCTCGGCAACCTGGTCGGCCTGATCGACAGCGACTACCAGGGGCCGCTGATGGTCAGCTGCTGGAACCGTGGCAGCAGCAGCTTCACCGTGCAGCCGATGGAGCGCATCGCGCAGATGGTGATCGTGCCGGTGGTGCAGGCGGCATTCCGCCGGGTGGACGACTTCGAAGCGTCGGCGCGCGGCGAAGGCGGCTTCGGCTCCACCGGCAAACACTGACCCCAAAAAAAGCTCAGTGCAGCGGCTCGTCCGGCGGCGCGCTGCCCAGCACGCTGATGCCGCTGTCGCCCACGCTGCGCGCCTCGATCTCGGCCTCGGTGGCCTCGCGCACGTCTTGCACCTTCATGTGCAGCCGCAGCGCGATGCCGGCCAGCGGGTGGTTGCCGTCGAGCACCACGTGCGACTCGTACACCTCGGTGACGGTGTAGATGGCGTCCTCGGGCATGTCGGGCGTGGCGGCGCCTTCGGGCAGGCCTTCGAACTGCATGCCGGGCGCCACCTCTTCGGGAAACAGCGAGCGCTCTTCGTAGCAGACCAGCTCGGGGTCGTAGTCGCCGAAGGCGTGCTCGGGTTCGAGATGCAAGAAGGCCTCGAAGCCGCTCTCCTGACCGGCCAGTGCCTCTTCCACCTTGGGCAGCAGGTCGTCGCCGCCGTAGAAGAACTCCACCGGCTCGGTGAGCTGGTCGATGCGTTGGCCCTGGGCGTCCGACAACTCCCAGGTCAGGCTGACGACACAAGGGACTTGGATCAACATCGCGGCATGATCGCACACCGGGGATGCGAAGAGACAATCGCCCCATGGACATCGAAGCCCCGACACCGCTGCTGGGTGGGTTGTCGCCGCAAGCCTTCATGCGGCGCCACTGGCAGAAGAAGCCGCTGCTGGTGCGGCAGGCCTGGCCGCAGGTGGCGCCGCCGGTTTCGCGCAGCGAACTGTTTGCACTGGCCGCGCGCGACGACGTGGAATCGCGGCTGGTGCGGCAGCAGCCCACGGGCTGGACCTTGCGCCACGGTCCGCTGCCGCGCCGGGCCTTGCCGCCGCTGGGCCAGCCGGGCTGGACGCTGCTGGTGCAAGGCCTCGACCTGCATTTGCAGCAGGCGCACGAGATGCTGTCGCGCTTCCGTTTCGTGCCCGAGGCACGACTCGACGACCTGATGATCTCGTACGCCACACACGGCGGTGGCGTGGGGCCGCACCTCGACTCGTACGACGTGTTCCTGCTGCAGGTGCAGGGCCGGCGCCGATGGCGCATCGGGCCGGTGCCCCGTCCGCAGTGGGCCGAAGGCGTGCCGCTGAAGCTGCTGGAGCACTTCGAGCCGCAGGAAGAGTGGGTGCTGGAGCCGGGCGACATGCTGTACCTGCCGCCGCTGTGGGGGCACGACGGCATCGCCGAAGGCGAGTGCATGACCTGCTCGGTGGGCTTTCGCGTGCCGGCGCGCGGCACGCTGGCGCAAGAGCTTCTGCAGCACATGGCCGAAGCGCTGGACGACGATGCGCAGCGACGCCTCTACCACGACCCGGGCCAGCCGGCCACCGGGGCGCCGGGCCGCATTCCAGAGTCCTTGCAGCGCTTTGCACGGCAGGCCGTCGAGCGTGCGTTGCGCGATGCCACGGCCCTGGGGCGCGCGCTGGGCCAGGCGCTGACGGAGCCCAAGCCGATGGTGTGGTTCGAGCCCGGCTCGCCCTTGTCCCGCGGCGGCGTGCAGCTCGATCGCCGCAGCCGCATGATGTACGACGCGCAGCACGTGTTCCTCAACGGCGAGGCTTTTCGCGCCGGCGGGCGCGACGCGCAGCTGATGCGCCGCCTGGCAGACCGGCGGCAGCTCTCGGCGGCGGACGTGGCACGCCTGAGCGATGCGGCGCGGAAGCTGGTCGACGAATGGGCGCAGGCCGGCTGGCTGCGCGCCGCGCAGGAGGAAGGACGATGACCCTGTCCACCGCGATCCTCGGGCGCAGCGAGGTGGTCCAGGCCTGGCGCACGCTGCTGCAACGGGCGCTGGCCGAAGGCACGCGCGAGCTCTGGTGTTCCGATGTCGATTTCGCCGACTGGCCATTGAACGAGCCTGCACTGGTCGAGGCGCTCGTCCGCTGGGCGAAACCGCACCACCGGCTGCACTTGCTGGCGCAGCACTACGACGAGATGCCGCGCCGGCATCCGCGTTTCGTGCGCTGGCGCCGCGACTGGGGCCACCTGGTGCAGGCCTGGTGCGTGGAAGACCTCGATGCGAGCCAGCAGCCCTGCCTGCTGATCGCGGGCGACCGCTCGATCGAGTTGCTGGACCGGGAACACTGGCGTGCCGTTGCCTCGGAAGAGGCTGCCGATGCGCAGCGGGCACGCGAGCGGCTTGATGCAATCCTGCAACGGTCGGCACCCGGCTTTGCCGCCACGACTTTGGGTCTCTAGGGAGGTTCCCTAATCCACCGTATAATTTTTGGTTAGGCAAAGGAAATGCTCGAGCTTTCCTTGTCTTATTGAGGGGGAACTTCGCACGGTCCTGCGCAGTTGTGGAGGTTGCAAGGTTCCCAGAATTACCGGTAATCGTTCGAACCTTTGATTTGAGGACAAGCATGAACAAGTCGCTCCTGTTGGCTACCCTGGTTGCTTCCGTGGCTCTGGCCGCTTGCGGCAAGAAGGAAGAGGCCCCGGCGCCCGCCCCGGCTCCGGTGGCTGCTCCCGCTCCCGCTGCTGAGGCTGCTGCCTCCGCCGCTTCGGGCGCCGAAATGGCCGCTTCCGGCGCCGCCGACTCGGCTGCCGCCGCCGCCGCCACCGCTGCCGCTTCTGCCGCCAGCCAGTGAGCACGGGTTGCCGGCGGTGACGCCGGCACTCGCAAAAAGAACAAAGCCGCCTTCGGGCGGCTTTGTTCTTTTTGCAGGCGTCGTGCTCAGTGCAGGTCGAGCCAGGGGCTGCCGTGCCGCGCGTGCGCCACCACCACGTCCTCGGGGGTGCTGTTCAACACCTCGGCCAGCGCCTGCGCGGCGATCGCCGGCTGGTTGTTGTGTTCGCTCAGATGCGCGGCGACCACGTGCTTCAAGCCGGCATGCTGGCAGCGCGCCAGAATGCCGGCGGCGCTGGCGTTCGACAAATGGCCGCGCGGGCCGGCGATGCGCCGCTTGAGGAAGAACGGATAGGGGCCGTTTTCCAGCATCTGCAGGTCGTGGTTGCACTCCAGCAGCAAGGCGGTGCAGCCTTGCAGCTCCTGCACGATGCGCTCGGTTTGCACGCCGGCATCGGTGAGGACGCCCAACCGGTGTTGCCCGTCGCTGAGCGTGAGCTGCAGCGGCTCGCCAGCGTCGTGCGGCACCGCGTAGGGCCGCAGCTCCAGCGTGCCGCCCACGACGACGGGCTCGCCGTCGCGCGCGAAGCGCAGCAGCGGGGGCGGCGCATGTTCGCGTGCGAAGCCACGCCATGTGCCTTCGCTCATCCATACCGGCACTGCATGCCGGCGCATCAATGCGGTCACGCAGCCGATGTGGTCGGAATGCTCGTGCGTGATGAACACCGCGTCGAGTTGTTGCGGCGTGCAGCCGCGCTGGGCCAGGCGCTGCGTGAGTTCGCGCAGCGACAGGCCGCAGTCGATGAGCACGCGCACCGTGCGAGCGCCGACGCCTGCTTCGACCAGCGTGGCGTTGCCGCTGCTGCCGCTGCCGAGGTTGCAAAAACGCATGGCGTTCCAGCGCAGGCTCGTGTCGCCTCGTGAGGGGATGCCGGAACCTAACCCCGGTGTCCCGGCCTCGTCACTTCAGGTCGTCGACCAGCAGCGACACGATCTGCTTCGCGACGTCGCTGTTGTCGGGCGCACCTTGCGGGTTGAGCACCGCGACCGTGGTGCTGGTGGTGCCGCCGCGCTTGACCTCGATACGGTAGCGGGCGGGGGCGCCTGCGGGCTTCTCGCCGCCGAACAGGCGCGAGAAGAAGCCCGGATCTTCCTTGCCGGCCAGCTTGGGGTCGGCATAGCGGACGTAGTACACGCCGTTGGCGCGGTCGCGGTCTTCCACGGTGAAGCCTGTGCGGTCGAGCGCCAGGCCCACGCGGCGCCAGGCGCGGTCGAAGGGCTCGTCCACCTGCAGCGCGGCGGCGGGCTGGTCGGTGAGCAGGCGAGCGCGGGCAGGGCCCGTGGCTTGCGGCGCGGCCGCTGCCGGGCCGCTGGCGGGCGTGGCCGCTGCCACCGCGCTGCGTGCGGCCTCCTGGTCCTTGGCACCCAGCTTGACCATCAGCCGCGCCAGCATCTCGGCTTCGAGTTCGGGATCGTTGGGCCGCGGCCGCCACACCGTGTTTTCGCGCGCCTGGCCGGTGAGCACCTCTTCCATGCCGCGATGGCTGATGTAGATCTCGGTGCCTTGCGGCGTGCGCTCCACGCGCGTGCGGAATTTGTCGCGCAGGCCGGTGTCGTAGAACGAATCGAGCACGCGGCCGATGGTGCGGCGGATGATGTCGTCGGCGATCTTGGCGCGGTTTTCGGCCCAGTCGGTTTCCATCACGCCGGCTTCGGGGTTGTCGACCACGACGTTGAGGCCGCGCTCCTGCCAGAACGCGCGCAGCTGCGGCCACAGCTGCTCGGGGCTTTGCGGGGTGACCAGCCAGCGCGTGTCGCCCTGGCGTTCCACGCGCACCTCGCCGATCTGCTGCGGCGCCACGGTCTGCGCGCTACCGGCCGTCGGCACGCTGCCCGCCGCCGCTTGCGCCTGGTAGTTGGTGGCGCTGACCACGCCGGACTGCGGCTGGTAGCGGCCGTCGCGCGCGAGCTGGGTCAGGTCGGGCGGCACCTCGAGCGGCGCCGTCTTGGCGGCAGCGCTCTTGTAGTCGATCTTGTCGCCGCCCAGCATGTTCTCCATGGAAGAGCAGCCCGCCAGCGACAGGGCCAGCACGACGGTGGCGGCTGCGACGGGGCTGATGGAGGGGAATCGGTTCACGTTGCGCATCTCCAGCGGCCGCGCGGCCAGGCCGCGCGGTGCATTCACAGGTTCGGGCTTCGGGATCAACGGGACGCGGTCCAGGTGCCTCACAGCACGCCGGCTTCGCGCAGCGCCGCTTCGAGCGGGCCTTGCGCCGCGTCGGACAGCGGGGTGAGCGGCAGGCGCAGCCCGCCACCGATGCGGCCCATGCGGGCCAGCGCCCATTTCACCGGGATCGGGTTGGGCTCGACGAAAAGCTGCTTGTGCAGCGCCAGCAGCTTCATGTGGATTTCGACCGCGCGCCTGGCATCGCCTTGCACGGCGGCCATGCACAGCTCGTGCATCGCGCGCGGCGCCACGTTGGCGGTCACGCTCACGTTGCCGTGGCCGCCGAGCAGCATCAGCGCGACGGCCGTGGGGTCGTCGCCGGAATAGATGGCAAAGCCTTTGGGTGCCTGCTTGATCAGCCAGGCCGCGCGGTCGATGTTGCCGGTGGCCTCTTTGATGCCCACGATGCCGGGCACCTGGGCCAGCCGGAGCACGGTCTCGGGCAGCATGTCGGCCACGGTGCGGCCGGGCACGTTGTACAGCACCATCGGCAGGTCCACCGCTTCGGCGATGGCCTTGAAGTGGCGGTAGATGCCTTCTTGCGTGGGCTTGTTGTAGTAGGGCACCACCTGCAGCGTGCAATCCGCGCCCACCGACTTGGCGAACCTGGCGAGCTCGATCGCCTCGGCGGTGGCGTTGGCGCCCGCGCCGGCCATGATGGGCACGCGGCCCCGCGCGTGTTCGACCGCGACGCGGATGACTTCCTGGTGTTCGGCGACGGTGACGGTGGGCGACTCGCCGGTGGTGCCCACCACGCCGATGCAATCGGTGCCTTCGGCGATGTGCCAGTCGATCAGGCGGCGCAGCGCGTCGTAGTCGACGCTGCCGTCCTCGTGCATCGGCGTGACCAGCGCCACGATGCTGCCAACAATCGGTTTCATGGGTTTTCCTGCAGAGGAATCGGGGGATTCTAGCCGTGGGGCCGGCGCGGCCCCGGGGCGTCAGCCCACCAGGGCATAACGCGCCGGCGCGCTGCCGGACGACGCTTGGCGCACTGCAGCGATGCGCTGGACGAAGCGTTCGGGGTCGGCGAGAAAGCCGTCCTCGTAGCCCAGCACGCGCAAACGGCCCTGCACCGCGGACAGCAACTCGCCCGGCCTGAGCAGGAAGTCGGGACGCGAGGGCCGGCCCACGGTTTCGTTGCCTTCGGCGAAGGTTTCGTACAGCAGCAGGCCGCCTGGGGCCACGCTGTCCACCACGACCGGCAGCACAGGGCGCCAGAGGTAGTTGGTGACCACCACCACATCAAAGCACCGGCCGGCAAAGGGCCAGGGCCCGTTTTCAATGTCGGCGGTGACCAGCTCGCCCAGGCCTTGCAGCGGCGCCAGCGCCTGGGCGTCACGATCCACACCGGTCACGCGCGCGCCACGCGCCGCGAACCAGCGCAGGTGCCGGCCGCTGCCGCAGGCGACGTCGAGCACGGTGGCACCGGGGGGCACCAGATGCGACCAGCGCCGCACCCAGCCCGAGACTTCGCTCACTGCCGGGTTCATGGGGTATGGGCCTCGCGGTTCAAGGCCTTCAGCGCCAGCCGGTCCACCACCCCGGGCGCGATCAGCTTGAGCCAGCGGCCCAGCTTGCCCTTGGCCGTCATCACGATCTCGCGCTGGCGCTGCTGGGTGCCTTGCAGGATCAGCCGGGCGCAGGTGTCCACGCTCATGGCGCCGCGCTCGTCGAGCCCGCTGCGGCCGGCGGGCCGGCCTTGTGCATCGAAGCCGCGATAGCGGATCTGCGTGGCCACCACGCCGGGATAGGCGATGGTCACGCTCACGCCTTGCGGCGCCAGCTCGACGCGCAGCGCCTCGAAGAAGCCGGTGAGTGCGAACTTGGTGGCGCTGTAGGCGGTGCGCCCCGGCACGCCCACGAGCCCGGCCAGGCTGGACACGGCCACCAGCCGGCCGCGGCTGGCCTTGAGGTGCGGCAGCGCGGCCTGCGTGCACCACACGGCGCCCCAGAGGTTGATGCGCATGAGCGTCTCGTACCACGCGAGGTCTTTCACCTCCTCGAAGGCGGCATGGGCCGACATGCCGGCGTTGTTGACCAGCGTGTCGAGGCGGCCGAACCGGGCCACGGCGGCCTCCACCAGCGCGCGGCATTGCGCCTGGTCCGCAATGTCGCAGGGCTGCACCAGCACCGCGGCGCCGTGGCGCCGGCAGCCGGCTGCCACCTGCTCCAGCTTGTCGCGGCTGCGCGCGGCCAGCACCAGCGCGCAGGCGGCGCCGTGCCGCGCCGCCCACTGGCGCGCGAGTCCGGCGCCGATGCCGTCGGAAGCGCCGGTGATGACGATGACCTGGGCTGGGGGCGTGTCCATGGCGCGCATGGTCGCACGACGGCGGCACGCCCTGTCTGTCGTCAAGCCGACAAAGCCAAAGGCATCAGAAGCAGGACCACACCTGGTTGGCCAGGTTGAACACGAAGTCGCGCTGCAGGTAGCTGGCGAACACGAGCGCCAGCGCGAGCGCGGCGACGGCCGACCACAGCACCTGCCTGCGCTTCATGGCTTCACGCCGCCGCAGCCTGCGGCCGCAGGATGGCCGTCTCGCGCACCGGCAGGTTGACCAGCGCCGCGAACACGCCCAGCGCCACCGCCATCCACCACACGATGTCGTAGCTGCCGGTGGCGTCGTACAGCTTGCCGCCCAGCCACACGCCGAGGAAGCTGCCGATCTGATGGCTGAAGAACACGAAGCCGCCGAGCATCGACATGTACTGCACGCCGAAGATCTGGGCCACCACCGCGTTGGTGGGCGGCACGGTGGACAGCCACAGCACGCCCATCACCGCGGAGAACACGTACACCGACATCGGCGTGAGCGGCAGCCACAGGAAGGCCACGATCGCCACCGAGCGCAGCAGGTAGATCGCAGCCAGGATGTGGCGCTTGGCCAGGCGCTGGCCCAGCGCGCCGGCCGCATAGGTGCCGAACACGTTGAACAGCCCGATCAGCGCCAGCGCCGTGGTGGCCACGTCGGGCGTGAAGCCCTTGTCGCGCAGGTAGCTGGGCATGTGCACACCGATGAACACCACCTGGAAGCCGCACACGAAGTAGCCGGCCATCAGCAGCTGGAAGCTGGGGTAGCTGAAGGCCTCGCGCAGCGCAGCGCCGATGCTTTGCTGCGGCTTGGCCGCGCCCGAGGCGAGCGCGGGTTCCTTCAACCCAAAGGCCAGCGGCACGATGGCCAGCGCCGCGCAGCCCAGCACGAACAGCGCCGTCTGCCAGCCCAGCCCGCCGATCAGCCCGTTTTCCACCGGCACCATCAGGAACTGGCCGAACGAGCCGGCCGCCGCGGCCACGCCCATGGCCCACGAGCGTTTTTCCGGCGCCACGTTGCGCCCGATCACGCCGTAGATCACCGCATAGGTGGTGCCGGCCTGGGCCATGCCGATCATCAGGCCAGTGCTGCCCATGAAGGCGAGGCTCGAGCTGGACACGGCCATCAACACCAGGCCCAGCGCATACAGGATGCCGCCGGCGATGAGCACGCGGAAGGCGCCGAAGCGGTCGGCCAGCATGCCGGCAAACGGGCCTGCCGCGCCCCAGGCCAGGTTCTGGATCGCGATGGCCAGCGCGAAGGTCTCGCGGCTCCAGCCGCGCTCCATGGTGACGGGTTGCAGCCACAGGCCGAAGCCGTGGCGGATGCCCATGGACAGCGTCACGACTGCTGCGCCGCACAACAGCACCTGGGTCATGGACAAACGGGGCGGAGCGGAGGCGGCGGTCATGGGCGGCACTCTAGCCAGAAGCGAATCTCCTCGTGGGCGCGGGGGCGTGCATTGCTGCAGTTGGTTGTTGCGGGCCTGCAGTGCCGGCCCCCCGTCACGGTGGGCAGGCCGGCCAGCAGGACCACGGCCTGGCGGCCGAAGCGATGGCCAGCGCGATGCGGACATCAGCAGGGCCGGGCAGCGGCCGATGCCCTCGCCAGGCCATGCGCTCCCCCCTAGTTCGTGATGTCCGCAGTGCGCGGCTGCAAGGCGTCTGTACGGGTGTGCTGGCCGTGCAAGTTTGTCGCGGCAGCCGCTTCCCGACGTTCTTATGGAGGACACCATGTCACAGGAAGACCGCGAGTACCGCAACCAGATCGAGAAGCAGTGGGGCTACTTCGCCATCTACCCGCCCAACCGGCCGGTGGAACTGGGCGACTACGGCAAGCGCCAGGGCGACGAGTTCGAGAAGCTGGGCAACATCCGCAAGTGGATCGAGCCGCGCGCCGAGCGCAAGCCGGGCGGCAACATGCTCTTCACCAGCCAGGGCGACGTGAAGACGGAGCTCGATTTCGGCGTCGCCGACAAGCTGGGCCTGCAGCAGGTGGACCTGAAGCTCACCTTCACGAAGAAGTGGTCCATCTTCTTCCTCGCGCAGCAGACCACGGTCGTGAGCACCGCCAACCTGATGCGCGTGGGCAACCGCATCGTCGAGGAGTACCAGAAGAAGGGTGACAGCTGGCAGCGGTCGTACGAATGGGTGACCGAGCTGGTGGAGGCCGAGGTGCTCACCGTGATGGTGGCCACCGAGTCCGGCGCGGTGGCCACGCTCTCCGGCAAGCTGCCGCTCAAGTACCACGGCGTGCCGGTGGGCGACCTGGACTTGCGTGATTTCGGCGTCACGCGCAACAGCGGCAGCGTCTCGGTCTTCGGGCCCTGCCGCAAGGCGACGCCGCTGCACAAGCTGTTCCAGGTGGAGGACCCCTTGTTCAAGAAGGCCCACTACGAGGAGGTGCGGTGATGAAGACCTTGGCGACTCTGGCGGCCCTCGCGGTCGCGCTGCCGGCCTGGGCCGCGCGCCCGGCCAACCTGGCCGGCACCACCTGGTCGGTGCAGATCAACCGCTCGACCGAGCAGCTGGTGATCACGCACCAAGGCGGCGCCGGCACGGCCGGCGGCGTGAACTGCCTGGCGCTGATCGGCACCATCGGCCCGGCGCCGGTGCGCGGCTACTACTGCGGCGCCACCGGCGAGGTGCACCTGCGCCACAACAACATGCACACCGGCGCGACGGTGCGCGTGTTCGACGCCCGCGTGAGCGACGAGGTGCTCGGCCAGCCGCTGTACATGGGCGGCACGGTGTCGGTGGACGACGCGGCCTTCGGGGAGTTGGGCACGTACAACTTCTCGGGGGTGCGACGCTAGGAAGCAGCACGCCGGGCCTGCAGGGCGGGTTGCGGCGTGCGCAGCGACTGCAGCAGCGCGGCCGCCGCGGTGGTGCTGGGGTGCTGTGTGCCCAGGCCATTGGCGAGCGCCTGGCTCGCCAGTGCGGCGTCGGCCGCCGCTTCGGCAGGCCGGTCGAGCGCCACACGGGCCTGGGCGCGCAGCAACGCCGCTTCGCCCACGTCGGCGCTTTGTCGTTCGTCGCGTGCGATGCGTTGCGAGTACTGGAGCGCGTCGGTGGCGTGGCGCTCGGCTTCGGCAGGCGCGCCGGCCGCGAGGTGGATTTGCGCGGCCATGCGCAGCAGACGGTCGATGCCGGGAGCGTCGATGCGCTGCGGGTAACCGGCGCCGGCCAAGGTTTGGGAGATCAGGGCCTGCGCCGGCCCGAGACGACCCTCGGCGAGCAGGATGTCGGCCCGTGTGAGCGCGCCTTCGCGCAGCATCCGCGCGTACGACTTTGGATCGCTTTCCCACAGGGCGATCGCCTGCTGCAGACGCTGGCCAGCGTCGGCAGGACGGCCCAGCGCGAGCAGCACGCGCGACGCCACCAGGTTGCAGGTGGCCACGTGGAACGGGCTGCCGGCACGGCGCGCCATCGCGGTTTCCTCGTCGATGAGCTGCAGCGCGCGCTGCGGCTGGCCGAGGCGCAGCAACACGCCTGCGTAGCTGTTGCGCACACCGATCGGCTGCGTGTGCGGCGACGGATCGCGCAGGGCCCATTCGTAGCTGCGTTCGAGCAGCGCCAAGGCCGCCTGGATCTCGCCCATGCGCGTGAGGTTGCCGGCATGGTTGTGCTGGGCAACCATCTCGGCTCTCGATCCCGCGCGACCGGCACTGCGCACGCGGTCGAGCTCGTCCTGTGACAGCACGGCAGCGTCCTTGAAGCGGTCGGTGGCACGGTAGAAGTCGGACAGCTGCGTCATCATCAAATGGCGCCGAGAGCCCGCGTTGACCGGGCTGCGGTCCATCAGTTCGAGCCCAGCACGCGCGACTGCGATGGCTTCGTCGATGCGTCCCCCGGCGTGCAGCACGCGCGCCCGGGCGCGCATGCAGTCGGTGGCCGTGGACACGGACACGTTGCGCATGCGGTCCAGCACCTGCTGTGCCTCGGCGAGCCGCGCTTGTGCCTGTTGGCGGCTGCGATGGATCAGCGACCATGCGGCCGAGCAGTGCGCTGCGGCCAGCAGGTCGTCGTCGCCGCCGGCGCGCGCGCTGGACGCTGCTCGTTCGAGCAGCGACAGCACGCGCTCGGTCTGGTTGATCATCGTGTACTTGCGCGAAATCTCGTACTGCATGTAAGCCACCAGCGAAGGGTCCATGCCTTGTTGCCGTTCGAGCATCGTGGCGCCACGCTCGAGCAGCTGCGGCATCGTCAACGCCTGGCCAGCCGTGCCCACGTCGTCCAGCAGTACGTACATGAACTCGCTGAACGCCGCCGCACGTTGCTGTTGCTGAAGCGCGGCATCGCGCTGCTCGCGTGCTTCGAACATCTGCGAGACCGCAATGCCGGCGGCTGTGACCACTGTGGCCGACACGCCGGAGGCCACCAAGACGCCGATGCGGTGGCGCGTGACAAACTTGCGCGCCCGGTACCAGCGGCTGTCGGGCTGGGCCAGCACCGGCCAGCCCCTCAGCCAGCGATCGATGTCCGCCGCCATCGCGTCCACGGTTGGGTAGCGCTCGGCGGGCGCCTTCTTCAGCGCCGTGAGGACGATGGTGTCCAGGTCGCCGCGCAGCACGCGCCGCAGCCTGCGGTCGGTCACCGCCTCGCTTGGCGGCTGGGGCTGGGCTTCCAGGATCGCTTCTTCCAGCGCCGCACGCGAATCACGCTTGAGCCGGTACGGCCGCTGCCCGGCCAGCAGCTCGTACAGCAGCACGCCCAGCGAGTAGGTGTCGGCCGCGGTGCCGATCGGCTCGCCGCGGATCTGTTCAGGCGCGGCGTAGTCGGGCGTGAGCGCGCGGCCGGTTTCGAGGGTGAGCGCCGTCTCTTCGGCAGTGCCTTGTTCCAGCAGCTTGGCAATGCCGAAGTCCAGCAGCCGCACCTGTCCATCGCTCGTCACGAGGATGTTGCTCGGCTTCAGGTCGCGGTGCACCACGAGCTTGGCGTGGGCGCAGGCCACCGCTTGCGTCACCTGCAGGAACAGCGCCAGCCGTGCACGCACGCCGAGCGCGCGCCCGCGGCAGTGTTCGTCGATGCGCTGCCCTTCCACATACTCCAGCGCCAGGTAGGGCTGGCCGTCGTCAGCGATGCCGGCGTCGTACAGCCGCGCGATGTGGGGATGGGCCAGCGTGGCGAGGATCTCGCGCTCGCGCGCCAGGCGTTGCGACCAGGCCGAATGCCGCCAGGCGGCGCGTGGCAGCTTCAGCGCCACTTGCCGGCCTTGCAGCAGGTCGCTGCGCTCGGCCAGCCATACGCTGGCCATGCCGCCTTCGCCCAGTGGCCGCAGCAGGCGGTAGGGGCCCACTGGCTGGCCTGCTTGCGGCGCGGCAGCGCTGCCGCCGGCGGCAGCGCTGTCGGCGGCGAAGTCCGCCGTTTCCACCTTGGGTAGCGTCTGCAGGATCTTGTCGCAGCCGGTGTCTTCGGCATGTGCCAGCAGCGCGCGCAGCCGCGGCGCAAACGGCCGGTGCGCCTCGTCCAGCGCGTCGATCCAGGCGGCGCGTTCGCCGGCCGGCTGGGCGAGCAGCTGGTCGAGCAACTGCCGCAGCGTGGCCCACTCCTGCGGCTTCAAGTCGAAGGCGGCGTCGTGCATGGCCGGCTCCTTTTGGGGCGGGAAGCGGACGGCAGCAGTGTGCAGCAGCGCGGTCCCGCCTGCTCCCCCTAAGTCGGAGCCACCGCCTACGGCAGCACGCGGGCCATGCCGAGGTCCCAGCGGGAGCCGTTGCGCACCACGCCGATCAGCACGATCTGGCCGTCGGGTTGCACCAGCACATCCTTGGCCGCGTCCACGCCGCCGAAGAAATCAACCGTGACCACGCCGTTGGTGCCGAAGCCGGGGTCGCGTCTGCCGATGGTGTCGTGCCGCACCAGGCCGAAGTCCGTGCCGGCAGCTGCCGACGCTTCGCCGGCGAGCAGGATCTTGCCGTCGGCTTGCAAGGCGATGGCGCTGGTGAGGTCGTTGCCCGGTCCGATGGGTGTTGCTTCGACCCACATGTCGTGGCCGTCCTCGTCGAACAGCACCAACGTGAAGCGGAACAGCGGCGTCTGGCCCCGTGTCATCGACCTTGCGGCCACCGCGATCCAGCCGTTGGCGAGGACGGCCATGTCGGTGATCTGGTCCTCGAAACCGTTGTCGAGCGTGACCCAGCCCAGATCCGATGGCCCGAACGTCGCGTCCATCTGGCCGCCGGCATTGAAGCGCACGAGCCCCAGATCGCCTTCGCTGACACCGTCCGTCGCCGCCTTGCCGCCCACCACCAGCTTGCCGTCGGCGGGCAGTGCGGCGGCGTAGGCGAACGACCCGCCAGCCTCATTGGGACTGCCCGTCGCGACGCCGTCGCCGCCGAAGCCGGCGTCGCGGGTGCCGTCGCTGTTCAGCCGGACCGCGGCGAAGTGGTTCTGCTGCACCGGCATGCCGGGGATCGTCTCGTCGATGAAGCCGCCATGCCCGGCGAGCAGCAGGTCGCCGTCGGGCAGCACCAGCACGCGATGCGCGCGGTCGGCGGCCCCCACGATCTTGGACTGGGTGTTTTGCACGTCCTCGTAGATCGCGATGCTGGTCCGGCCCTGCGTGCCGAAGCCGGGGTCCGGCTCGCCGCTCGGCAGGTAGCGGGCGATGGCGAAGTCGTCCTGCGTGCCCACGCGGGTGAAGCCCACGACCAGGATCTTGCCGTCGGGCTGCACGGCCACGCCCAGCGCCTTGTCCTGCAGTCCGCCGCTGAAGACCACGTTCACGGTGCCGCCGCCGCCGAAGCCGGTGTCGAGGCTGCCGTCTGGGTTGAAGCGCATCAGCTGCAATCCGCCCACCACGACGATCTTGCCGTCGGCCTGCAAGGCACCGGCGACCCCTCCGCCGGACAGCGGCGCCACCACCTTGCCGCTTTGACCGAAGCTGGGGTCCAGCGCGCCATTGGGCAGCGGCGTGGAGCAAGTGACCGCTACGTTGCTGACGTTGGCCGAAGCGATGGTGCCGCTGGCGTTGGCAAGGCTGCAGCTTTGCATCGGGTGGGTCGGCTGCGTGACGATGCGCACTTCGTAGGGCGCGGCGT
The DNA here is from genome assembly GCA_040758375.1 of Pseudomonadota bacterium. Lineage (GTDB taxonomy): Bacteria > Pseudomonadota > Gammaproteobacteria > Burkholderiales > Burkholderiaceae_C > CAMLIZ01. The sequence continues at coordinate 41,851 of JBFLWE010000011.1, forward strand.
CCGGGAACGCATAGTCGAAGACGAAGCTGCCGTTGGGCGGCGTGACGCGCTTGCCGGTCTTGATTTCTTCGAGCACCAGGCCGCTGCCGACCAGGCCCACGACACTGCCGCCGACGGTGTAGGTGATGGGCGTCGGGGCGGGCGTGTCGTTGTCGAGGATGGTGAGCACGGCGGACGATTGCGGCCCCAGCATGGCGCAGCGGGCGTCGCTGAGCTGCAAGGTGATCGTTTCGTCGGTTTCGGCGACGTCGTCGGCCAGCAGCGGCAGGAACACCAGGCGCATGCCCGTCTCGCCGTCTTCGAACTTCACATGGGTGGTGAGCGCGGTGTAGTCGGTGCCCGCTGTGGCGCTGCCGCCGGTGGAGGTGACATGCGCGCTGACCGCGCCGCTGCTGCCTTGCGTGCGCGTGATGTACACCGGCACGCCCAGCCCGTCAGCCGCTTCGACGGCGGAGAACGCAGTCGTCTTGAACTGCAGCACGCCCGCGTCGGGGTTGGGCGTGCTGCATGCGGGGGCTGGCTGGCTCACATATGGTGGGAGCGCTTCGGCCGGGGCCTCCACCGGTTGCAGGCCGGTGTACTGAATGCCAAGGCCGCTGCTCGACTGCGGGTCGCGCAGGTAGGCCGAGGCATAGGTCTGGCGATGGCGGTAGTCGATCGCACGGGCATACGCCTTCGTATGGATGACGAAGCGCTCGCCGCGGTTCACATGCGACAACGGGATCTCGATGACGCGATCGTCTTTCAGGCGGTAGCGCGCATGGTCACCATGCCCTTGCATTGCCACGTCACCCTCGAGGACGAAGTCGATCTCTTTCCATATCGCGCGGCCATCGCCGGTGGGCACAGCGGCTGAGGTCCAGTCCTGCTGGTAGCCATCGGCCAGTGCAACGCTCCCCGCTGAAAAGAAGTATTCCTTTCGGTCGGAGTTGTACGCCCGCAAGGTGAGCTCCACCACTCCGTTCACGGCAATGGCACACCCAGGCCCGCATTCTGCTGGAGTGGGTATGCGTGGCTTCAGGTCGGGCGCCCGGTCGATCAGTTCGATCAAGGCATCGCTGACGACGAAGCGCAGTGTCGCGTTGTCTTCCTGCTTGACGAAGTATTGGCGCTGGTCCAGCGTGGTATGCGTGGCGATGACACGCTGTGGATCGTCTGGGAGATCGTCGAAGGTTTGAGCCATGACCCAGTAGGTCATGCCGGTTTCGTCGCTGTACACCCGAAGTTGGGCCGGTGGCGCGACATCGTCCGGCCGGACGTGGAAGCCGCCGAGCTCTTCCCAGTCGTCGACGACGCCCGTTCCCTCCTTCTGGCGGGTGATCTTGCCGTCACGGCCCTGGTTGTCGTCCTGGAGCCAGAAGCTCCACTCCCTTTTGACGGTGTTCTGTTGTGCCTTTGGAGGCTGCGGCTCCTGGTCCTCGCCACCGCCGCAAGCGGCGAGCAGCATCGCCAAGGAGAGGAGGGCGGCCTGTGCGCAGGCGGCGAGCAAGGGTCGAGCGGGTTTCATCGGGCGTTCTCACTGGCAGACGGCCTCGATGAACACGAGGCACCGTCAACCGTAGAGACGCTGTGCCCCGCCGCGCCAGGACATGCCGCCCGGGCCACCCCCTAACTTGAGGAAAGCCTTACTTCAAGGCTTCGGCCAGGAACAGCCGCGCATGCTCCCAGTCGCGCCGCACCGTGCGGTCGGTCACGCCCAGTGCCTGGCCGATTTCCACGTCGCTCAGGCCGCCGAAGTAGCGCAGCTGCACCACGTGGGCCATGCGCGGATCGACCTTGGTCAAGGCCTCGAGGGCCTCGTTGATGCGCAGGATCTGCTCTTCGCCGGCCGCCTGCGGCGCATCGCCGGCGTCGCCGGTGAGCGTGATGCGCACCAGGTCGCCCCCGCGGCGCTCGCTGCGGCGCTGGCGCACCAGATCGACGATGACCGAGCGCATCACCTGCCCGGCATAGACGAAAAACCGTGCCCGGTCCGGGAAAGCACCGGCCATCGACTTGCTCAGCCGCAAGTAGGTTTCGTGCACCAGCGCGGTGGTGTCGAGCACGGTGTTGCGCCCGCCGTCGCGCAGGCGCGAGCGGGCAAGGCGCCGCAGCTCGCCATAGGTGGCGGCAAACAGCTCATCGACGGGCCGGCCTTCGGACAGGGCCGGGCCGTCGTCGTCCACCTGGGGCTGGCTCATGCGGCGTGATTGTCCGCGGCAGTCCGTGTGTCGCCTTCCCTAGAACATGGGCCCGGACGATCCGGGCGCCGGCACGCGGAGGCCGTCGCCGACCGGCTCCTAGAATTCGCGCCCATGGCTACGAAGACGAACACCCCCGGCAGCTACGGCGAAGCCTCGATCCGCGTGCTCAAGGGCCTGGAGCCCGTGAAGCAGCGGCCGGGCATGTACACCCGCACCGACAACCCGCTGCACACCGTGCAGGAAGTGATCGACAACGCCGCCGACGAGGCCCTGGCCGGCCAGGGCAGGCGCATCGCGGTCACGCAGCATGCCGACGGCTCGGTGAGCGTGGAGGACGACGGCCGCGGCATCCCCTTCGGGCTGCACCCGGAAGAAAAGGTGCCGGTGGTCGAGATCGTGTACACCCGGCTGCATGCCGGCGGCAAGTTCGACAAGGGCGCGGGCGGCGCCTACAGCTTCTCGGGCGGCCTGCACGGCGTGGGCGTGAGCGTGACCAACGCGCTGGCCAAGCGGCTGCACGTCACGGTGTACCGCGAGGGCCAGGTGGCCACCATTGCATTCAGTGGCGGCGACGTCGTGGAGCCTTTGCAGGTACGCAAGGCCGCCTCAGGCGACCGCAAGCAGGGCACCACGGTGCGCGTGTGGCCCGATCCCAAGTATTTTGAAAGCGCCGAGCTGCCCAAGGGCGAGCTGACGCACCTGCTGCGCAGCAAGGCCGTGCTGATGCCCGGCGTGACCGTCACGCTGAAGAACGAAAAGAGCAACGAGCAGCAGCAGTGGCTCTACAAGGGCGGCCTGCGCGACTACCTGCTGCAGAGCCTGCCCGCCGACCCGCTGATCCCGCTGTTCGAGGGCGAGCGCTTCGCCACCGAGGGCGAGACCGAGAACTTCGCCGAAGGCGAGGGCGCCGCCTGGTGCGTGGCCTTCACCGAAGAAGGCACGCCGCTGCGCGAAAGCTACGTGAACCTGATCCCCACCGTGGCCGGCGGCACCCACGAGGCGGGGCTTAAAGACGGCCTGTTCGCTGCGGTGAAAGGCTTCATCGAGCTGCATTCTCTGCTGCCCAAGGGCGTGAAGCTGATGCCCGACGACGTGTTCTCGCGCGCCAGCTTCGTGTTGAGCGCCAAGGTGCTGGACCCGCAGTTCCAGGGGCAGACCAAGGAGCGGCTCAATTCGCGCGACGCGCTGCGCCTGGTGGCCACCTATGTGAAGCCGGCGCTGGAGCTGTGGCTCAACCAGCATGTGGAATACGGCAAGAAGCTCGCCGAGCTGGTGATCAAGCAGGCCCAGACGCGCCAGCGCGCCAGCCAGAAGGTGGAAAAGCGCAAGGGCTCCGGCGTGGCGGTGCTGCCCGGCAAGCTCACCGACTGCGAAAGCCGCGACACCGCGCTGAACGAGCTGTTCCTGGTGGAGGGCGACTCCGCCGGCGGCAGCGCCAAGATGGGCCGCGACAAGGAGACGCAGGCGGTGCTGCCCTTGCGCGGCAAGGTGCTCAACAGCTGGGAGGTCGAGCGCGACCGCCTGTTCGCCAACAACGAGATCCACGACATCTCGGTGGCCATCGGCGTCGATCCGCACGGCGCCGAGGACAACCCCGACCTCACGCAGCTGCGCTACGGCAAGATTTGCATCCTCAGCGACGCCGACGTGGACGGCTCGCACATCCAGGTGCTGCTGCTCACGCTGTTCTTCCGCCACTTCCCCAAGCTCATCGAGCGCGGCCACGTGTTCATCGCCAAGCCGCCGCTGTACCGCATCGACGCGCCGGCGCGCGGCAAGAAGCCGGCGGCCAAGATCTACGCGCTCGACGACGGCGAGCTCACCGCCGCGCTGGACAAGCTGCGCAAGGAAGGCGCGCGCGAAAACAGCTGGACCATCAGCCGCTTCAAGGGCCTGGGCGAGATGAGCGCCGAGCAGTTGTGGGAGACCACGCTCAACCCCGACACCCGGCGCCTGCTGCCAGTGGCCTATGGCGAACTGGACTTCACGGCCACCGAAGGCTCGTTCACCAAGCTCATGGGCAAGGGCGAAGCTGCCGCGCGCCGCGAGCTGATGGAGCTGCACGGCGACGCGGTGGAAGTGGATGTCTAGCTGCGGCCGCTGAACGCGGCGCAGAGGGTGGCTGACGATGGCGCCGATTCACAACACGGACGTCGCCGTGCGACAAGCCAGGGCCGTTCTCGATACGTAAGCTGCCTGCCCGTTCACATGGCGGAGGGCAGGCGTGGTGCGGCGATGGAACGGCTGGGGCGATGACACGGTGCAGGCGGGCCTGCAGGAAGGCGCGCTGCGCTTCCTGGGCGAACAGGTGGGCACGCCGCAACCCCCGCGCGATGCGGCCTTGTCCACGGCGCTGGCCCAGGTGCCGCCCTCGCGCCTGCCGGCGCATCCGCTGGTCAGCACCGAGCCGCTGGAGCGCCTGCGCGCCAGCTTCGGCCAGAGCCTGGGCGACTGGCTGCGCCTGCGCTTCGGCCGCATCGGCGCGGTCAGCGACGGCGTGGCCTGGCCCGACAGCGGCGCGGCGGTGCGCGAGCTGCTGCAGTGGGCGCGGCAAGTGGGCGCGGTGGTGCTGCCCTGCGGCGGCGCCACCAGTGTGGTGGGCCATCTCAGCCCGCCGGGCGACGGCCGGCCGGTGCTGACGCTGGCGATGGGCCGGCTGCGCCGCCTGCTGCACCTGGACCCGGTGGCGCAGCTGGCCACCTTCGAGGCCGGCGTGGCCGGGCCCGACCTGGAGGCGCAGCTGCGCGCGCACGGCTGGACGCTGGGGCATTTTCCGCAGAGCTTCGAATACTCCACGCTGGGCGGCTGGGTGGTCACGCGTTCGTCGGGCCAGCAGTCGGCTCGCTACGGGCGCATCGAGGCCTTGTTCGCCGGCGGCGTGCTCGAAACGCCCAGCGGGCGGGTCGGCCTGCCGACGTTTCCGGCCTCGGCCGCGGGACCGGACCTGCGCGAATGGGTGCTGGGCTCCGAAGGACGCCTGGGCGTGTTGACAGAGGCCACCGTGCGCGTGAGCCCGCTGCCCGAGCGCGAGCAGTTCGTCGGCGTGTTCCTGCCCGACTGGGCGCGCGGCGAGGCGGCCGTGCGTGCGCTGGCGCAGGCGCGGCTGGGGCTGTCGATGCTGCGGCTGGCCAACGCCACCGAGACCCTGACCACGCTGCGGCTGGCCGGCCACGAGCAGGCCATCGGCGCGCTCGAGACCTGGCTGCGCTGGCGCGGCTGCGGCGAGGGCAAGGTGCTGCTGATGCTGGGCTTCACCGGCAGCAAGGCCCAGGTGAAGGCCATGCGGGCACAGGCCGGCACGGTCCTGCGCCGCTTCGGCGGCGTGAGCACAGGCCGCGTGCTGGGCGACAAGTGGCAGGCCAACCGCTTCCGCGGCGTGTACCTGCGCAACGCGTTGTGGGAGGCCGGCTACGCGGTGGACACCATGGAGACCGCGGTGGACTGGCCGCGCGTGCCGCGCATGGTGCAGGCGATGGAGGCCGCGGGCCGCGACGCGCTGCTGCGCTTCGGCGAGCGCTGCCATGCCTACACGCACCTGTCGCATGTGTACGCGCAGGGCTCCAGTGTCTATTCCACCTTCGTGTTCCGCATCGGCACTGATTTCGAATCGGGCTGGGCGCGCTGGGCGACGCTGAAGTCGGCGGTGAGCGAGGCCATCGTGCGCGAGGGCGGCACCATCACGCACCAGCACGGCGTGGGCAAGGACCATGCGCCGTATCTGCTGGCCGAGAAGGGCGTGCGCGGGCTGCAGGCCCTGCAGGCGCTGGTGCAGCACTTCGATCCCGAGGGCGTCATGGCCTCGGGCAACCTGCTGCCCGCGGCGCGCGCGTCATGAACCGCGCGCAGGCCCTGGAGGCACTGCGCCGCCGTGCGCCCTGGGACCTGCTGGTCATCGGCGGCGGCATCGCGGGCGCAGGCGTGGCGCTGGAGGCCGCACGCGCCGGCACCAAGGTGGCCCTGGTGGAGGCGCGCGACTTCGCCAGCGGCACCTCGTCGCGCTCGTCCAAGCTCGTCCATGGCGGCCTGCGCTACATCGCGCAAGGGCAATGGGCGCTCACGCGCGAGTCGGTGCGCGAGCGCGACGCGCTGTTGCGCGACGCCGGCGGGCTGGTGCGGCCGCTGCGCTTCTTGCTGCCGGTGCGCGCCGGCGACCGCAAGGGCCGCCGCGTGCTGGGCCTGGGCCTGGCGCTGTACGACGCGCTTGCCGGCCGGCGCACCCGGCGCTGGCATGACGTGCAGGCCATGGGCTGGCAGGCGCCCATGCTCGACGCCACCGGGCTGCAGGGCGGATGGTCGTACGAGGACGCGCAGACCGACGACGCGCGGCTGGTGCTGCGTGTGCTGGCACAGGCGCGCGCCTTCGGCGCGCTCACGCTCAACCACGTGGCGGTGCAAGGGCTGGCGCGGCCGGGCGGCGAACTGCAGGGCCTGGCGCTGCAAGACGGGGTGAGCGGCGAGCGCTTCGAGCTGGCGGCGCGCTGCGTGGTCAATGCCACCGGCGCGTGGGCCGACGGCCTGCGCGGGGCCGTGGGCCGGCCGCCGGCGCTGCGACCCTTGCGCGGCAGCCACCTGCTGCTGCCGTCGTGGCGCCTGCCGCTGGCGCAGGCGCTGGCCTTCTTCCACCCCGACGACCGGCGCCCGGTGTTCGCGCTGCCGTGGGAGGGCGCCACGCTGGTGGGCACCACCGACCTCGACCACCGCGAGCCGCTGGACCAGGAGCCGGGCATCACGCGCGCCGAGCTGCATTACCTGCTGAAGGCGTTGCACAGCCAGTTTCCGGCGCAGGCGTTCGGCGAGCGCGACGTGATGGCCACCTGGTCGGGCGTGCGGCCGGTGGTGGCCTCGGGCAAGTCGGTCGACCCCTCGAAGGAGGCGCGCGAGCACCTGGTGGTCGAGGAAGACGGGTTGATCACCGTCACCGGTGGCAAGCTCACCACCTTTCGCGCCACCGCGGTGCAGGCGCTGCGCTTGGCCGCGCGGCGTGTGCCCGGCCTGGCCGCGGTGCGCGTAGATGCGCGGCTGTTCGAGCCGGTGTCGCCTGCCTGCGAGGCGGTGCTGCGCGACCTGTCGCCAGCCTTGCGCCAGCGCTGGATGGGCCGCTACGGCCCTGCGGCACAGTGGCTGCGCGCGCTGGCGCAGGACGGCGAGCTCGACACGGTGCCCGGCACGTCGGTGGCCTGGGCCGAGCTGCGCTTTGCCTGCCGCTGCGAAGCCGTGGTGCATCTGGACGACCTGATGCTGCGGCGCACGCGCCTGGGGCTGCTGCTGCGCGACGGCGGCGCGGCCTGCCTGCCGCGCGTGAAGCCCATCGCGCAGCAGGAGCTGGGCTGGAGCGACGTGCAGTGGCATGAAGAAGCCGCACGCTACGCGCAACTCATGGCGCGCTGCCACGGCGTGCCGACACAGGGGCCCCCATGAACACCGGCGACGAGCTGCTGCTGGCCATCGACTGCGGCACGCAAAGCGTGCGCGCGCTGCTGATCGACCTGCAAGGCCATGTGCACGGCAAGGTGCAGCAGGCGTTCACCGAGTACCGCTCGCCGCACGACGGCTGGCTGGAGCACGACGCCGAAGCCTTCTGGCAGGCCTCGGCCTCGGTGTGCCGGCGGCTGCTGCAGCAACAGGCGAGCGCGAGCGGCCGCATCAAGGGCCTGGTGGTCACCACGCAGCGCGGCACGCTGGTGCCGGTGGACGCGCAAGGCCAGCCGCTGCGCCCGTTCATCGTGTGGCTGGACCAGCGCCGCGCCAGCCGGCCGCGGCGCATCAGCCCCTGGTGGCGCCTGGCCTTCAAGGCCGCGCGCGTGGAGCGCACGGTGGACTACTTCACCCGCGAAGCCGAGCTGAACTGGATCGCCGAGCACGAGCCGCAGCTGCTGCAGCGCATGCACAAGGTGCTGCTGGTGTCGGGCTGGCTGCACTACCGGCTCACCGGCCGCTTCGCCGATTCGGTGGGTTCGCAGGTGGGCTACCTGCCCTTCGACTTCAAGCGCCAGGCCTGGGCGCCCGGCTGGGACTGGAAGTGGCAGGCGCTGGCGGTGCGGCGCGAGCAGCTGCCCGAGCTGCTGCCGGTGGGCGAGGTGATCGGTGGTCTCACGCGCGAGGCCGCCGAGGCCACCGGGCTGCCGCAAGGCCTGCCGGTGATTGCGGCGGCGGCCGACAAGGCCTGCGAGATCCTCGGCGCCGGCGCCACCACGCCGGGCATCGGCGCGCTGTCGTACGGCACCACCGCCACCATCGACATCACCACGCCGCGCTACCTGGAGGCCACGCCTTTCGTGCCGCCGTATCCCGCGGTGCTGCCCGGCCAGTACAACTGCGAGGTGCAGATCTTCCGCGGCTACTGGATGGTGAGCTGGTTCAAGGAGCAGTTCGGCCACCCCGAGCGCGCCGAGGCCGAGGGGATGGGCGTGCCCGCCGAGACGCTGTTCGACCGCATGGTGGCCGCGGTGCCGCCCGGCTCGCAGGGGCTGATGCTGCAGCCCTACTGGACGCCGGGCATCCGCCACCCCGGGCCGGACGCGCGCGGCGCGGTGATCGGCTTTTCGGACGTGCACACGCGCGCCCACCTGTACCGCGCCATCCTGGAAGGCCTGGCCTATGCGCTGCGCGAGGGCAAGGAGCGCATCGAGCGCCGCAGCGGCGTGCCGATCACGCAGCTGCGCGTGTCCGGCGGCGGCTCGCAGTCGGACGCGGCGATGCAGATCACGGCCGACGTGTTCGGGCTGCCCACCGCGCGACCCCACACCTACGAGACCTCGGGCCTGGGCGCCGCGATCGCCGGCGCGGTGGGCCTGAAGCTGCACCCCGACTTCGGCAGCGCGGTGGCGGCGATGACACGCCTGGGCCGCCAGTTCGAGCCGCGCCACGAGATCGCGCAGCGCTATGACGCGCTGTACCGGCGCGTGTACCGGCGCATGTACGACCGGCTGGCGCCGCTGTACCGCGAGCTGCAGCAGATTGCGTAGCCCCTGGCCGGCCATGCGGCACACTCGCCGCCATGCCGCCCGCCACCTTGCCTGCGCTGGCCACCCTGCCGCTCGAACAAGCGCGGGTGGTGGGCGCCTACGCCCGCACGGCCGTGGAAACCGCGCGTGAATTGGGTGTGGACTTGCAAGCCCTGGGCGGGCGCTGCGGCCTGCCCGGCCTGCACCAGGGGCTGCCCGACAGCCTGCCGGTGCCGGCCTACATCGGCCTGCTGGCGGCGGCGGCCGAGGCGCTGGGCGACCCGCTGTTCGGCCTCAAGGTGGGCCAGCGCATGCGCCTGTCCACCTTTGCCGGCTACGGCCTGGTGCTGTGCACCTGCCCGCACTTCCGCGCCGCGGCCGAGCAGACGCGCCGCTTCGAGGGCCTGGCGCACGACCTGGGCCGCTCCGAGATCGTGGAGGTGGGCGGCGTGGCCCACTACCGCTGGCACTCGCCCTGGCTGCAGCTGCCCGGGGCGCGCCACCTGGCCGAAAGCGTGATGGCCGGCATCCGCACGTTTGCCAACTGGCTGGCCGGCGAGCCGCTGCCGGTGATCGACGTGGCCTTCACGCACGCGGCACCCGAGGGCGTGGCGCCGCAGGCCTACGAGCAGGCCCTGGGCGGGCCGGTGCGGTTTTCGGCCGCGGTGACCGAGGCGCGCTTTCCGGCGGCGGTGCTCGATGCGCCGGTGTCCAATGCCGACCCCAGCCTGTTCCCGGCGCTGGCGCGCACGGCCGAGGAGCGCCTGGCCGAGCGCCAGCGGCAGACGCGCGAGCCGCCGATCGTGAACGCGGTGCGCCAGCGCATCCGCGCGCAGCTCATGCACGACCGCGCCGGCCTGGCCGAAGTGGCGCGCGAGCTGGCCTTGAGCGAGCGTTCGCTGCAGCGCCGCCTGGCCGAGGCCAACGCCAGCTTCAGCAGCCTGCTCGACAGCACCCGGCGCGAGCTGGCGCAGCAGTACCTGCGCGACCCGCGGCTGTCGCTCACCGAGGTGGCCTTCCTGCTCGGCTTCAGCCAGCAGAGCAATTTCAACCACGCGTTCCGCGCCTGGTTCGGCACCACGCCCGCGGCCTGGCGCGAGACTGTCGGCCCTGAAGCAGAACCATGAACACTGTTCCGACCGAACGGGTGCACCTGCGCCCGACCATGCTCTCCGACCTGGACTACGTGATCTCGGTGGAGAACGACGCACAGAACCTGCCCTTCATCACCCCCTGGGAGCGTACGCAGCACGAAGGCGCCGTGCGCTTCCCCGACTTCCGCCACTTCATCGTGGAAGCCGGCGGCGGCTACGAGCCGGCCGGCTTCGTGATCCTGCAAGGCTGCCGCAACCCGCACAAGAGCGTGGAGCTCAAGCGCATCGTGCTGCAGCCCAAGGGCCAGGGCCTGGGCCGGGCCTGCGTGCGCCTGCTCAAGCGGATGGCGTTCCGCGACCTGGGGGCCCATCGCTTCTGGCTCGACGTGAAGACGCTCAACGAACGCGCCTTCAAGCTCTACCGCAGCGAAGGCTTCGTCGAGGAAGGCCGCCTGCGCGAAAGCGTGCGCGCCGGCGACGGCTACGACTCGCTGATCGTGATGTCCATGCTCGACCGCGAGTACGCCGCCCGCGTGGCGCTGGGGCAGGAAGGCCCGCGCTAGATGCGGCCGCCGGCTGCGGCAAATCACCGCGGCAAATCACCGCCTTGGGGCTCCCCCGGCTCACCAGGCGTTACACCAGCACGGGTGCGCCGGCTAGCATCGGCTGCCCGAGGTGCGCCATGTCCTCTCGCCGCCCCTTCCGTCCCCTTGCCTTGCTGGCCGCATCGCTGTTGGCATGCGGCAGCGCACAAGCGGCGCTGTGGGGCTACGTCGATGGCCGGGGCGTCGCGCATGTGGCCACCGAACAGGTGGACTCCCGCTACAGCCTGGTGCTGGGCGATGCAGCGGCACCGCGCGTGTTCGGCAAGACCGATTCCGCCGGCGGCCTGCTGACCTGGCTGGAGATCGCGCCCGAGGTCAAGGCGGTGCAGCACCTGCTGCGCGAGGCCTCGCAGAAGCACGGCGTGGACGTGGAGCTGCTGAAGGCCCTGATCGCGGTGGAGTCGGGCTTCAACGCCAAGGCCGTGTCGCCGCGCGGCGCCATCGGGCTGATGCAGCTGATGCCCGACACCGCCGACCGCTACGCGACGCAGCGCGAGCGCCAGCAGCCCGCCGAAAAGCGCCTGTTCGACGCGCGCACCAACATCTTCACCGGTGCGCGCATGCTGGCCGACCTGACGCGCCGCTTCGGCAGCATCGACCTCGCGCTGGCCGCGTGGAACGCCGGCGAAGGCCGGGTGCGGCGCGCCGGCGGCATGCCCCAGATCGACGAGACGCTGGGCCATGTGCAGATGGTGCTCGAGCTGTACTGGGCGCTGCTGCAGCGCAGCCTGCCGAAGCAGGCGCAGGAGATGCGGCTGGTGCCGGCGACCGGGGCCCCCGAATAGGAATTCGACCGCAAGCAGCGGAGCGCGCCGCGCCGCGCGAAGATCGACCATGCGTCCATCGCGCCTTCGAGGCGGCATGGAGCAGCAGATGAAACCTTCTTTCCCGACCGATGAAGCCCGCTGGGCGGCCGTGGCGCGCCGCGATGCCGCCGCCGACGGCGCGTTTTTCTACTCGGTGCGCACCACCGGCGTGTACTGCCGGCCGTCTTGTGGCGCGCGGCTGCCGCGGCGCGAGAACGTGGCCTTCCACGCCGACGCGGCGGCCGCCGAGCGGGCCGGCTTTCGCCCCTGCAGGCGCTGCAAGCCCACCGGCGATTCGGCGCAGGCGCAGCAGGCGGCGCTGGTGGCCGCGGCCTGCCGCAGCATCGAGGCGGCCGAGCAGGCGCCGCGCCTGGACACACTGGCCGACGCCGCGGGCTTGAGCCCCTACCACTTCCACCGCGTGTTCAAGGCGCTGACCGGCCTGACGCCGCGGGCCTATGCCGCCGCGCACCGCCACCGCAGGCTGCGCGAGGAGTTGCCGCGCAGCGCCAGCGTCACCGACGCGATCTACGGCGCGGGGTATGGCTCGAACGGACGCTTCTATGCCACCTCGTCGCAGGTGCTGGGCATGCCGCCGCGCCGCTACCGCAGCGGCGGCGAAGGCGCGGCGGTGCGCTTTGCGGTGGGGCAGTGCACGCTGGGCGCGATCCTGGTGGCGGCCACCGAGCAGGGCGTGTGCGCCATCGCGCTGGGCGACGAGCCCGAGGCGCTGGTACGTGAGCTGCAGGACCGGTTCCCGAAGGCCGAGCTGATCGGCGGCGATGCGCGGTTCGAGCGCTGGGTGGCCCAGGTGGTGGGGCTGGTGGAGGCACCGCGGCTGGGGCTCGATCTGCCGCTCGATGTGCGCGGCACCGCGTTCCAGCAGCGCGTGTGGCAGGCGCTGCGCGAGATCCCGCCGGGCGAGACGGCCAGTTATGCCGACATCGCCCAGCGCATCGGCCAGCCGGCCTCGGTGCGTGCGGTGGCGCAGGCCTGCGGCGCCAACCCGCTGGCGGTGGCCATTCCCTGCCATCGCGTGGTGCGGCGCGACGGTGGCCTGTCGGGCTACCGCTGGGGCGTGGAGCGCAAGCGGGCGCTGCTGGAGCGCGAGGGGGCGCGATGAGTGCCGCAGCGACGCAGGCGCCGGAACAGGGCGTGCACGAGCGCCTGGCCGCGATCGACTGGGCCGAGGTGGAACAGGCGCTGGACGCGCAAGGCTGGGCGATGGTCGCGCAGCTGCTGCCGGCCGCCACCTGCCGCGAGATCGCCGGCTGGTACGGCGATGACGCGCGCTTTCGCAGCCGCGTCGTGATGCAGCGCCACGGCTTCGGCCAGGGCGAATACAAGTACTTCGGCCACCCGCTGCCCGGCATCGTGGACCTGCTGCGCGCGCAGATGTACCGGCCGCTGGCCGTCATCGCCAACCGCTGGCAGGCTGCGCTGGGGCTGCCGGCGCGGTTTCCCCTGGAGCATGCGCGCTTCATCGGGCAGTGCCACGCCGCCGGGCAGCGGCGGCCCACGCCCTTGCTGCTGCAATACGGCCCCGGCGACTACAACTGCCTGCACCAGGACCTGTACGGCGAGCAGGTGTTTGCGCTGCAGGTGGCGGTGTTGCTCTCGCAGCCCGGGCGCGACTTCACCGGCGGCGAGTTCGTGCTGGCCGAGCAGCGCCCGCGCATGCAGAGCCGGCCCGACGTGGTGCCGCTGCAGCAGGGCGATGCGGTGGTGTTCGCGGTCAACGAGCGGCCGGTGCAGGGCACGCGCGGGGTCTATCGCGTGAAGCTGCGCCATGGCGTGAGCCGCGTGCGCACGGGCCGCCGCCACACGCTGGGCGTGATCTTCCATGACGCAGTCTGAGCTGTTCGCCGACGCCGCGGTGCTGCCGCTGGCCGAGGGCGCCTGCGTGCTGCGCGGCTTTGCCCTGGACGTGGCGCAAGACCTGCTGGCCCGCCTGCAGGCCGAGGTGGTCGCGGCGGCACCCTGGCGCCACCTGGTCACGCCCGGCGGCTACCGCATGTCGGTGGCCATGACCAACTGCGGGCGCGTGGGTTGGGTCTCGGACCCCACCGGCTACCGCTACGACGCGCGCGACCCCGGCAGCGGCCGGCCCTGGCCGCCGATGCCCGAAGGGTTCGAGCGCCTGGCCGCGCACGCGGCCGAAGCGGCGGGCTTTCGCGGCTTTGTGCCCGACGCCTGCCTGGTGAACCGCTACGAACCCGGCAGCCGCCTCTCGCTGCACCAGGACCGCGACGAGCGCGACTTTTCGGCGCCCATCGTCTCCGTTTCGCTCGGGCTGCCGGCGGTGTTCCTGTTCGGCGGCTTGCAGCGCAGCGTGCGGCCGCAGCGCGTGCGGCTGCAGCATGGCGACGTGGTGGTCTGGGGTGGCGCCTCGCGGCTGGCGTATCACGGCGTGGCGCCGTTGGCCGCCGGCACGCATGCGCTGCTGGGCGACTGCCGCGTGAACCTGACGTTCCGCAAGGCCTTGTGAGGCTGCGTGCGTAGCGGGTGCTGCACGGGCGTTGCGATGGTCACCGCTGCCTCCTCGATGCGGCCCTGCGACTCCAGCGCCCAGCCCTCGGTGGCGGCGGCCCGGCTCAGCCACTGCCATGAGTCGCCGGCGAGCTTGCGGCGCCCGGCGTACTGCACGATGTGCTCGCACTCGCCCATGCTCAGCGACAGCGCCAGCCGCTGCCAGCGCCGCTGCACCAGCGGGTGTTGCCAGGCTTCCTCCATCGCGCGGCGCAAGGCCGGGCCGTCGGCCATGGGGCCTGCGGCCACGCGGCGCGCGAGCAGGGTGTGCATGAACACCTGGTAGGTCTGGCGCGCGGCGCTGCTGGGCATCACCGCGGCCAGGTCGGCCATGTTGCGCGCATAGGCCGGCCGCGTGAACAGCAGCGTGAGCAGCGTCTGCAGCGCTTGCACCGGGTTGAGCACGCGCAGCCGGTTGGGCGGCAGCACCAGCAACGGCAGCGCGGCCACCTGTGCATGCTTCAGCGGCGTGGCCAGGCTCATCAGCACCGCCAGGCGCCGCCACTCGGCGGCGTCCAGCCCGGCGATGCGCTCGACGTGGCCGCATTCGATCTGGTGCGCGAAGCCCAGCGCGTCGTCCCACCCGCAGTGGGCCTTGGCCGCCGCGGCGCGCGCGCTCAGCGTCACCAGGTTGCCCGCGGCGATGCCAGCGCCGTGGAACACACGCTCCACCACCGCATCGGTGGGCTGGCCGGTGCCCTGGGTGAGCGGCTCGCGGGTCACCGGGCAGCGCGCCACTTCGAGCTGCGCCAGGAAGTTGGGCGTGACCTGCAGCGCCTCGAAGCTCTGGCCGCGCAGCCAGGCCGACAGCCGCAGCTGCAGCCATTGGCGCACCGCCGTGCTGGGCCGCAGGGTGCGGTGGCCGAACACGGCCTGGCCTGCCTGCCAGCCCTGGCGCACCGGGTTGCCGGCGTGCAGCTGCTCGGCCGGCGGCACCAGGCGGTAGCGGGCATGGTCCCAGCCGATCTCGAAGCCCGGTGCATCGGGCGTGTCGGCAGCGGCGAGGGTGTCGTTCGCGAACAAGACGGCTTGGGACATGGCTTCCTGCGGAATCGGTGCACCGGGACGTCCCCGGCGCAGCCAGTCTCGCGGGCCACAGGCTCAAGGGATGAGCCACCCAGGAGCCTTCCGCCTCAGCTTTCCCGGAACTCGATGTTCAGCACGTACTCCTCGCCGGCGGCCAGCCCCTCGCAACGCAGGCTGCGCAAGGCGTGGCGCACGTGCCAGTGGTAGCGTTGCGGCACGCCGGCCACCCGCACCCTGGCCGGCTGGCCGCCGCGCGCCTGGAAGCGCACGTGCACGAAGCCGGGCGACTCGAACCGGGCCACCACCGGCTGCAGTTCGTCCTGCAGGTGCTGGGCCAGCCGCGGACAGGCGGCCACGGCATCGTGCTGGGCCGCACGCGTGGGGCCGGCGGCGAGCGCCAAGGCGGTGAAAGACAACGCGGCCACCAGCGGCAGCATGCGGGACATGGCCATCTCCTCAAAATTCAGTCGATGGCCGGCAGCGTAGGCAGGCGTTGGGCCCGCTCCAAGCGGCGTGCGACGGCCTGCAGCTGCGGCCGACGAAACCAGCGTACCGCGCGACAGGCGGGAAGCCTGCAAGCGCAGGCTCATGGCGTGAGCCACCCTGAAGCAGAATGGCGGCATGGACCGAACCGAACGCTTCTACAAGATCGAGATGCTGATCCGCACGCGCGGCAGCGTGAGCTTCGCCGAGCTGATGCAGGAGCTGGGTGTCAGCCGCGCCACCTTGAAGCGTGACCTCGAATACCTGCGCGAGCGGCTGGACGCGCCGATCGTGTACGACCGCTTCGACAACGGCTACAAGCTGCAGGCCGACCCGCGCGACGCGCGCCAGGTGAAGCACGAGCTGCCCGGCGTGTGGTTCAGCGAGCGCGAGATCCATGCGCTGCTCACGATGCACCAGCTGATCCAGGGGCTCGACGAAGGCGGCGTGCTGGCGCGCCACCTGCAGCCGCTGCTCGACAAGCTGCACGGCATGCTGGGCGCCAGCGAGGGCGAGGCGCGCGAGCTGATGAAGCGGGTGAAGATCGCCAACCCCGCGCGCCGGCCGGTGGCGCCACGCCATTTCGAGCTGATCGGCAGCGCGCTCACGCACCGGCAGCGCGTGCAGATGAGCTACTGGGTGCGCAGTCGCCGGCAGCAGACCGAGCGCACCGTGTCGCCGCAGCGGCTGGTGCACTACCGCAACACCTGGTACCTGGACGCCTGGTGCCACGACAGCGACGGCCTGCGCCGCTTTGCGCTGGACGCGATACGCGAGGCCTCGCTGCTGGAGCAGCGCGCCAAGGACGTCGCCCTGAAGACCATCGAGGCCGAGCTCGACGCCGGCTACGGCGTGTTCAGCGGCGCCAAGGTGCAATGGGCGACGCTGCAGTTCTCGCCCGAGGCCGCGCAGTGGGTGGCGCACGAGCAGTGGCATCCGCAGCAGCAGGCGGTGCTGCACGAGGACGGCGCGCTCACGCTGCGCCTGCCCTATGCCGATGCCACCGAGCTGGCGATGGACGTGCTGCGCCATGGCGAGCAGGTGCGCGTGCTGTCGCCCGCGGCGCTGGCGCAGCGCGTGGCGCGCAGCCTGCAGCAGGCGGCAGCGCAATACGGCTGAGGCGCTCGGGCTGGGGCTTGGCGCTGCATCCACCGTCGCGCCTGCCGCGTACCCTGTGCACATGAAGCACCTTGCCATGCTGCTGGTCCTGGGCGCTGCCACGCTGGCGGCCCGGGCGCACGACACCTGGTTTGCGCCCCTGTCCCGGCAGGAGGGCGGCACGCTGCTGGCCCTGGGCACCGGCAACCGCTTCCCGAAACAGGAGTTCGCAGTGGGCATGGAGCACCTGCGCATGAGCGGTTGCGCCACCGGGCAGGGCGTGCCCGCCCGGCTGGCGCCTTGGCAGCAGGCCCGCCATGCGCTGCTGATGCACGCCGCGGCGCCCGCGCCCGACACCGCGGGCCTCAGCTGCTGGGCGCAGCTGCTGCCGATGGAGATCGAGCTGTCAGCCGAGACGGTGGAGGTGTACCTGGACGAGATTCACGCGCCCCAACCGGTGCGGCAGGCCTGGGCCGAGCGCAGGGCGCGCGGCGCCGTCTGGAAGGAGCGCTACACCAAGCATGCGCGCATCGAACTGGGGGACGGCCCACCGATGGCCCGTGCCACCGGGATGGACCTCGACGCTCGGCTGGAGGCCGCGTCCCGGCGGCCACGCGCCGGCGAAGCGCTGGCGTTCCAGGTGCTGCTGGCCGGGCAGCCGCTGGCCGGGCTGCCAATGGAGCTGGTGGACGGGCAGGGGGCGTCAGGTGGCTGGGCGGTGACCGACGCGCAGGGCCGGCTGCGCCTGCCTGCGCCGCGCGCGGGCCGCTGGGTGCTGCGCGGCACGCACCTGCAGGCCGTGGACGGCGACGCGTGGGAAAGCCGCTTCCTGACGCTGGCCTTCGAGCTGCGGTGAGGAACGCGCCTCACCCCAGCCCGTGCCCTCCCACCACCTGCAGCTCGCGGTGCTCGCCGAACGAGGCGATCAGCGGCATGGCCTTGGCGATGGCGGCCTTCACCGAGGGCAGGTCGAGCGAGGCCTTGTGCGCCGCGGGGCTGTCCCACACCTCGGTGATCCACACCACGTCGGCATCGGCCGGGTCGTGCGCCACCACGTAGCTCCTGCAGCCCGGCATGGCGTCCACGCTGCTCAGCAAGATGGCCACGAGCTCGTCCCGCTTGCCGGGCGCGGCCTTGAAGCTGCCGATGAGTCCGTACATGGGGCGGTCCTTTCGGGCTGGAACGTCTGCCTGTTGGCATGGTCCCTGGTCATGGGCGTCGCGTCCAGCTCCGGCGCTCGTGATGTGAGGGGCATGTTCGAAAGGGACTTCGTTTAGCGGCTGGCAGTCGCGGCAGATCAGGTCACGAGCCGGTCGCTGATCGAAGGAGGTGTGGCACGACGCAGGGTCGATGCTAGAACGCAAACAACGTCAACTCGAACACCCGCTCCAGCAGCCACACAAAAGCCACGCCGGCGATCAGCGCCGAGCCGCCGGCGAAGATCCAGCGCGTGTACAGACGCGTGCGGCGCAGCCCGAAGGCCAGCGGCAGGAAGGCGGCCACGATCGCCAGCTGCCCCAGCTCGACACCGACGTTGAAGCCCACCAGCGCCAGCAGCAGCGCATCGCGCGGCAGCCCCAGGTCGGCCAGCACGCTGGCGAAGCCGAAGCCGTGGATCAGGCCGAACACGAAGGCCACCGTCCAGCGCCGCCCGTGGAACACCGGGAACACATTGTTCAGCGCCGCCAGCACCACCGACAGCGCGATCGCCGACTCCACCCAGCGTGAAGGCAGCGACACCACGCCCAGCGCGGCGAGCGAGAGGGTGATCGAGTGCGCCACCGTGAAGGCGGTGACGGTGCGCACCACGTCCAGCGCGGGCTCGCGCAGGCCCGGCGCCGGCTGCCAGCGGCGGCCCTGCCACACCAGGGCCGCGGGCAGCAGCAGCGCGAGCAGGAACAGGATGTGGTCGTAGCCGATCCAGATGTGCCACACGCCTTCGCGCGCGTAGTCGGCAAACTGCGCCCAGCCGCCGCCGGCCTGCAGCTCGAACACCTGCGAGGGCGCCTGCGGGCCCAGCACCGCGCTGCGGTTGCGGCCCGGCGCCTGCAGGTTGAGCAGGCCGCGGTGCTGCGGGTCGAGCTCGGCGAACAGCCGGTAGCCCACCGTGAGCCGCGAGGGCCGGCGCGCGCAGTCGATCTGCAGCGGGATCACGGTGTAGGTGCCGTCGGTGTGGTCGTCCAGCGCCTGCGCGCCGGCGGCCAGCGTGCAGTCGGCATCGTCGGCGCGCAGGGCCAGGCGGGCGAGTGCGTAGCCGGCGATCTCTTGATGCCGGCTGCGCACCTCGCCCCAGGTGAGCCGGCCGTCGCCGTCGGTGTCGAGCTCGAGCGCGTGGTCCAGGTCGCGCAGCGCGATGTCCCAGCGGCCGTGCAGCCGGCCGTCGTCGGCCACGGTGATCGAGAGGTAGCTGTCCGAGGGCTTGTGGGCCCGGGCGCCGGGCAGCCACAGCGCCAGCAGCAGCAGCGGCAGGAGCCATCGGGTCATCGCGGCAGCTCCTTCAGCCGCTCGGCCAAGCCGCGCAAGGCCACGCTTTCGATGCCGCTGTCGTGCATCCACTTCAGCACCGGCCCCGCTGCTTCGGGCTGCCGGGCCGCGAGCGCGGCCTGCAGCACGATGCGCGCATCGGCCGGCTCGCGCTGCAGCGCGTAGTTGTCCTGCGCGAGCTGCAGCGCGCGCGCCGGCTGCTGCTGCACGCCGAGCGCGAAGCGCGCCTCTTCCTTCTGGTGCGTGGTGTCGCCGCGGCGGCGCGCGGCCTCGAAGCGCGCGGCGAGATCGCGCTCGAAGTCACCGGCCTGCGGTGCACCGGTGGACTTGGCCGCCAGCGCCAGGCGCAGCAGCAGGGTGTCGGCCCGTGCCTGGTCGTTCAGCAGGGCCATCACCTCGGCGGCGCGCCCACGGTCGAGCAGGAAGTCGGCATAGGCGCACAGCAGGTAGTTGTCGGGCAGGTCCAGCGCCAGCGCCTCCCGGTAGGCGGCCTCGGCCGCGGCATGCTGGCCGCGCAGCTCCTCGGTCTCGGCCAGGCGGGTCAGGG
The DNA here is from genome assembly GCA_040758375.1 of Pseudomonadota bacterium. Classification (GTDB taxonomy): domain Bacteria; phylum Pseudomonadota; class Gammaproteobacteria; order Burkholderiales; family Burkholderiaceae_C; genus CAMLIZ01. The sequence continues at coordinate 61,650 of JBFLWE010000011.1, forward strand.
CCCACAGCCGCTCGGCGGCCGGGGCTTGCGTCGCCTGGCGCAAGGCGTCGCGCAGGGCCTGCGCGGCGGCGCCGGCGCGGCCGGTGAGCGAGTCCACATACGCGCTGCAGGCGGTGGCGAGCAGGGCGCTGGTGTGCGGGGCGGCCTGTTCGCAGGCGCGGCGCGCGTCGGCATAGCGCGCCTGCACCATGTGGATCGCGGCCAGCCAGGCCCAGGCCTCGGCGTCGGCCGGGTCGGCCTGCACCACGGCATTGAGGTCGGCCAGCGCCTCGGCGAAGCCGTGGTTGTACTGCTGCAGGATGGCGCGCATCACGCGCACACGCTGCGGCGGCGCGGGCTGCTGCCACCAGCGCGCCAGCGCGGCCTGCGCATGACCGACGAAGCGAGGGTCGCCCTGGGCCAGGGCGAGCGCGAACTGCTGGCGCGCGAGCGCGACCGCGGCGTCGGCATCGTGGGGCCGCGCCTGGGCGGCGGCGCGCAGCGCCTGCAATTGCGCGCGCTGCGGGTCGGTGCGGCGCAAGGGCAGCGTCTCGACCACCTGGTCGTCGGAGCCGGGCGTGTACGGGGCGGCGAAGGCGGTGCCTGCGCACAAGGGCAGCAGCAGGCAGGCAAGAAGGCGGGCGAAAGGCACGACGGGGGCGGTGACCGGCAGCGGTGGCGGCGAATGGTATCGCGGGGTGCGCGACCGGCTCATGGCTTTTCCTCTACGCTCGGCTGATGTCGTCCCCCGCTCACCCCTCCATGCCGCAGGCGCACCTCTCGGCGCGCCAGTTCAACGTGCTGGCGCTGCTGACCTTGTTCTGGGGCCTCAACTGGCCGGTGATGAAGCTCGCGGTGAGCCACATGCCGCCACTGAGCTTTCGCGCGCTGTCGCTGTTGCTGGGCCTGCCCTGCCTGGCTTTGGCGCTGCTTGCGCTGAAAGTGCCGTTCCGGGTGCCGCGCGCGCAGTGGGGGCAGGTCGGCCGCCTGGCCGTGACCAACATGGTGGTCTGGCATGTGCTGCTGATCATTGCGATCCCTTGGCTGAGCTCCGGGCGCGCGGCGATCCTCGGCTACACGATGCCGGTGTTCTCGGCGCTGTGGGGCCGCACGCTGTTCGGCGAGCGGCTGGCGCCGCGCCAGCTGTTCGGCGTGGCGTGCGCCGCGGCGGCGGTGGTGATGTTGCTGTGGCATGAGTTCACGCGGTTGAGCGGCGCGCCGCTGGCGGCCGGCGGCGTGCTGGTGGCCGCGGCGGTCTGGGGCCTGGGGACCCAGCAGTTGCGCCGCGTGCACAGCGGGGTCTCTACGCTCACGCTGTCGTTCTGGATGACGGCGCTGACCACGGTGGTGCTGTGCGTGCTGAGCGTGGTGTTCGAGCGCACGCGCTGGTCGGTGCCCGGCCCCGAGGCTGCCTGGGCCATCGCCTACAACGGCGTGCTGGTCTTCGGCTATTGCCATGCGGCCTGGTTCTTCCTGGCGCGCACGCTCACGCCGGTGGCCTCGAGCACGAGCGTGATGCTGATCCCGGTGCTGGGCATCGTGTCCGGTGCGGTGTGGCTGGGCGAGCCGCTGCACTGGCAGGACGGCGCGGCCGTGGCGCTGATCCTGCTGGCGATCGGCGCCGTGCTGCTGCCGCCGCGCACGCAGCGCGCGTAGGACGAGGCCCCTGCGGCGCGGCGCACGAGTTTTCGTAGCACGCGGCCTTTGTCACGCACCTGCCATTCGGCGCACGCCTACTCGGCGGCCTGTGTTCCACGAGCCGATGTCCGCCGATGAGCATCCATCTTCTCGATCCTTCCGCTGCGCCGCTGCTGTTTCGCCCGCTGGAGCCCGCGCTCGCGCTGCCGGCGCGCGTGCCCGAGCCGCCGCCTCCACCGCCTGCCCCTGAGCCCGTGCCCGAGAAGCCCGAACCGCACGCGCCGCCGCACAACCCTTTCGGCGGCGTGTTCCGCCCGGGTCTTCCCGAGCTGGGCCTGACGCAGCACGTGGTGGCAGAGGGCGACACGGTGTGGCGCTTCCTCGAGGCCGAGCAGATCCTGCCGCCGCGCGACGGCGGCAACCCGGACCACCTGGTCAACGCCTACCTGGCCGGCACGCCCACGCTGGACCTGCGCGCCTTCGGCCAGCGGCCCGGCAACAGCGCCGACGCGGTGCGGCTGCTGCAGCCGGGCGACAAGGTGGTGGTGCTCGACGCCACGCGCCTGAACTACCTGGAGCAGCAGCGCCGGCAACTCGAGACGCTGCAGCAGGCCCGCGTGAGCACCGATTCGCAGGCGACGCGGCGCGAGCAGCTGCAGCAGCAGCTGGTGGCCACCATCTACCAGGAGCTCGACTACGCCGGCACGCAGCAGGCCGTGCCCTCGCCCGACGCGCTGGCCGCGCCCGTTCGTGCGCGTGCGCCGCAGGATGCGGTGTTCCAGCAGGCGGTCGACGAGGCGGTCTCGCTGTACCGCGCCAACCTGGAGGCCCAGGGACGCACCGGCGACGCCTTCGGTGTGCTGGTGCAGCGCGCGCAGGCCGGCGACCACGAAGGCGTGCGGCAGGCCGTGCGGGAGCAGTTGCTGGGTGCCAGCGGCGACAGCCGCGGCCCGGCCGCGCTGGGCAAGATCGTCGCGCGCGGCAGCGTCTACATGACCTACACCGGCGACGACGTGCGTTTTGCGCAGGCGGTGCAGCAAGGCATCGACGATGCCGAGCACGAGGTGCTGGTGCAGCGCCCGGTCGACGAGGTGCTGGCAGCCTACGACCGCCAGGGCGCGGCCGGCGCGATGCGCCGCCTGGCCGAGCTGACCGACCCCGCGCACACCACGCCGGGCCAGGTGGGCCAGATCATGGCCGACGAACGCACGCAGCAGCTGGTGGCGCGGGTGCTGGACGACATCGCGGCCTGGAGCGACCCGCGCGGCGGCCCCGGCGCGGTGATCGCGGACCTGGTGCGCGCCTGCGACCACGCGCAGCACAGCGACGGCGGCAAGCCCGGCATCGGCCAGGCGGCGGTGGACCGCATCGCGCAGCGCATCGTCGCGCTGTACGAGGGCCCTTCGCCGCGCACCGGCGGCGACGTGTTCCACTATCCCTTCCGCCTGCAGAACGTGCTGAGCAACGGCGACGGCCAGGTGGCGCTGGCGCTGGCGGTGGCCGAGCAGGCCGGCAGACGCGGCCATGATGCGCTGGCGCTGTCGGCCGTGGCTTCGGCCGACGTGAGCCTGCAGGACCTGGCCTCCGGTACGCGCGAGCTGAACAAGCGCACGCAGGAGGATGCTGCCTTCCTCAGCGTGCCGGCCCAGGAGTGGGGCGGTGCCGGCACACCGGCCGAGCAGGCGGCGTGCGTGCGCCGCCTGCTCGCGCAAAACCCGCAGGAGGCGAAGAAGCTGGCCGAAGGCGGCCAGGAGCTGCTGCGCCAGCGCGAACGCATCGAGGCCGCGCGCGCAGCGGTGCAGGCCTACCAGGGGCCAGAGGCCGGGCGCATACGCAAGGCGATGGACGAGGTGCCCACGCCGGCCATGGCCCCGGCCGAAGAAAGCGGCAAGGCCACCAACACGCTGTGGTTCCAGCGCTCGCTGCGCAAGGTGGTGGAGCTGGCCGGCAGCGCCTACATCTCGCGCCTCGGAAAAGGCGACGCGCCGCTGCTGCCGCCGCGCGGCATGCAGGTGATGGAGGAGGTGTGGAAGCGCGGGCACAAGACGCTGGGGGCGGTGCTGTATTTCCAGAACGCCGCCTTCGAACTCGCCGAGTTCGGCCGCCACACCGCCAAGGGTTCGCTGGTCAACGGACTGACCGCCGGCGCCTCGGCGCTGCGCCAGGAGCTCGCGGGCGTGTCGTATGCGCTGTCGGCCGGCATTCCGGGCCACCGGTTGGGCGCCATACGGCCGGGCTCGGGCGCCACGCCGCTGGCGCGCACGTATGCCGACTACGCGGCGCGGGTCGACGCGCTGTCCATACCCGACAGCGCGAAGCTCACCCTCAAGCAGGGCCTGCGCCTGGCCCTGCAGGACAGCTCGGACTTCGCCTCCGCGATCCTGGGCGCGGTGAGCGCGGCCACGGCCTTCCATGAAGGCAAGCACCTGCAGGGCGTGGGCCAGACCTTCAACGCGCTCGGCTACACCCTCATGCTCACCGGCTCGGGCATCGACGAGGCGGTGTTCGCGGCCGACGTGACCCTGCTGCGCATGGGTGCCACCGCATGGACGGGCATCGGTGCGGCGCTGGTGCTGGTGGGCTCGATGCTCTACACCGGCGCCGAGGCCTACGACAACTCGCACCGTTTCGACGGCGCCAGCCAGCAGTGGCTGCAGGCCATGGGCGTGCGGCCCGAGGTGGCCAGGCCGCTGGCGGTGCACGCCACCAGCCTGGACGGCAATGCCCCCGCCGCCGGGCCCTTTCTCACGGCCTATTTCAAGCACAACGGGCTGTCACAGAAGGACATGGTGAGCTGGCTCAACCTGCTGAGCCCGAAGGATGCCGATGCGATGGCCAGTGCGATCAAGAGCTTCGGCGACGAGTGGAAGGAGGTGCCCATGCCCGAGGCGAGCCGCCGCTTCAGCGATGCACTGCTGCAATACGGCCTGATGCCGCCCAACGTGAAACTGCTGGCCGGGGGCTGAAGGGCCCTGCGGGCCCACGCCGCTAAACTCCCCGCCTTCAGCCGGCGCCCCAGTGCAGGGCGCCTGGAACACGCATGACGATGGATCTCTTCACCCCCAACGAGCCGCCCGCCGACTCGATCACGCTGGCCCACTACGCCGAGCGGGCCTATCTCGAATACGCGCTGTCGGTCGTGAAGGGCCGGGCGCTGCCCGACGTGTGCGACGGGCAAAAGCCCGTGCAGCGGCGCATCCTCTACGCGATGGAGCGCCTGGGCCTGGCCTTCACGCCGCCGGCCGGCGCCAAGCCGGTGAAAAGCGCGCGCGTGGTGGGCGACGTGCTGGGCCGCTTCCACCCCCACGGCGACCAGGCGGCCTACGACGCGCTGGTGCGCATGGCGCAAGACTTCTCGCAGCGCTACCCGCTCATCGACGGCCAGGGCAACTTCGGCTCGCGCGACGGCGACGGCGCCGCGGCGATGCGCTACACCGAGGCGCGGCTGGCGCCCATCACGCGGCTGCTGCTCGACGAGATCGACGAAGGCACGGTCGATTTCGTGCCCAACTACGACGGCTCCACGCAGGAGCCGAAGCAGCTGCCCGCGCGCCTGCCCTTCGTGCTGCTCAACGGCGCCTCGGGCATCGCGGTGGGCCTGGCCACCGAGGTGCCCAGCCACAACCTGCGCGAAGTGGCTGCGGCCACGGTGGCGCTGATCCGCAACGACAAGCTCTCCGACGACGAGCTGTTCGAGCTGCTGCCGGGGCCCGACTTCCCCGGCGGCGGCCAGATCATCAGCACCGCCGCCGACATCCGCGAGGCCTATGCATCGGGCCGCGGCTCGCTGAAGGTGCGCGCGCGCTGGAAGATCGAAGACCTGGCGCGCGGCCAGTGGCAGATGGTGGTGACCGAGCTGCCGCCGGGTGTGTCCGCCGCCAAGGTGCTGGAAGAGATCGAGGAGCTCACCAACCCCAAGGTCAAGGCGGGCAAGAAGTCGCTCACGCAGGAGCAGCTGCAGCTGAAGCAGACCGTGCTGTCGGTGCTGGACGCCGCGCGCGACGAGTCCAACAAGGACGCGGCCGTGCGCCTGGTGTTCGAGCCCAAGACCTCGCGCATCAGCCAGCAGGAGCTGGCCCACACGCTGCTGGCCCACACCAGCCTGGAATCGTCGGCGCCGGTCAACCTCACGATGGTGGGCCGCGACGGCAGGCCGGTGCAGAAAAGCCTGCGCCAGGTGCTGCTGGAGTGGATCGACTTCCGCCAGGTCACGGTGTCGCGCCGCACGCGCCACCGGCTCGACAAGGTGCTGGACCGCATCCACGTGCTCGAAGGCCGGCAGCTGGTGCTGCTGAACATCGACGAGGTGATCCGCATCATCCGCCATGCCGACGAGCCCAAGCCCGCGTTGATCGAGCGCTTCAGGTTGAGCGACCGGCAGGCCGAAGACATCCTCGAGATCCGGCTGCGCCAGCTGGCGCGGCTGGAGGCCATCAAGATCGAGCAGGAGCTCAAGAGCCTGCGCGAGGAGCAGAAGAAGCTCGAAGAGATCCTGGGCAGCCCGGCGGCGCTGAAGCGCACCGTGGTCAAGGAAATCGAGGCCGACGCCAAAACCTACGGCGACGAGCGCCGCACGCTGATCCAGGCCGAGAAGAAGGCCGTGGCCGAGGTGCGCATCGTCGACGAGCCGGTCACGGTGGTGGTGAGCCTCAAAGGCTGGGTGCGTGCGCTCAAGGGCCACGAGGTGGACGCCGCCTCGCTGCAGTTCAAGAGCGGCGACGCGCTGTACGGCGTGTTTCCCTGCCGCAGCGTCGATCCGCTGCTGGTGTTCGGCTCCAACGGCCGCGTGTACTCGGTGGCCGTGAGCGGCCTGCCCGGCGGGCGCGGCGACGGCCAGCCGATCACCACCTTGATCGACCTCGAATCGGGCACGCAGGTGGTGCACTACTTCGCCGGCTCGCCCGAGCAGGTGCTGCTGCTGGCCAACACCGGCGGCTTCGGCCTGCTGGCCAAGGTGGGCGACATGCTGAGCCGCCAGCGCGGCGGCAAGAGCTTCCTCACGCTGGAGCCGCAAGACCATGTGCTGCCGCCGGCCGTGCGGCTGGGCGAGCACACGCAGGTGGCCTGCCTGGCCATGAGCGGCCGGCTGCTGGTGTTCCCGCTCGACGAACTGAAGCTGCAGTCCAACGGCGGCCGCGGACTGACGCTGATGGACGTGGACGCGAAGGACCCGCTGGTGTCGGTGGCCACCGTGTCGCACGGCGTCAAGGTGCTGGGCCAGGGGCGCGGCGGCAAGGCCAAGGAAGAAGAGCTGAAGGGCAATCCGCTCGCGGGCCACATTGGCAAGCGCGCGCGCAAGGGCAAGAAGGTCGAAGGGTTTCCGAAGGCGATGCGCGTGGTGGCGGTTTGATCAAGGAGAGCACACGATGGCCCGGGTTGCGTTTGTTCTGATCGACCCTTTTGCCGACTGGGAACCGGCGCTGCTGTCCACGCGAATGGACGACGAGGCATTTGGCGACGCCGTGCAATGGCTCACGCCGGGCGGCAAGTCGGTGCGTTCGATGGGGGCGCTGCGCGTGGCCGCCGATGGAGCCGTGGAAGACTTCGATCCCGCGCGCTTCGATGCGCTGGTGCTGGTGGGCTCGCCCACCTGGGCCACACCCGAAAGCCCCGACCTGACGCCGGTGCTGCAGCGAGCCGCCGACGCAGGGTTGGTGATTGGCGGCATTTGCGGCGCCACCCTCGCGCTGGCCCGCGCGGGCCTGCTGGACGATCGCCCGCACACCAGCAACTCCTTGAAGTTCCTGCAAGCCTATGCCGCGGGTTACCGCGGCGCGGCCCACTACCGTGACAGTGCGCGCGCTGTGGCCGATGGCCGCGTGGTCACTGCCAGCGGCTTGGCACCGGTGAGCTTTGCCGCCGAGATGATGCGGCTGCTGCACCCTGGCGACGAGGAGCGCATCGGTCGGCTGCAGGAGATGTTTGCGCGCGAGCATCAGGCCGTGCGCTGACGCCCCGGCTCAGGCCGCAGTGGGCTCCGCGCTGCGCTCGCGCATCCAGCCCTTGAGCGTTTCCACCGGCAGCGGCCTGGCGAACAGGTAGCCCTGCAGGTGGTCGCAGCCGAGATCGCGCAGGTGTTGCGACTGGGCTTCGGTTTCCACGCCTTCGGCCACCGTGGCCAGCCCGAGCGAGCGCGCCAGGCTGGCGATGGTGGCCACGATGATCGCGCTCTCGCGCTTGTCGGGCAGGCCGCGCACGAAGCTGCGGTCGATCTTCAGCTTGTCCACCGGCAGGCTTTGCAGGTAGGCCAGGCTGGAGTAGCCGGTGCCGAAATCGTCGATCGCGATCTTGAAGCCCTCGCGGCTGATCGCGGCCATCAGCGGCGCCTGCTTCTCGGGCTGGTTCATGATGGCGCTCTCGGTCATCTCCAGCTCGATGTCGCCGGGCTGCAGACCGTGGCGCGCCACCGCCGCGCGCAGCTCGGCCAGCAGCGAGCTGTTGCCGCCGTCGAGCTGATGCGCCGACACGTTGACGGCGATGCACGGCGGTGCAAAGCCTTCGGCGCGCAGCGCGGCCACCGTGGCGCAGGCCATGTCGATCACGCGCAGCCCGATCGGACGGATCAGGCCGGTGTCCTCGGCCACGGGAATGAACTCCAGCGGCGGCACCACGCCGCGCTGCGGATGGCGCCAGCGCAGCAGCGCTTCCAGCCCGCACAGGCCCCCGCTGCGCGCATCGATCTGCGGCTGGAACTCGAGGAAGAACTGGTCTTCGCGCAGCGCCACGCGCAGCTCGGCCTCGATCTGCAGCCGCTTGCGCACCGACTCGCCCAGCTCCTTGGAGAAGAACTGACAGGTGCCGCGCCCTTGTGCCTTGGCCTGGTACATCGCCAGCTCGGCCTGGCGCAGCAACTCTTCGGCGCTGGCGCTTTCGTGGTCGACCATCACCACGCCGACCGACAGGCCCACGTGGGCCTGTGCCTCGCCCACGATTACCGGCTCGCTGGCGGCGCCGATCAGCCGGCGCGCGACACGCGCCGCGTGGTCGGGCAGCGGCGAGCCGGTGAGGATGATCGCGAACTCGTCGGCCCCCAGGCGCGCCGCGATGTCGCCCTGGCGCAAGCCGCGGGCCAGGCGGTGGCCGATGGCCCCCAGCGCGCGGTCGCCCACCTGGCGCCCCCACTGGTCGTTCACGCGCTTGAAGCCGTCCACGTCGAGGAACAGCAGCGCCGAGCTGCCCTGGTAGCGGCGGTGGCGCGCGATGGTCTGCTCGAGCGACTTTTCCAGTGCGTTGCGGTTGAGCAGGCCGGTCACCGGGTCTTCGGTGGTCAGGCGCGCGATGCTCGCCTCTGCGGCGGCCGCACGGGCCAGCAGACGGCGATGTGCGCGCGCCGCCAGGCCCACCAGCACCGTGCCCACCACGGCGGCCGCCGCGGGCAGCGCAGAGGGGTCGAGCCAGCCCACGGCCGCCAGCGGCAGGCTCACCAGCGCGGAGGCGGCCGCCAGGCGGCCGGCAGGGCGGTGGTGCCAGGGCGTGCCGGGACGATGTGCAGCGTCCGCCTGGGGCCAGGCCGTACCGCGCCGGTCCTGCGGCGAGCCCGGCGGCGGCGACGGTGCCGGGTTGGGGGGCAGCGGCATGGCGCCGGTGTCAGAAGAGTTCAACTTCGCTCTCCTGCTGTTGCGGCGCCAGCGCGCCGCAGGCCACCAGCGCCGCGTGGCTGCACACCTGGTCGCGGCCGTGCTGCTTGGCGTGGTAGACCGCCTTGTCCGCACGCTCGAAGGCGGCAGTGGGCGTGTCGTGCGGCAGCACCTCGGTGAAACCCACGCTCACCGTGACCGTGCCCACCTTGGGAAACGGGTAGCCCGCCATGTTGCGGCGCAGGCGCTCGAAGGCGCTTTGCGCGTGGGCCTCGCTGGGGCAGCGCAGCACCGCCACGAACTCCTCGCCGCCAAAGCGGTACAGCCGGTCCTGGAAGCGGAAGGTGCTGCGCAGGATGCGGCCCACCAGCAGCAGCACCTCGTCGCCGATCAGGTGGCCGTGCAGGTCGTTCACGCGCTTGAAGTGGTCGATGTCCAGCACGCCCAGCCAGTGGCCGGTGCGCCGGTCTTCCGGCGGCGTGGCCTGCTGGCGCCGGCCGGAGGCGGTGTCGAAGACGGTGTGTATGCCTTGCGTGAGCTTGTAGAAAGCCTCGTCGAAGGTCTTGCGGTTGAGCAAGCCGGTGAGCGTGTCGCGCTCGCTGTAGTCGATGAGGCCGCAGAAGTTGCGGTACACGCGCAGGATGTTGTCGGCCGTGTGCCGGGCTTCGTCGCCAAAGGGCTGGGTGCAGCGCAGCTCCATCACCATCGGCTGCTCGGCCTGCACGGTGAGCGGAAACAGCACCGTGCAGGCGCTCGCGCCGCCGTCCGGACCGTCGCAGCGGATGATGGCCTGCTGCTCGATGCAGGCGGCATGGGCCGGCCGCTCATGGCGCAGCGGCAGGTCTTCCAGCGTCACCCAGCTCGGGTCGGAAGTGGCCGCCACGTCGCCGGCCTTCAGCCGCGCGCGCAACAGCCAGCGCTGCGCGCCGCCGGGCGGGCCCACCAGCATGTGGATCGCCACCTCGGCCGGGCAGAACAGGTCGCGCATGGCATGCGCGAGCGTCACGTCGAGCAGGTCGCGATCGCGATGGATGGTGAGGCTCGCGAGATGTTCGATCGCGGTGGTCATGTGCTGCTGTAGACCGGTGGGACTGACCCTTTTGATATCGGCCTGCTGGCGGGCGCTTGAACCAGGGTTCGCCTGCGCGGCGTGAATTCTTGGCGCTTTGGGGTGGCCACGCGCCCCGACGGGAGTCCACTTTTCTGGAGAGTAGCGTCCACTAAAATGGAAGGACACAGCGAAACGGACCCCGCCATGCACCTCGTCGACTGCACCGAAGCCGAGCACAGCGCGGCCATCCTCGAGATCCTCAACGACGCGATCGTCAACTCCACTGCGCTCTACGACTACCGGCCGCGCCCGCCCGAGGCCATGGCGGCCTGGTTCGCCACCAAGCGGCAGCACGGTTTTCCGGTGATCGGGGCGGTGGACGGTGCGGGCAAGCTGCTGGGCTTCGCGAGCTGGGGCACTTTTCGCGCGTTCCCGGCCTACAAGTACACCGTGGAGCACTCGGTGTACGTGCACCGCGACCACCGCGGCCAGGGGCTGGGCCGCGTGCTGCTGCAGCGCCTGGTCGACGAGGCGCAGGCGCGCGAGCTGCACGTGCTGGTGGGCGGCATCGATGCCGCCAACACGGCCAGCATCGAGCTGCACCGGCGCCTGGGCTTCGAGCCCGCGGGCGTGGTGCGCCAGGCGGGCTTCAAGTTCGGCCGTTGGCTGGACCTGGCGTTCTACCAGCGCATCCTGGCCACGCCGGCCGAGCCGGTGGACGGCTGAATCTTGGGCTCCCCGAGCCCCCTGCGGGAGAGGGCCCCAGCGTGTGCGATGGCACCCTCCAAGCCTTCCTCTAGGAGGGAGGCTCCAGTTTGATAGACAGACTGGCCTTGCTTATCGCGATGCCCTGATGCCGGTCTTCGATGGGGGATGGCCGTTGGCGACCCGGAGCAGCCGCCACCCGCCGGCCGAAGCAGTCAGTCAAAGTTGACGGGTTGTCCTCGCGCCCGGCCCGCGCAGGGCCGAATAGGGACCTTAGACCTGCAGCCGAGTTGCCGGCCCAAGGGCTGGACGCCTTTCAATCCGGGCGCCGGTTCAGCCGTGAGGCCACCAGGAGGCTGATCGCGACCGAGGCGGCAAAGGCTAACGCCACCAGTGCCCAATCGCCGGCATGCAAGGGCCGAAGATGCAGCAGTCGGCTGAGCGAGGGGATCTGAACGAGCATGCCGACCGATGCGAGAGTCGCGACGACGAGCCAGCGGGCAGCGCCCTCGCGCAGCCGGGTCAAACCGGTGGTAGCGCCGGCGCTTGCAGCCAGCAGCACGCACAGCGCCATCGCGCGCGCGTGCTCGACGTCCCGATCCGCGCCGAGCGCCTGGAGATAGCTCCAGACCACGGCCACGCTGACGATCCCGCCGGCCAGGACGATGACCCCCCAGGCTTGGGCAGAGAAGAAGCGCGCCCGCCGCAGCCGCTGCACCGGTGCGAGCGGCCCGACCGCGGGCAGATCCTGGAAGGCCAGCATCGCGGTCGGATGGATGACCAGTTCCAGCCACACGATATGAACCGGCAGGAACAGCAGCGGCAGGTCCATCAGCGGGATGGCTGCTGCGCCGATCACCAGCGGCAGGTGAACGAGCAGCAGGTAAGCGAAGGCGAGTCGAAGGTTCTGGAACAGCTGGCGGCCTTCGGCCACCGCATCGACGATCGTCCTGAAGTTGTCGTCGAGCAGCACCACCGGTGCGACCTCGCGTGCACTGCGCGTGCCGCGCTCACCCATCGCCACGCCGACGTCGGCCAGCCGCAGCGCGGGCACGTCGTTGACGCCATCGCCGGTGACGGCGACCAGCTCGCCCTGCGCCTGAAGGGTCTGCACGAGTCCGAGCTTCTGCGGCGGCGTCGCCCGCGCCACCACGTGCACACCGTCATGCTGGCGAAGCACGGCACCCGCGTCGTCTTCGGGAGCCAGGGTCACGACGTTCGGTTGCGCGCCACCAAGCCCGATCTCGCGCGCGATCGCCGCCGCGGTGGCGGGATGGTCGCCGGTGACCATGAGGACCCGCATGCCCGCCGCCACGCAGTCGGCGACGGCCTCGCGCACACCCTCGCGCACCGGATCCTCGAAGGCCAGCAGGCCGGCGAAGCGGAAGCCCGTCTCAGGCTCCCCGCCGATGCTCGTGGCGTCATCCAGGCCGCGTCGGGCGCAGCCGATGACCTTGTGGCCCGACTGGGCGTAGGCCTCGACCCGCGCGAGCCAGCCGGCTCGTTCGATCTTTGACAGCCCGCACATCGCCAGCACGGTTTCCGGGGCGCCCTTGCTGAAGGCCGCCGCCTCCTCGCGGTCAGAGCGCAGCATCACCGTCTCGCGACGCCGCGCTTCCGTGAACGGGAAGTCGGCCAGCCGCGTCGCCGGCGGCAGCGTGCCCGCGGCACGCAGCAAGGCCTGATCCAGCGGGTCGCCGCTGTCCGGCCGCGAGGCGAAGGCGGCCAGTTGCAACAGGGAGTGCTCGTCGAATCCGTCGGCGGCAGCCCGGTGAGCCAGCACCAGCGAACCGGCGGTGATCGTTCCGGTCTTGTCCGACACGATGCAGCTGACGCGGCCGATGTTCTCCACCGCCACCGCGCGGCGCACCAGGGCCTTGCGGCGCGCCAGGCGGAACACGCCGACGCCGAGGAAGAAGGTGTATACGACCGGGAACTCCTCCGGCAGCGCGGCCACGGCGAGCGTCAGCGCGCTGAGCAGGGCATCGATCCAGCCGTGGCCATGCCACAGCCTGATCCCGGCCAGCACCACGCACATCAGCACCGCCAGCCCGATCAGCACGGCCACGAGTTCGCCAATGGCCTTCTGCAGCGGGGTCGCGGCGTGGCTGCCTTCGGTGGCAGAGCGGGCGATCTCGCCATAGCGCGTTTCGACCCCGATGAAGACGACGCGCAGCAATGCCTTGCCAGTCAGCAGTCGTGTTCCCGCGGTCCCCCAGTGCTCGTCGGACACGTCGGCAGGCACCGGCGTCGCCGCATCGAGGGGGCGCTTGGCCACCGGCAGCGATTCCCCGGTCAGCGTCGATTCGTCGGCCTGGAGGCCGGTGCCGGCCACCAGCAGCCCGTCGGCTGGGAAATACTCGCCCGGCGTCACCTCCACCAGGTCGCCGGGCACCAGTTCCCGCGATGGGACGCTGCGCCACTGCCCATCGCGCAGCACCTTCGCCACGCTGGCCAGCCGGCTGGCCAGGCCTGCCGAGGAGGCGGACGTGCGCCGGTGCAGGTAGGCATCCATGCCGAGCAACGGCGCCATCGCGACGAGCAGCGTGAGCGACTCGGTGAGCTGGCCGAGCAGGCCGAACAGGCCCGCCGTCAGCAGCAGGAACCACAGCATCGGGTCGCGCGCCGTGTCGCGCGCGACGACGAGCCAGCCACCGGTGGCCGGCGCCACGATGTCGTTGAAGCCGTAGCGGCGCTGGCTCTCCACCAGCGGTGCGCTCAGGCCCTGCGCGCCGGGTGGCAAGCAGGCCTGGCGCTCGAGCGGGACGTTGCGTCGGCTCATCAGGCCTCGGCTCCGCGTGCGGGCGCCCGCGACCGGTGTTGGCGCGGGTCAGTCACGCTCGCGTCCGCCCCGATCCCGTCCACGCCCCTTCTCCGGCTCGACACGCGGATCGCGGTGGCACTCCGCGCAATCCTGGAAGTCGCGGATGCCTTCTTCGAGGTGTTCGGCGCGCACCTTGGCCTCCGAGTGCTCGTGGCAACCGTAGCAGGTGTAGCGGCTGTAGTCGTTGTTGCGGTGGCAGGTGTCGCAGGGCGCCTCGTGGTCGCGATCGAGCACGAAATACTTGTCGTGGTCGAAGGTTGCCGGCTTCCAGGCCTCGGTCTTGTGGCAACTCTTGCAGCTGCCCTTGATCTGGCGGTGCAGGCGGTCGGTCGGTGCGTTGTGGCAGCTCTCGCAGCGGTCGAGCACGGCCGGCGCCAACAGCTTGTGGTCGAAATGCGCCGGCTTCCAGGCCTTGTCGCCGTGGCACTGGCTGCATTCCACCTTCAGGTCGCGGTGCACGGTGTCCTTCGGGGCGGTGTGGCAGGTGGAGCACTGTTCCTTCACCGCCACCTTGAGCAGCGCGTGCGAGAAGGGCTTGCGGCTGCGCTTGGTCAGCTTCGGCCCCTGGTGATCGCTGTGGCAGGCCATGCAGTCCTGCTCGATCAGCTCCTGGTGGAACGAGACCTTGACGGTGCGTGACGGTATTGGCACGCCCTTGGTGGTCTTCAGGCCGACATCGGCCACGGCGTGGCACTCGATGCAGCGCGATGTCGAGGCGCCGCGCCAGGCGGCGTGGCAGGCGAAGCAGTCGGTGGCGAGTTCCTCGTGCCCCTTCACTAGCGGGCCTGGGCTGATCATCAGGTGCGGATAGGCGAACACCAGCGCGACCAGCACCACCAGGTTGAGCGCGACCACGATCCACAGGATGGGCGGGCGCTTCTTCACTGCCAGCCCCAGAACAGGAAGATCGCCACGATGTGCGCCGTGGCCAGCACCGCGAAGGCCAGCGTGATGGGGAAGTGGACCACGCGCCACTGCTTGACGGCGTCGAAGGTCAGGCTGTCCCAGTAGAGCTGGTCTTCGAGCTCGGCCTCGGGCAGGCGGCGGGCGCGCATGCGCTGGCGTGCTTCCTCCATCCGCCGCCGGGAGCGATCGATCAGGAACTTGCCGGTCAGGCCGCTGCCGACGTTGATCAGCATCGCCCACACCGCCAGCCAGCCGAGGATGGCGTTGAAGTGCACGCCGGCATGCACCAGCACCAGCAATGAGCCCACCCAGGCGAGCAATTCGTGCCAGCGCAGCAGCTTGGCCGGGTGGCCGCTGCGGATCAGCTTGCGCTTGCGCAGCGAGTAGGCGGTGGAGCCGATGATGAGCAGCGTGCCCGGAATACCGAGCCAGCGGCCGACCCACAGCAGGTCGAACAGGTGCAACAAACCGTCCAGCGCGAGGGCTAGCACGGCCAGCAGCGCGAAGCTCGCCACGAACGGCAGCACCTCGCGCTGGAAGAGTCGGGCCTTCAGCGGCATCAGGCCTCCAGCGCCAGTGAAGTGGCCGGCCGGCCGACGCACAGCAGGCAATGGCCGGGCGCGACGTCGTGGTCGGGCGTGTGCTCGTAGTGCACCGAGCCGTCGAGCAGGCGTGTCTCGCAGCTGCCGCAGCCGCCGGAGCGGCAGCCCGACTCGACCTCGATGCCATGGCGCTCGGCGAAGTCGAGCAGCGAGGCGTCCTGGCCGTCCCACGCCAGCGTGCGGCCCGAACGCTGGAACTTCACCTCGACGCCATCGATCACCGGCGCGGCGGCTTCCGGCGCCCCCGGCAGCTTCACGGAGGCCGGCCCGAACGCCTCGTAGTGGATGTCGGTGACGGGCACACCCCACTCGGCCAGCGCGGGCACCAGGGTCTGCATCATCGCCGGCGGCCCGCAGACGTAGAACTGGTGCCGCCCGTGCGGTAGCGTCTGGCGCATCAGTTCCGCGTCCACGTGTCCCTCATGCTGGTAGTCCCGCCCCGGCACATCGGCCGCCAGCGGGCGGCTGTAGACGACGTGCAGCCGCAGCGCCGGGTGCGAGGCCGCCAGTTCCTCCAGCGTCGACTTGAAAGGGTGCTCGTCGCTGTTGCGCAGGCCGTAGAAGAGGTGCACCGGCCGCTGCGGCTGGTTGGCGATGCACCAGCGCAGCATGCTCATCATCGGCGTGATGCCGATGCCGCCGCCGATCAGCACCACGGGGATCGACGGATCGGGATCGAGGAAGAAGTGCCCCGACGGCGCCTTCACGCGCAGCACGTCACCGACCCGGACATGGTCGTGGAAGTGGTTCGACGACAGGCCCGGGAGGAACTCCGGGTGATCGGCGGGTGCCGGCACGCGTTTGATCGTCACCCGGTACTGCGCCGGGTCGGGCCGGTCCGACAGCGAGTAGCAGCGCGTGATGGCGCGCCGGGCCAGCTCTTCACCGGCTGCGCCCGTGGCGATATCGAGCGAGAAGGTCAGGAACTGGCCCGGCCGGAAGGCGGGCAAGGGCTGGCCGTCGACAGGCTGCAGGTGGAAGGAACACTGCGTGCGTGCGGCGTCCTCGAAGTGGCGCTGCGCGACGCGGAACTCTCGCCATCCCTCCCAAGCCAGTTCCGGCCGGCTTCTCGCCGCATCAGATGGCGCCGGTGCTGCCGGCGCCGCTAGGCGGCGCCGCACCACCACCCCGATGCCCACCGCCAGTTGCAGCAGCAGCGCCGCGGCGATCCATGCGAGCAGTTGTATGGCAGTCATCGAGATTCCATCGCCTCGCCGACATGCGACGCGACGCGCAAGGGCACATGTCATTCTCGGAGCCGTTGCTCCGTGCACGCTTGAGTGGCATCAAGCGCAGCCGCCGCCCGGCGGTGGCCCTCGCAGGCCGCCGGATCGCTGCGCCGCGTTCAGGTCATGTGCGCGGCCGGCGCGCCGGCTTCGAGCAGCGGCTCGCCCGGATGGTGCCCCAGGCTCAGCGGCATCGACAGGAATGCGATGAGCACCACGGGTACCAGCGTCATGGTGACCGTAGCGGCGAGGCGTGCGAGAAAGTCGCGGAGATCGGCGTTCATGTCGTGCTCCTTCGCGCTCAGGCCGTGGGCGCCGACTTGTACACGAGCTGCAGGCCGTGGCCGCGGCTGTAGTAGTAGTCGCCATTCGGGCTAATGACGACGGCGCGGCCCTGGCGCACGTCGGTGAAAAACTGCCAGCCATGGCCCGGTTCGCCAGCCTGGGGCGAGACGGCGACGGCCTGCATCCCCGAAGCGGCCTGCTGATGGTCCTTGGCCGCCTTGCGATGGTCGCGTGCCTGCGCAGCGAGGCCGATCGTTGCTGCCGCGATGCCGAGCGCCACGCCGATGTTGCTGAGCTTCATGATCGTTCCTTTCGAGCGGTTCCAGTCGACGCTGACTGTGCGTCTACTGTGGCCGCCGGAACTTAGGAGTGTCTGAGCGGCCTGCGTCGGCCGACACCAGCGGCGTTTCGGCTCCTAGGCAGGTCAGGTGCAAGGGGGCCGTGCGAAGGTCCGGTTTCAGCATCGAGAGAGACCGACTGCTTGTGGCCGACACCGGCCATCCCATCACCGGCCAACCAGCATCCGCCATC
This sequence comes from Pseudomonadota bacterium, assembly GCA_040758375.1. GTDB lineage: Bacteria > Pseudomonadota > Gammaproteobacteria > Burkholderiales > Burkholderiaceae_C > CAMLIZ01. Next base: position 78,974 of record JBFLWE010000011.1, read on the forward strand.
ACCGCACCTTCGCCCGGCTTGCCCGTACCACCCCTACGAGAAGTGCAAGCCCCCGATGCGCGTCCACGGCAGCAACAGGCGTCCAGTGTCCAGGCGCTCCCGGCTCACGGCCTGCAGCTCCCTCAGCATTTGCGCCATGTTCCCCGCGATCATGGTTTCCGAGAGCGCCGGGCCCACCGCGCCGTTTTCGATCAGGAAGCTGTTCTTGATCACACCCGAGAAGTCGCCGTTGGGCGCCGGGTTGCCCATCGACAGCCGGCCCACGATGGCGCCGCGCGCCACGCCGGACACGAGCTGCGCGCGCGGCGTGTCGCCGGCAGCCACCTCCCAGCCGCCGGCCACCGGCACATGCGGCAGGCCGGTCTTGCGGCTGCCGTAGAGCGAGGGCGTCAGCGTCTTCAGCACGCCGGCGCCCACCACCTGCACCGGCGGCGTCACGAAGGCATCGGCCGACAGCGGCGCCACGCCGGGCGCCTGGAAGCGGCTGCTCAATGTGAACAGCGGCGAGGCGATCGCCTGGCCCACGCGTTGGCGGTACAGCGAACTGCCCGCGATGAGCTGCATGTCGCTGAGCTGGCCGAGCAGCCAGCCGAGCAGCGACTCCAGCGCCGGCGGCGTGAGGATCACGTCGCCGACGAACTTGGCGCCCAGCGGCTGCGTGTGGATCTGCTGCTCGGTGTCGCGCATCATCTCGCCGATGCCGAAGTGTTCGGCGGCGTGGCGGCCGGCCAGCTCGTCGGCGCTGCCGCCGGTGTAGTTGAACGAGCTGGCCTGCTTGCCCTCGCGCGCGGTGCCCATCAGCTCCATCGAGTACCAGCCGAGGCTGCAGTCGATGCGGCTGCCGCCGCTGGTGAGGGTGTGCCAGCGCTGCAGCATGTGGCGCGCGGCAGCCTCCTCGATCTGCATCTTCGGCGTCTCGGCTTCGCGAAACGCCAGCAGCTCGCGCACCTTGTCGGCCAGCAGGTCCAGGTCGGGCTGTTGCGGGCCTTGCACGATGTTCGCCTGCTGCCCGGACGAGACCGCATTGGCGGGGTCTTCGGGTGCGCTCTGCGCATCGGCATGCAGGCGCGCGATGCCTTCGCGCACCGCCTCGGGGCTGAAGTCGGCGATCTCGGTGCTGGCCATGCGGCCGCCGGCAATGCCCAGCAGCGAGAGCTTCAGGTTCTCGGTGCTGCGCAGCAGGCTCGCCTCGTCGTGGTTGACGTTCAGTTCGTCCTGCGCCGTGTGGCTGGCACTCACCTGGGCCTGGTCGAAGCCCTGGGCCAGCATCTGCTGCAGCGCCTGTGCGGCCACGGCGCGAAGATCGAGGGTGTCGTTGTTGCTCATGTGCTGCTGCCTCCTCATTCGCCACCGAGATGGGCGCGCACGCGCAGCGCGGGGCCGCCCATCGACACCACCATCGGCTGTTTCTTGCCGCAATAGCCGGAGCAGTTCCACACCAGGTCGTTCGAGACCGCGTCGCAGCTTTGCAGCACCTTGATCGCCGAGCCGGAGACGGTGGTGTCGCGGATGGCCGCGCCGAGCTCGCCTTCGTTGATTTCGTAGGCCAGCGTGATGCCGAACATGAACTCGGTGGTGGAGTCGGCCTGCCCGTTGGCGGTCTTCATGAGCAGGTAGCCTTGCTCCACGCCGGCGATCATGTCGCCGAGCGACTGCGTGCCCGGCACGATGACCGTGTTGCGCATGCGCACCAGCGGCTCGTCGTTGGGCGCATAGGCGCGTGCGCTGCCGGTGGCTTCGATACCGAGCCGGGCCGCGGTCTCGCGGCTGGACATGAAGCCGGTGAGGATGCCGTCGCGTATGAGCACCGCGTCGCGCGCCGGCGTGCCTTCGTCGTCGGCGTACACCGGGATCATCGTTTCCTGGCCCTGGAAGCTGTGGGCCACGTCGATCATCGTGACCAGTTCGCTGGCCACGCGCTGGCCCACCAGGTCGCCGGTGACCGCGCCGCCCAGCACCAAGTCGGCCTCGCAAGGATGGCCCATGGCCTCGTGCGCCAGCATGCCGGCCAGCTCGGGCGCCAGCACCACCGTGCTCAGGCCTCCGCGCGCGGGCACCGCATGGCGCTTGGCCTGCACATGCCGGTACAGCTCGTCCAGTGTGGGGGTGAGCGCCTCGACGGACAGGTCCAGGTCGGCCAGGCTGCCCTTGCACGACAGCGGCTCCATCAGCTCCACCGGCGCGCCCTGGTCGTCCTCGGCCACGAAGATCAGGTAGCACAGCGCGCGCTGGATGCTGTTGAGCACGTCGGCGCCGTGGCTGGTCACCAGCCGCTTGCTGTGGTGTTCGTCGGACAGCGCGAAGCGCGTGGACTTCAGGTCGGGGTAGCGCTGCTTGCAGAACGCATGCAGCGCGCGCAGGCGCTCCACGCATTCGGCCTGGCTGATCGCGGGCCGGCCCTGGAACACATGCTCGCCGCGGTAGCTGCCGCCGGGCAGCGGCAGCGCTTGCTTGGCGCCGAAGCGCGCCATGGCCTTGGCATTGGCCGTGGCCTTCTGCGCCAGCCGCTCGATGGTGCCGGCATCGCTTTGCGGCGCGGAGGCAAAGCCCCAGTAGCCGTCGCGGTAGGTGCGCACGCTGGCGCCGGTGTCCACCGTCTGCAGGTTTTGCGTGAGGTTGCCGTCGACCATGAGGATGCGGCGCTTGCGCAGCTCGTGGCGGCGGGTTTCGGTGTAGTGCATGCCATCTCCCTGGGCAGGCAGTTGGGGTGGGCCGATGATAGGCATTCGGCCCACCCCTGTTGCCTCAGTGGACGGCAGTCAGGGTTTCCTCCAGCAGTGCCAGCGCGAGGTCGATGTCCTCGTCGGTGATGGTCAACGCCGGCACGAAGCGCAGGCGCTGCGGGCGCACCGCGTTCACCAGCAGGCCCGGCTGCGTGCCGTTGGCGCGCTGGCGGGCCGCCTCGGCCACGCGGGCCGCCTGCTCGGGCTGCGGCAGGTCCAGCGCGAGCAGCAGGCCGCGGCCGCGCGCCGGGGAGGTGCCCAGCTGCTGCGCCAGGCGATCGAGCCCGCCTCGCAGGCGTTCGCCGCGCGCGCGCACGGCGGGCAGGAAGCCCGGCGCCGTCACCGCCTCCAGCACGGCCAGGCCCACTGCGCACGCCAGCGGGTTGCCGGTGTAGGTGCCGCCCTGGTCGCCGGGCGCGAAGCAGCAGACTTGCTCGCGCGCCAGCAGCGCACCGATGGGCACGCCGCCGCCCAGGCCCTTGCCCAGGGTCATGATGTCGGGCCGCACGCCGGCGGCCGCGTGGCCCCACAGCTCGCCGGTGCGGCCGATGCCGGTCTGCACCTCGTCGAAGATCAGCAGCAGGCCGAGCTGGTCGCACAGGCTGCGCAGGTCCTGCAGGAACTGCGGCGTGGCCTCGATCACGCCGGCCTCGCCTTGTATCGGCTCGAGCATCACGCCCACGGTGTTGGGCCCGATCAGCGCCGTGACGCTGGCCATGTCGTTGAGCCTTGCCTTCGGGAAGCCGGGCACCTTGGGCTCGAACAGGCGGTCGAAACCGGGCTTGCCGCTGGCGCTCATGGTGGCCAGCGTGCGGCCGTGGAAGCCGTTGTCGAAGGTGATGATCTCGAAGGCGCCGCCGCGGTGCACCTGGCCGAACTTGCGCGCCAGCTTGATCGCGCCCTCGTTCGCCTCGGCGCCGCTGGTGGTGAAGAAGCAGCGCTGCAGGCCGCTCCAGCGGGCCAGCGCATCGGCCAGCGCGATCGCGCGGTCGTTGTGCACGCCGGGCCCCGACTGCAGCAGCCGGCCGGCTTGCGCGGTCAGCGCCTGCTGGATCAGCGCGGGCGCATGGCCGAAGGTGTTGACGGCCCAGCCTTGCACCAGGTCGAGATAGGCGCGGCCTTCGGAGTCCCACAGCCAGCTGCCGCGGCCGTGGGTGAACACCGCGCGCGGGCGCTGCGCCACGTTCATCAGGGCCTGGACCGGGTAGTGGTGGAAAGGGGTGGCAAGGGCCGTCTTCGTGCTGGGCATCTTCGTTCCTGTGACAGTGGAGGAAGCGAAGGCTTGAAGACACCCCGGGGCCGGGAACCGCGACGCCATCAATGACGAAGGCCACGAGGGGTCTCGTGGCCTTCGGTGGATGAACGCTCGAAACCTCTCAACGCAAACGTCGGGAGAGTCGTCGGGAGTGGCGGATCGCGTTCATGCGGCGCAGCATAACCGAACTTTGGCCGCCGTCACGCCGACGCCGGCAGCCACGCACCATGAAAGCCGAACGGCACGACGTGCGGCAGCTCGATGCGGGCCTGCTCCTGCAGCGTGGCCGCGTCGAGCGCCACGATCACCGAGCCGGGGTCTTCATCGGCCAGCGTGTGCACGAGCAGCACGCCGTCGTCGTCGGTGCTGCCGCCGGGCCGGGGCACGAACAGCGGCTCCAGGCTCAACGCGTGCTCGCGCTGCCAGCGCCGGATCTCGCCGCTGGCCAGGTCGAGCTTGAGCACCTGGTTGAAGAACTCGCCCGGCGTGGCCTCGTCAACGCCCGCGCCGAACACATGGCGCACCGGCCCTTGCAGCGCCATGCCGTGGTGCACCTGGGGCAGGTCGAAGCGGCCGGGCAGTGTCTCGATGCGGGCACTGCCGGCGCCAGCGGCGAGCACGAAGCGCAGGTGCCGCGGCAGCCAGTCGCGGCCCAGCGGGTTGGCGCGCAGGCGGTCGATCATCAGCTGCTCGTTGACGCCCGGGTCCACGGTGCACAGGTCGAGCACGATGTCGTGGCCGGCGTCGAAGGCCTGCGGGGCGTGGAAGGCCAGCAGCGGCGGCGCGTCCCAGCTGCGCACCCGGCCGTCGGCCAGCGATACCGCATGCAGGCGCGAGCCGCCGGCCGGCAGCCAGTCGAAGTGTTCGATGTAGGGCTCGCCCGAGAACAGGAAGCGCAGCGGCTGCGCGCGCAGCGCGGCTTCCCACAGCACCGCGTGCGTGGCGGTGAGCGCGAACGCATGCAGGTAGCCGGCGCGCTTGACCGGGATGCTGGCCTTGACGTGCCGTTGCCCGTCGTCGGTGGCGTGGAACAGGCGGTACTCGCAGGTCCTGCCCAATGCGATGCCCACGTTCCACCAGCGGCCCTGGGCATCCACGCGGGGGTGGGCCGCCATCAGCGGCAGCTTCTGCTCGTCGCGCCAGCGCAGCTCGCCCAGGCTGTCGAGGGTGTAAGGATCGAACCAGTGCGCGCGGTCGCTTTCGGTGGTGGCGATGCAGCGCTTGCCGATGCGGCTCATCACCACGGCGGCGTTGTCGGTGCGCGGCGGGTTGGCGATGCTCAGCAGCCGCGACAGCAGGCCGCGGCCGTCGCGCGTGCCGTAGCCGCCCAGCACCGGCTTGCCGGCGGCCAGCGAACGCTCGTAGGCCTCGCTGCGCAGGAAGCGGCTGCGGTAGCTGAGCGGCTGCCCCGTGCCGGGAATCTGCAGCGCATGCAGTTGTGCCAGTCCGTCGAACCAGTGCAGGAAGCGGCCCTGTGGCAGGTCCCACAAGGCGGGGCCGTTGAGCAGGCAGGTGCCGCGCAGCCACCCGGGCAGTTGCCCGCGCAGCGGCACGGTGGCGACATCGCCCTCTTCATGCCGCGACAGGAAACCGCGGCGCCGGCCGTCGGGGGAGGGGATGGCATGCGTGGGTGTCATGCGAGGCATGCAAAAGCATCGTTTGAGCGGCGGCTCATCCTGCAGTGCAATGGCACCAGCGTCAAACCGATTCCCTGGAGGATGCGATGAATGCCTTGCATGCGGCGGTGCTGTGGCCGCTGGGCCGCAACGACCTGCTGACCTTGGGGCTGCAAGCCGGCGAGCGCGTGCGCTGTGACCGCGGCACGGTCTGGGTCACGCTGGATGGCAACGCGGAAGACCTGGTGCTGGCCGCGGGCGAGGAATACCGGGCGCCGCACGCTCAGGTGCTGCACGCATCGGGGCTCGGCCAGGGCCCGCTGGCGGTACTGCGCCAGGTGTCGCCGGTGCCTGCGGGCCTGGTCAGCGCGCCGGGGCCCGCGCGGGCTGCGTGAGCACCAGCGCGCCCATGGCGCCCAGCAGGATGTACAGCGCCAGGCTGTAGAACTCGTAGGGCACGCCCAGCAGGTTCACCGCCGCGTCGGCGCAGGTGGCGCGCGCCTGGAACACTTCGGGCATCAGCGCGTCGAGCCCGGTGCTGCTCATCACGCGGTCGGCGAAGGTCAGGTTGCAGGAGGTGGAGGCCGCGGCCACGAAGTGTTGCCACAACGCCGCCACCACGCCCTCGATGGCCAGCAGCATCACCGCGCCGCCGGCGATGCGCTGGGCAAGCTTGCTGCGCAGCAACAAGCCGATCACGCAAGCCAAGGCAATAGCCGCGAACACCAGGCGCTGCAGCACGCACCAGGGGCAGGGCTGCATGTCGAACACATGCTGCGACACCAGCGCGGCGCCGATGGCCGCCAGCGACAGCAGCGCCCCCAGGCCCAGCAGCAGGACCGGCCGTTCGCGCAGGCCCATTCAGCCGACCTCGGCGACGAGGTCGATCTCCACGCAGGCACCCAGCGGGATCTGCGCCACGCCGAAGGCGGCACGCGCATGCGCACCCACCTGCGGGCCGAACACCTCGCCCAGCAGCTCGGAGCAGCCGTTGGTGACCAGGTGCTGCTCGGTGAAGCTGGGCGTGCTGTTGACCAGGCTCACGACCTTGACGATGCGCCTGACTTGACCCAGGTCACCCACGGCGGCTTTCAGCGTGCCCAAGAGGTCGATGGCGACTGCGCGCGCCGCGGCCTTGCCTTCCTCGGTGCCCATGGTCAGGCCGAGTTGCCCCACCCAGGGCTTGCCGTCTTTCTTGGCGATATGGCCGGACAGGAACACCAGGTTGCCGCTGCGCACGAAAGGCACGTAGGCGGCGGCCGGCACGGCCACCGGTGGCAGCGCGATACCGAGTGCGAGCAGGCGGTCTTCGACGGTCGTGGACATGACGATGCGGTGAAAGGGAACCGATGGAAAAGGGGCATGCTACACGAGGGTCTTCGGTCGCACGGCGCCGCGTTGTCCCTCCCTCCAATGGGGGTCTGGCATGCAGGCACGGCTCGGGCGATCATCCCGCCACACAAGGAGACAAGCCCCCGTGATCTTCCTGGTCGTCGAAGACGATGCGGTCATGCAGCAAATCATCGCGGGCATGTTGGGCCGGCTGGGTTTTCGTTCGCGCGTGGTGTCCGATGGATTCGAAGCGCTCGAAGCCTGCGCCGCCGAAGTGCCGGGTGCCGTGCTGATGGACCTGCAGATGCCGCGCATGGACGGGCTCACCGCCACGCGGGAACTGCGCCGCCGCCAGCGCGAGGAAGGCCTGCCGCGCTTTCCGATCATCGTGGCCAGCGCCTTCTATTCGCCCGACGACCGCGCCGCCTGCTTCGAGGCCGGGGCCGACGGCTTCGTGACCAAGCCGCTGATGCTGGCCAAGCTGGGCGCCGAGATCTACCGCGTGGTCGGGCGCCATGAGAGCGATGCCGCTTCTACACTGCGGCAATGGCAACGGGAGGAGGCGCCGGCCACGACCGCCAGGGGGGGCTGAGCGCGCATCGGGCAGGAACCGGGCTGGCCGCGTCGCTGCTGGCCTGGCTGGGCGGCATTGCACTGCAGCTTCAGCAGCCGGCCTTGTGGCCGGTGTCCTGGTATGTCGGCCTTGCCATCGCGGGTGCCCTGCTGGCGGCATGGGGCTGGCGCTGGCAGCGCGGCCTCTTGCTGCTGGCGCTGCTGGTGCTCGGCTTCGGCTGGACAGGCTGGCGCGCGAGCGAGCGGCTGGCGCAGGCGCTGCCCGCGGCGCTGGAAGGCCAGGACCTGTGGGTGACGGGCGTGGTGGCGGCGCTGCCGCACGGCTCGGCCGTCGGCACGCGGTTTCTGTTCTCGGTGGAAGGCGCCCAATGGCGCGGGCAGGCGGTGCAGCTGCCACCCCGGTTGGCGCTGGGCTGGTACCGCGGCTGGCACGACGAAGCCGGCTTGGGCGATCCGCGCGACGAGCTGCGCGCCGGCCAGCGCTGGCGCCTGCCGCTGCGCCTGAAGCGCCCGCACGGCAGCCTCAACCCCGGCGGCTTCGACTACGAACTCGCGCTGTTCGAGCAAGGCGTGCGGGCCACCGGCTATGTGCGCGCCACCCCGTCGCAACCGGCGCAGCGGCTGGACGATGCCGCCGGCTATCCGGTCGAGCGTCTGCGCCAGGCGGTGCGCGATGCGGTGTTCGAGCGCATTGCCGACCCGCGCGTGGCCGGCGTGCTGGCCGCGCTGTCCATCGGCGACCAGGGCGCGATCGAGCGCGAGGACTGGGAGCTGTTCCGCGCTACCGGCATCGCGCACCTGGTCAGCATCAGCGGCTTGCACGTGGCCATGTTCGCCTGGCTGGCCGGCGGCCTGATCGGCTGGGCCTGGCGGCGCAGCGAGCGCCTCGTGCTGTGGTGCCCGGCGCCCTGGGCGGCACGTTGGAGCGGGGTGCTGGCCGCGGCGGGCTATGCGCTGTTGTCGGGCTGGGGCGTGCCGGCGCAGCGCACCGTGTGGATGCTGGTGGTCGCCGCCGCGCTGGCAACGTCCGGGGTGGCCTGGCCCTGGCTGCTGGTGCTGCTGGCGGC
>JBFLWE010000012.1:0-84628 GCA_040758375.1 Pseudomonadota bacterium
CGAGCTTGGGAGCGGCCCGGCGCTCGGGCTGACTTGCGCACTTGACCCTCCCGGGCCCACCCGCGGGCCCTTCGCCGCTCTGCCATGGCGCAGGGCGGCGCTTTTTTGCATCACAGCTCCAGCGAGGTGGTGCGTTTCACGGTGCGCAGCACCAGCATCGAGTTCGAGCGGGCAATGCCCGGCAACCGCATCAGCACCTGCGCATGAAACTGCTCCAGGTCTTCGGCGTCGCGGTAGGTGAAGCGGATCAGGTAGTCGTTGGAGCCCGCGACGTAGAAGCAGTCGAGGATGCGCGGCTCGTCGCGCACCGCGCGCTCGAAGGCCTGCACCACGCCGGCGTTGAGGCTTTCGAGGTTGACGATGGTGAAGCTCGTGCCCGGCTGGCCCACGGCCTTGGGGTTGAGCAAGGCGGTGTATTGCGCGATCACGCCGGCATCTTCGAGCTGCTTCACCCGCCGCAGGCAGGCCGACGGCGACAAATGCACCCGCGCCGCCAGGTCCACGTTCGAGAGCCGGCCGTCGGCCTGCAGTGCCACCAGGATGGCACGGTCGATCGCATCAAGTTGCGGCTGAGGCGGCACGGATCGCATGGAATGCGCAAAGGCTCTTGAATGCTCGCATGATATTGCGCATACCCCCATGGCCGGGCGTGTTTCCTGCAGCACATTGCGCGCCGGCATGACTAGACTGGCCTGAACCTCACTCCCAGCGAGACACCCGATGAGCGCTTCACTCGACGCCTACTGGATGCCCTTTACCGCCAACCGCCAGTTCAAGAAGGCGCCGCGCCTGCTGGCCCGGGCCTCCGGCATGCACTACTGGACCGACGACGGCCGCCAGATCCTCGACGGCGTGGCGGGCCTGTGGTGCGTGAACGCAGGCCATGCCCGGCCGAAGATCGTGCAGGCGATCCAGGCCCAGGCGGGCGAGCTCGACTACGCGCCGCCCTTCCAGATGGGCCACCCCAAGGCCTTTGCGCTGGCCGATGCGCTGGTCAGGCTCACGCCGCCCGAGCTGAACAAGGTGTTCTTCACCAACTCGGGCTCGGAGTCGGTGGACACCGCGCTCAAGATGGCCATCGCCTACCACCGCGCCCGGGGCGAAGGCGCGCGCACCCGGCTGATCGGCCGCGAGCGCGGCTACCACGGTGTCAACTTCGGCGGCATTTCGGTGGGCGGCATGGTGGCCAACCGCAAGATGTTCGGCACGCTGCTGGCCGGCGTGGACCACATCCGCCACACCCACGACCTGGCCCGCAACGCGTTCTCCAACGGCCAGCCGCCGCACGGCGCCGAGCTGGCCGACGACCTGGAGCGGCTGGTGCAGCTGCACGACGCCTCGACCATCGCCGCGGTGATCGTCGAGCCGGTGGCCGGCTCCACCGGCGTGCTGATCCCGCCCCAGGGCTACCTGCAGCGCCTGCGCGACATCTGCGACAAACACGGCATCCTGCTGATCTTCGACGAGGTGATCACCGGTTTCGGCCGCACCGGCCAGCCCTTCGCCGCACAGACCTTCGGCGTCACGCCGGACATCATCACCGCCGCCAAGGGCGTGACCAACGGCTGCGTGCCGATGGGCGCGGTGTTCGTGAAGCAGCAGATCCACGACACCTTCATGACCGGGCCGGAGCACCTGATCGAGTTCTTCCACGGCTACACCTACTCGGCGCATCCGCTGGCCTGCGCCGCCGGGCTGGCCACGCTGGAAACCTATGCCGACGAAGGCCTGCTGACGCGCGCCGCGCAGCTGCAGGGCTACTTTGCCGACGCGTTGTTCTCGCTCAAGGGCCTGCCCAACGTGATCGACATCCGCACCATCGGCCTGGTGGGCGGCATCGAGCTGCAGCCGCTGCCCGGAGAACCGGCCAAGCGCGCCTTCAACGTGTTCCTCGACTGCTTCGACAAGGGCGTGCTGATCCGCACCACCGGCGACACCATCGCGCTGTCGCCGCCGCTGATCATCGAAAAGACCCAGATCGACCAGTTGATCGACACGATCACCGGGGCGCTGAAGCGGGCCGCTTGACGAAGCGCGCGCACCGGGCACACTGGCTGCAAAGGGGAGCCAGATGTCTAGCAAACCGATCGTGCTGGTGCCCGCCTGCAACCGGCTGCTGGGGCACCACGTCTACCACGTGGCCGGAAAAAAGTACGTCGACGCGGTGCGGCTGGCGCAATGCCAGCCGCTGATCGTGCCCACGGCCACCGCGCACGAGCTCGATGCGCTGCTCGACCTGGCCCACGGCGTGCTGCTCACCGGCTCGCCCTCCAATGTGCACCCCAGCCATTTCTTCGAGGAGGTGCTCGACCCCACGCTGCCGCTGGACCCCGACCGCGACGCCTGGACGCTGCCGCTGATCCCCAAGGCCGTCGAGCGCGGCATGCCGCTGTTCGCCATCTGTCGTGGCTTCCAGGAGGTGAACGTGGCGCTCGGCGGCTCGCTGCACCAGGCGGTGCACCGGGTGGCGGGCTTCCGCGACCACCGCGACGACGAGTCGCAGCCCATCGAGGTGCAGTACGGACCGGCGCACGAGGTGGCGGTGCAACCGGGCGGGCTGCTGGAGCGCATCCTGGGGCTGCAGCGCTTCGAGGTGAACTCGCTGCACGGCCAGGGCGTGAACAGGCTCGCCAAGGGGCTGCGCATCGAGGCGCGCGCGCCCGACGGACTGGTCGAGGCGTTCTCGCTCGAAGCGGCGCGCGGCTTCATGCTGGCCGCGCAATGGCACCCCGAATGGCGCGCCGCCGAGAACCCGGTCTCGCGCAAGCTCTTCCAGGCCTTCGGCGAGGCCGCCCTCGCCTACCGCGACCGCCTGCCCTACACCTAGCGCACCACCTGCATCCGCTGCGGGAGGGTTCAACGCGAACAGGTGTTTTATGGTGGTTCGAGACAACTTCACATTCAGCGAGCTGGAACAGTGGCTCAACGAGCGCCGGGTGACCGAGATCGAGTGCCTGGTGCCTGACCTCACCGGCGTGGCGCGCGGCAAGATCCTGCCGCGCGAAAAGTTCACCGAAGACCGCGGCATGCGGCTGCCGGAGGCGGTGGTGGCGATGAGCGTGACGGGCGAATTCCCCGACGAGGGCCCGTACTACGACGTGGTGAGCAAGACCGACGCCGACATGCACCTGCGGCCCGACCCGGCCACGGTGCGCATCGTGCCCTGGGCCGCCGACCCCACCGCCCAGGTGATCCACGACTGCTACGACAAGCAGGGCCGCATCGTGCCGCACGCGCCGCGTTCGGTGCTCAGGCGCGTGTGCCAGCTGTTCGACGAGCAGGGCTGGGAGCCGGTGGTGGCGCCCGAGATCGAGTTCTACCTGGTGGCGCGCAACACCGACCCCGACATGCCCCTGAAGCCGCCGCTGGGCCGCAGCGGGCGGGCCGAGACTTCGCGCCAGGCGTATTCGATCGACGCGGTCAACGAGTTCGATCCGCTGTTCGAGGACATCTACGCCTACTGCGAGCAGATGGAGCTCAACGTGGACACGCTGATCCACGAGGTGGGCGCCGGGCAGATGGAGATCAACTTCTTCCATGCCCACCCGCTGGGCCTGGCCGACGAGGTGTTCTTCTTCAAGCGCACGGTGCGCGAGGCGGCGCTGCGCCACGACATGTTCGCAACCTTCATGGCCAAGCCCATCGCCGGCGAGCCGGGCAGCGCGATGCACGTGCACCAGAGCCTGGTGGACAAGGCCACCGGCCGGAACCTGTTCAGCAACGAAGACGGCTCGCCCAGCCAGGCCTTCTACTGGTACATCGGCGGGCTGCAACGCTACATCCCCGCCTGCATGGCGCTGTTCGCACCTTACGTCAACTCCTACCGGCGGCTGACGCGCTACACCGCCGCGCCGATCAACATCCAGTGGGGCATCGACAACCGCACGGTGGGCATCCGTTCGCCGCTGTCCACACCGCAGGCGCGGCGCGTGGAAAACCGCGTGATCGGCGCCGATGCCAACCCCTACGTCGCACTGGCGGCCACGCTGGCCTGCGGCTACCTGGGCATGCGCAACAAGATCGATCCCACGCCGGAGTGCAAGGGCGACGCCTACCTGGGCGACTACCAGCTGCCGCGCTCGCTGTCGGAGGCGCTGATGCTGCTGCGCGAGGCCACCGATCTGCACCAGGTGCTGGGCCCCGGCTTCGTGACCGTGTACACCGAGGTCAAGGAGATCGAATACGCCGAGTTCATGAAGGTGATCTCGCCGTGGGAGCGCGAGCACCTGCTGCTTCACGTGTGAAGGACCACCCATGAGAACCACACGCGAATGGCAGGCCGCCGACGCGGCGCACTTCCTGCACCCTTTCACCGACTTCCAGGCCCTGGCGAACAAGGGCTCGCGCATCATCACCCGCGCCGACAACATCTACCTGTGGGACAGCGACGGCCAGCGCATCCTCGATGCGATGTCGGGGCTGTGGTGCGTGAACGTGGGCTACGGCCAGCCCGCGCTGGTCGAGGCGGCTGCGCGCCAGCTCCAGGAGCTGCCCTTCTACAACGCCTTCTTCCAGACCGCCACGCCGCCGGCCATCGAGCTGGCCGAAGCGCTGGCCCAAGTGAGCCCGCCGAGCTTCCGGCACGTGTTCTTCACCAACTCCGGCTCGGAGGGCAACGACACGGTGGTGCGCATGGTGCGCCGCTACTGGGACCTGCTGGGCCAGCCGCAGCGCCAGGTGATCATCAGCCGCAAGAACGCCTATCACGGCTCCACGATGGCCGGCGCCTCGCTGGGCGGCATGAGCGCGATGCATGCGCAGGGCGGGCTGCCGATCCCCGGCATCGAGCACATCGAGCAACCGTACTGGTTTGCCAACGGGCGCGGCATGAGCCCGGCGGAGTTCGGCATCGAGGCCGCGCGCTGGCTGGAGGCCAGGATCCAGGAACTGGGGCCGCTGAACGTGGCGGCCTTCATCGGCGAGCCGGTGCAAGGCGCAGGCGGCGTGATCATCCCGCCCGACACCTACTGGCCGGAGATCCAGCGCATCTGCGACCACCACGGCATCCTGCTGGTGAGCGACGAGGTGATCTGCGGCTTCGGCCGCACCGGGCACTGGTTCGGCTGCGAGCGCTTCGGCATGCGGCCGGACCTGATGACCTTTGCCAAGGGCGTGACCTCGGGCTATGTGCCGCTGGGCGGGGTGATGGTGGGCGAGCGCGTGGCGCGCGTGCTGATCGACCAGGGCGGCGAGTTCGAGCACGGCTACACCTACTCGGGCCATCCGGTGGCCTGCGCGGTGGGCGTGGCCAACCTGCGGCTGATCCGGCAGCTGGGGCTGGTGGAGCATGTGCGCCACGACGTGGGGCCCTACCTGGCCCAGGCCTACCAACACCTGGCCGAGCATCCGCTGGTGGGCATGGCCGAGACCTGCGGCCTGATGGGCGCGCTGCTGCTGGTCAAGGACAAGGCGCTGGGCCTGCCGTTTCCACCCGAACTGCAGGTGGGCATGGCCTGCAGGGCGCATTGCTTTGCCAACGGACTGATCATGCGCGCGGTGGGCGACCGCATGATCGTGGCGCCGCCGCTGGTGATCACGCGCGCGCAGATCGACGAGATGGTGGGCCTGATCGGGCGCTGCCTCGACCTGACGCTGGAAGACCTGCAACGCAACGGGAGCCTGACATGACCCCAGTCGATTGGCATGAGCGCGCCGGCACGATGCGCTTCGACGGCCGCCTGCTGATCGACGGCGAGCGGCGCGAGGCGCAGGACGGCGCGACTTTCGACTGCAAGTCGCCGGTGGACGGCCGCGTGCTGGCGCCGGTGGCGCGTGGCCGCGAAGCCGACGTCGATGCCGCTGTCAAGGCCGCGCGCGCCGCCTTCGACGACAAGCGCTGGGCAGGCAAGCCGCCGGCCGTGCGCAAGCGCATCCTGCAGCGCTTTGCCGACAAGATACTGGCCGCCAAGGAGGAGCTGGCGCTGACCGAGACGCTGGACATGGGCAAACCCATCCAGTACGCCTTGAACGTGGACGTGAACGCCGCCGCACGCTGCATCGCCTGGTACGCCGAGGCGATCGACAAGGTGTACGACGAGATCGCTCCTACGCCGGCCAGCGCGCTGGCGCTGATCACCCGCGAGCCCGTGGGCGTGATCGGCGCCATCGTGCCCTGGAACTACCCGATGGTGATGGCGGCGTGGAAGCTGGGCCCGGCGCTGGCGGCCGGCAACTCCGTGGTGCTCAAGCCGAGCGAGAAGTCGCCGCTGTCGGCGCTGCGCCTGGCCGAGCTGGCCATCGAGGCGGGCCTGCCGCCGGGCGTGTTCAACGTGGTGCCGGGCTACGGCGCCGAAGCCGGCGAGGCGCTCGCGCTGCACATGGACGTGGACGCGATCGGGTTCACCGGCTCCACGCGCACCGGCCGTCGCATGCTCGAGTACGCAGGCCGCTCCAACCTGAAGCGGGTGTTCAACGAGCTGGGCGGCAAGTCGGCGTTCATCGTGTTCCCCGACTTCGCCGACATGGCGCGCGCGGCACGCACGGTGGCGGCCAGCATGTTCTTCAACCAGGGCGAGTCGTGCAACGCGCCCTCGCGCGTGCTGGTGCACGAGAGCATTGCCGACGGGTTCGTGCAGACCGTCGCGGACGAGGCGCCCAAGTACCAGCCCGACGATCCGCTGCTGCCCTCCACCGAGATGGGCGCGATCGTAGACGACATGCAGCTGCGCACGGTGCTGGGCTACATCGACGCCGGCCGCGAGGAAGGCGCGCAGTGCCTGGTCGGCGGCCGGCAGGTGCGGCAGGCCAGCGGCGGCTTCTACGTGGAGCCCACGGTCTTCGACCAGGTGGCCAACGGCATGAAGATCGCGCGCGAGGAGATCTTCGGCCCGGTGCTGTCGGTGATCCGCTTCCGCAGCGAGGACGAGGCGATCGCGCTGGCCAACAACACGCCCTATGGCCTGCAGGCCAGCGTGTGGAGCGACCACCTGAGCCGGGCACACCGCGTGGCGCGGGCGCTGCGCGCCGGCACCGTGCACGTGAACCAGTACGACGAGGACGACATCACCGTGCCCTTCGGCGGCTACAAGCAGTCGGGCAACGGACGCGACAAGTCGCTGCACGCCTTCGACAAGGTCACCGAGCTGAAGACCACCTGGGTCAGAATCGACTGAATGTCCTTTTCGATCGCCTCCGCGGGTGCACGCCCGGCCGTGCCCTGGACCGCCTACCTCTGCCTGGCCGCCAGCATGGCGCTGGTGGGCAGCTACGTCGGCCTGTCGAAGCTGCTGGTGGTGGTGTTCCCGGTGTTCCTGCTGGCCTGGTTGCGGTTCGGCATCGCCGCGGTGGCCATGGCCGGCTGGGTGCGGCGGGCACCGCACGAAGCGCCGCTGTCCGGGCACGACCGCTGGCTGCTCTTCCTCGAATCGTTCCTCGGCAACTTCCTGTTCTCGGTCTTCATGCTGTTCGGCGTGGCGCGCACCAGCGCGGTGGCTGCCGGCGTGATCATGGCGGCCATTCCCGCGGCGGTGGCACTGCTGTCGCGCGTGTTCCTCGGCGAACGCATCCGCCGGCGCGTGATGGCCGGCATCGCCTGCGCGGTGGGCGGCATCGCGCTGGTGTCGTTGACCAAACACCCGGATTCCGCCGATGGCGGCTCGCTGCTGGGCAACCTGCTGCTCGTCGGCGCCGTGCTGTGCGAGGCGAGCTATGTCGTCATCGGCAAGAAGCTCACCGGCAACGTGTCGCCCAAGCGCATCAGCGCGCTGGTCAACCTGTGGGGGCTGCTGCTCGTCACGCCGCTGGGTCTGTGGCAGGCATTGGGCTTCACGTTCGGCGAGGTGGCGCCCGGCCAGTGGATGCTGCTGCTGTTCTATGCCATCGCGGCCAGCGTGATCACGGTCTGGCTCTGGATGACCGGGCTGCGCCACGTGCCGGCCTCCCAGGCCGGCGTGTTCACCGTGATGCTGCCGGTGAGCGCTGCCGCGATCGGCGTGCTGTTCCTCGGCGAGCGCTTCAGCGGGCCCCAGGCTGGCGCCTTCTCGCTGGCGCTGCTGGGCATCGTGCTGGCGACCTGGCCCTCCAGGGCCGTGCGTTAGCCCCGGTTCTGCAGCACGCGGCCGGCGACGACGCGCAGCTTCTCGACCAGGGCCGGGTCGCGCGCGGCCGGCGCGGTGATCAAGGCATGGTCCAGCGCGCGGCGGCAGGCGCAGGCGGGCGCCGCCGCATCGCCGGCCACCCGGGGCGCCAGGCCGGCCACCAGGCCTTGCGCCTGGCTCGCATTGGCCAGCAGCACCCGCACGATCGCGTCCACGGTCACCGCATCGTGCGCCGGGTGCCAGCAGTCGTAGTCGGTCACCATCGCCACGGCCGCATAACAAAGCTCGGCCTCGCGCGCCAGCCTGGCCTCGGGCAGGTTGGTCATGCCGACCACGTCGCACTGCCAGCTCCGGTACAGCCGCGACTCGGCCAGCGTGGAGAACTGCGGCCCTTCCATCGCCAGGTAGGTGCCGCCGCGCCGGTGCGGCACGCCGCCGGCGCGCAACACCTGCTCCACGTGATCGCCCAGACGGCTGCACACCGGATGCGCCATCGCCACATGGGCCACCAGCCCGGTGCCGAAAAACGAGCCGGGGCGGCCGGCCGTGCGGTCGACGAACTGGTCCACCACGACGAAGCTGCCGGGCGGCAGGTCTTCGCGCAACGACCCGACGGCGCTGACCGCCAGCACGTCGGTGACGCCCAGGCTCTTCAGCGCATGGATGTTGGCGCGGTAGTTCACCTCGCCGGGCGGAATGCGGTGGCCCCGGCCATGGCGCGGCAGGAAGGCCATGTCCACGCCGTGCAGGCTGCCCAGCAGCAACTCGTCCGAAGGCGCGCCCCAGGGCGTGTCGCAGCGCACCCAGCGGGTGTCGCTGAGCCCGGGCAGGTCATAGAGCCCGCTGCCGCCGATGATGCCGATCACACCCATGCGATGCCTCCCGCCTCCACCAGCGCCTGGCGCGCCAGCGCCTGCACCTCGCGCGGCGCGCGCGCCTTGAGCCGATGGTCCGACCACACCTGGCGCCAGCGGCGCGCGCCGGCCACGCCGTTCCACAGGCCCATCATGTGCCGGGCCACGTGGGACCAGGGCACACCGCGCGCGGCCTGCCGCTCCATGTAGGCCACCATGCCATCCTCCACCACCGAACGGTCCCGGCCGGAGGGCGGCGCGCCGAAGAAGCGCTCGTCCCACTCGGCCATGACCCAGGGGTTGTGGTAGGCCTCGCGCCCGAGCATCACGCCGTCCAGGTGCGCGAGCTGCTGCGCGACCTGATCGTTGGTCTTGACGCCGCCGTTGAGCACGACGGTCAGCTGCGGGAAGTCGGCCTTCAGGCGGTGCACGAACTCGTAGCGCAGCGGCGGCACCTCGCGGTTTTCCTTGGGGCTCAGGCCCTGCAGCCAGGCGTTGCGCGCGTGCACGATGAACACCTTGCAGCCTGCCTCGGCCACGGTGCCGACGAAGTCGCGCACGAACTCGTAGCGCTCGGTGCGGTCGACGCCGATGCGGTGCTTCACTGTCACCGGCAACGTGGTGGCGTCCAGCATGGCCTTCACGCAGTCGGCCACCAGCGCCGGCTCGTTCATCAGGCAGGCACCGAAGGCGCCGCGCTGCACGCGCTCGCTGGGGCAGCCGCAGTTGAGGTTGACCTCGTCGTAGCGCCAGCGCTCGGCCAGCCTGGCGCAGGCGGCCAGGTCCTCCGGCTCGCTGCCGCCCAGTTGCAGCGCCACCGGATGCTCCTCGTCGTTGTAGTCCAGGTGGCGCGGCACGTCGCCATGCAGCAACGCGCCGGTGGTGACCATTTCGGTGTACAGCAGCGCATGGCGGGTGATGAGCCGGTGGAAGTAGCGGCAATGGTGGTCGGTCCAGTCCATCATCGGGGCGACCGACAGGCGCCATGGGCTGCGGGCTGCTGGGGTGTCTGTTGAGCTCAACTGCGTATCCTCGGCTGCGGAAGCCGCAGCGCAGATTCTCGTATCTCCTGCTGAAGCACGGCCGGCGCCTCGCGCCCATCGCGCACCATCCAACCGAGGGATCTTCACGCTCCGACCCCGCGGGCGGGGGACGCCCGCTCCGCGGAGGCCAGCACGCCCGCGGATAGACTCGTCGGGCTTCGCGCCTGCGCCCCTCGGTCTGCCCTCCATGCTGTTGCTGCTGCCCCTCTGGCTGTACCTGATCGCCCTGTTCATCGCTCCGCAGCTCTGGCTGGGGCCGTTCCTCAACCTGCGGGTGGACCTGTTCATCTATCCGCTGTGGCTGGTCTGGCTGGCGGGCCGCGGCCGGCTGGGGTTGGTGTTCGCGTTCCGCGCGCAGGACTGGTTCATCCTCGGCTTCATCACCTGGGTGGCGCTGAGCCTGGTCGCCAACCAGACACCGGCACACACGGCACTGGTGATCCAGTTCTACTTCAAGTGGTTCGTGCTGTACCGGCTGACGGCCGCCTCGATCGACTCGATCGACACGCTGCGCAAGGCCACGCACGCGATCCTGGTGGTGGTGGGGGTGGTGGCCATCGAGGCGATCCAGCACCTGCACTCGCCCGAGGGGCGCGGCTGGGCCGGCCAGACCCACGGATGGGTCAACGAGCTCGCCGCCACGGCCGGCGTGAAAGCCCGCACCCGCTGGGTCGGCATCTTCGACGGCCCGGGCGTGTTCGCGGTGATGTTCACGATCGCGCTGCCCTTTGCGCTGCAGTACATCGCCCCGGTCTACGGCAAGTTCAAGCGCATGCTCGCCGTGGTGGTGTTGCTGCCGCTGTACGGCTACGCGGTGTTCAGCACCGGCTCACGGGGCGGATTCCTGGCCACGATCGCGGTGCTGGGTCTTTGGGTGCTGAGCCGCTACAAGGTGAAGATGAAGCACCTCATCATGGCCGGTGTGGTGGGCTCGGTGGGCCTGATGCTGGCGCCGGCCTACCTGACCTCGACCACCGACTCCAACCGCTCCGCCCAGCACCGGGTGGACATGTGGGGCGAAGGCGTCGAGATGGTCGAGCACAACCCCTTGTTCGGCATCGGGCGCGGCAACTTCGCGCGCTACACCGGCAAGCTGATCGCCCACAACTCCGGCATCGAGGTGATGGGCGAGACCGGCCTGGTCGGCCTGTTCCTCTGGGTGGGCGCAAGCTACATGGGCTTCAGGACGCTGCTGCGGCGCAGCCGCGAAACCACCGACCCGCGCGAGCGCGAGCTGCTGCTCGCGGTGGGGCTGTGCCTGGTCGGCTACCTGGTGAGCTCGCTGTTCGTGACGCTGGAGTACGAGACGCTCTACTTCATATGGGGCCTGATGGCCGGCGTGCGCAACTTCACCGAAGCAGAAAACCCCTTCACCAAGCGCGACGCCAAGATCATCGGCACCATCGTCGTCGGCTACTTCGTCGCGGTGAAGGGCTTCGTGATGCTGTATTACTGAAGCCGCTCGGCGCGCCGCCCGGTGAGCAGGCTGCGCAGCCCACCGGCCAGCACGCGCTTCTCGTCGGCCACCAGCTGCGTCTGATAGGCGGCCACCACGAAGCCGGCCCACAAGGCGAGCTTCAGCGCCAGGCCCACCCAGCTGCCGGCCGGGATCCACCAGATCGGCACGTAGAAGACCACCAGCAACCCCGCCAGCAGCCAGAGGCGGCCAACGTCGTACTGCACCGCGAAATACCGCTGCGAGATGCGATGGGTGAGTACCACCGTCAACACCGCATCGAGCAGCGCCACCACGCATGCGCCCTGCAGGCCGAATGCCCAGACGAGCGGGAACAGCATTGCCAGCACGGCGGCGCTGCGGATGATGGTGATGGTGACGAGCTGCTGCGTGCTCTTGTTGACCAGGATGCCGGTCTGCAACAGGTAGTTGAGCACCTGCAGGCTGGCCGCCACCACCAGCAGCGGCATCAAGCCGGCCGCGGGGGCATAGGCCGGCGTGGCCATCCAGTGCAGCACGTCGCCGATGAAGTACACCAGCGCCAGGCTGATGGCCGCCAGCGCCGCCGCCATGTAGCGCATCACGTTCGCCTGGATGACGGGCGCATCATCGCGCTTCATCACGCTGAAGCGAAAAGCGCCATAAGCACGGCTGAACGGCTCGCCCAGCAGGTCGGAGATGAGCTTGGAGAACTTGAGCGCGAGCGCGTAGACGCCCAGCGCCTCCAGCGACAGCAGGCGGTTCACCGCAAAGCGATCCAGGTTGCTGGACACCGCGGCGATGATGCTGACGTACAGGAACGGCAGGCTGTAGCGCAGCACCGGCATCAGCTTCTCGCGCTGGAAGCGCAGCCCGCAATGGCGCACCGTGTAGCCGCACACCACCAGCCATCCCAGGGCCACGGCCAGGAGGTTGCCGGTGAGCACACCTTCGACCCCGGCGTGGAACTTCCACAGCAGCACCGCGTTGGCGATGCACTGCACGACCAGCTTGGCGAAGGACACGGCGATGAAGAACACCGATTTCTCCACCGCCCTCAGGTACGCCAGGCCCACCTGCGATGAGAGCTCCAGCACGAGCGTGACCAGCACGAGTTGAAGCCCCAGCGCCGAGAGCTGCCCGTCCATCAGCAGGTTCATCACGGGGCCGGCTGCAAGGCCCACCACGGCCACCCCCAGGCCGCAGATCACCAGCGAGGCGATCAGGTTGGTGCTGACCACCGCACGGCGGTCTTCGTCCGCGTCGTACTCGAAGTAAAAGCGCAGCGTGGCGTGCGCGATGCCCACCGACAGCAGGCTGGAGACCACTGCCGAAACGGCGTAGAACAGCTCCAGCCCGCCGTACTCGGCCACGGTGAGGTAGCGCGTGTACAGCGGCAGCAGCAAGAAGGCGCCGAGCCGGTTCATCGCGTTGCCCAGCGCATAAATCGCCGAGTGCCGGAAGAACCGGCCCACGGCGCTGTTCGTCGACATGGAAGCTTCCTCTGTCAGGCGATGCCGAACACCTGGTCGACCCGGCCCCACTGGAAATCGCGCAGCAGCGCCTTCAGGCGCGGTTCGGTGCGGCGCAGGTTGATGTAGTGGCGCAGCCGGGTCTTCAGGCTGGTGCCGGGCACCCGCGGTTGATCGGGGTCGATCTCCCAGGGGTGCAGGTAGAAGATGGCCGGGCGCGACTCGGCCTGGTTGAAGCGCCGGATGGCCCAGCGCGACAGCCCATACGGCGCCAGGCGGAAGTAGCCGCCCCCACCTGCCGGCAGGTTGCGTCCCAGCGCGCGCACCGTGGTGATCGGGATCTCGATCAGACCGTCGCGCGCCGCGTACGGAAAGCGCGGCGCATCGGGCATGCCGTAGTGGTCGTGCTGCACCGGGTAGACACTGGAGCTGTAGCGGTAGCCCGCCTCCACCAGCGTGTCGAAGGCCCAGAGGTTGCCGTAGCCGATCGAGAAGCTGGGGGCGCGGTAGCCTTTCACCTCGGCGCCGCCGATGTCCTCGAGCAAGTGCTTCGCATCGCGCACGTCGGCCAGGAACTCCTGCGGCGACTGCTCCGACGCGCGCAGGTGCGCGCTGCCGTGGCTGGCCAGCTCGTGCCCTTGCTCGACGATGCGGCGCACCATCTGCGGATAGCGCTCGGCCACCCAGCCCAGCGTGAAGAAGGTGGCCTGCGCGCGCTGCTCGGACAGCACCTGCAACAGGCGGTCGACGTTGCGCTCCACCCGGCAGGGCCACTGGTCCCAGGCCTCAGGCCGGATGTGCGGTGCCATCGCGGACACCTGGAAGTAGTCCTCGACGTCGATCGTGAGGGCGTTGCGGATCGGGGGGTTCATCGGGGTCAGAAGCGGTGGCTCAAGCCGACGAGCAGCGTGGAGGCCTCGAACGACAGCACGCTGGCCACGTTGGTGCGCAGCCGGACGTATCGCACGCCGGTGGTGAACGTGGTGGACGGCGAGAGCTGCCGGACCATGGTGAGGGCCACCGCGCCCTCGTCCGTGCGGGTGCCGGCCAGCGTGCCCAGCCCGGTGACACGGGAGCCGGTCAACGAGAAGTCGAGCGAGGTGGTCGGGTCGAGCCGGCGCGTGACGGTCAGCGCACCGCCGACCTGGCGGCTGTCGTCGTCGGTCGGTGGCAGCGGCCCCACCGACCCTTGCGTGATCTGCTTCAACAGGCGGGTGTACAGGTTCGTGGTCACCGAATGGCGCCGTCCGATCAGCACCCACCGGACGTCCAAGGTGCTTTCCACTTGCGGATAGCCGGACGCGATGTCGATCACGCCGGGCAGTTCCATCGGGAACCCTCTGCGCCCCAGCAACTCTTCGCCCACCGAACGCGGCGGCGCAAAAGGCGAGCGAGGCGCTTGCTGCTCCAGGGCGCCCTCTTCGCCTTCGAGCGGCACCTCGGGCACCGCCCCCACGGCGGTGGGCACGTTGGGCAAGGGCGCCGAACGGGCCGCCAGGCTGGAAGCCAGCAGCGCGGCATCCGCCGCGGTGTCCACCCGGCTGAAAGCCGATGTGGCCGTCGTCGGCTCGCGGAACGCACGAAGGACGAAGGCGGCCTGCGGCGTGCGCAGGCGGATGTTCAAACGCCCCCCGGTGCCGAAGAACCGGTGTTCCGCACGGGCGGTCACATCGGTGCGGGTGCTGGGCGACCAGCGCAGAGCCACGCCGTACAGGTTTTCGGAGAAGCGCAGCACGTCGGAGGTGCCCCTCTCGCGGCCGCCGATCATCCCCAGTACCACGTCGATGGAATCGAAGGCGTAGCTGAG
This sequence comes from Pseudomonadota bacterium, assembly GCA_040758375.1. Classification (GTDB taxonomy): domain Bacteria; phylum Pseudomonadota; class Gammaproteobacteria; order Burkholderiales; family Burkholderiaceae_C; genus CAMLIZ01. Next base: position 14,648 of record JBFLWE010000012.1, read on the forward strand.
CTGCGCACGCCCGGACTCGATGGTGGTGCGCGTGTTCAGCACCGCCCCGGTGGTCCGGGCATCGTCGCGTCCGAGCTCGATGCCACCACCCAGCGGCACCGGGTCGCGGTCCAGCCGCAGCACGCTGGTCTGGCGGTGGATGTCCGTGCTGGTATCACCGCCCCTGGCCGCGGTGGTGTTGACCACGAAGTCCTCCTCGTGGCGCGCGAGCAACTCCGCGCGCGGCGCAAAGCGCCAGCGCAGCAAGGGCGCGACCCGGTACTCGGAGGTGGTGTGCCGGTTCTCCGACACGACGTCGCTCACGCGCACGCCGAACGGGTTGGACTCGGCCTGCCGGACCGTGGCGCTGGCGTCCAGGAACAGCAGGCGCGGCACCAGCGCGGCACCGACCACCGCATCGACCGAGGGCAGTACTTCGGTAGGCACGGTACCGCGTGCGGAGCCGACAACGCCGGCCGAGGCGTCCATGCGCAGGTTGAGCCGCGGGCCCACACCCGCCACCCGCAGCGACGGCTCCACCGTCAGCACGAGGTCGGCTTCCTTCGGCACCGTCGTGCCGGTGCCCGGCCGGCTGTTGTCGGTGAGTTCGGCACGCGTTGAAACCGCGGCTTCGCGGGTCCACACCTGCGCATGCGCTGCAGCCGCCACCAGCGTCATCTGGCTCACCACCGCAGCACATGCCCAGCCACAGCGGCGCGAGGACCCGATCGCGCGGGGACGCGGAGAGCCGAGGTGCGGTTTCATCAGTAGTAGTAGCCGTAGCGGTTGTCGGCCACCGGTTCGGCGCAGCGGTTGAGCACCGTCACCACGTTGGGGCACTCGGACACCGCGGCGAAGGCCTCGTTCACCGAGGAGCGCGGCGTGTTGGCAGCCTCCACCACCATCACCACCTGCCCCAGCCGTCCGGCGAGCACCTTGGCTTCCGAGGTCAGCAGCAGCGGCGGCGCGTCGAAGATCACCACGCGGTCTGAATACCGGTTGGACAGATCGACCAGCAGGCGCTCCATCGCATCGCTGCCCAGCAGCTCGGTGGAGCGGGCGTTGCGGGTGCCGGCCGGCAAGAGCGACAGCTTCGGGATGTTGGTCCTCAGCATCACCTCCGACAGATCCAGCGATGGATCGGTCAGCACATCCAGCAGCCCGCGTCCGGGGGGCAGGCCCAGCCGGTCGAGCACCGCCGGGCGCACCACGTCGGCGTCGACGAGCAGCACGGAGGTGTCCACCTCCATCGCCATGCTCAGCGCCAGGTTGATGGCGCAGAAGGTCTTGCCTTCGCGCGGCAGCGCACTGGTGACCATGATCAATCCGCCGCGATGCCCGCGCTGTCCCTGCGCTTCGCGTGCCGCACGCAGCAGCGGCTGCTTGATGTGCCGGAACTCCTCGCTCATCAGCGAGCGGGCATGGCTGGGCACGAGGAAGCCGTCGGCCTCCAGCTTCTGCAGGTTCAGCTCGACCTCTGCCGAGCGGCGAACCGGCCTGTCGGCCCCAGGGGCCGGCACCACGCGCGGGCCCGGCGGCGACGTGCGGCTTTCGGCCATCGGCGCCGAGGGCCCGCCGCTGGCAGGCGCCTGGGGCACGCTCACGCCCGCGCGGTTCAGCTCCTCCAGCCGCTGGGCCGCCTTCTGGATGATGCTCATGACGGAATCCTCAAAGGCGAAGCCTGCATTGCAATCCACACCAGCCACGCGCCCTGCAGCAACAGCAGTGTCAACGTGGCCGCGGCGAGTCGCCGGATGTCTGCGCGTGCCGCCACCCGCGCACTCGGAAGCGCGACGGTGCTGACGGTGCCGATGACCGGACGGCCCACCGCTTCGCGCAGGGAATCGGTGTCGTGGAAGGTCGGGACCAGCTTGTCCTTCAGGATGGCCGCCCCCACCCCCGCGGCGATGCTGGCGATGATGCTGAGCAGCGCAAGCACGGTCTTGCCCGGAAACACCGGCGCCGGCGCCACCCGGGGCGGCTCGACGATGCGGAAATCGGCCAGCTGGTTCGACTCGTCCAGCTTCACCCCCAGCGACGCCGACTCGCGCCGGGACACCAGCAGGTCGTAGTTGCGGCGGATGACGTCGTAGTCGCGGTTCAGCTGTGCCAGCTCGGCCTCCACCTTCGGGATCTGGCCCGCACGCTGGCGCACCTCTTCGAGCTGCGCCTGCTGGGCCCCCAGCTGCGCGCGCAGGGACGCCACCTGCGCCTCGGATTCCGCCAGCGCGATGCGGATGCGCTGGTACACCGGGCTGGTCGCGGCGGCGCGCCCGCTCTTGGCGTTCTTGGCCCGAGCCTCGGCCTCCTGGCGCTTCTGGGCCTCGAGCTGCGCGATGATGCGGCGCGCGCTCACCACGTCAGGATGCTCGTCGGTGTAGCGGCGCAGCAGGTCGTCCAGCTGGCGGCGCTGCGCTTCCAGACGGGCATCAACCTCCGATTGCACGACGGGTCCGGTGGTCGCCAGCTCGACCGGCAGCTGCGGCTCTTCCTGTGCGAGCTCGCGCTTGTAGGCGTCGCGGGTCTGCTCGGCGGCGTTGAGCTCCAGGCGCAGCCGGTTGACCTGGTCCGACAGCGCCGACATGCGGCCGAAGTGGTCCTGGTTCGACATGCCCGTCACCCCGAAATTGCGCAGCTTGAATTCCTTGAGCCGGTTTTCGGCTTCGACCAGCTTGCTTTCGTAGGCCTTGATCTGCTCGTCGATGAAGCGGCTGGCGTCCTCCGAATCACGCCGCTTCTGGCCCGTGGTGGTGGCGACGAAGAGGTCGACCATGGACTCCACCATCTGCTGCGCCTTGACCCTGTCCTTGTCGCGGTAGGTGATGGTGTAGAGGTTGCCGGTGCCGCCCGCGCCTTCGACCTTGATCTCCTTCATCAGGCGCGTCACCTGGCGTTCGTGCTCGATGGCGTTCTGCTGCACGGTGGGGCCGCCGGACTTGACGAGGATCTGCTCCACGTTGGGCCGCGACAGCAGGGTACGGGCCAGCATGCGCACCTGCTGCTCGATGTCGGGCTGATAGGCCAAGCCTTGCATCAGCGGCTTGAGCACCTTCTGGGTATCGACATACACCTTCGCGGTGGCCTCGTAGCGGTCTGACCACAGGCTCACTGCCAAGCCGAGCACCAGCGCCACGGGCCAGGCCACCATCACCGCGAGCCAACGCCACTTCCATACGGCGCGCGCCAGCGCCATCGCCTGCTTGGTCAACTGGTTTGCGCCGCCGTTCATGTCACTGCACCTCTGAAACTCAGAACCAGCTCTGTGGAACGATCACGATGTCACCCGGCAAGACCGCCGCGTTCGCTGAAATGTCGCCGCGCTTGAGCAGGTCTTTCAGGCGCACGCTGTACTGCTTGCCGCCCTCGGCGCCACGCACCAGCACCGCGTTGTTGCCGTCGGCGAACTCGGTCAGCCCGCCGACCTGGATCATCACGTCGAGCAGGGTCATGTTCTGCCGGTAGGCCACGGCCTGCGGGCGGGTCGCCTCGCCCACGATGCGGATCTGCTGCGCGTAGACGCCCTGGAAGCCGGTCACCACGACGCTCACCACCGGATCGCGCACCAGCTTCTTCAGCTCTTCCTGCACTTCCTTCGACAGCTCGGCAGCCGTCTTGCCGGCAGCCTTCATCTCGGGAATCAGCGGTGCCGAGAAGAAGCCGTCCGGCCGCACCGAAACGGTGGAAGACAGATCCGGATTGCGCCAGACCACGATGTTCAAGGTGTCCAGCGGGCCGATGCGATAGCGCGCGTCGGGGCTGTCCACCGCCAGCGGCGCCTCGGGATGGTTGCCGGTCGTGCCGCAGCCCGACAGGGCCATGGCCACAGCGATGGTCGCGGCGCTTGCCACCATCCCGAACAGGGAGCGGCCGGTCGATGGTGTTTTCATACGTGCCTCACCAGGTTGCGAAGGAAGAAGAAGTCGGCTCATGGAAGGGCCATCTCAGAATGTTCGGTCGCGGGCGCTCCTTGCGGTCCGCGCCGGCGCAGCCAGCCGCGCAGGTGCGATGCGATGCGGTGCGCGGCACCACCGTCCCAGTAGGCGATGCTGTCGTCGTCGCGCGGGTGGGCGATCAGCGCCTCGAGTTCCTTGAGCGCCTGCCCGCCGTGGCGCAGCGTGCGGATCGACGAGCCGGTGCCGATGCCTGGGCTTTGCGTGTCGCCCGACACCAGGCACAGCGCCGGCACCCCCAGCGCCTGCACCTCGCCGGCCCACGCCATGTCCGGGCCCAGCACCGCCGCGCGCGCCGCACGCAGCAGCCCCAGCAGTTCGAGATAGCTCGTCTGCGAGACCAGTGCAATGCGCGCCTTGGCCAGCTGCTTCTGCAGCTTGCGGTTGCGCAGTGCCAGCAGCGTGTGCTGCTGCACCGGCCACACCAGCGGCAGCACGCTGCTCATCAGGCACAAGGCCTCCACCTGAGCGGCGAACTGCTCCTCGCTGCGCAGGTCGGCATCGAACTGCTCGGTGATCACCCCGAAGCCGGTGTCGGCCAGACCGTCGGCGCCCGCACGCGCCAGCGTCGACGAGGCGGCCGCGGCATGCGGCAACAGCATGTGGACCACGTTGTCGAGCAGGTGACCCACGCCCCGCACACGGTCGGCGGCCACGCCTTTGCGCTGCAAGGTGTAGTGCGACAGGATGCTGCCGACGTAAAACAGCTCGGCGATGCGGTTCAGCAGCACGCTGTTCAGGTCAGCCTGTGTCTCCGGCTCTTCGAGCGGCACGTCGGCTTCCAGCCGCAGCACCGGCACCCCTGCCTTCGCCGCCACAAGGCTGCAGGCGAACGCGCCGTCGCCATCGGCCAGGGTCAGCAAGGCCCGGGGTGACAACTCGTTCAGCAGCGCGTCGAAACGCACCTGTGCCACCGCGGCCGACTCGGCGAAGCGGCCGGCCGCGGCCCCGAGGTGCACCTCCATCGCGGGCGGACTGACCACTGCAGCCAGCTCCGAGCTGAGCGCCACCGCGGACTCCGGTCCGGGATTCACCACCACGAGGACAGGCAGCCCCGGCTGCTCGCCAAGACCCTTGGCCAGCGCCGCGGCCTTCAGGTAGCCCTGAGGCGAGTCCACCAGGCAAAGCAACGGCTGGCGCAACGTGGTGCCCGGTGCATGGAGCTTGCGCACCACGTCCGGCTGTGCATCGTCGAGCACCGGGAGCTGCGCCTTGCCAGCCGGCACGGCAGCCAGCGGGACCGGCGCGGCAGTCGCCGGTTCGCCGGCAGGCTTTGAGCCCACGCTGGCGCCTTCCCCGATCTCGCGCAGGAAGTCCGTGGCCACCACATCCACTTCAGGGGCCCCGATCACGTCCTGCCCGCCGAGGAACGCCGCCAGCAGCAGCCGGTTGCATAGCAGGTTGATGCGACGCGGCACGCCGCGCGTGTGGTGGTGAATGCGCTCGAAAGCCGCGTCTTCAAAGGCCGGGTTGCCGCTCCAGCGCACGCGGTGCAGGCGATGTTCGATGTACGCGCGCGTCTCGGCTTCCTCGAGCGGCCCGAGGTGGCAGGAGGCGATGACACGCTGCCGGAACTGCTCCATCGAACCCGACTTCAGGATCTGACGCAGCTCCGGCTGGCCCACCAGGAAGCTTTGCAGCAACGCGCGGTTGCCGAGCTGGAAGTTCGACAGCATGCGCAGCTCTTCCACCGCAGCCGGTGGCAGGTTCTGCGCCTCGTCGACGAGCAGCAGCGCGCGCCGGCCAGAGGCGGCCAGCGAGGTGAGAAACGCCTCGATCGAGGCGATCAGGTCCGCCTTGCCACCACCCTGGGGCGGGATCCCGAAGGCGGTGATGATCGAGCGCAGCAGGTCACCTGATTCGAGCTGCGTGCTCACCACCTGGGCAGCCACCACCTCCTGCGACTGCAGGCTGTCGATCAGCGTACGCACCAAGGTGGTCTTGCCGGCACCGATCTCGCCGGTGACGACGATGAAGCCTTCGCCCTGGTAGACACCGAACTTCAGGTAGGCCAACGCGTGGTTGTGTCCCCTGCTGTCGAAATAGAAACCCGGGTCGGGGCTCAGCTGGAAAGGCGGCCCCGAGAATCCGAAGTGCGATTCGTACATCCGATTCGATCCTCAACGGCGAACAGCAAAAGCCGCGATTGTCCCGGGCGAGGCCGGCCGAGTCCAGCCAGACCGGGACGCGAATGCCATCGGTGCCGTCCACGGCGACGCATTGCCGCGCCGCCTCACTTCGCTCCTTCGCCGAACAGCACGACCGTCACGGTCTCGATCAGCACGAGCAGATCGAGGAAGAGCGTGTTGTTCTTGACGTAGTACAGGTCAAACTGGTGCTTGCGGCGTGCATCCTCCACCGAGGAGCCGTACTTGTAGCGGATCTGCGCCCAGCCCGTGAGGCCCGGCTTCACGCTGTGCCGCAGGTCGTAGTACGGAATCTCCTGGCGCAGCATCTCCACGAACGCCGGCCGCTCCGGACGCGGCCCCACCATGCTCATCTCGCCGCGCAGCACGCTGAACAGCTGCGGCAGCTCGTCGATGCGGCACTTGCGAATGAAGGCCCCCACCGCCGTGATGCGCGAGTCGTTCTGCTGTGCCCAGCGGGCCACGCCATCGGCTTCGGCGTCGCTGCGCATGCTGCGGAACTTCAGGCACATGAAGGTGCGGCCGCCCAAGCCCACGCGCTCCTGGCGGTAGATCACCGGACCGCGGCTCTCGAGCTTGATCGCCGCCGCGGTGAGCAGCATCAGCGGCGCAGCCAGCGTCAGCAGCGCGGCCGAAGACACGATGTCGAAGCTGCGCTTGACGAAGCGGCGCACCGGGCCCTGCACGAAGCCGCCGCCATACACCAGCCAGCTGGCCTTGAGGCTGTCGACAGGCACTTCGGCGCGGGTGCGCTCGTAGAAGCCGGCCAGGTCCAGCACCGCCACGCCGCGCGTGCGGCAGGCCAGCAGCTGCTGCATCGGAACGTTGCCACCCCGCTGCTCGCGCGCGGCGACGATGATCTCGCGGACGCGGTGCTTCTTGACCAGGTCTTCCATCGACAGGCGCGTCGGCAGCACGCCGCTCAGCGTGGAGCTGCCCTCTTCTTGCGAGGTAGGGTAGAAGCCGATCACCTGGCGACCCATGCTCTCCAGGTCGCGCGCCACGCGCTGGGCTTCGAGGCCGGTGCCCACGATCAGCACGCGCGGCATGCCGATCACATGGCGCATCGCCACCAGCAACAGGCGCACCACGATCAGCCCGACGAACAGCAGCGCCATTTGCGCCGCCAGCGTGGGCGTGTCCACGTGCTGCAGCGGGTGCAACGTGAGCGCGGTGATGATCACCGCGCCGAACAGCGCGAGCGCACCGCGCGTGAGCATCGCGCCGCGCGACACCGGCACTGCATTGCGGCGGTAGATGCCCACCACCGAGAACAGCAGCGGGATCGCGATCGCGTAGCTGCCCGCCGTGACCAGGGTGCCTTGCATCCCCATGCCGAGCACCCCACCACCCTGGCCGAACTCGGACACCAGCAGCGGCACCGCGAGGAAGCACAGCAGCGCATCCGCGATCAGTTCCAGCAGCGTGGCGGTCGAGACGTGGTGATGAAAAACCCTGACGTCGGTCATGCTCCCCCTCCGGTGACAGCCGTGAGGCCGATTGCCCTTGAATCTTGCAACGCATTGTGTCGCCAGCAGCACGTCGCTAGAAGCACTTGAACGTGGGTCCCCCTCCACCTCGGGGGGCACAGGCGAGTGAGAAATATCACGCCGCTTCACCCCCGCACCGGGCAGGCCGTGCCATTGCAAAACTACGTCCCGACACAGCTGTGCTGCGGACTTCGAGTTAGGGGCGTTCGGATGGGGGATTGACGCGCGGCCGCGACGCGAAACTCACATGCCCATGACGCGAGCGCGCGCCTCGGAGGACAGCGCGGCGGCCAGCTCGTCGGCCAGACGCGCGTGCTGCCCGTAGGCGCGCTCGGGGTCGGGATCTATCGACGACAGGCGCACGAGCATGCCGTCGAGCAGGCGGCGCCGCAGGCCGAAGCGCAACTGGCGCAAGCGGAACGCCGCGCTGTCGGCCACCACCTCGCCGCCGAGCACCATCCAGTAGGTGATCGGCTCGGAGCGACCGGGCAGCCAGGCGTGCAACCGCGTGCCCGGCACCGGATGCCCCGCCGGACGCAACACCACACGCTGCACGCCGCGCACGCGAAAGCCGTTGCCGGGGTAGCACACTTCCGGCCGGTGCAGCTGCAACCCGGCCGACTGCTCGCTGCCCTGGGCGGCCAGCAGCATGATGCGCGCGCCTTGACCGTCCACGTAGGTGCGTTCCAGCACCTGGTCGTAGATGCCGTACACCTTGGCTTGCTGCTGCGGCGGCTTGACCAGCATCTCGGCGCGCGGATCGACCCGCCAGACACCGAACGCGACGGGGAACAGCCTGTCCAAGGGCGGCATGCCGGCCGCCGCGGGATCGGGCACCGGCCGCGCCCATTGCGCCGCGGCTGCCGCCAGGCCCATGCCTGCGGCGAGGCCCAACGCCTGGCGGCGCCCGGGGTTCACACGCGGCCCTTCCGGCGTTGCAGCGCCCGTTGCAACAGCCAATCGACGCAAAAGATCATGAGCAGCGCGGCACTGAACAGCACGAGCCCGGCAAAACCGTGCACGAAACCCTGGCCGACGGCATCGCCGAACCAGTAGGTCACCAGCATCAGCACGATCACGCGCACCACGTTGGCGGCAAACGACACCGGCACCACCATCACCGCAAGCACCGCGTTGACCAGCGACGACCCGCCGCTGCGCAGGCTGGCATAGAGCAGCCCCATCGCCTCCAGCGTGAACATGGTCTGAAGGCCGGCGCACGCCTCGCTCACGAGCAGCTGGTACTGGCCTATCGTCACCACCACCCCGGACCGGCCGACCGGAAACCCGGTCCACTGCAGGAACTGCGTGGCCACCGCGGACACCGCCAGCTTCAGCGGCCCGGTCACGGCGAGCACCAGCGAATACGGCAGCGGCACGATGAACAGCAGGAAGAACAGCGGAAACGCCGCGGCGCGCAGCGCCTGCCGGCCCCCGTTGAGCCACAGCACCGAAGCCGCCACCCACAGAAGAGACACGATCTCCACCCGCAGGAACTGCTGGCTGCGCCCCACCACGTACAGCAGCAGCCCGGCGATGAACAATGCGATCGGCACGGCGCGCCTTGCCGGCGCGGCGCCGAACAGACGAGCGCGGCGCTGGTACAGCAAGAACATCGACACGGCGGCGAACACCAGCTCGTGCCCCTGCGCCTGCGAGGCCCAGGCACCGAAACTGAAGTCCCACAACGTGGGCAGCGCCAGCGCAGCCAACCCTGCCAGCAGCACACCCCCCGCCAGCCTGTCGGGCGTGCCGCCGAACGGCGCTTGCACCTGCGGCATTGCCTGCGACGTGGCCACGCGCTGCTCCTGTCAGTGTGCCGATGCCGCAGCGGCGGGCGCGCTGGCGGCAAACTGGCTCGCCAGCACGACCGTCGCGGACTTGCGCAGCTCCTGCATGCGGGCGGTCACGATCTGGCGTTTGCGCTCGGTGAGCAGGTAGGCTTCGATCGGCTCGCGCGCCTGCTGGCGGTCAACCTTGGCTTCCTGCGTGCGCACCAGGGTCCAGATGCGCGCGTGCGGCGCACCCGACAGCAGCATGGACTCGCCCTCGCGCAGCTTGGCCAGCGGCTCCAGCAGCCGCAGCTGCACGGCTTCGGGCGCCTGCACCGTCATGCCGCTGCGGTAGCGCAGACCGCTGCGGTCCAGCGCCGTGGCGAGCTCGGTTGCGGAGCGCGCAGTGCTCACCACCTCGCGCAAGGTCGCAAGCGCCTCGGGCGACACCTCGACCACGAATTCCTGCAAGGTGTACAGGCGCCGCTCGGCAAACAGCGCCGGGTGCTCGTCGTAGTAGCGGTCCACCTCGTCGGTGGTCGGCCGTGCCGCCTTGGTGGCCAGACGCTCCTGGTAAAACCGCGCCAGCAACTCGCGCTTGGCGGCTTCCATCCCCTGCACGAAGCTGGGGTCGCTTTCGATGCCCTCTTCGCGTGCGGCCTGCGCCGCGAGTTCCTGTTCCACCAGCGATTCCAGCGCGACGCGCGGCGCGTCAGGCTGGCCCGCCAGCCGGGGCTGCCGCTGCAGCACGTACTGCACCTGATGCAACGAGATCTCGCCCTTGTTCACCGTGGCGGCCACCTGGCCGGCGGGCGCAGCACGTTCGCCCCCGCCGCAGGCGGCCAGCAACGAAGAGGACAGGACGACGAACGTGATGAGGGCGGACCAAGAAGCCTGTCTGAACATCCCAGGATTCCAGCAGAGTTGGGCGGCGCGCTGCCGCCTCGTCGGCCGCCAAACGCGTGAACGAATGCCGGCCGCTGCGCGCTGCCGCGCGGCGACCGACCAGATCAATGACTGCGACGACGGCGCAAGGCAGCACCGGTGGCCAGCAGGCCCACCAACGCGAGGCCCAGCGCCTCGGGTTCCGGCACCGCCGACACATGGCCGGCGTAGATGCCGGTCACGCCCATCAGCCCCGTACCCGCGACCGTGCCGTTGATCGACAGCGAGTAGCTGTTGCCGCCGGTCACGCCATGGAACGAGAAACCGTCGTTGGGGTTGGTGTCGACAAGGGTTTGCGACAGGCCGCCACCGGACAGCGTGGCCGACGTGAGCTTGACGTTCCACCAGTTGCCGAAGTTGATGGTGGTGGTGTCCCCGACCACCGAAGCCGACGGTTCCGGCCCCAGCGTGAAGGTGTAGATGTCGGTGAAGTCACCGGTGAAGTCGACGAACGCGTGGTACAGCGGCTTCGTCATGTCCAGCGTACCGAGATTGAACACGGCGCTGGAAGCCGGGCCGGCAGCCAGGACTCCGAGCACTGCCGTGATGGCGCGAAGCTTCATTGAGTCTCCCCCGAAGGTGTGAGTGGGTTACGAATGGCAAAGATCTTGGCATGGGTAGGTATTGACAACAGCCCCCGAGTTGAGGGGCGCAACCATGTCACGACGCCCGCACCCACGGGGGATGTGGGCCTCAGGAGCGACCCCTAGAATTCCGCGCCGGACGACCTGCGCCGCGACGGCGCGACCGGCTGCTCCATCGACTTACCTCATGCAACTGGCCCTCGCCCGCTCCCCTTGCTGTGCAGTGACCTTAGGCGAGGCGCCGGCCCCGGCGCTTCTCGAGCCGCAATGGCGGGAACTCGAAGCGCGCGCGGACGGTTCCTTTTTCACGTCCTGGACCTGGATCGGCGCCTGGCTGCGCCAGCTGCCACCGTCAGTAAAGCCGCAACTGCTGCGCGTGAGCTCGGGCGGCCAGACCGTGGGCCTGGCGCTGCTCACCATGCGCTGCGCGCGACGCCTCGGCTTCCTGACGTCGCGCAGGCTATGCCTGCATGCCACGGGGGACGCGCGCTACGACAACATCACCGTCGAATACAACGGCGTGCTCGCCGACCGCAACATGTCCGCTGCCGTGCGTCGACACATGGTCGACCATCTGGTGCGCGAAGTGGATCAGTGGGACGAGGCCCGTTTCGACGCGCTGGCGCAGGCCCCCGAGGAATGGCAAGCCGCCAAAGAGGGCCTGCACCTGGACATCGTGCAGGAGCCGTCCTTTCACATCCGCCTTGACAAGGTGCGATCGCAGCCCGGCGGCTACCTCGCCCTGCTCGGGCAGAAGCCACGCTACAACGTGCGGCGCAGCCTTCGGGAATGCGAGGCGTTCGGCGAGGTATCGCTCGACGTGGCCCGCACGCCGGAACAAGCGATGGAATTCCTGGAGCGCTTGAAGGGCCTGCATGCGGCCTACTGGAACTCGCGCGGCCTGCCTGGCGCGTTTGCCAGCGCCTTCGACCACGCATTCCACGCCGACCTGGTGCGCAGCGGCATGCCGCGTGGCGAGATCCAGCTGCTGCACCTGCGCGCCGGGCCACAGACCATCGGGTGCCTCTACAACTTCGTCCACCGAGGGCAGGTGCTGAACTACCAGGCCGGCATCGACTATGCGCTGCCGTCGGTCACCAGCCCCGGCCTGGCCGCGCATGCACTGGCCGTCGAGCTCAACGCATCGCTGGGCCACGCCGTCTATGACTTCATGCTGGGCGACCAGCAGTACAAGCGGCAGCTGTCCACTGACCAAGTGACGCAATACTCGCTTGTCGCGCGCAGGGACCGGCTGATGTTCCGAGTTGAGAACACCCTGCGCAGGGTGCGAAACCGCTGGCGCGAGCCCGGGGGAAGGATCGTGGCGTGATGGGAAAGAAAGCCATGCTGGGGTCGCTGCTGGGGCGCAGCGGCATTGCAGCGGGGCGGCTGCGCGCCGCAGGCACGCCCGCGGACCAGTTGATGATCCTGGCCTATCACCGGGTGCTGGACATCGGCGAGGAAGCGCTGTTCCCGCAGGATCCGGAGCTGGTGAGCGCCTCGGTGGCCGACTTCGAACGGCAGATGTGCTTCGTGCGCGAGCACTTCACGCCGCTGAAGCTGGCTGACGTGATCGATTGCCTGGAGCGCGGCCGCGAACTGCCGCGCCGGGCGCTGGTGGTGACCTTCGACGATGGCCACCTCGACAACTACACCCACGCGTTTCCAGTGCTGCGCCGCCTCGGCGTGCCCGCCACGATCTTTCTGTCCACCGACTACATCGGCAGCGACCGGATGTTCTGGTTCGACCGCGTGGCGCTGCTGCTGTACAGCGCCCCGGCCGGGCAATGGCGGTTTGCCGGCTGCAGCTTTGCGCTGCCAGCCCACGACGTGCAAGCGCGGCGCAAGGCTGCCGGTACGCTGCTGCGCCGGCTCAAGGAAGTGCCCGACGCCGAGCGGCTGGCATGCCTGGAATCGATGGACGACGCCTTGGCGCAATATGCACCGCCCCGGGCCGTGCCCGCGCGCTCTGCGCTGAACTGGGACGAAGTCCGCCAAATGGCCAGAGCCGGCATCGAGTTCGGCTCGCACACGTGCTCCCATCCCATCCTCACGCGTCTGGACGATGCCGCGCTGCGGCGCGAGCTGCACGAGTCGCGCCGCATCCTTTCTGAACAGCTCGGCCAGCCGGTCGACACGGTCGCCTACCCGGTGGGGAAGATTCGCGCCTTCGATGAGCGTGTGATCTCCATCTCGCGGGAGTGCGGCTATCGCCTGGGCGTCTCGTACGAAACCGGCGTCAATGCGCTGCGCAGCATGGACCGCTTCGCCTTGCGTCGCCTGCCCGTGGAGCGGTACACCGAACTTCCGTTCTTCAAGGGACTGCTGGCGTTTCCCGAGCTGCTCGCATGAGCCCGGCCCGGCCGCCCGAAGGGGCTCGCTCCCGCTTGGCAGGACAGGCCGCAGGCCGAAGGGTGCACCAATGAGCGCGTCGGTCTCCTCTGCGGCCGTGCCTCCTTTGGCGCAGACAGACACCTTCGTCTTCTGGTCCACCAACGAAGGCCCGGGCTGGATGTACCTGTTGCCGCCGCTGGGCGGCCTGCGCCTGCTGTGCGTGGACATCGCCGGCGCGGTCGCGTGGGCCCTGGCGCGCGAGTGCCGGCAGCTCACGCTGCTCAGCGCGGGGTCGGTCTGGCCTGCCCCTGACCGCCGGGCCGGCCGGCCCGCTGCCGCACTGCCCGTGGTGCAAATCGACGAGCTGCTGGCCCAGGCGCAGGCCCCGGGTTTCGAGCGTTTCGATGGGCTGGTCATCCACGATCCGTTGGGCGAACGCCTGCACCAGGAAGGCCTGGCACCGCTGCAGCGGCTGCTCCTTGCTGCCGACAAGCTGCTGCAGCAAAAGGGCTGGGTCTACCTCGGCGCGAACAACCCCTATTCGCTGCAGCGCTGGCGCGAGCGCATGCGCGGCACCCCCAGCACGGGTCGGGCGCCTCTGCGTCCGTCCAAGCTGAAGTCGCTGCTGCGCAACGCTGGAGCCGCCGAGATCCGTGTGCACCCCTATCTGATGGCCAACGGCCGGGTGGCGGAGGTCGTGCCCGCGGAAGGCTATTGCGCCATGAAGAACCGCGAAGCGCGCGGCGAACGCCTGAAGGAATGGCTCTTCGGGCGACGCGGCGCTCCGAGGCTGGCGCCTGCGGTGGGACTGCTGGCGCTGCGCGATGCCGCCACGCCCAGCATGCTCGATGCGCTGGCGCGGCGGGTGGGCGCCTTGCGCCAGGCTGCCGCCACCCCCGCGGGCAGCGAACCGCCGGTCGTCAAGCAGTACCTGGTCTTCGCGGGCCACAAGGCCATCGTCGCTGCCGGCCCGCGCGGGCGCAGCGACCAGGACGTGATCGCCGTGCTCACGGCGGATGCGGTTTCCACCCGGGGGCGCAACCTGGAAGCGCCCCACCTGCAGGCCTTGACCCGCATCGCGTCGGTGTCCACGCTGGTACCCCGGCTGATCGACCGCTTCGATTTCGATCACACGAGCTGCGTCGTGATGGAGCGCATTCCGGGGGTCACGCTGGACCAGGACCTGCCGCCGCTGGAGCGCGTGACCGACGCCGCGCTCGACTTCCTGATCCGCCTGCACCTCGAAACCGCCGTGCCCACCGCGATGGACGAGCCGGGTTTCGACCGGCTGGCAGCGCCACTGCTGCAGGCCGCCACCGAGCGCAACCCGGACTTCGCCGCGGCGATCGCCACCTGGGGAACGCCGCTGCGCAAGCGCCTGCGGTCGCTGACCTTGCCTGCCGTGTTCCAGCACGGCGACTTCAAGGTCGAGAACGTGATCTACGAGCCGGGCACCTGTCGGCTGCTGTCGGTCATCGACTGGGAGCATGCGAGGCGCCCGGGACTGCCCTTGCTCGACCTGATGTATCTGTTGGTCTACAACCGCGTGATCCGTGGCGCGAACTGGATCGAAGCCATCGAGCGCCCGATCGTGCGGGAGGAGTGGACCGCCTCCGAACAGCGGCGGCTGGAACGCTACTTGACGGCGCTGGGCCTGGGTGCGGACGCGCTGCCTGCGCTGCGGGCTCTGTTTCTTGCCCACCATGTCGGCTGTCGCATTCACTTACCAGCCGATCCGGCGCTGCGTGCAAAAATTGCTGAAATGCTGAACGAGCTAGGCCGAATAATCGGTCAGCCCGTTGATTCGCTAGCCCCACATCAGTAGTCCCGTGCGGCAAGACGACGCGGGCGGGCCTGCTGGCCCGGATCAGCCAGCGGGAACTTTGGGGGCCACAGACTGCCACCCCGGCCGTCTGACAACAACACGTTTGGGACATCATGCTGCGTCGTCTTGCCGTTGTGGAACTGCTTTTCTGCTTTGCGGCCGTGGGCTGTGGAGGCGGAAACGGAAGCGGAGCCGATCCGAGCACCGCCAATCCCTCCGGCAACCCGCCGGTCTCCGAGCCTGCACCCGCCCCGGCGCCTGCGCCCGCTCCCGCACCCGCCCCGGCGCCTGCGCCCGCCCCGGCACCTGCGCCCGCTCCTGCGCCCGCTCCAGCACCTGCGCCCGCTCCGGCACCTGCGCCCGCTCCGGCACCCGCCCCGGCACCTGCGCCCGCTCCGGCACCGGGTGTCTACTACATCTCCCCCACCGGCAACAACGCGGCCGACTGCAAGAGCATCGCGACCGCCTGCAGAACCTTCGCCACGGTTTTCGCACGCATGGGCGGCGGTAGCGAACTCGTTCTGCTCGACGGCACCTACACCCCCAGCACCACCGGCGTGATCAACTGGGACACCTCGCTGTTCACTTCCAACTCGGCGCAGATCCCCTCCGGCACCGCCACCAAGCCGACCTACGTGCGTGCGCTCAACCCTGGCAAGGTACGCGTCGATGGGCCGTTGTTCATCGGCCGCTCCACCCGCAAGGACAGCTACATCACGGTGCAGGGCATCACCTTCGATGGCGGCGGCGACCTCTACAACACCAGCTACGTCACCATCAAGGACACGGGCTTCAACGGTCCTTTCAGCATCGGCACCAACGACCACGACCACGGCAACACCAACAACCTGGTCGAGGATGTGTGGGTGTGGGCGTCCGGCCAGCGCATCATCGCGATCAACTACCGGGCGCACAACAACGTGTGGCGCCGCGTCGTGGTGCGCGGCGACGGCTGCGGCACGGCCAAGTGCCAGGGCAGCGGCAACCCCAACGTCGGCTTCACGGTGTACGACTCGCACGATGTCTCGGTGCAGAACATGCTCATCGTCGACCGTGTGCTCGCACCCACCGACTACCAGGGCGCCGACTTCGCCACCGCGCAGCACACACCCGATCCGCAGTACTACTTCGGCCGCAACGAGTGGCTGGGCATCATCTCGCTGCATGCGCCCGACATCGGCTACTACAACTTCCCCGACACCGGGCAGACGCTGGACCCCACTTCCAAGGTCGTCAATGCCGTGGTGTGGAACTCCAACAGCGATGCGTTCGACCTTGACCGGGAAGGCACGAACAACCACCTGGAGAACCTGACCGCGATGTCGCGCAACGGTGACGTGGTGCGCATCGGGCCGGCGCTGGCCTCGCGTGGCGGCACCTTGCGCAACGTGATCGCCGTGTCGGGCGGATCGGCGCGCTACGGCATCAATTCGGCCTACCAACCTTCGCATGCCAGCGTGTCCGGCAGCTTCTCCGATGCGGCCTACAACCAGACGGCTTGCAGCACCGGCTGCTTCAGCGCCGATCCACGCGCTGATGGCGCGACGGCGTCGCTGAAGTACATCACCCGCATCGAGGCGGGCTCGGCCCTCAAGGGCAAGGGCCACGGCGGCGCGGACATCGGCGCCAACGTGCTGTACCGCTACGGCAGCGACGGCACCCGCCACGGCCAGGCCGGCTACAACACGCTGACCACCACCAAGCTGTGGCCCTGGCCCAACGAGGCCCGCATCAAGGCCGAGATGTGCGCCAACACCACCCGCGGCTTCTGCTCCACCGGCAAGCGGCTCGACGGCGTGAACCCGGTCACCCTCACCTCCTACATCTGGGAGGCCGCAGGCCACCCGATGCCGTCGAGCTTCTAGCCGCCGCGCTGCGGGCTGTCTTCTCGACAAGACCCGCAGGCGAGCCGGGTCACGCCGCAGACGCGCCCCTCTCGCCGGCCGGAACCCACCTGCCGTTGTCGAAGTAGACCCAGCGCCCGCGGTAGGAGAAGTAGCGGTTGTCCGGCGGGCCGTCCCGGACGACCACCGTCTGCTCCCCCGCCAGCACGACCGCATTGTCCGGAACGTCGCGGTGAACCACCGCATTGGCACCAATGCGGACGTTGTGCCCGACCACGACGTTCCCGATGACCTTGGCGCCCGCGCCGATGTAGCAGTTGTCCCCGATGCGCGGGGCGCCGCGCCGCGTGGAGTCTTCGAGCTGGTTCGAGCCGATCGTCACCTGCTGAAAGATCACGCAGTTGCTCCCGATCACCGCATCCCCGGAAACGAAGATGCTCTTCGGGCCGTGGGGGAAACACGGAATGCCCTTGAACTCGGCATTCCAGGCGATCGAGCTGCCGTTGGCATCCTGATAGGCCTCGTACATGCGCAGGTACAGGCGCCTCAACGCAGGGTTGCGTGTCTCGCGGCAGCGCTCTCGCAGGGCCCACATCGAGCCGAAAGGCACGAGCCAAAGTTTCTCGAGCATCGGTCACCTCTCCCTCACCGCCTTCTGCCCGCACGCGCTCTTGGGGCGCTGGCACGGTCGGCGATTCTATTGCGCGGTCCACTGCGGGCGATCCCCTACCTTGACGATTCGCAGGCGGCCCCCCCGCGTGCGGCATGTCACGGACGGCCCGCCCGCCACCACGGCGCCCCCTTACCTCGGGGGCAACTTGTTTCGCATTGTGCGCACGATAATTTCTGCACGCGAAGAGGGAGACGACAGAACGCGACGTCCTCGTTCGCGGCCCTTGCTGCGCCGCCAGTCCCGGTACTTCCTTCGCGCCCGTCCATGCTGCTGCTGAACGTCATCTTTTTCGCTTCCACCGCACTCGTCGTCTACCACTACGTGCTCTACCCCGCGATGGTCATCTTGCTGGCGCGCGCCGCGGGCAGGCCGACGCCACCGCGAGACCCGGAGGACGCGGACCTGCCGACGCTTTGCGTGGTCATCGCAGCCTACAACGAAGAGCGTGTGATCCACGACAAGCTCCTCAACACCTTGTCGCTCGACTATCCGGCCGACAAGCTGGAGGTGGTGGTGGCCGCCGATGGCTCCACGGACGCCACTCATGTGATCGCCGGCCAGTTTGCCGACCGTGGCGTGCGGGTGCTCCATGACCTGCAGCGCCGCGGCAAGACGGCCGCGCTGAACCGCGCCCTGGCCATCGCACGCGGCGACATCGTGGTCTTCTCCGATGCCAACAACCTATTCAACACCGATGCGCTGCGCAAGCTCGTTCGTCATTTCAGCGACCCGCGCGTGGGCGGCGTGTGCGGGTTGAAGCAGATCTTCGAATCCGCCAACCGCGAGTCGGCCGTGGGCGACGGCCTGTACTGGAAGTACGAGTCCGCCATCAAGATGGCGGAGAGCCGGCTGGGCTCGATCACCAACGCCGACGGCGAGATCTTCGCGATCCGCCGTGCGCTCTACCGCCCGCTGGACGAGTCGCTGATCAACGACGACGCCGCAATCACGTTCGAGCTGGTCCGCTCGCGGTATCGGGTGCTCTACGAACCGCTGGCCCGGTCCTACGAGCAGGCTTCGGTCACCATCGAGGACGACTTCAACGTCAAGGTCCGCATGGTCAGCGGCGGCTTCCAAAGCCTGGCGCACTATTGGCGCTTCTTGCTGCCGCCGCGGGGTCCGTTCACGTTCGCCTTCTTCTCCCACAAGATCCTGCGCTGGACGGCGCCTGAGCTGCTGGTGGCCATGCTGGTCAGCTCGGCGATTCTCGCGGCGTCCGGAAGCGCCTTCTTCATGGCCATGCTTTCGATGCAGCTCGCCTTTTACCTGCTGGCGGCCGCCGGTTGGCTGCTGCGCAGGCGCGGGCCGCTGGCGCTGCCGTTGTACGTGCCGTTCTACTTCTGCGCGATGAACACGGCGGCGCTGTTCGGGCTGTACCGCCACCTCACGCGCAGCACGCAGTGGAAGAAGGCGGTCCGATGAGCGCGGTGCTGGCAGCCACGACGGCATCCCTTGCCACGCTGGGCGTGGTGGGCTTCGCGAGTTGGCGCCTGGTGCGGTCGCGCAACATGGAGTACTGGCTGGGCGCCCATGTGTCCGCCGGGTTGCGCGGGCTCGGCCACGCCAAGGCAGCTTCCGGGCAGCCCCGCCACGTGTACTTCTGCTTCGCAGACCACTACGAGCCTTACGGGGGAACGACCGACCGTGACCTGGCGCACCGGCGTGTCGCGCAGTGGATGGCGCAGTACCCGGAGATCGCGCGCAGGCACCGCGACAGCGATGGCCGCTGCCCGCAGCACAGCTTCTTCTACCCGGCCGAGGAGTACGACGCCGAGCTGCTCGACCGGCTCGCGGCGTTGTCGCGCGAGGGCTACGGCGACGTCGAGGTGCACCTGCACCACGACAACGACACTGCCGAGAACCTGCGCCGCACGCTGCTGGAGTTCACCCAGACCTTGCACGACCGGCATGGGCTGCTGCGCCGAGATCCGGCGACAGGCCGGCTGCAGTGGGTGTTCATCCATGGCAACTGGGCGCTGGACAACTCGCGTCCTGACGGGCGCTGGTGCGGGGTGGACAACGAGCTTGACGTACTCGTCGAGACAGGTTGCGTCGCCGACATGACCATGCCTTCCGCGCCGAGCGACACCCAGACGAGGAAGATCAACTCGATCTACTTCGCGCGCGGCCGGCATGGATGCCGCAAGTCGCACGACCATGGGCGTGACGTCGCCGTGGGCCAATGGGGCCAGCCCGGCGAACTGCTGATGGTCCAAGGGCCGCTCACGCTCAACTGGCGTGAAGGCAAGTTGGGGCTGGTGCCCCGCATCGAAAGCGCGGAGCTGTCGTTCGACGCGCCGCCCACCCCTCACCGGGTGGCGCTGTGGGGCCGCTGCGGCATCTCGGTTGCGGGGGCGCCCGAGCATGTGTTCGTGAAGGTGCACACGCACGGCGCCACGGAGCGCTCGATGAAGATGCTGTTCGACGGCGGCGGCTTCGATCGTCTGTGGACCGAACTCGAGCGCCAGTACCGTGACCAGCCCGGCTGCAGCCTCCACTACGTCACGGCATGGGAGATGGTGAGCAAGATCCGCGAGCTGGCCATCAGCGCCGCCCCGGCCTCCCGCTCGGCGGACTGACCTATGCGCATCCTGCATGTCATCGACACCCTGGAGTTCGGGGGCGCCGAAAAGGTGCTGGTGGCGCTTGCGAACGCCGCCTGCCGACGCCATGAGGTCAGCGTGTGCTGCCTGCGTCACGGTGGTCCGCTGGCCCGGGAACTCGATCCGCGGATCGAGGTGTTCGCCATGGGCAAGCAAGGCGGCGACGACTTGCTGATGCCGCTGCGGCTGGCGCGCCGCATCGCCTCGCAACGGTACGACGTGGTGCACACCCACAACTGGAGCGTCTTTCTCGAAGGCGGCATGGCTGCGATCCGTGCACGGGTGCCGGTCGTGCACACGGTGCACGGCCCGTACAACCCGACGCGCGCCGGCTGGCTGCCACGGGCTGTACGGCAGATTCGGCATGCGATGGAGCGCAGGGTCGCACACCGCGTGCGGCGGGTGGTGGCCGTGTCCGACGCCATTCGCCACTACATTCCCACCACGGTGGGCATCGACGCGAGCCGGCTGACCACCATCCACAACGGCATCGACGGCAGCGCACCCGCCTCGCCGCGGCGCGAAGAGGTCGCCCCTGTCTTCATCAGCGTCGGCCGGCTGGATGCCATCAAGAACCAGCAGATGATGCTGTGCGCATTCGCCAAAGTGGCCGCCGGCCGCCCGGCCGCCCGGCTGGTGCTGGTGGGCGACGGACCGCAGCGACCGGCGCTGCAGGCGCTGGCGGCCGAGCTGGGGATCGCCGACCGCGTACGCTTCGACGGCTTCCGCAACGACGTGGCGAGTGCATTGACGGAGGCCGACGTTTTCCTGCTGTCGTCTCGCTACGAGGGCATCTCGATCGCGCTGCTCGAGGCCATGCGCGCCGGGCTGCCCACGGTGGCCACCCGGGTGGGTGGCGTCAGCGAGACCGTGATCGACGGCCAGACCGGCCTGCTGGTCGAAGACCAAGACGCAGAGGGCTTCGCTCGCGCGATGTCCTCGCTGGCGTCGGACCCTGCGCTGCGGCAGCGAATGGGCGATGCCGCCCGCCGCTACCAGCAGGCCGAGTTCTCGCTGGACCGGATGCTGCAGCGCTACGAGGCGCTGTACGCCGGCTCGGACCCGACATGTTGAGAGACCCATGGGCTTGAACATCCTCTACCACCACCGCACCCAGGGGCGCGGCGCGGAAGGCGTGCACATCGCCAGCATCGTCCGTGCACTGGAAGACGCGGGCCACCGTGTGACGGTGGTATCGCCGCCCGGCGTGGACCCGCTCAACCCCGCGAGCAACGCGCCGGTGGACAAGGCCAACGTCAAAACGGGCGGCATCCAGTCGTTGTGGAAGTGGATCAGCCGCCACCTGCCCAACGCGCTGTTCGAGCTGGCGGAGATCGCCTACAACCTGCCTGCCTGGTGGCGGCTGCGCAAGGTGCTGAAGACCGAACGCTTCGACCTGGTGTACGAACGCTATGCCTTCTACCTGCTGGTCGGCGCCTGGCTGGCAGGCCGCAGGGGCATTCCGTTCGTGCTGGAGGCCAACGAGGTCAGCGGCATCGAGCACCGCGCGCGCCGGCAGGTGTTCCCCCGCCTTTGCGCCTGGTTCGAGCGCCGGCTGTTCAAGCGCTGCGCCGGCATCCTCACGGTGTCGTCCCATTTGCGCGAGCGCATCCTGCACCAGGGCGTGCCTCCCGAGCGGGTGCAGGTGGCACCCAATGCGTTCGACGTGAAGCGCATCGAGGGCAAGACCGGCCGCAAACCCGAACTCGCGCGACGCCTCGGCCTCGAAGGGGCCTTCGTCTTCGGCTTCGTCGGCTGGTTCGACCACTGGGACCGGCTCGACATGCTGATCGACGTGCTGGCCGAGGTGCTGCCCGAGCAGCCACAGGCGCGCGTGCTGCTCGTGGGCGACGGCCCGGTGTCCGCCGGCCTGCGCGACAAGGTGGCGTCGCTCGGTCTGCAGCAGAAGGTGGTGTTCACGGGCGCCGTGCCGCGCGACCAGGTGTTCGACCACATCGCCTTGTTCGACACCGCCGTGTTCGCGCACTCCAACGACTTCGGCTCGCCGGTCGTGATGTTCGAGTTCATGGCGATGCGCGTTCCGATCGTGGCGCCCCGCCTCGCGCCCATCCTCGATGTGCATGAGGACGGCGAGACCGCACTGCTGTTCGACCGGCTCGACCAGGCGCAGTGCGCGGCGGCGGTGCGCAGACTCATCGCCACCCCCGCACTGCGCGAGGAGCTCGCCGAGCGTGCATACCGCAAGCTGTTGGCCGAGCACACCTGGGCACGCAACGCCGAGCAGATCCTGGAAGCGGCGGCGCTTGTCCCCGGCTCGGAAGCGGCCGGGCGCCCGCAAGCCTTGCGCCCAGTTGCATGAGCGCGTTCGCCGCGACGGCCCTTGCCGACCGGCCCCGGTCGGTCGTATGCATCGTCGGCGAATTGCCGCCACCCACCGGAGGCATGGCGGTGCAGGCCGAGCGTCTGGGCGGCTGCCTGCGCTCGGAAAGGCACGAGGTGCGCCATGTGCCGACCAATGCGCTGCGCCGCCAGAGCCCTCTGCGGCGCGTAAAGGGCCTGCGGGGCGTCTTCAATCTCGCGCTGTTCCTCGGCCTGCTGGTCGCCCGCATGCCCGGCGCGCGCGTGGTCCACATCTTCAGCAACTCGTACCTCAGCTTCTGGCTTTTCACCGTGCCGGCCGTGCTGCTGGGTCGGCTGCTGGGCAAACGCGTGGTGATCCACTATCACGGCGGCGCGGCCGACGCATTCCTGCAGCGCCAGCGCATGCTCGTGCTGCCGGTGCTGAAGGCCGCCCATGCACTGCTGGTGCCATCGTCCTTCCTGGTCGAGGTGTTCCGTCGCCATGGGCTCGTCGCGGACGAGCTGCCCAACATCATGCCGCTGGAGCGTTTTGCGTTTCGCCTGCGCGAGCGGCTGGTGCCCCGCGTGCTGATGGCCCGGCACCTGCAGCCGGTGTACAACCCCGCGTGCGGCATCCGGGCATTCGCACAACTTGCCGGCACCCACCCCGAGGCCCGGCTCACGGTCGCCGGCGACGGCCCCGAGCGCGCGCGACTCGACAGGCTTTGCGCCGAACTCGGCATCGCCGACCGCGTGAGGTTCACCGGCAACGTCGACAACGAACGCATGCGCGCGGAACTGCAATCGCATGACCTGCTGCTGAACAGCTCGCGGGTGGACAACCAGCCGGTCTCGTTGCTCGAGGCCTTTGCCTGCGGCTTGCCGGTCGTGAGCACGGCGGTCGGCGGCATACCGCACATGGCCGATGATGGCCGCGAGGCGCTGCTGGCGCCCGACGACGACCCGCAGGCTTTGGCCGAGCAGATGCGGCGACTGGTCGACGACCCCGCCCTGGCGCGCCGCATCGTGGAGGCTGCTCACGAGCGTGTGCAGGCCCATGACTGGAGCCGGATCTACCCCCGCTTGCTGCAGGCCTACCGGGAGGAGGTACCCGCATGAATCTCTACCAGGATGTTTTCTTCCGCGCCCTCGACATGGCGCGCGGCCGCCACACCATCGAGCGCCTGCATTTCCTGCGCAAGTCGCAACACTGGGACCGGCAGACGCTGCAGCGCTGGCAGCTGCAGCGTCTGAATGCCTTGCTGCAGCAGGCGCGCGACCACTCGCCCTACTATGCGCAGGCACTGGCTTCGGCCACGCTGCCTTTGCGCTCGCTCGACGAGCTGCGCGATCTTCCGGTGCTGGACAAGGGCGTGCTGCGCAAGCACTTCGATGCGCTGCAGTGCCGCAACATTGCGCGCTCGCGCTTCGTGCTCAGCCGCACCGGCGGATCGACCGGCGAGCCTACCTACTACTACTGGGACAAGCGCGGTCAGGACTGGAACCGCGCGAGCGTCTACCGCAGCGCCGAGTGGGCCGGCGTGGCGCTGGGAGAGCGCACCGCGCAGATGTCGGGCTCGCACTTCGACTACACCGAGTCGCAGAAGCTGAAGAACCGGCTGGTGTACTTCCTGCAGCGCTACCGCGACTGGCCGGTGAGCGCGGTCACCGATGCGCTGATGGAGCACTACTTCGCCGAACTGCACCGGTTCCGGCCCACGAGCATCTGGGGCTACGCCAGCGGGTTGAACGCCTTTGCCGCCTACATCGAGCGCCGGCATCCCGGCGCGCGGCTCGACTTCGTCAAGGCCCTCATCACCAGCTCGGAGACGCTGCAGCCCGAGCAGCGCGAGCGCATCGACCGGGTGTTCGGCGCCGGCAAGGTGCACGACAACTACGGCAGCCGCGAAATCTACTACGGCGCCGAATGCGAGGCGCACGATGGCTACCACCTGCATGCCGAAGTGATCATCCTGGAGGTCGTGCGCCCCGACGGCAGCCCCTGCCAACCGGGCGAACGCGGGCGAATCCTGGTCACCGACCTGTCCAACCACGCATTCCCGTTCATCCGCTACGAAAACGGCGATGTCGGCGTGATGGCGCCCGACGTCCCGTGCAGGTGCGGCGTGCAACTGCCACGGCTGCAGTCCATCGAAGGCCGCATCGCCGACCTGGTGGTGCTGCGCGACCGGGTGCTCACCGCTCCCAACTTCGCAACCCTGTTCAGCGACCTGCGCGGTGTGGACGCCTACCAGATCCGCCAGGACACGCTGGACCGTGTGGACGTGTACATCGTTCCCGGCGCGCAGTACTCGCCTCAGGTGCGCCAGTACCTGCAGGGCGCGATGCAGCAGCTGGTGGGCGGCGCGCAGGCGGTGATCCACGAGGTGGCGCGCATCGAGGTGCCCGAGTCGGGCAAACGCCGCTATGTGGTGTCCAGCGTCAGCGAGCGGCATCTGCGCCAGCCGCAACCCGCGGAGGCCGCGCAGTGACCCTTCCCGGCGCCCTGGCCAAACGCGCCCTCGCGGTCGCGGCGCCGCATCTGGTGGTCTCGCGCGGCAGCGCCGAAGTCCCGGCCTTGTGCCTGACGTTCGACGACGGCCCGCACCCCGAGAACACCCCTCGTGTGCTGCAGGCGCTGGCCGATGCGCAGGCGCAGGCAACTTTTTTCCTGCAAGGCTCGGAAGCCCGCCGATGGCCGCAGCTCGTGCGCGCCATCCATGAGCAAGGGCATCAGGTGGCCAACCATGCAGCCACGCATCGCAAGCCCCGGGAAATCGGCACGCACGCCTACGTGAAGGAGGTGGTGGACACGCACGCACTGCTGTGCGACATCGTGGGCGAGGCCTTGCCGCGCAGCTTTCGCCCACCCTTCGGCGACACCAGCCTGGCCACGCTGGCGCGGCTGATCCGCGCCGGGTTTCAGTATGTGTTCTGGTCCCGCGACAGCCGCGATTCCTGGCTGAAGGATCCGGCCGCGCTGCTGGCGGACATGGCGCTGCACCGTCCGCGGGCCGGCGACATCGTGCTCTTCCATGACGACTACCCGCAGACCGCAGCGGCCTTGCCCGAGCTCCTGGGCACGCTGCGCGAAGCCGGCTTGCGCCCCGTGCGCGTGGATGGATTGACATGAACGTGTTGGCTCGAATTCAAGCCATCGTGGTGCTGGCGCTGCTGGCGCCCGGCCTTTGCGCCGCAGCGACCTTCTTCATTTCTCCGCAGGGAGACGACAAGCATTCCGGGCGGGAGCGCGAGCAGCCGGTGCGCAGCTTCGCCCGCGCGTTCTCCGCCATGCAAGGGGGCGACACGCTGGTGCTGCTCAGCGGCGAGTACTCGCGCGACACGGGCACCGGCGGCATCACGTACGACGGCCCCGGCTCCGCGCAGCCGCCTTCGGGCAAGAGCGCCGATCAACCCACCCGCATCCATGCCGAAGAGCCCGGCAAGGCCGTCCTGAAGGAGCCACTGCTCATAGGCCGCAGCTTCCGCAAGGACGAGTTCATCGAGATCCGGGGGCTCACCGTGCTGGCCCCTGCAGCGCTGTACAACACACGGCACGTCACCGTGAAGGAATGCGGCTTCGGCGACGGCTTTGGCATCGGCACCAACGACCACCACCACGGCAACACCGACAACCTGGTGGAGGACGTGTGGATCTGGGCCTCGGGCAAGCGCATCATCGCGATCAACTACCGCTCGCACAACAACGTATGGCGCCGCGTCGTGGTGCGCGGCGACGGCTGCGGCACCGCCAAATGCCAGGGCAGCGGCAACCCCAACGTCGGCTTCACGGTGTACGACTCGCACGACGTGTCGGTGCAGAACATGCTCATCGTCGACCGCGTGCTCGCGCCCACCGACTATCGCGGGGCGGATTTCGCCACCGCACAGCACACGCCAGACCCGCGCTACTACTTCGGCCGCAACGAGTGGCTGGGCATCATCTCGCTGCACGCGCCCGACATCGGCTACTACAACTTCCCCGACACCGGCCAGACGCTGGACCCTACTTCCAAGGTCGTCAACGCCGTGGTCTGGAACTCCACCAGCGACGCGTTCGACCTCGACCGCGAAGGCACGCATCACCTTGAGAACCTGACCGCCATGTCGCGCCATGGCGACGTGGTGCGCATCGGACCGACCCTGGCTTCGCGCGGCGGCACCTTGCGCAACGTGATCGCCGTGTCGGGCGGCGACGCACGCTATGGCATCAATGCCGCCTACCCGTCATCACACACCAGCGTGTGGGGCGAATTCAAAGCCGGGGCCTACAACCAGAAGCCCTGCACCGCGGGCTGCCTGCGCACCAACCCCCGAACCGGTGGCGCGCCGGCACTGAAATACATCACGCGCATCGAGGCCGGCTCGGCCCTCAAGGGCAAGGGCCATGGCGGGGCGGACATCGGCGCCAACGTGGTGTACCGCTACGGCGCCGACGGCAGCCGCCACGGCGAGCCCGGCTACAACACCCTCACCACCACCGCCCTGTGGCCCTGGCCGCATGAAGCCCGCATCAAGGCGGAGATGTGCGCCACCACCAGCCGCGGCTTCTGCTCCGCCGGCAAGCGGCTGGACGGCGTGAACCCTGTCACGCTGACCTCTTACGTGTGGGAAACGCTGGGACATCCCATGCCAGCCAGCCTGTACGACGGCAAGGCCACCACCTCGCCCAAGCGCTGACCCGGCCCAAACGTATCGGCAACGCCGAGCTTGTGTCTTTGTCGTAACGCGCGGCCCGGCTTGCGCCGCGTGGGGCAGCCCGCGCGGGCCGCAGCCCTTCAAGCACTGACGCGGCCTCGTCGGCAATAAGCCGCGGCCTCGCGGCACGTGGACCCGTTACATATCTGCACGGGCGGGTACACCTCGGCCTGCCCCTTCGCAAAGAATCCGCCCGGCTTCTGCCTCAGCCCTGTGGGTCACCACGGCACCTCGGCGTACCTCGTTACAGATTCGGGGCGCTGATTACAAGAACAGGCTTAGCCATTCGCCGCGCACGTCGAAAGCCGACTCATCGCGGCGAAAGATCGCATGTAGGGAAGGAATGCCGCAAGGCGTCGTACAGACGCCCTGCGAGGTGTGGTTTTGTCTTTTTTTGTGGTGCCATGAGCAAACAGTTTGTCCCTGAACATCTCCTCCTCTCCCTCTTCTCTTCGTGCGCGCTGCTGGCTGGCTGTGGAGGTGGAGATGGCTCCGACGAACCACCGGCGCCGACCGAAGCGGCCGCACCTGCCGCGCAGGCCACGTCCTCTGCGTCCCAAGCCGAGGCGTCCGACGGCACGGCCACCGCCCAGCGCCTGATTCCCATCTGGTGGTGGAAACGCTGGTTGTCGCCGGCACCCAAACCTGCCCCCGCTCCGGCGCCCGCCCCCGCTCCGGCGCCTGCCCCTGCTCCGGCGCCCGCCCCTGCTCCGGCGCCCGCACCCGCTCCGGCGCCCGCACCGGCTCCGGCGCCCGCACCCGCTCCGGCGCCTGCTCCCGCTCCCGCGCCTGCTCCCGCTCCGATGCCCGGCGGTTCCGGCGCCTTCTACATTTCGCCCACCGGCAACAACGCAGCTGACTGCAAGAGCATCGCCACGGCCTGCAAGACCTTTGCGACGGTGTTCGCCCGCATGAGCGCAGGCAGCGAACTGGTGCTGCTGGATGGCACCTACACCCCCAGCACCACCGGCGTGATCAACTGGGACACCTCGCGCTTCACCGCGAACTCCGCGCAGATCCCGGCGGGCACCGCCTCCAAGCCGACCTATGTGCACGCGCTCAACCCGGGCAAGGTCAAGGTCGACGGGCCGCTGTTCATCGGCCGGTCCACGCGCAAGGACAGCTACATCACGGTGCAAGGCATCACCTTCGAAGGGGGCGGCGCGCTCTACAACACCAGCTACGTCACGGTCAAGGACAGCGGCTTCCACGGGTCGTTCGGCATCGGCACCAACGACCACCACAACGGCAACACCAACAACCTCATCGAGGACGTGTGGATCTGGGCCTCGGGCGAACGCATCATTGCGAGCAACTACCGGGCGCACAACAACGTGTGGCGCCGCGTCGTGGTGCGCGGCGACGGCTGCGGCACCTCCAGCTGCCAGGGCAGCGGCAACCCCAACGTCGGCTTCACGGTGTACGACTCGCACGATGTCTCGGTGCAGAACATGCTCATCGTCGACCGTGTGCTCGCACCCACCGACTACCAGGGCGCCGACTTCGCCACCGCGCAGCACACACCCGATCCGCAGTACTACTTCGGCCGCAACGAGTGGCTGGGCATCATCTCGCTGCATGCGCCCGACATCGGCTACTACAACTTCCCCGACACCGGGCAGACGCTGGACCCCACTTCCAAGGTCGTCAATGCCGTGGTGTGGAACTCCAACAGCGATGCGTTCGACCTTGACCGGGAAGGCACGAACAACCACCTGGAGAACCTGACCGCGATGTCGCGCAACGGTGACGTGGTGCGCATCGGGCCGGCGCTGGCCTCGCGTGGCGGCACCTTGCGCAACGTGATCGCCGTGTCGGGCGGATCGGCGCGCTACGGCATCAATTCGGCCTACCAACCTTCGCATGCCAGCGTGTCCGGCAGCTTCTCCGATGCGGCCTACAACCAGACGGCTTGCAGCACCGGCTGCTTCAGCGCCGATCCACGCGCTGATGGCGCGACGGCGTCGCTGAAGTACATCACCCGCATCGAGGCGGGCTCGGCCCTCAAGGGCAAGGGCCACGGCGGCGCGGACATCGGCGCCAACGTGCTGTACCGCTACGGCAGCGACGGCACCCGCCACGGCCAGGCCGGCTACAACACGCTGACCACCACCAAGCTGTGGCCCTGGCCCAACGAGGCCCGCATCAAGGCCGAGATGTGCGCCAACACCACCCGCGGCTTCTGCTCCACCGGCAAGCGGCTCGACGGCGTGAACCCGGTCACCCTCACCTCCTACATCTGGGAGGCCGCAGGCCACCCGATGCCGTCGAGCTTCTGACGGCAACAGGCTCCGCGTGAGTCACGGCCCGGCCAACAGCCGGGCCGTTCTGTCTTTCCAGTCCGCCGGCACCTTGCCGGCCGCGGCAAAGGCGGGGCCCTGGGCCAGCATGCGCTGGAACACGCTGCGCACGTCGTCGGCGCTCACCGCTTCCAGCCGTTCGGTCCACTGCTGCCGGGGCCTCACCCGGCCGTGGACGAACAGGTCCTGCGCCGTCTCTTCCAGACGACGGAACGGCCGCTCGTGAATGTCGAGCTGGCGCAGCGCCAGCTGGTTGCGCGCCCGCTCCAGGTCCACCGCGTCCACGCGCTCGGCGTGGCGGCGCAGCAGCCGGGCCGTCTCGGCCACGAACTCGTGCAGGTGCTGGGGCGAGGTGGAGGCCTCGATCACGAACTGGCCTGCCAGCGACATCACGTCGGCGGAGCACGCCGCGTAGTACACCAGCCCGCGGCGCTCGCGGATCTCGTCCATCAGCGGCGAGCTCATGCCTTCGCCCAGCACGGCCGCCGCCATCACGTCGGCATGGTGCGGCTCGCGCAGCGAAGCGATGGGAAACCCCAGCACGATGTGCGTCTGCCCCACGCCCGCCAGCCGGCGCGTGGCCAGGCCGCCGGCATAGTGGGCCGGGGCCACTTCGTTGGCCTGGCCTGCCGGCAAGCCGCCGAAGGCCTGCTCCGCGGCGCGCGCGATCGCCTGCGGGTCCACGTCGCCGGCCACGGCCAGCACCAGGTTGGCCCCGGTGTACTGGCGCTGCACGTAAGCCTGCAGCTCGGCCCGCGTGAAGCGCTCGATGTTGCGCCGCGTGCCGATCACCGGCTGGCCCACCGGGTGGCTGCCGAAGCACAGCTTGTCGAACAGCTTGAACGCGGTGGACAGGCCGTCGTCCTCGTCCTCCAGCAGCTCCTGCAGGATCACCTGGCGCTCGCGCTCCAGCTCCGCCTCTGGAAAGGCGCTGTTGAGCACGATGTCGCCCAGCAGGTGCACGAAGCGCTCGGCATGCGGGGCGAGGCCGCGGATGTGGTAGGCCGTGTGCTCCTTGTCGGTATGGGCGTTCACCTCGGCGCCCAGGCGCTCGGCGTCGAGGTTGATCTGCTGACAGCTGCGCTCGTGCGTGCCCTTGAAAGCCATGTGCTCGGCGAAATGGCTGATGCCGTTGAGCGCCGGCGCCTCGTGTGCGCTGCCGGTGCGCACGAACACGCTCAGGTAGACGCTGCGCAGGTGGGACAGCCGGCTGACCGCCACGCGCACGCCGTTGGACAGGCGGAGCACCTCGGTGTCGGGTTCGGTCATGTCGATGTCGAAGCGGGCGCCAGCCGCAGCTGCGCGCCATAGCTGTGGTAGCGCTGGCGCAGCGCGTCGATGCGCTGCTGCAGCGGTGCCGTGTCGCGGATCGCCGCGTGGTGGCGGCGCAAGGTGTGCTCCGCCAAGTCGAGCAGGCGGCCGTTGAGCGTGTCTTCGGCGCCGGCCAGCAAGGCCTGCACCGCCGCCGCGGGGTTGCCGCGCACCGACAGGCTCACGGCGTCCTCGGCCTGTTGGCCGATGTATGCGTAACCCTCGCGGATGGCGGACGCCACCGATTCGTCCATGCGCGCGGCGCTGGCCAGCAGCTCGCAGCTGGCCTTCGAGACGGCGAAGCGCCGCGCGAGCAGGGCCACCGCGGTGTCGATGCCGTGCACGGCATGGTCTTCACGCGCGAGCCGTGCCGCCAGCATCAGCGCGTTGCAGGCGGCCTCGAAGTCGAACTGCGGGTCGCGCGCCGTCTGCAGCATGCCCTGCACCTGGCCCGCAGCCTCGGCCATCTTGCCCAAGGCCAGCAGCCGCAGGGCGTCGAGCACCTCGCCGAAGCGCGCCAAGCGCACGCTGCCGGGGATGCCGGCCAGCACCTTGCCGAACGCGGCATGGGTGCGCGCCAGCGGGCACGTCTGCCGCAGGTCGAACTGCAGCGCCGCCTGCAGCACCAGCCCTTGCAGGTCGTAGGCCTTGGCCGACAGGCCCAGGTCGGTGGCACGCTCCAGCGCCTCGATCGCCTCGCCGGCGTCGCCATAGTAGAACGCCAGCACGCCCAGCTTTTGCAGCCGCGGAATGCTCGAGGGCATGAGGCCCGAAGCGCGGCGCATCGTGGCCAGCGCCCCAGCCGCGTCGCCCTTTTCCAGCAGCGTGCGGCACATCAGGTCGTAGGCATCCGAACTGCCCGGCTGCTCGGCCAGCAGGCTCTCCAGCGTGCGGCGCGGGCCCTGCGGCGGCCGCGCGCCGCCTTGATCGTCGGCCGCCGCCAGGCCAGTGCGGGCCCAGGGCAAGGCCTTGGTTTCCAGCACCGCATCCTGCAGACGCATCGCCCCTTGCGCATCGCCCTGCCGCAGCAGCAGTTCGGCGCCCAGCCGCGCCGCCTGCAGCCAGCCCGGGCCGCGCGCTTCGAACAGCGCGACGCACAGCTGCGCCGCCTCGCTGTAGGCTTTCTGGTCGATCTTGTCCAGAATAGGCTGCAACTGCCGCTTGCGCCGGCGCGCCTCGATCAGCTTGATGCGCAGTGCGTCCTCGGTGTAGGGTTTCACCAGGTAGGCATCGAGTGCCGCTTCGGCCGCCTCGGCCACCTTGGCATACGACGCCTCGCCGGAGATCAGCACCACCACGCTGGACAGCGGCAGGTGCTGTGCAGCGCGCAGCTCGTCCACCAGCTCCTGCCCGGTCATCGGGTCGTCGGGAAAGTCGTACTCGCAGACGATGATGTCGTACTGCAGCGCCGCCAGCAGCTTGCGCGCCTCGGCGGGGCGCGGAAACTGATCGACCTGGCCCACACCCAGGCGCTTGAGCAGCCGCGCCACCTCGGCACGCGACGTCGCCCGGCCATCGATCACGCAGGCGCGCGCACTGGCGATGTCAGGGTCGATCGGTTTCATGGCGGCGCACTATACGCGTGCACCGCGCCCTTGCCGTCGCGCTTGGCCTGGTACATGGCGGTGTCCGCCTTGCTCAGCAGTGCCGCCGAATCGGCCGCATCGTCGGGGTAGGTCGCGATGCCCACGCTGGCGCCGATGCGGTGCCCGGGATGCCGCGGCAGCAGCGGCCGCGCCGCCGCCTCGACCAGCCGCAGCGCCAGCCGGTGCGGCCCCTCGGGGCCGGGCTCCTCCATCAGCACGGCGAACTCGTCGCCGCCCAGCCGGGCCACGAAATCGCCTTTGCGCACCAACCGGCCGAAGGCCTGCGCCACCTCGCGCAGCAACTCGTCGCCCACGTGGTGGCCCAGCTCGTCGTTGATGCGCTTGAAACCGTCGAGGTCGACGAACAGCACGGCGCGGCGCTCGTGCCGGCGTGCCGCGCGCGCCAGCGAGCGCTCCAGTTCGTCGGCGAAGTGCCGCCGGTTGGGCAGAAGGGTCAGCGGATCGTGCAGCGCCAGGTGTTCCAGCTGCTCCGCGAGCTGCTGCCGCTCGCGCGCACGCCGTATCAGGCCGCGCCACAGGCCGACGCCGGCCAGCAGCAGCGCCGACAGCAGCAGCACCTCCACGCCCACCAAGGCCGTGCGCCGGCGGTCCGCCTCGCGCGCCTGCGCGTCCTGCATGCGCGTTTCGCGGTCCTTCAGGTCGGCCAGCAGGCTGTGGATGCGCTGCGCCGGCGCGGGGTCGGCCGCGGCGACGATCGCCGCCCGCGCAGCCTCGGGCCCTTGGCTGCGGTAGGCCTGCAGCGCGTTGTCGAGCTGCCCCAAGCGCGCCTGCACCAGCGCCGCCAGCGCCTCGAGGTCGTCCAGCACCGCCGGGTCCTGGGCATAGAAATAGCGCAGCCGGGTGAAGGCGCTGCCGGCGCGTGCCCGCGCGCCCTCGTAGGGCAGCAGTTCCTCGTCGCGGCCGGTGAGCAGGAACGCGCGGTGGTGGTTTTCGGCCACCAGCAGGCTCACCGACGCGCGGTCGATCTCGGCCGCGCGCGACAAGGAGCTGTTGCTCAGGTCTTCCACCCGGTCGGCCGACACCTTGATGAAGTAGCTGGCCCCCACGGCCGCGGCCAGCAGCAGGGCCACGGCCAGCATGCCGGCCGCCAGCCGGCGCTCGAGCGCGAAGTGCTTGATCGATGACAAGGCCATCTGCTTGCTTCGGCCTCGGTGGCCCGCGAGGGCAGTACTGCAACCTCCGCAGTATCGGCCGCGGACGCCGGCGCATGAGGGAACATCTGCTGCCCGGCACGACAAGTTACCGCTGCCGCGCCCTCCATGGCGGCGTGCCCCCCCGGGATTCCCCTCTCCCCGGCCGCCAGCTTCTACCGCGGCGCCGGCCGAAAAATCCGGTAGGCTTTTCGGGCCAACCCGGGCGGCGACCCCGCACGCGGTTTGCCCCGTCCGGCTCGGGCGCACCACCCCTGCACCCGGCCGACCTTTGCAAGCACTGCGGCCCGACACGATCGGGCGAGGAGCTAGACAGCGCATGAGCGAGCACACGCCGCTGCGCCTGCACGTGCCGGAACCCACCGGCCGTCCGGGCTGCAAGACCGATTTCTCCTACCTTCACGTGTCACCCGCCGGCTCGGTACGCCGGCCGCCGGTGGACACCTCCCACTTCGACACCAGCGACCTGGCCTACGAGCTGATCCGCGTGCTCGACGACGAGGGCAAGGCGGTGGGCCCCTGGAAGCCCGAGCTCGACCCGGTGCAGCTGCGCAAGGGGCTGCGCGCGATGATGAAGACGCGCGCCTTCGACGCCCGCATGCTGCTGGCGCAGCGGCAAAAGAAGCTGTCGTTCTACATGCAGAGCCTGGGCGAGGAAGCCATCGCCGTGGCGCATTCGTTCGCGCTGCGCCAGGGCGACATGTGCTTCCCCACCTACCGGCAGCAGGGCCTGCTGCTGGCGCGCGACGACATCAGCATGGTCGAGCTGATGTGCCAGCTGATGAGCAACGAGCAAGACCCCATCAAGGGCCGCCAGCTGCCGGTGATGTATTCGTACAAGCGCGCCGGCTTCTTCACGATCAGCGGCAACCTGGCCACGCAGTTCATCCAGGCGGTGGGCTGGGCCATGGCCTCGGCGATCAAGGGCGACACCAAGATCGCCAGCGGCTGGATCGGCGACGGCTCCACCGCCGAGAGCGACTTCCACACCGCGCTGACCTTCGCCCACGTGTACCGCGCGCCGGTGATCCTGAACGTGGTGAACAACCAGTGGGCGATCTCCACCTTCCAGGCCATTGCGGGCGGCGAGAGCACCACCTTCGCCGCGCGCGGCGTGGGCTGCGGCATCGCCAGCCTGCGCGTGGACGGCAATGATTTCCTCGCGGTGTACGCCGCCTCGTGCTGGGCCGCCGAGCGCGCGCGCAACAACCTGGGGCCGACGCTGATCGAATGGGTGACCTACCGCGCCGGGGCCCACTCCACCTCGGACGACCCTTCCAAGTACCGCCCTGCCGACGACTGGCAGCGCTTCCCGCTGGGCGACCCCATCCAGCGCCTGAAGCAGCACCTCATCACGCTGGGCGAATGGTCCGAGGCCCAGCACGAGCAGGCGCAAAAGGAGCTGGAGGCCGAGGTGGCCGCGGCGCAAAAGGAAGCCGAAAGCCACGGCACCCTGCTCGACGGCCACATCCCCAGCCCCGCCACGATGTTCGAGGACGTGTACGAAAAAATGCCTTGGCACCTGCGGCAGCAACGCCAGCAACTGGGGGTCTGACGATGCTCACCGAAACGAAAGAAAAAGCCATGCAGGCGGCCGAAGCGGACAAGACCACGCCCATGACCATGATCCAGGCGCTGCGCTCGGGCCTGGACGTGATGATGGCGCGCGACGACAACGTGGTGGTGTTCGGCGAGGACGTGGGCTACTTCGGCGGCGTGTTCCGCGTCACCGAGGGCCTGCAGGCCAAGTACGGCAAGCACCGCTGCTTCGATGCGCCCATCAACGAAGGCGGCATCGTCGGCGCCGCAGTGGGCATGGGCGCCTACGGCCTGCGCCCGGTGGCCGAGATCCAGTTCGCCGACTACTTCTACCCCGCGGCCGACCAGATCATTTCCGAAGCCGCGCGCCTGCGCTTCCGCTCGGCCGGCGACTTCACCGCGCCCATCACCATCCGCATGCCCTGCGGCGGCGGCATCTACGGCGGCCAGACGCACAGCCAGAGCCCCGAGGCGCTGTTCACCCACGTGTGCGGCCTGCGCACCGTGATGCCCAGCAACCCCTACGACGCCAAGGGCCTGCTGATCGCGTCGATCGAGTGCAACGACCCGGTGATCTTCCTGGAGCCCAAGCGCCTGTACAACGGCCCCTTCGACGGCCACCACGACCGGCCGGTGGTGCCCTGGAGCAAGCATGCGCTGGGCAACGTGCCCGAGGGCTACTACAACGTGCCGCTGGAAAAGGCCGCAGTGTTCCGCCCGGGCAAGGAGCTCACCGTCATCACCTACGGCACCATGGTGTGGGTGAGCGAATGCGCAGCCCTGGAAACCGGCATCGACGCCGAGATCATCGACCTGCGCAGCCTCTGGCCGCTGGATATCGACACCATCGTCGAGTCGGTGAAGAAGACCGGCCGCTGCGTGGTGGTGCACGAGGCCACCAAGACCAGCGGCTTCGGCGCCGAGCTGGCCGCGCTGGTGCAGGAACACTGCTTCTACCACCTGGAAGCGCCGATCGAGCGCGTGGCCGGCTGGGACACGCCTTATCCGCATGCGCAGGAGTGGGCCTACTTCCCCGGGCCGGCGCGCGTGGGCGCCGCCTTCAAGCGCGCCATGGAGGCTTGAATGGGACAGTACTCGATCAAGATGCCCGACATCGGCGAAGGCATCGCCGAGGTGGAGCTGGTGGCCTGGCGCGTGCAGCCGGGCGAGGACGTGGTGGAAGACCAGATCCTGGCCGACGTGATGACCGACAAGGCCACGGTGGAGATCCCCTCGCCGGTGCACGGCAAGGTGCTCTCGCTCGGCGGCACGGTCGGCGAGGTGATGGCCGTGGGCGCCGAGCTGATTCGGCTGGAGGTGGAAGGCGCGGGCAACGTCAAGGACGGCCCGCCGGCCAGGCCCGCCGCTGCCCCGCCGCTGGCGCAGGGCAGCTCACCGCCTGTCACGCCGGAAGGCGGCAGTACCGTCGCACCCACCGTCGCGCCCACAGTGGCCTCGCGCGGCACGCCCGAGACCGAAGCCGAGCGCGACACTGCGCCCGTGCGCCGCAGCCCGCGCCCTGCCCCTTCGCCGCCCACGCGCGCACCGGGCGACAAGCCCATCGCCTCGCCGGCGGTGCGCCGCCGCGCCTGGGAGCTGGGCATCGAGCTGCAGTTCGTGCACGGCAGCGGCCCGGCCGGCCGCATCACGCACGAAGACCTGGACGTATACCTCGCCTCGCGCGGCCAGCCGATGAGCACGCGCGCCAGCTCGGCCTATGCAGAGCGCCACGACGAGGAAGCCGTGCCGGTGATCGGCCTGCGCCGCAAGATTGCGCAGAAGATGCAGGAGGCCAAGCGCCGCATCCCGCACTTCAGCTACGTGGAAGAAGTCGACGTCACCGAGCTGGAGGCGCTGCGAGCCAAGCTCAACGCCAAGTACGGCGCGCAGCGCGGCAAGCTCACCGTGCTGCCGCTGATCGCGCGCGCGGTGGTGCTGGCGGTGCGCGACTTCCCGCAGATGAACGCACGCTTCGACGACGAGGCCGGCGTGGTCACGCGCTCCGGCGCGGTGCACCTGGGTATCGCCACGCAGACCGACTCGGGGCTGATGGTGCCGGTGCTGCAGCATGCCGAGTCGCGCGACCCCTGGCAGATCGGCGCCGAGGTGCTGCGCCTGGCCGAGGCCGCACGCACCGGCAAGGCTTCGCGCGAGGAGCTCTCGGGCTCGACGATCACGATCACCAGCCTCGGGCCCCTGGGCGGCATCGTCACCACGCCGGTGATCAACCACCCCGAGGTGGCGATCATCGGCGTCAACCGCATCGTCGAGCGGCCGGTCATCCGCAACGGCGCGGTCGTGCCGCGCCTGCTGATGAACCTGTCGTCCTCCTTCGACCACCGCGTGGTGGACGGCATGGACGCAGCCGAGTTCATCCAGGCGATCCGCGCGATGCTCGAATCGCCCGCCATGCTCTTCGTGGAGTAGCCGCATGCGCATGCAGAACACGACGCTGCTCGTGATCGGCGGCGGCCCAGGCGGCTATGTGGCCGCCATCCGCGCCGGCCAACTCGGCATCCCCACCGTGCTGGTCGAAGGCGACAAGCTCGGCGGCACCTGCCTGAACATCGGCTGCATCCCCTCGAAGGCGCTGATCCACGCGGCCGAGGAATTCGAGAAGGCGCGCCATTTCGCCAACAGCTCGCCGCTGGGCATCCACGTGCAGTCGCCCGGCATCGACCTGGCCCAGACCGTGCGCTGGAAAGACGGCATCGTGCAGCGCCTGACCGGCGGCGTGGGCGCGCTGCTCAAGAAGAACGGCGTGCAGGTGCTCAAGGGCTGGGCGCGCATCGTCGATGGCAAGACGGTGGAGGTGGCGCCGCACGAGGGCGAGCCGCTGCGCATCGGCTGCGAACACCTGCTGCTGGCCAGCGGCTCGGTGCCGGTGGAGCTGGCCGACATGCCGTTCGGCGGGCCGGTGATCTCGTCCACCGAAGCGCTGGCGCCCGCCTCGCTGCCCAAGCGGCTGGTGGTCGTGGGCGCCGGCTACATCGGGCTGGAGCTTGGCATCGCCTACCGCAAGCTGGGCGCCGAGGTGGCGGTGGTGGAAGCCACCGAGCGCGTGCTGCCGGCCTATGACGAAGAGCTGACCAAGCCCGTGCTGGCGCGCCTGAAACAACTGGGCATCGTGCTGCACCTGGGTTGCAGCGTGCAGGGCCTCACCGACACCGGCACCGGCGTGCGGGTGCGCAGCGCGCGCGCCGACGAGTTCGCGCTGCCGGCCGACCGCGTGCTGGTGGCCGTGGGCCGCCGGCCACGTACCGAGGGCTACGGCCTGGAGTCGCTGCAGCTGGACATGGCCGGCCGCGCGCTCAAGGTGGACGAGCAGTGCCGCACCTCGATGCGCAACGTGTGGGCCATCGGCGACCTCACCGGTGAGCCGATGCTGGCGCACCGCGCGATGGCGCAGGGCGAGATGGTGGCCGAGGTCATCGCCGGCCGCAAACGCCGCTTCGCGCCCGCGGCGGTCCCGGCGATCTGCTTCACCGATCCGGAAGTGGTGGTCGTGGGCTCCTCGCCCGGGCAGGCGCAGCAGGCCGGCCTGGACTGCGTGAGCGCGATGTTCCCCTTCAGCGCCAACGGCCGCGCGATGAGCCTGGAATCCACCGAAGGCTTCGTGCGCGTGGTCGCGCGGCGCGACAACCACCTCATCGTCGGCTGGCAGGCGGTGGGCCGGGCGGTCTCGGAGCTGGCGGCCGCGTTCTCGCAGTCGATCGAGATGGGCGCCACGCTGCACGACGTGGCAGGCACCATCCATGCGCATCCCACACTGGGCGAGGCGGTGCAGGAGGCCGCGCTGCGCGCGCTGGGGCACGCGCTGCACATCTGAAGAAAAGCAAAAAGCCCCGGCCGGGAGGCACGGGGCTGTTGCTGCAGGCAGCCGCCGATCAGCGGTAGACGATGTCGGCGCGGCGGTTTTGCGCCCAGGCGGTCTCGTCGTGGCCGGTGGCGCGCGGCTTTTCCTTGCCGAAGCTCACCGCCTCGACCTGCGATTCCTTCACGCCGTAGACCTTGAGCGCGTTCTTCACGGCCTCGGCGCGGCGCTGGCCGAGCGCAAGGTTGTATTCGCTGCTGCCGCGCTCGTCGGTGTGGCCCTCCACGCGCACGTTCAGCGCGGGGTTCTTGGCCAGGTAAGGCCCTTGCAGCTCGATCACGGCCCGGTCTTGCGGCCGGATGGCGGACTCGTCGAAATCGAAGTACACGCTGCGATTGCGCGAGACCGGATTGTTGGGGTCGAGATGGGCGGCCAGCGTGGGCGCGGGCGCGGCCACCGGAGCCGGGGCCGACGGCGTGGCCGGCTGAGCGGCCGGCGCCGCAGCGGCCGGGGCCGGCTGAGCGGCAGGTTGCGTGGGCGTGCTGGAGCACGCGGCCAACAAGACGGGGGCGGCGCACAGTGCGGCGCGAAGGAAACTCATTTGTCGCATGAGGCAATACCCGGTGGAGGCCGGTGTTCAGTCAGTGACGCGGCCGAGACTACCACACACATTTGTACCAATCCAGCAAGTGTTCGTTACTCCGCCGCCCCTCGGAAACACTCGATCGCCGCTTCCACCATGCCTTCGGCGCTGCCGCGCTCGCGGTGCTGGCGGCGCAGGAAGGAGGCGTCGCTGCCGTCGCGCACGACGCGGTGGATGCCGTCCAGCGCCGAGCGGCTTTGCAGCGCGTCGGCATCGGGCTCGATGCGGCGCAGCGTGGCGAGGATGTCCTCACGCAGCAGGCGCGACTCGTAGGTCTTGGGGTCGACCACGGTGCCGTCCAGTCCGAAGCGGCAGGCCTGGAAGCGGTTGTAGTTGTAGACCAGGTAGTCGTTCTCGGCCGGCGGCGGCTCCTTGCGCTGCAGCAGGTTGCGGCACAGCGCCTGCAGGTAGCAGGCCAGCGCCGCCGCATGGTCCACCGACAGCGGCGTGTCGCACACGCGCAGCTCGATCGTGCCGTACTCCGGCTTGGGGCGGATGTCCCAGTAGAAGTCTTTCATGCTCTGCACGATGCCGGTGCGCTCCATGTGCGCGAAGTAGTCGCTCTCGAAGTCGCCCCAGCGCAGCACGAAGGGCGCGCGGCCGCTCAACGGGAACGCGAACACCGAGTTCAGGCGCGCGGAGTTGAACAGCGTGTCGCTGCGCTGCACAAAGGGCGACGAGGCCGACAGCGCGATGAAGTGAGGGATGTAGCGGCTGAGCGAGTGCAGCAGGAACAGCGCGTCGTCGCCCGAGGCGCAGCCCACATGCACGTGCTGGCCGAAGATGGTGAACTGCTTGGCCAGGTAGCCGTACAGCGCCGACACCTGCTTGAAGCGCGGCTTGGAGAAGATCTTGCGCTCCGACCACTGCTGGAACGGATGGGTACCGCCGCCGCACACACCCACGTTGAGCATGTCGCCGGCATGCACCAGTGCGTCGCGGATCGCATGCAGCTGCGCCAGCAGGGTGTCGTGGCGCGAGTGCACGTCGGTGGAGATCTCGATCATGCTCTCGGTGATCTCCGGCACCACGTTGCCGGGAAACTTGCGCCGGCCCAGCAGCTCGAGCATGTCGGGGCTGGCGTCCACCAGGTCGAAGTCGCTCAGCGACACCAGCTGCAGCTCCAGCTCGACGCCCAGCGTGAGCGGCTCGGAGGTCTTGAAGGTCTCGAGCGGCATCGTCAGTGCTCCCGCGTCTGCGGCGTCTCGCCGGCCCATTTGAGCGCCAGCTGCGTCAGTACCGGCCCGGCAATGTCCAGCAGCAAGGTGGCCGCTGCCAGCGGCGCCAGCTGGTCCATCAGGTTGATGCCCATGTAGCGCGTCTGCACCAGCAGCGCGATCACCAGCGCGGACATCGGCGACAACGCCACGCCGGTGAGCAGGCCCTTGCGCCAGGAGACGCCGCTCACGCGCGCGAACAGCACCGCGCCGCCCACCTTGGTGGCGAAGCGCATGCCCACGAGGGCCAGCGCCAGGCCCAGCCCGGCGGCCACGCGCGGCCAGGCCAGCGCCGCGCCCACGTAGACGAACAGCAGCACCGTCAGCAGGTCGCCCAGGGCACCGAAGTTGCGCTGCGCAGAGTTGAGCGTGAGCCTGCGCTGGCGCGCCACGAAACCGAAGGTCAGCGCTGCCAGCACCGGCGAGACCTTCATCACGTGCGCCAGCGACACCAGCAGGATCACCGCGATCGCGAAGCCGATGGTCGCGTTCTGCCCGAGGTTGCCCAGGCTGCGCAGCAGCGCGGGCACCACCGCGCCGAACAGCAGCCCCAGGCCGGCGGATACCACGATCACCAGCAGGCTGCTCGAGATCGCCTGCATCGCGCTGCCCGAGCTCTGGAAGGCCCACAGGCCCACCACCACGTTGAACAGGAACACCGCGAGGATGCAGTTCAGCGCCGACAGGTGCATCGCGCGCTCGGTCACCTGGCCCGAGCTGCGCTGTTCGTTGACCACGCGCAGCACCTCGGCCGGCGAAGTGGCCACCGCCAGCGCCGACAACAGCCCGGCGGTGAGCCCTTCCAGACCGAACACGCCGGCGGCCACCCAGTACACGCCGAAGAAGGTGGCCACCGATTCCGCCAGCCCGCTCGCCCCCACCCACTGGTTGGTGCGCAGCCAGCCGAGGTTGATGCGGTAGCCGAACTCGAACAGCATCAGCCCCATCGCGATGTTGGCCACCACCAGGAACGAGCTCTCGTTCGGCCGCGACAGCAGCCCCAGCTGCGAGGACGAAAACAGGAAGCCCACCAGCCCGTAGACGCTGATGCGCGGCAGCTTCACCCAGCGGTGCACCAGCTCGCCCAACACCCAGGCGAACCCCAGGGCCAGCGGCCAGGCCAGGTCGGCGGCAGCGGCCAGGAAAGTTTGCATCCCCACTCCTTTTTCCTTGTCAGCCTGCCGCAGGCTTGGCCGGACGGTCGAAGAACCGCAGCACCACCAGCAGCACCACCGTCATCGGCAGCATCGCCAGCGGCGAGACGATGCCGGCCACCAGCGGCGCCACCGCGAGAAAGCAGCGCAGCCCCCAGCTGTAGAGCAGGCCCGCGCGCTCCACGTAGTCCTCGGCCATCGGCATCAAGGGCTCGCGCTCGGCGGCGCCGGCGGGCATGGACATCACGAAGCCCGCGTGGTTGAAAAAGCGCATCGCCATCGCCGAGCAGACGTAGGAGGCAAACAGCACCAGCATCAGGCAGATCTCCAGCGCGGTGCGCGGCGTCAGGCCGGCCAGCGGGTGGGCCGCGTCCAGCCCCTGCGCCAGCCGCGGCGCCGCCAGGCTCATGCTGCCCATCAGCGCCAGCGCCGCGGTGGAGGCCGCGATGGTGGCCGACATCAGCGAGTTGCGCAGCGTCTGCACGGCCACGATCTCGAAGCCTGGCTGGCGCGCCAGCGCCCTCACCCAGTCGACCCGCATGCGCGCATGGCGCGAGCGGGCCACGCGCTCCGGCTGCCGCGCGCCCACCCACACGGCCCAGGCCTCGTAGGCCGCTAGCAGCACGGCGCTGGCGGCGATCAGCAGCCATGCGGTCATGTCGTCCATCGCAGATCTCGCTCCACAATCACGGGCCGCCTTTGTACCCCATGGCGGGCCGCCGCCCGCATGGCGCCCTCGCCGCTGTCAACAACCCTTAAGGGCGTACCCTGATGCAAGAGAACCCGACCCTGCAATGGATTGCCGCCGCGCTGTTCGCCGTGGCGCTGCTGCACACCTTCTCCACCAAGATCCTGCACCGCCTGGCCCGGCGCTACCCGCGCCATGGCGGCATGTTCCACCTGCTGGGCGAGGTGGAGGTGGTGTTCGGCTTCTGGGCCGGCGTGCTGATGGTGGTGATGGCCCTGGCCAGCGGCGGCGGCTCGGCGCTGCAGTACGTGGAATCGCGCCAGTACACCGAGCCGCTGTTCGTGTTCGCGGTGATGGTGATCGCGGCCTCCAAGCCTGTGCTGGTGGCGGCAGCCTCGCTGGTGCGCGTGACGGCGCGGCTGATGCCGCTGCCCACCAGCGTGGCCTCCGTGTGGCTGGGGCTGGCCGCGGTGCCGCTGCTGGGCTCGCTGATCACCGAGCCGGCCGCCATGACCCTGGCGGCGCTGATGCTGCGCGAGCGCGTGTTCTGCAAGGGCCCGCCCGAGTGGGCGAAGTACGCGGCGCTGGGCGTGCTGTTCGTCAACGTGTCCATCGGCGGCACGCTCACTTCGTACGCGGCGCCGCCGGTGCTCATGGTGGCCAGCACCTGGCAGTGGACCAGCGGCTTCATGTTCGCCACCTTCGGCTGGAAGGCGGCCCTGGCCGTGCTGGTGAACGCCACCGTGCTGGTGGTCGTGCTGCGCAAGCACCTGAGCGCCTCCGACGACGACTCGGGCATGGGCCGCGTGCCGGGCGTGGTGCAGCTGGTGCACCTGGCCTTCCTGGCCGGCGTGGTGGTGTTCGCCCACCATCCGGTGGTGTTCCTCGGCCTGCTGCTGTTCTTCATGGGCTTCGTGCAGGCCTATGCGCGCCACCAGGACCCGCTGATCCTGAAGGAGGCGCTGCTGGTGAGCTTCTTCCTCGCCGGGCTGGTGGTGCTGGGCGGCATGCAGCAGTGGTGGCTGCAGCCCATCGTGGCATCGCTGCAACCGCTGGCGCTGTTCTTCGGCGCGCTGGGGCTGACGGCGATCACCGACAACGCGGCCCTCACCTACCTGGGCTCGCTGATCGAGGGCATTTCGGACACCTCGAAGTACATGCTGGTGGCCGGCGCGGTGGCCGGCGGCGGGCTCACCGTGATCGCCAACGCGCCCAACCCGGCGGGCGTGGCGCTGCTGCGCGGGGGCTTCGAAGACGGCACCATCGGCGCCGGTTCGCTGCTGCTGGGCGCCGCGCTGCCCACGCTGGTGGCGGCAGCGGCCTTCCTGCTGCTGTAGGGCGCCGCCCTACTTGGCCCGGGGACGGTTCTTGTCCCAGATGGCCCACACGATCAGGGCGTAGGACAGCAGCCGCACCAGGTAGTGCACCGGCGCGTCCTCGTTCCACGACAAGGTCGCCGCCATCGCCACGCGGTTGGCCGCTTCGATCCAGAACGAGAGCATGAAGAACAGGAAGAAGCGGTCGTGCGAGCTGCGCCAGTAGCGCAGAAAGAACAGGCCCGCG
Source organism: Pseudomonadota bacterium (assembly GCA_040758375.1). Classification (GTDB taxonomy): domain Bacteria; phylum Pseudomonadota; class Gammaproteobacteria; order Burkholderiales; family Burkholderiaceae_C; genus CAMLIZ01. Next base: position 58,780 of record JBFLWE010000012.1, read on the forward strand.
ACGAAGCAGCCCACGGCGATGCCGCCCATCAGCAGCAGGTGCCAGCCGTTGCCTGTCATGCGTCGGACTCCAGCACCAGCCCGCCGACCAGCAACAGCACCGCCAGCAGCGCGACGCCCAGGCGCCACAGCGACAGGTCATGGGCCGGAAACACGGTCTTGTCCAGCACGAGCAGCAGGTTGTTGACGCTCAGGCCCACGAAGCAGAGCCCGCTCCACAGCAGCAGGCGGAAGCGGTTGCGGAAATAGCTGCGCAACAGCAAGGTCGCGCAGGCCATGGCCGTGAGGGTGCACAGGGTGTAGATGACCTGGTCCACGTCAGGAGTCCTTTCGCAGCTTGAACGCATCGGCAAAGCGCTGTGCGCTCTTCTGGGTGGCGTCGTGGATGAGGTTGGTCACGCCGATCAGGTTGGCCGAGTAGGCCTCGGCCAGGCGATCCCAGGCGCCGGCCAGGCGCTCGTCGCGCGGGGCGAAGCGGTAGCGCTCGTTCTCGCGCTCGATGGCGCCCGCCAGGCACAGGCCTTCCAGCAGCTCGGCGGCCGCCTGCTCGCGGATGTAGAGCGCCGCCGCCACCTCCGCCACGCCCATCGCCTGGCCCGGCTGGCGCCGCAGCAGCAGCGCCGCTTCCACGAAGGGAACCGACGGCACGCTCGTCAGCACGAAGCGCCGCACGTCGTCCGGTATGGGGTTGTACGCGTTGCCCGTCATTTTTTTGAGTGGGGCAAATGTACAACGCCCTTCCGCCATTTCAGGCGGCGAGGAAGGCACATGGGGATCGCGCTAACGGGCAGCCCCGATGTGGGCGCGCGCGGCGCGCATGGCCAGCACCGCCACGGCGCCCAGTGCGGCCGAGCCCAGGAAGCGCGTGGCCGGATGGCGGCGGGCGGCCGCCAGCGCCGCGCCCGGCCCCGAGGCGCGCGCCGGCGGCAACGGGGCCACCGGGGCCGCCGCCTGCGGCAGCATCTTGGGCGCCAGCGCGGGCGGGCGGTTCGAGCCGGGCGCCGCCCCTTCGGCCGCCACACCCTGGCGCGAGCCGTACTGGTGCGCGAACACCCAGGTGAATTCAGCGCCCAGCAGGAAGATCTGCGCCGAGTAGTACACCCACACCAGCAGCACCGCCAGCGAGCCGGCGGCACCAAAGCCGGAAACCACGGCGCTCTTGCCGATGTACAGCCCGATGAGGAACTTGCCGATCGTGAACAGCAAAGCGGTCACCGCCGCGCCCACCCACACGTCGCGCCACTCGATCTGCAGCTGCGGCATGAAGCGGTAGATCAGCGCGAACAGCGCGGTGACGATGCCGAAGCTGACGATGAAGTTCACGGCCTGCGCCAGGCGCTCCCAGGCACCGAACATCGGCCCCCACCACTGGCCCAGTGCCGAGATGGCCGCGCTGGCGGCCAGCGACACCAGCAGCAGGAAGCCGATGGCCAGGATCAGCCCGATCGACAGCAGCCGCGCGCGCAGCCAACCCCACAGGCCGCCGGGCAAGGCCTGCCTCGGCGCGTTCCATACACGGTTCAGGTCGTCCTGCAGTTCGGCGAACACGGTGGTCGCGCCCACCAGCAGAAGCAGCACACCGGTCACGGTGGCGATCACGCCCTCCTTGGGCTTGGCCACGCTTTGCAGCAGCCCCTGGATCGCCTGCGCGCTGGCCTCGCCCACCAGATCGGAGATCTGGGCCACGATGGCCCCTTGCGCGGCTTCCTGGCCGAACACCAGCCCTGCCACCGCGGTCACGATCAGCAGCAGCGGGGCCACCGAGAACACGGTGTAGTACGACAAGGCGGCCCCCATGCTGGCCGCCCGGTCGTCCACCCATGCCTGCACGGCCTGCTTGGCCATGCCGAGGTAGCTGCGCCAGTTCATCGCCGCGTCTCCTTCCACGGCGCAGCGCTGCAAACGCGGTGCCCGCCCAGCACCGGCCGGGGCGGGGCGCTTGCGGTTCAGTGGCCGAGCGCCAGCCCTGTATTGCGGCGCGGGTCGTTGGCGCCGTAGTAGCGGTTGTTGCCCACCGGCTTGCCGCCGAGCGAAGGCGCCCCCACCAGGATGGCCGCCAGGTGGTTGGCCGGCTGCGCGCCCGCGAACTGGTGGCCCATGTCCTCGAGGATCTTGCGCGTGTCGGGGCTGAGCGCGAAGTTCTCCACGTTGGTGGCCTCCGGCAGCCACTGCTGGTGGAAGCGCGGCGCGTCCACGGCTTCCTGGATGTTCATGCCGTAGTCCACCACGTTGAGGATGGTGTGCAGCACTGCCGTGATGATGCGGCTGCCGCCGGGCGTGCCGACCACCATCACCGGCTTGCCGTCCTTGGCGAGGATGGTCGGGCTCATCGACGACAGCGGCCGCTTGCCTGGGGCGATGGCATTGGCCTCGCCCTGCACCAGGCCGTAGAGGTTGGGCACGCCCACCTTGGCGGTGAAGTCGTCCATCTCGTTGTTGAGCAGCACGCCGGTGCCGGCGGCGGTGAGGCGCGCGCCGAACCAGTCGTTGAGGGTGTAGGTCACCGACACGGCATTGCCCCACTGGTCGACGATCGAGTAGTGGGTGGTGTTGCTGCCTTCGTGCGGCGCCACGCCGGGCTTGAGGTCCTTGGACACGCCCGCCTTGGCCGGGTCAATAGCGGCGCGGATCTGCGCGGCGTAGTCCTTGCTCAGCAGCCGCTCGAGCGGGTTCTTCACGAAGTCGGGGTCGCCGAGGTAGCTGTTGCGGTCCACGTAGGCATGGCGCATCGCCTCGATCTGCACGTGCACCGCCTGGGCCGCGCGGAAGCCCCAGTCCTTGAGCGGGTAGCCTTCCAGCACGTTGAGCATCTCGCAGATGATCACCCCGCCCGAGCTGGGCGGCGGCGCCGAGATCACGCGGTAGCCGCGGTAGTCGCACTCCACCGGCGCCATCTCGCGCACCTTGTACTGGTCAAGGTCGGCCTGCATGATCAGGCCCTTGCCCGCCTGGCTCGACCTGACCAGCGCCGCGGCCACCGGCCCCTTGTAGAAGCCGTCGGCGCCCTTGTCGCGGATGGCCCTGAGCGTCTTCGCCAGGTCGCGCTGCACCAGTTTCTGGCCGGGCTCGAACGGCTGGCCCTTGTTGAGGAAGATGGCCGCCGAGGCCGGGTCCTTGCGGAAGTCGTCGGTGGCGTTGAGCAGCAGGTCCACGTCGCCTTGCTGCAGCACGAAGCCCTTGTCCGCATAGTGGATCGCCGGCGCGATCAGCTGGGCGCGTTTCATGCTGCCGTACTTCGCGAGCGCGTATTCCATGCCGGCCACGCTGCCCGGCACGCCCACGGCCAGGTGCGAGCGGGTGCTCAGACCCTTGACCACGTTGCCATCAGGGCCCAGGTACATGTCGGGCTTCGCGGCCAGCGGCGCCTTCTCGCGGAAGTCGAGAAAGGTCTTGCGGCCGTCGGCCAGCTGGATCGTCATGAAGCCGCCGCCACCGAGGTTGCCGGCGGCCGGGTACACCACGGCCAGCGCATAGCCCACGGCCACCGCGGCGTCGACCGCGTTGCCGCCGTCCTTGAGCACGTCGACGCCGACGCGGGTGGCCAGGTGCTGGGCGGTGACCACCATGCCGTTTTCGGCGGCGGCGGGCGCGACCGAGGCGGCCTGAGCCGCCGGCACGAAGCCGGCGGCGCCGACCAGCAGCAAGACGCGCTGGATGAAAAGCATGCGCGAGCGCACTGGGGTGGCAAATGGCATGAAGATCTCCCGTTTGATTGCGCCTCGCATGCCTTTCGGAGGCAGCGGGCCGCGCCACTCTAGGGGCGCAGCGGTCGCACCACAATGGCCCCACGGCGAACAGCGTTTTTGTGCCTCGCCTGGTGGTCCTGGCGCGCACGCTTGATACGGCGCAACCCGGGCCCGTGCGGTGCTGTCACGCTCGGTTCACCCAACGTTACGCAGCGATGCGGTCCGTTGGCATGCGGTTGAAGCTGGCTTCCTAAGCTTCGTTCCACACAAGCCAGGAACCGACGATGAACACCCAGGAAACCCAGACCCATGCCCAGCGCATCGCCGAAGCGCTGCAACTGCTCGAACGCCACCTGCCCGTCCAGCGCCGCGTGCTGCGCGCCGGCGACAAGGTGTTCCAGGCCGGCGAACGTTTCCACCAGCTGCACATCGTGAACTCGGGCTTCTTCAAGGTGGTCAACCTCTCGGCCGACGGACGCGAGCAGGTGGTGGCGCTGCACTTCAAGGGCGACTGGCTGGGCTTCGACGGCATCGCCGCCGGTGCCCACGGCTGCGACGCCGTCGCCATGGACATCGGCGAGGTGTGGTCGGTGGGCTACGACGTGCTGCTGCGCGCCTGCATGGAGCACCCGCAGCTGCTGACGCTGCTGCATGCGGCGATGAGCCGCGAGATCTCGCATGACCGCGACTGGCTCATGTCCTTGTGCACCCTGCCGGCCGACGCCCGCGTAGCCGAGTTCCTGCGCTACTGGGTCGATTCGCTGGCCGACCGCGGGCTGCGCACCGACCAGATCACGCTGCGCATGTCGCGCGCCGAGATCGGCAGCTACCTGGGCATGACGCTGGAAAGCGTGAGCCGCGCGCTGTCGCGCCTGGCGCGCGAGAAGGTGATCGGCTTTGCCGAGAAGGGCCGCCGCGAGGTGCAGATCCCCCGGGTCAAGGCGCTGGGCGAGTTCGTGCAGCGCTGCATGGCCCCGGCCGCGGCGGTGCTGCAATGAAGACCCTGCTGGTCCACCTGGACGCCGGCTCGCACAACGGCCAGCGCCTGCGCGTCGCGCGCCAGCTCGCGCAGCAGCAACAGGCAGCGCTGTCGGCGCTGTACGCGGTGACGCCGGTGTTCGCCGAGATGCCGATGGAGGCGCTGGCCGGCGGCTCTGCCACGCTGATGCTGCAGGAGATCGATGAGAGCCGGCTCATGATGGCGCGCAGGGTGTTCGAGCACGTGGCCACCGAGCCCGGCATGCCTGTCGCCCTGAGCGAAAGCCGCGCGGTGTCGCCGGTGCGCGCCGTGGCGCAGCAGGCCTACTACGCCGACCTGCTGGTGCTGGGGCAGCGCGACCCCGATGCGCCGGCGCCCGGCGTGCCGTCCGATTTCGTCGAATCGGTGCTGATCGCCAGCGGGCGGCCCGCGCTGGTGCTGCCCTACACCGGGGCGGCAGCGCCGGCGGGCGGCAACGCGCTGGTGTGCTGGAAGGAGTCCGCCGAGTCGGCACGCGCGCTCGGCGCGGCGCTGCCGCTGCTGCGCGCCGCGCGCCAAGTGCATGTGGCGCGCTGGGGCCAAGAGGACGCCGAGCAGCCCCTGGGCGGGCTCGACATCGGCCAGTACCTGCGCCGCCACGGCATCGAGGCCAGGGAACACCGCCACCCCAGCGAGCCCGCCGAGCTGGGCGAGCTGATGCTGTCGCTGGCGGCCGACCTGTCGGCCGAGTTCATGGTGATGGGCTGCTACGGCCACGGCCGCGCGCGCGAGCTGGTGCTCGGCGGCGCCACGCGCACGGTGCTGCGCTCGATGACCGTGCCCGTGCTCATGTCCCACTGAGTGGGGGAATGGCGCCCCCGGCTGCGGGGTACCGCAGCCACCCCCCACGGGGGTTCAGCCCGAGCTTGGGAGCGGCCCGGCGCTCGGGCTGAATGGCGCCCCCGGCCGCGGGGTACCGCAGCCACCCGCCACGGGGTCAGCCCGGGCTGAGTTCTCGCAGCTTCGCCTGCAGCTGCTCGGGCGGCAGCGGCCGGCTCACCAGATAGCCCTGGAGCTGGTCGCAGCCCAGGCGCTGCAGCACCTGCGCCTGTTCCTCGGTCTCCACGCCCTCGGCCACCACCTTCAGCCGCATCGCCTGCGCCATCGACAGCACCGAGGCCACCAGCGTCATCACGGCCGGGTCGTGCACCATCGCATTGACGAAGCTGCGGTCTATCTTCAGCGCCTGCACCGGCAGCTTGGCCAGGTAGGCCAGCGACGAATACCCGGTGCCGAAGTCGTCGATCGCCACCTCGCTGCCGAGCGCACGCAAGGCGCCGAGCTTGGCAATGTTGGCCTCGATGTCCTGCATGACCAGCGACTCGGTGATCTCGATGTCGAGCTCGCAGCGCTGCTCGCCTTGCAGCGCCGCGCGCACGGTTTCCACGAAGTCGGGCTTGCGCAACTGGATGGCCGACACGTTCACCGCCACGCGCGGCACCGGCAACCCCTGCTCGCGCCAGGCCCGCTGGTCCAGCACCGCGCGCCGCAGGGCCCACGCACCCACCTCCAGGATCAGGCCGGTTTCTTCCAGCAGCGGAACGAACTGCGCCGGCGACACCAAGCCGAGTTCGGGGCTGGCCCAGCGGATCAACGCCTCCACGCCCACCAGCCGGCGCGTGGCCGCGTCCACCTTGGGCTGGTAGTGCAGCGCGAACTCCTCGCGCTCGATGGCCCGGCGCAGCTTGTTCTCCAGCGCCAGCTGCTCGGCGATGCGCTCGCTCATCTGCTCGGCATAGAAGACATAGCGGTCGCCGGTGGCCTTGGCACGCTTGAGCGCCGCCTCCGCATGGCTGAACAGCGCATCGGCCTCGCTGCCGTCGTCGGGGTGCAGCGCAATGCCCAGCTTGCAGGCGATGCGCAACTCGGTGCCGCCTACCTGCGCCGGCTCGTCCAGCCAGGCATGCAGGCGCTCCTCGAGCTCGCGTGCGATGTCGGCGTCCTGCCGCGCCTGGTCGAACACGATCGCGAAGCGGTCGGCGCCCACGCGCGCCAGCAGCGCCTCGGGCAGGTCGCGGCGCAGGCGCTGCGCCAGCGCCTGCAGCACCTGGTCGCCGGCATGGCGGCCCAGCGTGTCGTTGATGCGCTTGAAACGCTCGATGTCGAGCACCAGCACCGCGAGCTTGTGCCCGCTGCGCTGGGCCGCCTCGATCAGCCGCGGCAGCCGCTCATGGAACAAGGTGCTGTTGGCCAGCCCGGTGAGCGCGTCGAAACGGGCCAGGTAGTGCAGGCGCTCGGCCTTGTGCATGTGGTCCAGCGCGAACGAGATGTCGCCTGCCAGCTCGGCGAGCAGGCGCCGTTCGTCGGCATCGAAGGCGCCGGGCTCGGCGGCCACCAGGCACAGCCGCGCCACAGCCTGGCCGTCGGCGCGCACCGGCAGGCAGGCCCACGAGCCGAGCGCATCGCAGCCGGCATGCGGGGGCAGGCTTGTTTCGTGCGCCAGGTCCTGGCAGAACACCGCCGCGTCGGGCGCCGGCGGGCGCGAGGCGCCTGCCAGCACGCGGGCCGCGTCGGGGCAGCCGGCTTGCGCCAGCAGGCGGGCGTCTGCACTGCACTCGATCCACGCGGCATGGAAGCGCCCCACCTCCACCGCCACGCTGCACACGCCCTCGAACAACGCGCGCCGCTCGCCCACGCGCAGGATGAGGTTGTTGATGCCGCTCATCACTGCATAGGTGCGGTTCAGGCGCGCGATGCGCTGCTCGGCCAGCTTGCGCTCGGTGATGTCGGAGGCAATGCCGGCCAGGCGCGCCACGCGGCCGGCCGGGTCCAGGATGGGAAAGCCGCGGTTGAAGATCCAGCGCTGGCTGCCGTCGGGCCGCAGGATGCGGTATTCGTTGCGAAAGCCCAGCCCGGTGATACGCACGCGCTCGATCACCTCGGCCAGCGCCGGCGCGTCCTCGGCATGCACCTGCTGCAGCCAGGCGCTGCCGTCGCGGTACACGTGCTCGCAGGGGACACCCCAGATGCGCTCGAACGGCGGGCCAACATAGCTGAAGCTCTGCAGCTGCGGGTCGGCCACCCACAGCACGTCGTCGATGTTTTCGGCCAGCTGGCGGAAGCGCAGCTCGCTCTCGTGCAGCGCGCGCTCCAGCGCCAGCGGTGTCGGCAGCGGCCGCGCCATACCGCCCGCCCCGGGCGGCGTGTCGGCCTCTTCGTCGAACAGTGAGTACGTCATGGGTGCTCCGGCTCGCGTCGCGGCGCTGTCGCGGCTTGCCCGCTGCTCGGCTCCGGTCGAGTCCCTCCCTGGAACACCTGAAGGTATACCCCGCGCGCCTGCGCCTCCATCGGGGGAACAAGGCGCGAAACGCGGCGCAAATCAGCCCGGCTTGCCGTCCAGGCGTGCGCGCGTGAGCACCGGCCAGTAGCGCAGCGCAAACAGGCCGAAGCCCGCCGACCACAGCAGGGCCGACAGCGCCAGCCCCACGCCGTAGGCCGCGGGCACGGCCAGCGGCACGCCCACCCGCACCACCGCAGCGCACAGCACCAGCGCATAGCAGGCCACGTCGAAGCGGTCGGCACGCAGCAGCCGCGCAGTGTGGCCGCGCGCGGTGCGCGTCATCATGCCGACGATCAGCCCGCCGATCGCGCCCACCGTCAGCGCGTGCACCGCGATCGACGGCGCCCAGGCGCCCCACTGCGCGCCGGCACGCAAGGCCAGGTGCAGCGGTATCCACAGGTAGGCCGCGTGCAGCACCCACACCAGCGGCGTGCGCAGCGTGCGCCAGGGCTGCCACAACAGCAGCCGCGCCAGATGGACCGCCGAGGCCAGCAGCAACACCACGCCCAGCGCCGTGCCCTGCACGCCGCCGAGGTCCAACGCCAGCAGCAGCAGCACGGAGCCCAGCGCCGCCTTCTCCACCCAGGGCTTGCGCACGGCCTGCGTGCCCGGCACGCCGTTGTTGGTGAACATCGGGATCACGCGTCCGCCCATCACCGCCATGATGAACAGCACGATGTCCAGGCCGAGCTGCAGCCCGGCCCAGGCCGGCAGCGGCACCCAACCCAGCAGCGCGAGCTGCACCGCCAGCGAGGCCAGGCCCATGGCGACCAGCAGTGCGACGAAGAAGTAGTTGCGCTTGTTGCCCCCGGCCAGCAGCGCCCGGCCCAGGCCCCAGGCGCTGCCCCAGGCAAAGGCCAGGTTCGCCGCCGCGGCAAGCCAGCCAATGGGCGTGAGCATGAGCAGCCGCGCGGCCAGCCACAGCAGGGCCAGCGCCATCAGCCCGCGGCCGGTGGGGGTGGGCTGCCCCGACCAGTTGCGCCCGGCGGTGAAGAGGAATCCCACCACCACCGCCAGCGTGAAGCCGAACAGCATCTCGTGCGCGTGCCAGGCCGGGCCCTGCAGATAGGCCCAGGGCAGCCAGCCCAGGCTTTGCGCGCCCCACAGCGCGACCGACAGCGCCGCATACGCGCTGGCCAGCAGGTACAAGGGCCGGAAGCCCAGTTCCCAGAGCGCGAAGCGGCGGGGGGCCGCCGGCGCGGCAGGTTCTTCGAGACGAAGCAAGACGGACATGGACGTTTTCTCAGGCTGTGGTGTCGCCGGCGCGTTCTGCAGCACGCCAGGCGAGCACCGCACGCACCATGGTGACGATGAAGACCAGCATGGCCGCGGCGTTGAGCGCGGCGCCCCAGGCCTTGGCCTGCGGGTCGGCAGCGCCGGCGGCCAGGCGCAGCAGCAGCGAGGCATGCAGCAGCAACAGCGGCAGGTAGAAGGCCGTGCTGAAGCGCAGCTTCAGGCGTGCCACCGCAGGCAGGATCACCGGCGCATGCCCCATCACCATGCTGAACACGAAGCCCAGCCCGATCGCATGCAACGCCGTGTCGCGCAGCGCCGCCTCGCCGGCCGCGTGCGCCGCCCAGGCCAGGCCGCCGACCGCCAGCCATGCATAGCCGGCCAGCAGGCACATGGCCATGTAGCGGGCGAGGCCTTCGGCCAGCACGGTGCGGCGCGCGATGTCGAACAGCGCCAGCCACAGTGCCAGCGCCACCAGCGACAGCCCGTACAGCACGCCGCCGGCCGCAGGCGTGGCCATCGACAGCGCGGCGCCACCGAGCATGCCGGCCACCACGCCCAGCAACAGCGGCTGCGCCGCCGCGCGCCGGCGCATCAGCCGCGTCATCTCCAGCCGCTCCGCCGCGATGGTGAGCACCAGGAAACCGAACCACCAGGCCAGGCTGGCCGGGTCGCCGGGGCGCAGCAGTTGCAGCAGCGAACCGGCGCACCAGGCCAGCGCACCCAGCAGCAGCAGCACCGTGTGCGACGCGCGCTGGCGCCGCAGCACCATCACGTTCACGGCCACGAACAGCAGCGACGCGATCGCGAAGTACACGGCCCCGAGCGCCGGCTGCCCCAGCAGCGTGATCACGCCACCCAGCCCGGCGGCCAGCGGCGGCATGAACGCCAACAGATGCTTCAAGGCCACCGCGCGCTCCACGCCAATCACCGTGCCGAAGAAGGCGCAAAGCATCAGCGCCGCGTGCGACACCGCGGCGTGGCCCACCACGGGCGCGGCCACCGTCCCCGGCAGCGCCAGGCCCACGCGCAGCAGCCCGCCCAGCACACCCAGCAACAGCGCCGCCACGCCCAGCCCCAGCGCCGGCCGCGCCAACAGCACCGCGGTGTCGCGCAGGGCGACTCCGGCACCTGCACGGCTCACGGCACGGGTGACGGCGCGGCCGCTCATGCGCTTCACCACCCCATCTGGCGCCGGCCCATCGGCGTGATGCGCTCGGGGCTCCACGGCGGCTCCCAGCACAGCTCGAGCTCGATGCGGTAGCCCGCGGGCACCACCTTGTCGAGTTCACGCTCCACCTCGTCCATGATCTCGTCTGCCACCGGACAGGCCGCCGAAGTCATGGTCATCAGCACGTGCACCCGGCGCTCGGCCACCGTGACCTGGTAGATCAGGCCCACGTCCACGATCGACAGCGCCACTTCCGGGTCCAACACGCGGCGCAGCGCCGCGGTGATGGGCACGCGCAGGTCTTCTTCGCCCAGGTAGGGAAAGGGCTGGAAGTCCTGCTCTGCCGGCTGTGGGGTGTTCATGCGATAGGGTGCTTGAAGATGCATACATTGTGCATCTTTAAGCGCGCCCGCGATCTTGACCTGGCGCAAGGCGTTCAGCTGAAGCTCAAGGTTTCGCCCTGCGGGTTGAAGGCCAGGAAGCGCTCGACCGCACCTTGCTTGACCGCGTCGACCATGTGCTGCAGCGCGCGCTCGAGCTGCTCGCCGGGCGGCGGCTCGCCTTCGCGGCCCGACAGCGCCGCCACGAACACCACCTGCCAGGGTGGGCCGGCCGTGCGCGACTCGGCCACCAGCGCCTCGAAGCTCGACAGCTCTTCCGGTGCCTTGTCCACGCACATCAGCGGCGCCAGCGCGCCGCCTTCGCCGCGCTCGTAGGCCACGCGCTGCGCGTCGCTGGCATCGGCCGGCAGCTCTGCGCCGGCAAACACGAAGAGCAGGCGCTGCGGTTGCGGCTGCGCCGCGGCGGCGGACAACAGCTGTTGAAACTGGGAGCCCATCATGGCGGTCCTTGGCGAATCGACAGCGTGCAGTGTCCCGCGCAGGCCGCCCGCGGCTCTTGTCGCGTGTCAAGCCGGCGACGCCTTCAGCCGGGCATGAAGCCGGAGAACGCGAATTGCCGCTTGCCCCCTGCCTTGGCCTGGTACATCGCGGCATCGGCCGCTTCGATCAGCGCATCGGCCGTCGTGCCCGGGCCACCGCAAGGCGCCACGCCGATGGAGGCCGAGACGTGCACCTGCACCTCGCCCACGGCATAAGGCCGCGACAGGCGCTCGGTGAGTTCATGCGCCAGCGCCTCGGTGCGCGCGCCGGGCGCACGCACCAGGATCACGCCGAACTCGTCGCCGCCCAGGCGCCCGACGATGTCGGTGTCGCGCACCGAGGCGAGAAGGCGCTGCGCGAACTCGCGCAGCAGCGCGTCGCCCACGCCGTGGCCGTGCGCGTCGTTGACGCCCTTGAAGTCGTCCACGTCGGCGAACAGCACCACGATCGACTCGCCGTTGCAGGCGCAGCTGTCCAGGTGCTGCTGCAGCAGGCGGCGGAATTCGGCGCGGTTGCGCAGGCCGGTCAGTGCATCGTGGGTGGCCGCATGCGCCAGCCGCTCGGCCCGCACATGGGCACGCCGGTGCGCCTCGGCCACCAGGTCGCGCTCGGCCGTGCGCGCGGCGATCAGGCCCGACGCCTGCTGCATCGCGCGCGCCACCTGCTCGGCTTCGCGCAGTTGCAAGGCCGGCACGGCAACCGGTTCCCCCCGCCCCAGGGCCATGGCCGGCGCCACCAGGCCCTGGATGCTGCCGTCGATGCGGGCCGCCAGCCGGCGCGCCAGCGCCAGCCCGGCCGCCAGCAGCAGCAGCGTCGCCACCGTCAGCAGCGCCAGCGAGCGCTGCAGCCGCCAAGTCAGTTCCTGCTCCGGAATGCCGATCATCACCGGCCAGTCGGCCTCGCCCGCACGGCTGAAGGCCGCCAGCACCACGCGCCCATCGCGCAAGGTGGTCTGCACGGTGCCCTCGCGCTGCGCCAGCATCGCCCGCTGCAGCGGCGGCACCGCCAGCTTGCCCACCCAGGCCTGGGCGTCGTGCGTGCGGGCGATGATGGTTCCCTTGCTGTCGAAGAGCGACACCACCCAGTCCGGCGGCACCGGGCGTATGCGCAGCAGCTGCTGCAGCCGCTCGGGGAACAGGCCGATGGTCAGAAAGTAGGCCGCATCGTCGCCATGCCGCAGCGGCACACCCACCGTGACCAGCGGCCGCCGCAGCACGTCGCAGACGAAGAGGTCCGACACCACCGCGTCGTCGATCGACATGGCGCCCGGCCAGCGCGAGCGCGGGGCCGCAATGTTCGAAGCCTGCGTGCCCGCGGCGATGTCGATCATGTGCGAACCCTGCGCGTCCTTGAGTACCAGCGTGTCCGCACCCTGGTAGCGCAGGGCCCGCCGGGCCTGGGCTTCGAACGAGCGCAGGTCGCCGGCGTGCAGCGAGGGCGAGGTGGCCAGCGCCTGCAGGCCGGCAGCGGCCACCGAGAGCTGCAGGTCGATGCGGCGGCTGAGCGCACGCGCCGAACCCAGCGCCCGCTCGACCAGGGCCGCGCGTTCGACCTGGTAGGCATGCACCAGTGCAATGCCCACCGCCAGGCTGGCGGGCAGCACGCAAGCCAGCACCAGCAGGGTCTGCAGCGTGCGTATCGAGGGTTTGCTTCGCGGCATCGGCGTAGGGTGGCCGCAGCCCGCGACGATGCGCTTGCGAATGCGCAAAGGCGGCCGCGCCCGCGTGCGCATTCCGCCCGCGAATGCGCAGGATTCGTTCGCGGCCACTCAGCCTGCGCCTGCGCCCGGCGGCTGGCGCAGCCGCCGCTCGCGCTCGTCCTGCAGCGCTGCAGCGGCCTCGGCCGCCGGCACGCCCAGCCCGGCCAGCACCGCACCCGAGAGCTGCAGGGCGCCCTCCAAGGTTTCCGGCACCACCTCCGACGCGCCTGCCTGGCGCAGCTGCGCCGCATGCTCCTCGTCGCGCGAACGGGCCAGCACCGGCAGTGCGGGGTATTCGCGGCGCGCCGCGTGCACCGCCTGCATGGCAGCCGAGGGCTGGTCCATGGTCATCACCACCGCGCGCGCCTGGTCGGCATGCAAGCGCCTGAGCAGGTCGGGCCGTGCGGCATTGCCGTACACCACCGGCAGGCCCTGGCGCCGCAGCCGGTCGACGAGGTGCGCGTCGTGTTCGATGGCGACGAAGGGCACGCCCTGGCGCTGCAGCACGCCGGCCAGCAACTGGCCCACGCGCCCACAGCCGGCCACGATGACGTGGCCCTGCAGCGCACCGAGGTCCGAGGCACCCTCGGCCGCCTCGGGCACGGGTTTCAGCCGCGCGCCCAGCGTGGCCCCCAGCCGCGCCAGTGCCGGCGTGGCAAAGAGGCTGCCGGTGACCACCAGCATCATGAACTGCGCCACCGGCGGCGCCAGCAGCCCGGCCGCCAGCGCGTGGCCGATCACCACGAACGCGAACTCGCCGCCCTCGCCGAGCAGCAGCCCTGCCTCCACGGCCTGCGGCCAGCCCAGCCCGGCGACGCGGAACACCGCGCTGGCGATCAGGCCCTTGATGAGGAACAACCCGGCCACCGACAGCACGATCCAGCCCGGGTTGGCCGCGATCTGCCGCAGGTCCACCCCCATGCCCACCGACATGAAGAACAGGCCCATCAGCAGCCCCTTGAACGGCTCGATGGTCACGCCCACCTCGTGACGGTATTCGGTCTCGCCCAGCAGCAACCCGGCGAGAAACGCGCCCAGCGCCATCGACAGGCCGGCCGCCGCCGTGGCGCCGCCGATGCTCAGCGTGGTCAGCAGCGTGAGCGCGACGAACACCTCCGGCTGGCGACGCCGCGCGAAGCTGCGGAACAGCGGCCGCAGCAGCCAGCGCCCGGCCACGAAGATCAGCGACACCGCCACCACCGACTTCAGCGCCACCGCGGCCAGCGTGGCGCCCACCGCGTGGTCGGCCTTGCTGGCCACCACGTCCACCAGGATCAGCAGCGGCACCACCGCCAAGTCCTGCAGCATCAGCACCGAGAAGCTCGCCTGCCCCACCGGCGTGGCCAGCGCACGTTGCTCCGACAGCAGCTGCATCACCACCGCGGTGGACGACAGCGCCAGCACCAGGCCCAGCACCAGCGCCACGCCCGGCCGGTTGCCGAAGGCCAGCGCAATGCCGCCGATGGCCGCCGCCGACAGCAGCACCTGCGCCAGGCCCGCGCCGAACACCCAGCGCTTGAGCGCCAGCACCCGCGGCACCGACAGCTCCAGCCCGATCAGGAACATCAGGAAGATCACGCCCAGCTCGGCCAGCGCCGCCACGCCTTCCACGTTGGAAAAAGTGAACCAGGCCAGCCAGGGCGCGCGGTCGGCCCACAAGGCCAGTCCGAAGGGCCCCGCCGCCACGCCCACGGCCAGGAAGCCCAGCACCTGGTTCACGCGCAGCCGCTGCAGCAGCGGTATCAGCACGCCGGCCAGCGTCAAGAACAGCAGGGTCTCGCGCAGGAAAGGGGAAAGCGCCTCAGCCGCCACGGCAGGGATCAAGCGAAATGTCCATCGGCCGTACGCTACCGTACGCGGGCCGAGGAGCCGGCTGCGCGCGCCTGGAACAAGGCGCCGAGCAGCGGTGCCAGGGCTTCGAAGGTGTCCTCCTTTTTCAGGAAGACATCCACCCCCGCCTCACGGGCGGCCTGCTGCACCTCGGCAGTGAGGCTGCCCGAGCTCAGCACCACCGGCAGGCCGGGCCGCAAGCCGCGGATGCTGCGCGCCACGTCCACGCCCGACAGCCCCGGCATGTTGAAGTCGCACACCACCGCGTCGAAACGGTCGGGCTGATCGCGCACCAGCGCGGCGGCCTTGTCCCCGCTGTTCACGCAGCACACGCGAAAGCCGCAGCGCTGCAGCAGGCGCTCGACCATCAGCACCATCACCTCGTCGTCGTCCACGTACAGCACCTGCTCGCCACGCCCCGGCACCGGCAGGCGCTGAGGCGGCAGCGGCCGGGCAGCGCCGGACGGCTGGTCGTGCGAGGGCAAGGCCAGCGGCAGGTATACATGGAAGGTGCTGCCGCGGCCGGGTTCGCTGTCCACGCGGACAAAGCCGTTGTGGGCGGACACGATGCCGTGCACCACCGCCAAGCCCAGGCCGGTGCCCTGGCCCGAAGCCTTGGTGGTGAAGAAGGGCTCGAAGATGCGGTCACGCAGCGCCGCGTCCATGCCGCAGCCGTCGTCCTGCACCCACAGGTGGGCGCAGGGGGCCTCGCGCTGCACGGTGGGTGGGGCCACATCCAGGCCGACGACGATGGTGCCGGCGCGGCCGTTCAGCGCATGCCAGGCGTTGGTGCACAGGTTCATCAGTACCTGCTCGACCTGCGTGGCGTCGGCCAGCGCGTGCACCGGCTCGGCGGGCAGCCGCTGCTGCAGGCGCACGGCAGCCGGCAGCGTGGCACGCAGCAGTGTCAGCGTTTCCTGCACCACGGGCGCCAGCGGCTGCGCCACGAGGTTCAGCGGACCGCGCCGGCTGAACGCCAGGATCTGGCGCACGAGGTCGCGCGCGCGCAAACCCGCACGCTGGATCTGCTCGAGGCTTTCTTGCAGCGAATGTCCGGCGGGCAGCTCGTCGAGCGCGATCGCGGCATTGCCGAGGATGGAGGCCAGCACGTTGTTGAAGTCGTGCGCGATGCCGCCGGCCAGCGTGCCGATGGCTTCGAGCCTCTGCTTCTCATGCAGCCGCGCCTCCACCTCCAGGCGTGAGCGCTCGGCGGCCTTGCGCTCGGTGATGTCGAGCAAGACCCCCACCATGCGGGTGGCCCCTCCTTCGGCTGCGCCGATGGCGCGCCCGCGTGCCATCACCCAGCGCTCGCCGGGGGCTGCCCCTGCGACGCGCGCTTCGAAGCGGAATCCGTCCGGCCGTTGCAGTGCGCGCCGTACGGTGGCCTCGACCTGTTCGCGGTCGGCCGGATGCAGCCGCGCCAGCAAGGCGGCAAAGCGCACCGGTCGGCTCACGGCGATGCCCAGCGCGGCACGCGCCACCGGGCAGCCTTGCAGCTGATCGCGCTCGATGTCCCACTCCCAGACGCCCAGGCCTGCGGCCTCCATCGACAGCTTGAGCCGTTCTTCGCTGAGCTTGAGCGCCTGCTCGGCCTGCTTGCGCGCGCTGACGTCGCGCAAGAAGCCGGCGAGCAGCGCGCCCCGATCGGTGGGCACCTGGCTGAACGAGATCTCCAGCGGCACCTCGTGGCCTTCGCGGTGCAGCCCTGTGCTTTCGAAGGCACGCCAGTCGCGCGTGCGCTGGCCGGTCTGCAGGTAGCGCTGCATCGCGGCACGATGCCGCTGCCGCACCGACGGCGGCTGCAGCATGCCGATGTCCTGGTCGACCACCTCCTCCGGCTCGTAGCCCAGCACCTCGCGCAGCGCGCGGTTGGCGTGGCGGATGCGGTTGTCCTGGTCGATCACGATCACTGCATCGGTGGTCGATTCCCACAGCGCGCTGTACAGGCGCGAAGGGTCGGCCAGCCCGGTCAGCTGCGAGATGCGTTCGTCCAGCTCCATGCCCGCTGCCGGGCCGCGCAACGCGAGCCTCAGGTGTGACAGCAGGGCCTTGAGTTTCATGAAGGGCGAGCCCCTTGCGGCGCAGCCGCAAGGTTTTGTAACGCATGCTAGGGACGACCGTGACCGTCGGCAACCAAGCAATGCACGGCGTGGCGAGCGCTCAGCCCCTTTTCTTGACGAAACGCAAAGCCGGCGCGGCAGCCCGGCACACGCGCCGATAATCCGCGCGCTCCGGGTCTGCCTTGTTGCATGCGCGAATCCCTTTCACGTCTTTTGGCCGGCGTGCGCCAACGCCTGCTGCAGGCCTCGTGGCCGATGCGCTTGCTGTGGCTGGGCGCCGCCAGCGTGGGCGCGGCGGTGCTGGTGCTCTCGGCGCTGGCAGCCTGGTACTACCCCCAGCTGCCTCCGCTGGACAAGGTGATCGACTACCAGCCCGCGCAGTCGCTGCAGGTGTTCACGCGCGACGGCGTCGAGCTGGGCCAGTTCGGCGCCGAGCGCCGGCAGTTCGTGCCGATCGACAAGATCCCGCCGTTGATGCGCAATGCGGTGCTGGCGGTGGAAGACTGGCGCTTCCACCAGCACCGCGGCATCGACCCCAAGGGCCTGCTGCGCGCCCTGCTGGCCAACCTCACGCCCGGCGGCATGCCGCAGGGCGCCTCCACGATCACGCAGCAGGTGGCGCGCACCTTCTTCCTGTCCACGCGCCGCACGCCGGAGCGCAAGCTCAAGGAGGCGATGCTGGCGCTGAAGATCGAGCGCCAGCTCGGCAAGGACCAGATCCTCGAGCTGTACATGAACCAGATCTTCCTGGGCCAGCGCGCCTACGGCTTCGCCGCCGCAGCCCAGGTCTACTTCGGCAAGACGCTGGACCAGCTCTCGGTGGCCGAGGCCGCCATGCTGGCCGGGCTGCCGCAGAACCCGGTGTACGCCAACCCGATCGCCAACTTCGACCGCGCGCGCCAGCGCCAGCTGATCGTGCTGCAGCGCATGCACGCGGTGGGCCTCATCGATGAGACGCAGCTCGTCGCGGCGCAGAACGAACCGCTGGAGATCCGCTCGCCGCTGCAGCCGCCCATCCACGCCGAGCACGTGGCCGAAATGGCGCGCCAGGCGGTGCACGAACGCTGGGGCGACAAGGCCTACACGCAGGGCCTGCGCGTGTACACCTCCATCGTGTCGCAGGACCAGAAAGCCGCCTGGACCGCACTGCGCCGCGGCGTGCTGGCTTACGACCGCAAGCAGCCCTACCGCGGCCCCGAGGACCAGGAGGAACTGCCGCACAGCGCCTCGGAGTCCGACGAAGCCCAGGCCGCCACCCGGGCGCTGAAAGACCACCGCGACGACGAAGACCTGCGCGTGGCCCTGGTCACCGAGGCCGGCCCCAAGGAGGTGACGGCGCGGCTGGCCACCGGCGAGCAGGTGACGCTCGACGCCGACAGCCTGCGCTGGGCGCAGCGCGCGCTCTCGGCGCGCGCGCCGCAGGCGCTGGCGCTGCGCCGCGGCTCGGTGATCCGCGTGATGCAGCGGCCCGCGGGCAGGGGCCGCATGCAATGGAGCCTGGTGCAGTGGCCCGAGGTGCAGGCCGCCTTCGTGTCGCTCGACGCCGACACCGGCCGCGTGCGCGCCCTGGTGGGCGGCTTCGATTTCCGGCGCGCGCAGTTCAACCATGCCACGCAGGCCTGGCGCCAGCCCGGCTCGAGCTTCAAGCCGTTCCTGTACTCGGCCGCGCTGGAGCGCGGCGTGATGCCGGCCACGCTGGTCAACGACGCGCCCTTCGTCGAAGGCGACTGGGCGCCGCAGAACTCCGACGGCGACTTCGACGGCCCGATCACGCTGCGCCAGGCGCTGGCGCGCTCGAAAAACATGGTGAGCATCCGGCTGCTGCAGCACATCGGCGTGCCGGCCGCGCTGCAATGGGCGGGACGCTTCGGCTTCGACGCCACCAAGCACCCCGGCAACCTCACGCTGGCGCTGGGTGCCGGCAGCACCACACCGCTGCAGCTGGCCTCGGCCTATGCGGTGTTTGCCAACGGCGGCCGGCGCGTCGCCCCGCTGCTCATCGAGCGCATCACCGACGCGCAAGGCACCGTGCTGTACGAGGCGCTGCCGGCGCCGGCCGGCGGCGGCGAGCGCGTGCTGCCGGCACGCAACGCCTTCGTGATGCAGAGCCTGCTGCAGGAGGTGACGCGCAGCGGCACCGCGGCGCGCGCGCAACAAGCGCTCAAGCGCCCCGATCTTTACGGCAAGACCGGCACCACCAACGACGCCGTCGATGCCTGGTTCGCCGGCTTCCAGCCCGAGCTGGTGGCGGTGGCCTGGCTGGGCTACGACACCCCGCGCAGCCTGGGCCAGCGGGAATCCGGCGGCGGACTCGCGCTGCCGATCTGGATCGACTACATGGCCCGCGTGCTGCCCGGCCTGCCGGTGCAGGAGGCGCTGCCGCCCGAAGGCGTGCTGCGCGCCGGCTTCAACGGCGTGGAGGACTGGATCTACGCCGACCTGCCGGCCGACGCGCTGGTGGACCGCATCGACGTGGAGGAGCCCTGGCCGCCGGAGGAGCCGGCCTCGGCGGCTTCGGCCGCCTCGGTACCCGACCCGGCGCCCGAAGCTCGGTAGCGCCCGGATACAAACGGCCCCGGGTGACTCCCGACACCTACGGCCCGCCGATGGCTCGGCGACCGGCGCCGACCGAACGAATCAGCCCACCTCTGCCTGCACAGCCGGCGGCAATGCGCGGGCAACCTCGGTCACAGTGCCGTCGCGAACCTGAACGACGCGCTGTGCACCGGCGATCGTCTCGGGCCGATGCGCGATGATCAGCCGCGTCAGCACCATCCTGGACAGCTCAGCGGCGACTGCCCGCTCGTTCTGCAAGTCGAGGTGACTCGTGGCTTCATCCAGCACGAGCACCCTGGGTTGCTTGTACAGCGCCCGTGCCAGCAGCAGCCGCTGCTTCTGCCCGCCGGACAACCCGCTGCCCAGATCGCCTACGAGGGTTTGGTAACCCATGGGCATGCGGCACACGTCGTCGTGCAGTTGTGCGATCCGCGCGCAACCCTCGATCCGCTGGAGATCGGGGCGGGCATCGAAGAATGCGATGTTGTCGGCGATCGAGCCGGTGAGCAAAGCGTCTTCCTGCATCACGGTGCCGACCTGCTGACGAAAGTTCTGAATGCCCAGTTGGCGCACCGGCATGTTCCCGAACCGCACTTCGCCTTCGCTGGGCTCCAGCAGCCCGAGCGCCAGCTTCAGCAGCGTCGTCTTGCCTGAGCCCGATGGGCCGGTGACGGCCACGCTTTCGCCGGCTTCGATGCGCAGGTTGGTGTTGCGCAAAATCCACGGTTCGCCTTCTGCGTAGCGAAAGCTGACGTTGCGCAGTTCGAGACTGGGGGGCAAGTGCAACAGGTCGCTGGCCGGCACCTCGTCGCGCTCAGGTGGCGTCAGGGCGATATCTGCAAGCCGCTCTGCGTGCAGGCCAAGCATCTTCAGCTGTACGGCGTAGTCGATCAGCGCCGACACGCGGCCCGTGAACTGCCCCTTGTAGCTCAGGTAGGCGAAGAGCATACCGACAGTCATCGCCGTGCCGGCACCCTTCTGCGCCGCCACGATCTGGCCCGCGCCCAGCCACAGCACGACGAGGTTCTCCAGGCCAAAAACGAAGGTGTTCGCCGTTGCGAACACGATGCTCATCCGCGATGTCCGGATGTCGCGGTTCTGCACATCGACCACGAGGTTCTGCCATCGGGCGCGACGATCCTCTTCGCGACCGAACAGCTTCAATGGCGTGATCGCGCGCAGCGTCTCCAGGAAGTGCGAGTTCTCTCTGGCACCGATCACCAACCGCTCGGCGGCAGCCTCACGAAACGGACGGTAGAACGCCCAGCGCAGCACACCATAGGCAGCGACAGCGGCAATCGTAACCAGACTAAGCAGGGGTGCATACACCACCATCATCGCCAGCGCGGCGAGCGTCATGACCCCGTCAAGCACAGCCTCGATCACCGCAGTGGTCAGCGTGTTCTGAATGGCGCCCACAGCGCCGAAGCGCGACGTGATGTCGCCGAGGTGACGCTTCTCAAAGAACGCGACGGGCAAGCGCACGAGGTGCGCGAAGACGTTGCCGGACCATTGGAGCCCAAGGGTCTGCCCCAGCACCATAACCATCCACGATCGCGCCAGGCCCACGGCCGTCTGCACGATCAGCAGCAAGCCGAATCCCATCACCAGGACGGCGAGCAGGTCAGTGTCGCCTGATGTGAGCACGTCGTCCACCACCAGCTGGTTCAGCAGCGGCGCGACGATCGCGAAGAGTTCGAGCACCGCCGCCAGCAGGAAGATCTGCAGCAGCGCCTTTCGCACGCCGAAGACCTTGCCGGTCAGCGCGCTTAGTGACACACGGGGCGGCTCGGCTTGCGGTTTGAAGTCGGCGTTGGGGCAAAGCTCCAGCGCCACGCCAGTAAAGCTGCGCGAAACCTCCGCCGAGGACAGCCGCCGTTCGCCGACGGCCGGATCCAAGATCAGCAGCGAACGGCCTGCGTTGATCACCTTCTTCAGCACGACGAAGTGGTTGAGCTCCCAATGCAAGATGCAAGGCGTTTGAAGATCGCGCAGTTCTTCCAGCTCCAACCTCAAAGGCCTGCAGGAGAAACCCAGCGTTGCCGCGTGGGCGATAAGCTGCTGCAGGTTCGAGCCCTTCAGGCTGAGAGGAAAACGCCGGCGCAGCTCAGCCATGTCGTGATACTGCCCATGCGCCGATGCCACCATCGCCAAGCAGGCCAAGCCGCACTCGCTCCCCTCGGATTGCAGAATCGTCTTCATGCCCATTCAGTCTGGCGATGGAGCGACACAGCGCCCGTGAAATCCGGGCGCGCTCCGTCGGCGAAGCGCACGCGAGTCGGCGTGCTCTCGGCCACACGATGGGGTTGGGCGCTCGAGCCGCCGGAATACTCATCGAAAGCCAGCAGCGAACCGTCTCCCGGATCGCGGCAAAGCACGAAGGAGTGCCCTCCGCTTACGGCGAAGCCGACCGGCAGCGCTTGTCCGAGTTCGCATGCGGTGTCGCGCCGGTTCGTGGCCACCCACTGGTCGATAAACGCCTCGATGCGTTGCCGGTCTGGCGTCTTTCCTTCGCTGGTGCGATCCAGCGCTTCGAAGATCGCTGCCTTGGCCTCCTGCCTATACAGTGCCGGCCGGGTGCGGGAAATCGCATGGCAGCGCTGCGCACAGGCTTCGCGCTCGTCCGGCGGCACGGCGGCCTCGAGCAGGCTGTGCAGCGTGCGCAAGTGCTCCGGCGGCTGCGGACGCCACACTGAGGCTACGTCCCAGGCCAGCCGCTGCGACGGCGTGCGCTCGACCATGTCGATGCGCTCGCGTTCGAAGTGCGCGACCAATTGGACCAACGAGCGCCACCAGAGCGCCAGCTCGGCGCCGTGGCTCACGCTACCCGCCCTGTCCCGATCGAGCCCCAGCATCCTGGCCGTCTCGAACACAACTGCCCGCCGGAACTCCTGCTCCACCGCCGCGCACAGCGCCTCGACGCGCGCAGGCGAGCCGAGGCTCGCATCGAGATGGCGGCCAAAAAAATAGGCACTCGAACGGATCAGTCGCGGCAGGAGCCGCACGTGTCCGGCGAACGGCTGGCGGCCCATCATCACCGCTGCATCGGCCCATGACGGCAGCGCCGACATCGCGCCGAAGTCCAGGAGGCGGCCATCCATGCAGACGTTGGAGACGGTGCTGCTCGCATGCGACAGCCGATGCACATAGCCGTAGGCCAGTTGGTGCGCCCACCGCTTGAAAAGCGCCTCGTACGCCCGGGCCAGAGTGTCCGCACCGTACAACGCAGCGGTGGCCTCGAAGAGCCACTCGACGCGGCGTGCATCACGCGCGCCATCCCTCGGGTCTTCGCACACAAAGCTGGACCGCAGATAGTGGGCTGGCCGCACGAAAGGCGGCCGCACCACGAGCACCCGCCGCTCCACGTCTGTGCGGTCGGGAAAGTGGAACACCCGGTGCTCGCCAGTGTCGATGAGAGCAAGAATGGGTACTGCGCTATATGGAAACTCAGCGCGCACAATCTCCGTGAAGATCACGTCGCGCACCGACTCTTCCAGGTAGGCACCGCCGGAGGCGTGCGACAGGTCGGTGTGGAGACTGACCAATGGCGTGCGGCCCAATCCCTTGACGTGGTATCCGTTGAGGAACGCCGCCCTGCCGCTGCCGCCGTTCAGTCCGATGCCCACACCGCCGTACCGATCGGCATAGGCACGTGCCCGCGAAAGCCCTCGCGCTGTGGCATCTGTGCTGCAGCGCTGGAAGGCGCATTGCTGAAGCAGGTGGCCTTCATAACGCGCGAGGTCTGAACCGAGGCGCGCGAACGACGGGTCCCGCACGGCCACTTGCCTGTTCAGCCAGAGGACGCGTGCCGCCGGCAGCGCCTCCACGTCCAGCGGCACGCACGCTACCTCGTGCTCGAAAAGCCTCGACACAGCGGCGGCATCCGGCCAGAACCAAGGGATCATCGGTTGATCCCCTGAGGCAGAACTTCATCCAGCACGCGCAGCAACTCCGCCGGCTCGGACCGGGACACTTGCTGCACGCGCGCCGCGGGACCGGGCCTGTAGAACAGCAGCTCGCGTTCCTCAGGGAACAGGCGGTGCAACAGGTCATGGACGAGCTCGTTCCGCACTTCCTCCACAGCCAAGACCTCCCAGATACAAAGGCGTGTTCCTTCGTTCCATTCGCAACGGTGCGCCTGTTCCAACGGATGAGCGTTCAGACGACGCAAGGTGCGCTCGGACAGCCAAGCCCATGTAAGCAGGCCGCCAGGGCTGCCATCGGCGCAGGCGTACACGCGAATCTGCCGCAAGCTCACCAGCGTGCTCAGGCGCCCGGGCTCTTTCCACAGCGGCGAGCCCGCGGCGCCCCCGCCGCGGTGCAAAGCTTCGATGCAACGTCCGACCTCTAGTCTGAGCATCAGCGTTTCGTGCATCGGGTGCAGCAGCACCGGGTTGTCCACGAGGCGGCCCGCTGCCTGGCTCCACAATCCGTCTCCGCCTGCCGTAAATGAGGTTCGATCAGCCCGACTGAGCTGCTTCACGAGCCGGCGCTGGGCACGGAAGCGGAAGTACGTGACATGCGCCTGCGCGGCGAACACGACGTCGCGCAGGTGCGCGAGAACAGCAGGAAGACTACCCTCGTGGGCAAAGAAGTCGATGACCCAAGCATGCTCGCCGCCCTGCCAGTTCGCATTGATCACCGCGGCCGGCCCGTGCCTTTGCAGCGCAAGGTGAACGCGATGATCGACGTGGGCCCACGACACATACGAGACGGCGCGTGCATAGCGGTCGAAGAACAACCTGCAGCGCCCGGCCCGTAGCGCGGCAAGGATGCGCGGAAGGTGGGAACCAATGTGTGCGCCGTAGCGCAGCTCGAGGAAGCGCGCGGCCACGCCAAGGCTCAAGCTGTGTAACGATGCGGGATCACAAGGCAGGCCGAGTTGGCTGGCGGCAGTCGGCAAGGCACACAACATCATGGCCGCTGCGCGGGCGCGCTCCGCAGCAAAGCCCAAAGAAAGTAGCCCCCCACGAAGGTTCCCACCGGAAGTTGGATCAACGCGAGCAGACTGGTGACAACAAGCCAGGCCCTCGCCACGGCCGATCCCAGGAAGTCGCGAATGCCGGCGAGTGTTTGCACAAGCCCAATCCCACCGATGGTGGCGCCCAGGAAACCGCCGAAGGTTGCGGCGACCTGCTCGACATGCGGCTCGCTGTCCGCAAGTACTGCGATGCCGCCCATGAACGGCATGACGACTGCGATGACCAGCAGTGTCAGCGCCCCAGGGGCGGCATGGAGTGCGAAAACGGTCTTGATGTGGGTGTCCATATATGAGCAACTGCAAGGTCAGAACGAGAAAACGTCTTCCCACCAGCGGCGGCGCAACAACTTCTCCGGCAGGTCACCCTCGTCGCGTATCGGAACCACGCTGAATCCATCGCGCCTGAGCAGCGTCAGCAGACCCGGATAGACGTGCCCGCGATAACTTACATCCGCCAAATGCAGCACGCCGACAGCGACGAAGATGCGCCGGTGCTCGCGCATCGCGTTCTCGATCTGAGGGCGCCAAGCCAGAGTACGGTCGGGAATGCTCAACTTGAAGTTTCCCGGGAGATCGCTCACTGCCAAGCCATAGCGCGCCAACACACCGACCTGAACAGGAAACCGGCAGGGTGAGTCACTTGCAATGCAGTTCAGCGTTCCCAACCATGCGCGCGCCACGTCCGGCCCGATGTTCACACTTTGACCCGCCTTCGCGTCGAGGAGGACGCGCAGCATTCCGATCGTCGAATCGACTTTGGTAATGAGCACGTCTTCGCGCTGTTCGTCGGTAGCACCGCAATAGCGCGCCCGCACCGCCGCCACCGTGTCAAGACCCTTGAGTAGTGGCCGGCGCAACCGGGCCGCGGCCGCGTCGGCGGCGAGTTGTTGCCCCACGCCTGAATTGTCCGTGAGCTCGCTTTTCGTCGCAGCGAGCACCGGGCCGATCGTCCTGGCGACGAACGTCGGCAGATGCAGTGAAGTCAGGGCGTTCTTTGGGAACACTTCCCAATGCTGCATCCAATCGGGCACTTCGAAGCCAGCACTACGTGTCGCCTCGATCAGTTGAGCAAAGCGCCGCCTGACGCGCTCGCTTGGCGGTGCACCATCGTCCGTTTTACAAGGAGCGGCAAGGTTGTAGCCGAGATCGCTGTCGTTCTCCGGGCCGAAGTGCGCTTCGAGCAACGCGACGTCGGCAGCCTGGAAACTCGGTTTGACGATGCGTTGGTAGTACCTGTCGAACTCCTGAGTGGTGCGGAAGTGCGACTCGCCAACCAGTACAGCGGCGGCCTGCCCGCGCGTCACCAGCCACGCGCGCGGTGGCAAGTCACTGCTTCCAGAGGCGGCAGTGGTGCAACACATCAGGTTCATGGCGAGCAACACGACCGTTCTCATCACTAACAGCCTGCCTTCGCGGTGAAGTCTCGATCGGGAGGAGCAGGCCGCGCGGCCCCGA